>JABCZO010000035.1 GCA_013289615.1 Gammaproteobacteria bacterium
CATCGCCGCCGCCTCCCTTGGCGCAATTCTCGAGGCTCGCGGCCTGAAGATTGCGATGGTCAAGCTCGACCCGTACATCAACGTCGATCCCGGGACCATGAGCCCGTTCCAGCACGGCGAGGTGTTCGTCACCGCCGATGGCACCGAGACCGACCTGGATCTGGGTCACTACGAGCGTTTCGTGCGCACCACGACCGGCCGTAACAGCAATTTCACCACCGGCCGGATCTACGAGCGCGTGATCGCCAAGGAGCGTCGCGGCGATTATCTGGGCGCCACGGTGCAGGTTATTCCGCACATTACCGACGAGATCAAGCGCAGCATCATGCTCGGCGCCGGCGATGCCGACGTCTGCATGGTGGAGATCGGCGGCACCGTCGGCGATATCGAATCGCTGCCGTTTCTTGAGGCGATCCGTCAGCTCGGGGTCGAACTGGGGCGCAACAAGGCGCTGTACATGCATCTGACGCTGGTGCCGGTGGTCGGCGGCTCGGGCGAGATCAAGACCAAGCCGACGCAGCATTCGGTCAAGGAGTTGCGCTCGATCGGTATCCAGCCGGACGTGCTGCTGTGTCGCTGCCGCGAGACGCTGCCCGACGAGCAGCGCCGCAAGATCGCCCTGTTCACCAACGTCGAGGAGCGCGCGGTGATCTCGGCGGTCGACGCCGACGATATCTACCGCATTCCGCTGCTGCTGCACGAGCAGGCGCTGGATGACATCGTGGTGGACAAGCTGCGCTTCGAGGTGCCGCCGGCGGACCTCGCCGCCTGGCGCCAGGTTGCCAGCGCCAAGGTAAATCCCGACGGCCAGATCGATATCGCAATGGTCGGCAAGTACGTGCAGATCCGCGATTCGTACATCTCCCTGAATGAAGCCCTGATGCACGGCGGTCTCAAGACCCGCACCCGCGTCAAGGTGCACTACATCGAATCCACCGATATCGAGAAGGAAGGCGTCGGCTGCCTGGCCGGCATGGACGCGGTGCTGGTGCCCGGCGGCTTCGGCGAGCGCGGCATCGAGGGCAAGATCCAGGCGGTGCGCTTCGCGCGCGAGAATGGCGTGCCGTATCTGGGTATCTGCCTGGGAATGCAGCTGGCGATCGTCGAGTATGGCCGCCACGTGCTGCAGCTGGCGGACGCTCACAGCACCGAATTCAATCGCGCCTCCTCGCACCCGGTGATCGCACTGATCACCGAATGGCAGGACCGCAGCCACGGCGTCCAGCTGCGCGATGAGGGCTCGCAGCTCGGCGGCACCATGCGCCTGGGAGCACAGGAGGTCGTGCTGCACGCCGGCACGCTGGCACGTGAACTATATGGCCGCGACGCCATTGCCGAGCGCCATCGCCACCGCTTCGAATTCAACAACAACTTTCTCGAGGCCTATCAACGCGCCGGAATGAAGTTCTCCGGCTTCTCGCGCGACGGCCTGGTCGAGATCATCGAGCTGCCGCCCCATCCCTGGTACGTCGCGACGCAGTTCCACCCGGAGTTCACCTCCACGCCACGCGACGGCCATCCGCTGTTCACCGGCTTCGTGCGGGCGGCGCGCGCCTATCGCGGCTCGCAGCTGCCGGCCGCGGCCGGCGCATGAAACTGGCCGGCTACGAGGTTGGGATCGACCGGCCGCTGTTTCTGATCGCAGGTCCGTGCGTGGTCGAATCCGAGGCGCTGGTGCAGGAGGTCGCCGGTACGCTCAGGGAAATCACCGCTGCGCTGGGCATGCCTCTTATCTTCAAAGCGTCGTTCGACAAGGCCAATCGTTCCTCGCGCAGCAGTTTTCGCGGACCGGGGCTCGAGGCCGGACTCAAGGCACTGCAGTCGGTGCAGAAACTATTCAAGCTGCCGGTGCTCACCGACGTGCACGAAGACACGCCGATCGGGGAAGTCGCCGCCGTGGTGGATGTGCTGCAGACCCCGGCATTCCTGTGCCGCCAGACCAATTTCATCCTGCAGGTTGCCGCCGCCGGCCGGCCGGTGAACATCAAGAAGGGCCAGTTTCTCTCGCCCTGGGAAATGCAGAACGTGGTGGACAAGGCGCACTCGACCGGTAACCGGCAGATCATGGTGTGTGAGCGCGGCTTCAGTTTCGGCTACAACAACCTGGTGGCCGACATGCGCTCGCTGTCGGCCATGCGTGCCACCGGCTGCCCGGTGGTGTTCGATGCGACGCATTCGGTGCAGCTGCCCGGAGCGCAGGGCAGCTCCTCCGGAGGCGAGCGCGAGTTCGTGCCGGTACTGGCGCGCTCGGCCGTCGCCGCGGGGATCGCCGGTATCTTCATGGAGACACATCCGCGGCCCGAGAGTGCGCTGTCGGATGGCCCGAATGCCTGGCCGCTGGCGCGCATGGGCTCGCTGCTTGGCACATTGCAGCAGCTCGATGCGATCAGTAAATCACGCCCGTTCGAGGAGTCGCTGCTATGAGTCGAATCGCCGGTGTCCACGCGCGTGAAATCATCGATTCACGCGGCAATCCGACCATCGAAGCCGAAGTGAGGCTGCTGTCGGGCGCGCTCGGACGCGCCGCGGTGCCCTCGGGCGCATCGACCGGCACGCGCGAGGCGGTGGAACTGCGCGATGGCGATCCGAAGCGCTACCTCGGCAAGGGCGTCACCAAGGCAGTGGACAACGTCAACACGCTGCTGCGCGAAGCGCTCATCGGCCGCGAGGCCGCCGACCAGGCTGGCCTCGACGCGCGCATGATCGAACTCGATGGCAGCGACACCAAGTCGCGGCTGGGCGCCAACGCGCTGCTGTCGGTGTCGCTCGCCAACGCGCATGCCGCGGCGGTTGATGCCGGGCAGCCGCTGTTCAAGCTGCTGGGCGGCAGCCTGCCGGGCGGCAGCCTGCCGGGTGGCAGCCGCGAGCCGGTGATGCCGGTGCCGATGATGAACATCATCAACGGCGGCGCGCACGCCGATAACACGCTCGATATCCAGGAATTCATGATCCTGCCGGTCGGCGCGCCGTCGCTGCGCGAGGCGCTTCGCTATGGATCGGAGATCTTCCATACGCTGAAGAAGATCCTGCACGGCAAGGGCCTGGCCACGTCGGTGGGAGACGAGGGCGGCTTTGCGCCCGATCTGCCGTCGAACGAAGCCGCGCTGCAGATCATTCTCGAGGCGATCGAGAAGGCGGGCTACAAGGCCGGTCGCGACGTCTACCTGGGACTGGATGTGGCCAGCTCCGAGTTCTTCCGCGACGGCAAGTACCAGCTCGAATCCGAGCATCGCAATTTCAGTGCGGCCGAATTCACCCGCTACCTGGCGGATCTGGTGGCGAAGTACCCGATCATCACGGTCGAGGACGGCATGAGCGAGGCCGACTGGAGTGGCTGGTCGCTGCTGACCGCGGCGCTCGGGCGCAAGATCCAGCTGGTCGGGGACGACGTGTTCGTCACCAATACCAAGATCCTGGCCGAGGGCATATCGCGCGGCGTGGCCAACGCCATCCTGATCAAGCCGAACCAGATCGGGACGCTCACCGAGACGCTCGCCGCCATCAACATGGCCGAGCAGGCGCACTACGCCTCCATCATCTCGCATCGCTCGGGCGAGACCGAGGACTGCACCATCGCCGATATTGCGGTGGCGACCGCGGCAACACAGATCAAGACCGGCTCGATGTCACGCTCGGATCGCGTCGCCAAGTACAACCAGTTGTTGCGCATCGAGGAAGCCCTCGGCGGGGCGCCACGCTATGCCGGTCGCGACGCGTTTCCGGTCAAGATTTGAGCCCGGCTGCTGTTTGAACGGTGTTACCCTAGCCCCGCCATGAAGTGGCTCGCCGTCGCCCTGTTTGCCGCACTGCTGCTGTTGCAGTATCGGCTCTGGCTGTCGAACGACGGCGTGCCGGAAGTGCTGCGCCTGCAGTCCGCGGTGGCGGTGCGGCAGGCCGACAATGCGCGCGTAGCGGAACGCAACCGACAGCTCGCCGCCGAGGTGCGTGACCTGAAGCAGGGCTATAGCGCGCTCGAGGAGCGCGCGCGCAGCGACCTGGGGATGATCGCCGGCAACGAATCCTTCTACCAGGTAGTACCCCAGAAGAGCGCCGGCCAGGCCGCAGCCCCGATTCCGCCGGCGCCGGCCGCGCAGAACCCGCAGCAGCGCACGGCCGCGGCGCGCTAGGAGCGCAGCGGGCAGCTGAAGATCGTGGTTAGATGCGCTATTGGATCGTGATGCCGGCCGCAGGGGTTGGACGCCGCTTTGGCAGTGCGAAGCAATACGCAATGCTGGGGGATCGCACGGTGCTCGAGACCGCGCTGCAGCTGTTCATCGATGACCCGCAATGCCACGGTGGCAGTCTGCTGCTGGCCAGCGACGATCCGCAGCGCCGGGCACTGGCCGCCGGCCTGCCGTTGCGCATCACCGTGACCGACGGCGGTGCCGAGCGCGCTCATTCGGTGTGCAACGGCCTGCGCTCGCTCGAAGCGCGTGCCGCGGCCGATGACTGGGTGCTGGTACACGATGCGGTGCGGCCGGCGTTGAGCGCGGCCGATCTGCAGCGACTGCTGCGCCACGGCGCCGCCGACCCGGTCGGTGCGCTGCTGGCGGCGCCGGTGGCCGACACCGTCAAGCGCGCAGGTCAGGCCGGCACTGAGATCGGCGTGCGGCGTTGCGAGGCCACCGTGCCGCGCGAGTCGCTGTGGCTGGCACAGACGCCGCAGATGTTTCGTTACGCGCCGCTGCGAATCGCGCTCGAAGCCGCATTGGCCGCGGGCCGTACGCCCACCGACGAGGCGCAGGCGATGGAATGGGCCGGCCATGCGGCGCTGCTGGTCCAGGCGCAGGACAGCAACATCAAGATCACCGCCGCCACCGATCTGCCGCTGCTGGAAGCGATCCTGCGGCAGAGGGTGATCCAGTGAGGGTCGGCTCCGGGATCGACGTGCACGCCTTCGGTCCCGGCGATTGCATCATGCTCGGCGGCGTGCGCATCGCGCACAGCCGCGGCATCGTCGCGCATTCCGACGGCGATGTACTGCTGCACGCGCTGGTGGATGCGCTGCTGGGGGCCGCCGGGCTGGGCGACATCGGTCAGCATTTTCCGGATAGCGACCCACGGTGGAAGGGCGCCGACAGCGCCCGCTTCGTGAGCGCGACGCTGCAACTGCTCGAGCAGGCCGGTCAGCGCGTGATAAACGCCGACCTGACACTGCTGGCCGAAGCACCGAAGATCGGGCCCTGGCGCGAATCGATCCGCGGCAATGTGGCAAGGCTGCTGGGACTGCCGCCGGCATGCGTCAACATCAAAGCCACGACCACCGAACACCTGGGCTTCGTCGGTCGCAGCGAAGGCCTGACGGCCATGGCCACGGTCCTGATCGATGGGCGTTGAGCCGCGCGCTAGCGGGCGCGGCGGCTCAGAGGCGGGCCAGCAGTACCAGGGTCGCACCAGTGCCGCCGGCGACCGGCCGCGCGGAGGCAAACGCCAGCACCGCATCCGAGCGTCGCAGCAGCACATTGACCGCATTCTTCAGCACCGGTCCGCGCGTACCGGAGCGCAGTCCCTTGCCGTGAATGACGCGCACGCATCGGATCTCTCTCTCGCGCGCCGCCCGCAGGAAGCCGTGCAGATGCGCGGCGGCCTGAGTGACGGTCAGGCCGTGCAGGTCGATCTCGGACTCGATGCGATACAGCCCGCGGCGCAAGCCGCGCAGCACGGTCTGCGGTACGCCGACACGGCGAAACAGCAGTTCGTCCCCGGGCTGTACGTCGTGCAGATCGAGGCCGCCGCCGAGGCTCTCCTGCAGCACCGCGTCGCGCTCGGCGCGCGCAAATTTTGCCCGCGGTCGGGGACTGCGGCGCGCGGGCGGCACGCGCGGCGCGCGCTTGAGCGGTTGCACGTCGCGCATCGCGCGCCGGAACAGCTCGCCGTCCTCCTCCTCGCGCTCGTCGTCTTTCTCGCCCATCGCAGCTCGCTCCTACCGACGCGGGCATTGAAGTATATTGGCGCGCCGCGTGCCCATTGTGCCGCTTATGGGATTGGCCGCCCTTGGTCCCTGAAAATAATCTTCCGTGAAAATACTCGTCAGTAATGATGACGGTTATCGTGCCGAGGGAATTGCCCAGCTGCGCGCCGCCATGGCATCGCTGGGCGAGGTCACCGTAGTCGCCCCGGACCGCAATCGCAGCGGTGCCGGAAATTCCCTGACGCTCGACGTACCACTGCGGCTATTTGAATCCGAGCCCGGAATCTACTACGTGGCCGGCACGCCGACCGACTGCGTGCATCTGGCGATCTCCGGCGTGTTCGAATTCGAATTCGACATGGTGGCCTCCGGCATCAACGACGGCGCCAATCTGGGCGACGACGTGCTGTATTCGGGCACGGTGGCCGCCGCGATCGAGGGTCGCTTTCTGGGACTGCCGACCATCGCGATCTCGCTGTGCACCGTACCGGGCGGCGGACGGCATTTCGACACCGCGGCGCGCGTGGCGCAGCAGCTGGTCGCCGGTCTGATGCAGCGGCCGTTCGATGCGGCAATGATCCTCAACGTCAACGTGCCCGACCGGCCCCACGCGCAGCTGGCAGGCTTCGCCAGCACCCGACTCGGATTCCGTCACCGCTCCGACGCCGTCATCCCGGCGAAGAACCCCAGAGGCCAGCCGGTGTATTGGATCGGTCCGGCCGGCGCCGGCGCGGATGCCGGCGCCGGCACTGATTTCCTGGCGGTGGAGAACGGCCTGGTGTCGGTAACCCCGCTGTCGATCGACCTGACGCGCCACGCCGCACTGCCGAGCATCGGCCGCTGGCTGGAAACCCTATGAGCCGGAGGCAATGAACGACCCGCGCTTTGCCGGCATCGGCATGACCTCGGCGCGCACGCGCGACCGCCTGGTGCAGCGCTTGCGCGAGCACGGCATCACCAATCCGGCGGTGCTGGATCGTATCCGCAATGTGCCCAGGCATATCTTTGTCGATGAGGCGCTGGCCAGTCGCGCCTATGAGGACACGGCGCTGCCGATCGGCTTCGGGCAGACGATATCGCAGCCCTACATCGTCGCCCGTATGACCGAGGCGCTGCTCGAAGGCGGTCCGCTGGCGAAGGTGCTGGAGGTCGGCACCGGCTGCGGCTACCAGACCGCGATACTGGCGCCGCTGGTGGGGCGGGTGTATTCGATCGAGCGCATCGAAGCGCTGCTGAAGCGCGCACGCGAGCGCCTCAAGGATCTGCAGATTCGCAATACGCGCTTTCGCCACGGCGATGGCACGCAGGGCTGGAAGACACAGTCGCCGTTCGACGGCATCCTGATCGCGGCGGCGCCGCTGAGTATTCCGGATGTCCTGATCGGGCAACTGGCGATCGGCGGCCGCCTGATCGTGCCGGTCGGGCCGGAGGGTGAGCAGCAGCTGGTGCGGCTGACGCGGCGCGAGCAGGGCATCGAGCGGCGCATGCTCGGAGCCGTCGCGTTCGTGCCGCTGCTGGGTGGCACCGGCTAGCGAGCGGTGCTGCGAGTCTAGGAATTACATTAAATTATCGACCTTAAAAAACGCGTATAACTATAAGATTATAAAGGTCTAAAATTCAGACGCTTGTAAATCCGTGTCGGACCGGCTTACTATCTTTGCACTGTCTGTCTTACACGACAGCTGGACTTACACCGGGAGGCGTACACGAAGAAGACACAGGGATGAACAGGGGAAGACCACGTTGAAGAGCAACAAAAAAAATCAGTTTCTATAACGAGAACAACAGGTCCGTGAAGCGGGAACAATTGCTCGATTCAGTCAGCTTCGAGTAGTTGGGGGCAGTTGGACGATCTTTCTCTCCCTGTGTCTTCTTCGGGTGCGCTTCCAGCCGCACCTTTCCTTTCTTTACTACGGGAACAACCCCGCGAGCACGTTGCGTGCTTCGCCAGCCAGAATGTTGTAAGTCCGACACGCGGCGCCAAGACCCATGCATTCCAGGGCAATCCCGCGGGTGCGAAAGGCGGCGCGGATCGCGGCGGGCGGAAATTCCTGCCGCTCTCCCGCACCCAGTAGCGCGATGTCGGCGCGCAGCGCCCACAGCGGTTCGAGCTGTGCTTCGGACAGCTCATCGATCGAGCTCGCCTCCCAATCGAGCAGCAGCTGCTGCGGCGTGACGATACAGGGGCGGGTGATGCGCTGCTCGCCGATGACGATCACCCCGGCATCGTAACGGCGCACGAGGTTGATGCGCGGATCGGTGTCGAGTGAGAGCCGCATGACCGGTACGATACGACATCGTGGCCGAACTGGTCTTTATCCTCACGGATTTTTTTTCGACCGCAGATGCGGGCGCCCAGGGTGTCGATGACCGTGCCGGTTTGCCGCGCCTGCCTCTGCTGGAGACAATCCTCGCGCGGTCGCGCGCAGCGCCTCTGGACTCGGACTGGCGCGGCTGGCTGGCCTGCCGCTTCGCGGGCGAGCCAGCGCCTGCGTCGGCGCCGGCTGCGTCCGTGGCCGGCACCGTGGCCGGCACCGTAGCCACGGCCTGGGATGCGTGGCCGGGGATCGGGCAGGCTGGCGGCCAGGTGTGGCTCGCGAGCC
The DNA here is from genome assembly GCA_013289615.1 of Gammaproteobacteria bacterium. GTDB lineage: Bacteria > Pseudomonadota > Gammaproteobacteria > Steroidobacterales > Steroidobacteraceae > FEN-1191. Next base: position 8,515 of record JABCZO010000035.1, read on the forward strand.
CGGTTCATTACTTTGCCGGCATCGACACCGTTTATCTGCATCCGGCGGGGCTGCTGCGGCTCGATCTGCGGGAGCAGGACACGCTGGTGGCGGATTTCGGCCGCGTGTTCGCCGGCTCGCCGTGGGCGCTGCGCTCGATCGGTCAGCGCGAGCTGCTGCTGTCGGGTCCGACGCTGGCGGCCAGCGGCGCCGATCCGGCGCGCTTTGCCGGCAGCGATCCTTCCGCTGGATTGCCGCGCGGTGACGGCGCGGCGACACTGCGAGGGCTGGGCGCGGAGATGGAGATGTGGCTATATGAGCATCCGCTCAATCTCGAGCGCCACAGCCGCGGTGAACTGCCGGTGACTACACTCTGGCTTTGGGGTGGCGAGGCGACTGCCAGCTTGCCACCGCCCGCGCGCGCGCGCGCGCAGCCGCCGTGCCTGTATGGGCGCGACACCTATGCCGAGGCGCTGTGGCGGCTGCAAGGCGGGGAGGCGCGATCGTTGCCCGGGTCCTTCGACAGCGCACCGATCGCTGCGGACGCCGATGCCATCTTTCTGTATTCGCTGCTGCAGCCGCAAGGATTGAGCGCCGCGCTGCTGCAATTCGAGCAGCGCTGGTTGCCCGGTGCGTTGCGGGCCCTGCGCCGGCGACGCGTGTTGCTGCGCCTGGTGGTCGGGCGGCGCACCTATGGCCTCTCCTGGCTGCAGCTGGCACGGTTCTGGCGCGCACCCGTGCCATGGTGGGAGACGCTCAGGTGACTCTCACAATCGTGCGTCGCCCGCCGTCGCTGCCCGCACCGCTGCTCGACCCGCAGATGCATCCGGTGTTGCAACGCGTGTATGCGGCGCGCGGCGTGCGCAGTTCGCAGGATCTCGCGCTGTCGATGCAGCAGCTGCTCGCGGTCGGAACCTTAGGGCAGGTCGAGGCGGCCGCGGAGCTGCTGTGCCGGCACCGTCAGGGCGGCGGGTTGGTGCTGATCATCGGCGACTTCGATGCCGACGGCGCTACCAGTACCGCGTTGTTCGTGCGTGCGCTGCGCAGCTGGGGCTTTGCGGCCGTGGACTTCCTGGTGCCGAACCGTTTCGAGTACGGCTACGGCCTGACGCCCGAGATCGTCGCGCTGGCGGCATTGCAACGCCCGGCCCTTATCGTGACGGTGGACAACGGCATATCCAGCAATGCCGGTGTGGCGGCGGCACGCGCCGCCGGTATCGATGTCCTGGTCACCGACCATCACCTGCCGGGCCATGAGCTGCCGCGTGCCAACGTGATCGTCAATCCGAACGTGCCGGGCAGCACCTTCGGCAGCCGGGCGCTGGCCGGCGTCGGCGTGGCCTTCTATGTCATCGCAGCAACGCGGCGGCGGCTGGCCGCCACCGGCCTGCTGCCGGCGGATGCGCTGATGGCTGCCGAGCTGCTGGATCTGGTGGCGCTGGGAACCATAGCCGATGTGGTGCCGTTCGATGCCAACAATCGCATCCTGGTGTCGCAGGGACTGGCGCGCATTCGCGCCGGACGCTGCGTGCCCGGCATCACGGCGCTGCTGGAAGTGGCACGCCGCAGCGCTGCGACGCTGGTTGCGTCGGACCTGGGTTTCGCGGTGGCGCCACGGCTCAACGCCGCCGGCCGGCTGACCGACATGTCGATCGGGATCCGCTGCCTGCTGAGCGATGAGCTGGCAGAGGCCCGCGCCGCTGCCCAGGAACTCGATGCACTCAACACCGAACGCCGCCAGATAGAAGCCAGGATGCAGCTGGAAGCGCTGTCCGCGATCCGGGTGCTGCGCGATCCGGGCAGTGGCGTCACGCGCGCCGGGGTGTGTCTGTTCGATGCCGCCTGGCACCAGGGCGTGGTCGGGTTGGTCGCCAGCCGGATCAAGGAGCGATTGCGCCGCCCGGTGATTGCGTTTGCCAGAATCGACGCCGCGACGCTGCGAGGATCGGCGCGCTCGATTCCCGGCATCCATGTGCGCGACCTGCTCGATTCGATCGCGGTGCGCGATCCGCAGCTGATCCAGAAGTTCGGTGGCCATGCGATGGCCGCCGGCGTGACGCTCGAGTCGGTGCGGCTCGATCAGTTCGCCAGTGCCTTCGACGCCGAGTGCAGCCGCGCACTGGCCCGGCTGGGTTCTCCGGATGTGATCGAAACCGACGGCGAACTGGCAATGGAAGAGCTGGCCCTGCCGCTGGCGGCGGCATTGCGCGCCGGCGGTCCCTGGGGACCGGGCTTTCCCGAGCCGCTGTTCGACGGTGTGTTCCGGATCCAATCCGCGCGCCTGGTGGGCGAGCGCCACCTCAAGCTCGGCCTGTGCGCACCGGAAGGGCGTGGACAGTTCGATGCGATCGCGTTCAATTACTCCGACGGCGTCGAGCAGAGCGTAGCGCTGCCCGCCGGTCCGGTGCGGCTGGTCTACCGCCTTGACAGCAACGAATACATGGGCGAGCGGCGGCTGCAGTTCGTCATCGAGCACCTGCTGCCCGCATAATCGGCGTGCCAGCCTGCTAGAATCGAACGATGGAAGTCAGCCAGCTCAAACGTACGCTCAAAGATCTCGAGGAACGCGCCGTCTCCTTGAGGGGGTTTCTTTGAGTACGACCGCAAGAAAGAGCGCCTAGAAGAAGTCAGCCGCGAGCTGGAGGACCCGCAGGTCTGGGGCTTACCCGAGCGTGCCCAGGAGCTCGGGCGCGAGCGTGCGCGGCTGGTGAGCGAACTGGGTGAAATCGACCGTACCAGCAGTGCCGTCAGTGATGCCGCGCAGCTGCTGGAGCTGGCCGAGAGCGAAAGCGACGAGTCCACCGCGCGCGACATCGAGCGCGATGCCGGGCAGCTCGAGGCCGGCGTGCGAAAGCTCGAGTTCAAACGCATGTTCCGCGGCGAGATGGACGCGCACAGCGCCTTTCTGGATATCCAGGCCGGCGCCGGCGGCACCGAGGCGCAGGACTGGGCACAGATGCTGTTGCGGATGTACCTGCGCTGGGGCGCCGCGCATGGCTTCGTGTGCGAGCTCATCGATTCCAGTCCCGGTGAAGTCGCGGGCGTGAAGAGCGCGACGCTGTCGGTGCAGGGAGAATATGCCTACGGCTGGCTGCGGACCGAGACCGGCGTGCACCGGCTGGTGCGCAAATCGCCGTTTGATTCCGGCAACCGGCGACACACCTCGTTCGCCTCGGTGTTCGTGTCGCCGGAGGTGGACGAGGACATCGATATCGAGATCAATCCGGCGGACCTGAGAATGGACGTGTATCGCTCCAGCGGCGCCGGCGGCCAGCACGTCAACAAGACTGAATCGGCGGTGCGCATCACGCACCTGCCGACCGGCATCGTGGTGGCCTGCCAGAATGAGCGCAGCCAGCACAAGAATCGCGCCACCGCGATGAAGATGCTCAAGGCCAAGATGTATGAGCTTGAAGTCAACAAGCGCAACGCCGCCGCCAAGGTGCTGGAGGACTCCAAGTCCGATGTCAGCTGGGGCCACCAGATACGCTCCTACGTGCTCGATCAATCGCGCATCAAGGATCTGCGCACCGGGGTCGAGGTCGGCAATACCACCGCCGTGCTCGACGGCGATCTCGACCAGTTTCTGGAAGCGAGCCTGAAGGCGGGACTATGACCAAACACGATCGTATCGGCCACGTGCTGCCGGTCCACACTGTACTTTGGGGGTGCGCGCGTGGCTGATGATGCGGGCGACGATGAGAATCGCCTGATCGCCGAGCGGCGCGCGAAGCTTGCCGCCTGGCGCGAGCGCGCGGTGGCATTTCCGAACGATTTTCGCCGCGACGCGCTGGCCGCGCAGTTGCTCACGACCTACACCGATCGTGACGCCGCCTGGCTCGAGACGTACCCGGTACAGGTGCGCGTCGGCGGACGCATGATGTTCAAGCGCGTCATGGGCAAGGCGAGCTTTGCCAAGATCGCCGACCGCAGCGGCCAGATCCAGCTGTTCCTGCAGGAGAGCACGCTCGGCGCGGCTTACGAGGAATTTAAGGGCTACGATGTCGGGGATTTTCTGGGCGCGGAAGGCTCACTGTTCCGCACCCGTACCGGCGAGCTGTCAGTGCGGGTCGAACGGCTGCGGCTGCTGGCCAAATCGCTGCGACCGCTGCCGGATAAGTGGCACGGACTGGCCGATACCGAGCTGCGCTATCGCCTGCGATACGTGGACCTGGTGATGAACCAGGCCAGCCGCGAGGTGTTTCGCACCCGCACGCGCCTGATGCGTTACCTGCGCGACTACCTCGACGCGCTCGATTTCATGGAGGTCGAGACGCCGATGATGCAGCCGATCCCGGGCGGCGCGGCCGCGCGGCCGTTCAAGACGCACCACAATGCGCTCGACCTGGATATGTACCTGCGCATCGCGCCGGAACTGTACCTGAAGCGCCTGATCGTCGGCGGCCTGGAGCGGGTGTATGAAATCAACCGCAATTTTCGTAATGAAGGCCTGTCGACGCAGCACAATCCCGAGTTCACGATGCTCGAGCTGTACTGGGCCTATACCGACTATAACGAGCTGATGGAACTGATCGAACGGCTGCTGCATGGGCTGGCCGATTCGCTGCTCGGATCGCGACGCGTGAGCTACCAGGGACGCGAATACGATCTGGCCAAGCCGTTCCGGCGCGTCACGGTGGAGCAGGCGATCCTGGACCACAACCCGGTGCTCGAGCGCGCGCATCTGCGCGATGTGCCGTACCTGCGCGCCGCCTGTGAGCGCCTCGGAATCGCCTACCGGGAGAGCGACGGCGCCGGCAAGCTGCAGATCGAGATATTCGAGAAGACCGCCGAGCACACGCTGTTCGATCCGACATTCGTGCATGCGTATCCGACCGAGGTATCACCGCTGTCGCGCACCAACGATGCCGACCCGTTCCTGACCGATCGATTCGAGTTGTTCCTCGCCGGCCGCGAGCTCGCCAACGGTTTCTCTGAGCTGAACGATCCGGAGGACCAGGCGGAGCGCTTTCGCGCCCAGGTGGCGCGCAAGGAGTCGGGTGACGACGAGGCGATGCACTACGACGCCGACTACATCCGCGCGCTCGAATATGGGATGCCGCCGACCGCCGGACTGGGGCTGGGAGTCGACCGGCTGGTGATGTTCTTCACCGACTCGGCGTCGATCCGCGATGTGCTGCTGTTCCCGCAGCTGCGGCCGGAAGGCTAGCCGGGGCGGTGGATCTTTCCGCGCGGCCGATCGGCGGCGCCGGCAACCTGTCGGTGCCGGTCGACCGGTTTGGGGGGCGGCAACATGAGAGGTTTTTAATGCCTGACTAACGCAGTTCTAATCTGGCTCGTATTAAATCCAGTGGCATGCGACTTCTCATTGCTGAAGACGACTGCAAGCTGGCGAATTTTGTCGCCCGCGGCCTTCGAGCGGAGGGCTTCGCGGTCGACCTTGCGGCGGACGGGCGCGAGGCCGGCGCGCAGATCGATTCATATCAGTACGATCTGCTGATTCTCGACCTGATGCTGCCGCTGATCAGCGGCACCGAACTGCTGCGCACGGTGCGGCGCTCAAACCCGACCCTTCCGGTCCTGGTACTCACCGCCCGTGACGCGACCGAGGACAAGGTGAAGCACTTCGAGGCCGGCGCGGATGATTACCTGACCAAACCGTTCGACTTCGCGGAGCTGGTGGTGCGGGTCAAGTCACTGCTGCGTCGCACTCCGGTGGAACGAACCGACGTGATACTGGTATCGAACCTGGAGGTTAACCGGCTGACCCGCCAGGTCCGGCGCGACGGCCAGAACATCGAGCTGACCGGCAAGGAGTACGCACTGCTGGAATACCTGCTGTCCTCCCCCAGTCGTGTATTCACTCGCTCGATGATTCTCGAGCACGTCTGGGACCAGAGTTTCGAGGGCGTCACCAACATAGTTGACGTGTATGTGCGCCACCTGCGACGCAAAGTGGATGATCCCTTTGAGGTCAAGCTGATCCATACCGTGCGTGGCGTCGGCTATTGCGTGCGCGAGGCGCAGCAGCCGAGAGGCCCGGAGCGCGAATGATTCGCCGCTGTTTCAGCATCTGGCCCGCGCTCCGGCCCGCGCGGCCGGTACACGCCGCTGCGCCGTGCAGACCAGCTGCGGCGACCCGGACCCTCGGCTTGAGGGATTGATCAAGTGTCGCTGGTCCGATTCGTGCTGCAGCATCCCTACACGGTAGCGGCGATGCTGATTCTCATCTGCCTGCTGGGCATCGGTGCCGGCCTTCGCATGCCGGTCGACATCTTTCCGGAGATCAACATTCCAGTCGTCAGCGTGGTCTGGACCTATAACGGCATGAGCGCGACGGATATTCAGAATCGAATTCTGTCGCTGCATGAACGGCAGATGGCCTCGCTGGTAGACGACATCTCACGTATCGAAGCCACCAGCTACCAGGGCGTCGGCGTCGAGAAGGTCTACCTGCACGAGGGCGCTGACGTGAGTCGTGCGGTGTCCCAACTGGCAAGCAGTGCGCTCGTGGTACTCAAGTACATGCCACCGAACATTACCCCGCCACTGGTGCTTCGCTACGGTGCCACCGACGTGCCGATCATTCAGCTGAGTCTATCGAGCAAGACACTGCCGGACACCAAGCTGAACGATCTGGGTCAGAACATCATTCGACCGGATCTGGCGGTGGTGCACGGCGCGGAGGTGCCGCAGCCCTACGGCGGCAAGCCACGGGTGATCATGGCGGATCTGGACGCGCAGGCCTTGGCGGCACGCGGGCTGTCGCCCTCCGATATCAGTGAGGCGCTGCAACGCCAGAATGTCGTTCTGCCGGCCGGCGACGTCAAGATCGGCACTAAGGACTACGCACTGTCGATGAACAACAGCCCCGACGTCATCGACAACATCAATGCCTTCCCGGTCGCGCAGGTCGCGGGCAGGACCGTCTTCATGCGCGACATCGCGCACGTGCACGATGGCTTCCAGGTGCAGACCAATTCGGTGGCGGTCGACGGCACGCCCGGTGCCCTGATCACCATCCGCAAAACCGGCGGCGTGTCGACGCTCGCCGTGATCGACGGTGTCCGCGAAGCGCTGACCGACATACAAAAAGTGATGCCCAGTGGCGTTACCATCAAGCCGATCTTCGATCAATCGATCTTCGTCAACGCCGCGCTGTCGAGCGTGAAGATGAGCGGGTTGATGGCCGCGGCGCTCACGGCGCTGATGATTCTGCTGTTCCTGGGTAACTGGCGGCTGACCTTGATCATCCTCGCGGCCATTCCGCTGTCGATCGTTAGCGCCGTATTGGTGATGTATATCGGCGGCCAGACGCTCAACACCATGACGCTCGGCGGCTTTGCTCTTGCGGTGGGCATATTGGTTGACAACGGCACCGTCGTGATCGAGAACATCGAGCGCCATGTCGGCCTGGGCGAGCCGCTGGCGGAGGCGATCGTCAGCGGTGCGAGCGAGGTCGCGGTCCCGACCTTTCTGGCCACCTTGTGCATCTGCATCGTCTTTGTGCCGGTATTCCTGTTGCAGGGCACGGCAAAGTACCTGTTCTCGCCGTTGTCGCTGTCGGTGTGTATATCGCTGCTGGCGAGCCTGGTGCTGTCATTCACGGTGGTGCCGGTCCTGTTCATGTACCTGATGCGCGCTCATGTCGCCGTGGAGGATTCCACCGTGGCGGCGGGTGGCGCGGCGAGGCGTGCGCGCACAAATCCCATCGCGGCGGTGCATCGGAGATTCAACCGCGGATTCGAGCGCTTTCGCGACGTCTATCGCGAGGTGCTCGCCTGGACCATATCCGAGCCGCTACGCACCGTGCTGTTCTTCGCGCTGCTGATCGGGTGCTCGCTGCTGCTGTTTCCAGCCCTCGGCAGGGATTTCTTCCCGCAGGTCGATGCCGGGCAGATGCGGTTGCACGTGCGCGCACCGCCGGGCACCCGGCTGGAGGAGACCCAGGCCGATTTCGCCCAAGTCGAGGCCGCGATCCGCGCCATCGCCGGCAGCGGTCAGGTCGACACCATTCTCGACAATATCGGACTGCCGTACAGCGGCATGAACATCGCGTTGAGCGACTCGGCGACCGTCGGACCGATGGACGGTGAGATCCTGGTGTCGCTGACGAAAAAACATACGCCGACAGCGGCTCTTACTGCGCGGCTTCGGCGCGTGTTGCCGCAGCGCTTTCCCGGGCTACAGTTCTTTTTCCAGCCCGCCGATATCGTCGATCAGGTATTGAATTTTGGCCAACCGGCGCCGATCGACATCCGCATATCAGGACCGCACGGCAATGAGGCCTACGCGCTCGCCAGCAAGCTGGCGCAGGACCTGCAACGCGTGCCCGGCATCGTGGATTCGCATGTGTTCCAGGTGCCCAACGCGCCGACGCTCAACGTAAATGTTGACCGATCGCTGGCCACGCAGATGGGTCTGCAGCAGCGTTCCACCGCCAACGATGTGCTGATTGCCACCAACAGCAGCGCCCAGAGCGCACCGAATTTCTGGATCGATCCGCGCAATCAGGTCAGCTACCCGCTGGTGGTACAGCTTCCCTCCTACCACATCGATTCCACTCACGACCTGTGGACCATGCCGCTTACTGCCGGCAGCAATGGCAAGCCGGGTCCGATGCTGATGAACGTTGCAAGTTTCGGCCGCAGCGCGGCGCCGCTGGTGCTATCACAGCTCAATATCCGACCGGTGTTCGACGTCGATGCCGATGTCCAGGGTCGGGATCTGTATTCGGCCGCGGCCGACATCGACAAGGTCATCGCCGCTGATCGGCCGGATTCCTCGAAGGCAATTTCAGTCGTGTTGAGCGGTCAGGTAGAAACGATGCGGGACAGCTACGCCGGCCTGTTTTCCGGCATGGCGTTGGCGGTGATACTGGTGTACCTGTTCCTGGTCATCAACTTCCAGAGCTGGATCGACCCGTTGATTGTGTTGATGGCGGTGCCGTTCGCGCTCGGCGGCGCCATGTGGATACTGTATCTGAGCGGCACTCATCTGAGCGTGCCGGCGCTAATGGGCACTCTGATGTGCATCGGCCTGACCACCGCCAACAGTATCCTGGTGGTGACCTTCGCCAACCAGAGGATGGCCGCGGGGGATGATGCGGCAACCGCGGCCGCGACCGCCGGTTATACCCGCTTGCGCCCGGTGCTGATGACCGCCGGGGCGATGATCCTGGGCATGGTTCCGATGGCTCTGGGGATAGGTGAGGGCGGCGAGCAAAACGCTCCGCTGGCGCGCGCCGTCATCGGCGGTTTGCTGTTCGCCACCTTTGCGACGCTGGTGTTTGTGCCGACCGTCTATCGATTGCTGCGACGGCGGCAGTCCGAGTCGCACCCGGCATCGGACCGAGGAGATCCCCTTGCAATCGACTGATACCGGACGCTCGCTGCAGCGCGCCGCCGTTGCCGTCGCCATCCTTCTGCTGCTCGCCTTCCTGATCGTGCATTTCACCAAGTCACATGCCGAGCGTGGCCTGGCGCGTGACACGCGCGCCGCGGCGGCATCGGCGCCGGCGGTGGAAGTCGTGGTGGTGCACAATACGTCGGCCACCGGGACCCTGACGCTGCCCGGTGAAAGCTCGGCGTGGTACGAGAGCAGCATTTACGCGCGCGTCAGCGGCTATGTCGGCAAGTGGTATGTCGATATCGGCGACCGGGTCAAGGCCGGCCAGCTGCTGGCGACGATCGACACGCCGGAACTGGATGCTGAGCTGGCCGCCGCGCAAGCCAAGCTGCAGGTCGCGCAAGCGCAGGTCAAGGTCAGGCAGGCCGACGCGGCGTTTGCCAACAGCACGTACGCCCGCTGGCGCGATTCCCCCAGAGGCGTCGTATCCGACCAGGAGCGTGAAGACAAGAAGGCCGGAGACGCGAGCGCGGCTGCCCAGCTCGAGGCGGCGCGTGCACAAGTGAGCCTGGATCAGGCGGACGTAGACCGCTTTGCGGCGTTCGAGCAATTCAAGCGCGTTACCGCGCCGTACGCCGGCACCATCATCGAGCGCCGGGTTGACATCGGCAACCTGGTCACCGCAGGCAGTTCGAGCGGCAGCACGTCGCTCTACCGAATTGCCCAGGATGACCCGATCCGGGTGTTTGTCGACGTTCCGCAGAGCGCCGCCGCCGACCTGATGAAAGTCGGTGTGCCGGCGAGCATCTCCAGCAACGACTTATCCGGTCGGCCCATCAGCGGCACCATCACCAGAACCTCCGATGCGATCGATCCGCAGGCGCGCACCTTCCGCGTGGAAGTGGATGTTCCCAATCCGGATCGGCGCCTGGTGCCCGGGCTGTACGTTCAGGTCGCTTTCCAGCTTCAGAACGGCGGCATGAGCCAGGTCCCCGCCGCCGCGTTGCTGTTCAGCTCCCAGGGCCCCAGGGTCGCCGTGGTGGATAGCAATGCTACGGTGCGCTTTCGGGCCGTCACGATAGGACGCGACGATGGCGATAAGGTTGAACTGAGCTCGGGCGTATCGAACGGCGAGCGGCTGGTGCTCAACATCAGCAACCAGATCTTCGACGGCGAGCAGGTCCGGGTCAGTAACGATGCACTACCCACCCCAGACGCAGCGATGAGTGCGCACTGATGCTGCAGGCAGCCAGGTCGCTGGGCATTGGCATGCTGTTCGTCTGCCTGTCGGGCTGTGCCGTGGGTCCCAGTTACCATGAGCCCAAGACGCCGATTCCCGGCGAATTTGTCGCCGCACCCGCGGCCGGCGGGCAGGCGGCGCCTGCCGCGCGGCCGGTGGTCGACTTGAACCGCTGGTGGCAATCACTCGATGACCCGGAACTCGACTCGCTGATCGATCGGGCTATTAGGGCCAACCCTGATATTGAGATTGCACTGACGCGGCTGCAGGAGCTTCGAACCCAGCAGGCTGTGCTGGTGGGCAAAGCGCTGCCGGAGGTCGCCGCCAGCGGGGCCACCGGACGTGGTACCGGCAGCGACATCACGCGCCTCGGGGCCGCCCCTGCACTTCGGGCCGGTGACAACAAGGGCTCACTCGATCAGATCAGGCAGGTGGCAGGATTGACCGCCAGCTGGGAGATCGACCTGGCCGGCGGCTACCGCCGCGCCATCGAGGCGGGAAGATATGATGTCGCGGCAGCGGCCGCGATCCGCAATGCGGTGCTGCTCGGCGTGGTCGCCGACGTGGCTCGCGATTATGTGGACATGCGCGGATTGCAGATGCGGCTGGCGATCAACCGCAACAACATCGCGAGCGCGGAGCAATCGCGCGATCTGGAGCAGACGCGTTTCGATCGCGGATTGACCAATGAACTGGACCTGCAGTTGGCGATGCGCGAACTGGGCACCCTGCAATCCGAACTGCCGGTACTGGAGAGCGAGCTCACGGCGGTCCAATACCGGATCGCCGTGCTGCTTGGTCAGTATCCGGAGGAGCTCGCAACAGAATTGGCCCAGCCGGGCAGCCTGTCCAGTCTGCCCGAGTCGGTCGCAGCCGGTCTGCCACTCGATCTGTTGCAGCGCCGACCCGACATCCGCGAGGCTGAGCGGCAATTGGCTGCTGCCACCGCGCGCATCGGGGTCGCCACAGCCAACCTGTTTCCGCACCTGGTCCTGAACGGTGGCCTCGGCACCCAATCGGCCGACATTGGTGCGCACGGCACCCACATCTGGGCATTTGGGCCCGCGGTGTATTGGCCGGTGCTGGATTTCGGCGCCCTGGATGCGCTGGTCAGTGTCGCGGATCTGCAGGCGCACGAGCGACTGATCGCCTACCGCAAGACGGTCATCGGCGCCGTGCAGGATGCGGACACGGCGATCGCTCACTACGATGCGCAGCAGCGGCGTCTGAACCGGCTTGCCGATGCCATGGTCGCGAGCGAGCGGGCAGTCAGCCTGGCTCAGCAACGCTACGACCGCGGACTGACCGACTTCCTGAATGTCGTGGATGCCGAGCGTCAGCAATACAGCCTTGAGGATGAATACACGGCGGCCCAGCAGAGCGCCGCCGATGCGTTCATCGACCTGTGTCACGCGCTCGGTGGCGGCTGGGAGCAGTATCAGAATATCCCCGCCATCCGGCGACCCGAACCGGCCGTGATGGCGGCCTTTCACCGGCTGCTTGCCGGGGATGACCCGCAAAAGTGAGCCCGTGGCGGTCATCGGTGCAGGGCCCGACAGGCGCAGCCCAAGGAGGACGCGGTGGATGCCAGCGGTAAAAACGCGCGATTACGTATCTATGTCGGTGAGGACAAACGCCACGGGGATCAGCCGCTCTACCTCGCCATCCTTCGCAAGGCGCGTCAACTTCAGTTGGCCGGCGCGACCGTGGTGCGCGGGACGCAGGGCTATGGCCGCTCCACCCGCCTGCATACGACCGATGTGGTGTTCTCCGAGGATTTGCCAGTGATCATCGAGATTGTCGACAGCTATGCCAGCATCCGCAAGTTCGCTGCACTGCTCGATGGCATCAACGAGATCGGGCTGATGACCTGCGACGATGTCGGTGTCTTGATCGGTCGGTCCGGTCCCGCCTGAATCGGCGTCGGCTTGACAGCTGCGGCAGGCCATGGGCAATATATCTGCCTAGACAGATACTGTGAAGGCAGTAAGTGGCAATGCAACATTACCGGACGGAAGGTTTTAAGGCGCGCAGCAGCGTTGGCTATCTGCTCAAGCGGGCGCATGCGCTAATGGTCGATCAGTTGGAGGCGGCCGTGGCCGGCAGCGACATCACCGCCACCCAATGGGTCGTGCTGATGCACCTGCGCGATGGGCTGGCGATCAATGCCGCTGACCTGTGCTTGCAACTGCGACACGATAGTGGCGCGCTGACGCGGGTCATCGACCAGCTCGAGGCCCGCGGCCTGGTGCAGCGCGAGCGCAGCCGCGAGGATCGGCGCGCGGTTCAACTGCGATTGACCGAGGCCGGTACCGAGACCGTCGCGTCGCTGGTCCCCAGCGTAGTGGACAAGCTTAATTTCGCGCTGCGCGAGTTCTCGCGCGCCGAGGCGGCGGAGCTGAGCCGCCTGCTGAGCAAGCTGATCGCCAGTGTCGACGCCAGCGGCGCCAAGTCGGGGCAGGCCGCATGAAACCGGTCGGCGCAGGTTTTCGATGGCTGATCGCGGGACTGGCCGCGCTGCTTTTCGCCTGTGCCACGCCGCCCAGGGGCGAAGCGCAGCATGCCGTCATCAAGGACTTGAGGCCGGGGCTGGTTGGTGCCCCGGTCACGCCGGCACCGCAAGCCTGGTGGCAGGAGTTTGGCGACTTGCAGCTCGATCGGCTGGTCGACCAGGCACTGAGCGATAACCCGGGGTTGGAGCAGGCCGCCGCGCGCCTGCGCCTGGCCGAGGCACAGGCGCAGGCGGCCCGCGCTGCGCAGCTGCCCGGCGCGTCGCTGCGCGGCGGTGAAACGCGGCTGAAGATCCCGAGTGGCTTTCCGCAGGCGATCGCCGGCGGACAGAGCGTGTGGCTGGGCGATCTGGGTGCGGTGCTGTCCTGGGATCTGGACCTATGGGGCGAGCATGCCGACGCCGCGGCGCAGACGCGGGCTCTGGCCGAGGCGGCCCGTCTTGACATCGACGATGCACGCTTATTGCTCGCCGGTGCGCTGGTGCAGTCGTATATCGACCTGTTTCGCAGCTATGCGCTGGCCGACATCGCCGAGCGTGCCGAAGGGCAGCGCGCGAACATCCTGGACATCGCGCGCAAGCGCCTGCAGGCCGGGCTCGATACGCGCGTGGAACTGCGCGAAGCCGAAGGGGCGCTACCGCAGGCGCGGCTCGCCCTGACACAGGCGCAGTCGGCGCAGGCGCTGGCGGTGCACCAGCTGGCCGCGCTCGCTGGGCGCGGCGCGGATGCCTACGCCGGGATCACGCGCCCGCAGTTGAATCTCACCGCCGTGCTGCCGCTGCCGAGCGAGCTGCCGGTGAACCTGCTGGCGCGCCGTCCGGATGTGATCGCGGCGCGCTCGCGCATCGAGGCCGCCGACGCACAGAAGCGCGCCGCCAGCGCGGCGTTCTATCCGAACATCACGCTGACCGCGCTGGCCGGTTTCGCCTCGTTCAGCCTGACCGACCTGATCGGCGCGAAATCCTTCGGCTACGGGGCCGGTCCGGGTCTGTCGCTGCCGCTGTTCGATGGCGGCCGCCTGCGAGCGGCGTATCGCGGCAGCGAAGCAGGCCTCGACCAGGCAGTGGCAAGCTACGATGACACGGTGGTGCGCGCGGTGCACCAGGCTGCCGACCAGCTCAGCCTGATCGATGCGCTGGGCGCGGAGTTGGCCGAGCAGCGCGAGTCGCTGAACGCCGCCGAGGAAGCCTACCGCCTGGCCGAGGAGCGTTACCGTGCCGGGCTGGCCGGCTACCTGACGGTACTCAACGCCGAGACCGAAGTGCTCGACCAACGCCGTCAGCAGGTTGATCTGGATGCCTCGCTGGCACTGGCCCGGGTGTCGCTGCTGCTGGCCGTGGGCGGCAGCTTCCATGCCGCGGCGGTGCAGAGCATCGCCGCCCGATGATGCACCGATGATGCTGTGAGCCAAGGCAACATTTCAGCAACGAGAATCGACATGGACCAACCCCCTGCGACCAACAACCACACCCGTAACCGCGCGTTGCTGATTCTCGCTGTCGTGACAGTCGTCGGCGGGCTGGTGTGGCTGACGCACCTGTACCTGGTGGGCCGCTATTACCAGACTACCGATGACGCCTATATCAGTAGCGATCTGGTGCAGATCACCAGCGAGGTGCCGGGCACGGTGATCGCCGTGAACGTGGACGACACGCAGAGTGTCGAGCGCGGCCAGGTGCTGGCGGTGCTCGATCCGGCGGACGCGCAGGTGGCGATCGGCAGTGCCGAGGCACAGCTGGCGCGGGCAGTGCGCAACGTGCGTGCCCTGTTCGCGCAGCGCGACCAGCTGCAGGCGCAAATTGCGCAGCGCGTATCCGACCTCGGGCGCGCTCAGGACGATCTGGATCGCCGCCAGGGCCTGCTGGCCGACGGCGCCGTGTCGGGCGAGGAGCTGTCGCATTCGCGTGACGCGCTGGCGGTGGCGCGTGCCGCGCTCAACGCCGCGCGCGAACAGCTCAATGCGACCGAAGCGCAGACCCAGGGCACCACGATCGCAACCCATCCGCAGGTGCTGGACGCCGAAGCCGCGGTGCGCAACGTCGCGCTGGCGCTGCACCGCACCGAGCTGCGGGCACCGGTCTCGGGCGTGATCGCCAAGCGCTCGGTGCAGGTCGGTCAGCGCGTGGCAGCGGGCAGTCCGCTGATGGCCCTGGTGCCACTCGATGACGTCTGGGTGGATGCCAATTTCAAGGAAGTACAGCTGCGCACCATGCGGGTGGGACAGCCGGTCACGCTGCACGCGGATCTGTACGGCAATGGCGTGGATTTCCACGGCCGTCTCGCCGGGCTGTCCGCCGGCAGCGGCAGCGCGTTCGCGCTGCTGCCGCCGCAGAACGCTTCCGGCAACTGGATCAAGATCGTGCAGCGCGTACCGGTACGCATCACGCTCGACCCGCAGGAGCTGAAGGCGCACCCGCTGCGCGTGGGTTTGTCGATGACGGTCAAAGTGGATGTGCACGACACCACAGGTCCCGTGGTATCGAGCCAGGTGCGCAACCTGCCGCAACCGACCCAGGAAAGTGCCGGCGATGACCCGCAGCTGCAGGAGCGCATCGACCGGATCGTGGCGCTAAATGCGGGACGCGATGGCAGTCGGACGTCGATAGCACGCGCCGCTGCTGTGCCGGTGCGGTGAACTCGCCGCCTGGCAGCGCGCCGCTGAGAGGCTCGCACCTCGCACTGGTAGCATTTGCCCTGGCGCTCGGCACGTTCATGCAGGTGCTCGACACCAGCATCGCGAACGTCGCCATCCCGACCATCGCCGGCAACCTCGGGGTTGCACCCGATCAGGGTACCTGGGTCATCACCTCGTTCGCGGTCAGCAACGGCATATCGGTGCCGCTCACCGGATGGCTGATGATGCGCTACGGCGTGGTGCGCACCTTCGTGCTCTCGGTACTGGCATTCACGGCGGCATCGTTTCTGTGCGGTGCGGCCTGGAGCCTGTCGTCGCTGGTGGTGTTCCGGGTGCTGCAGGGCGCGGTATCCGGGCCGATGATTCCGGGCTCGCAGGCGCTGCTGCTGGCATTGTTCCCGCCTGAGAAGAAAGGTACGGCGCTCGCCATCTGGTCGATCACGACGCTGGCGGCCCCGGTCACCGGTCCGGTTCTCGGCGGCTACATCTCCGATAACTGGAGCTGGCCGTGGATCTTCTATATCAACGTGCCGGTCGGCGTGTTGTCCGGATTGGTCTGCTGGCACTATCTGAAGCGGCGTGACACGCGCACCAGGCAGCTGCCGATCGACACCGTGGGCCTGGGACTGCTGATCGTGTGGGTCGGTGCGCTGCAGGTCATGCTCGACAAGGGCAAGGACCTGGACTGGTTCTCGTCAACACCGATCGTGGTGCTCACCGTCGTGGCGCTGATCTGCTTTGTCGCATGGCTGATCTGGGAGCTGACGGCGCGCTACCCGATCGTTGACCTGTCGCTGTTCAAGTCCCGTAATTTCAGCCTCGGTACGGTGTCCTATTGCCTGGGTTACGCGGTGTTCTTCGGCAACATCGTACTGCTGCCGCTGTGGCTGCAGACCCAGCTGGGCTACACGGCGACCTGGGCCGGCCTGGTCGCGATGCCGGCCGGCGTGGTGTCGGTGCTGGTGTCGCCGTTCGCCGGCCGCCTGATCGGTAAGGTCGATGCGCGCTGGATGGCCTCGCTCGGCTTCCTGGCGTTCGCGATCTCCTATTTCATGCGCGCCGGGCTGACCGCCGATGCGAGCTTTTCGGCGTTCGTGATGCCACAGCTGGTGATGGGCATCGGCATGGGAACATTCTTCGTCGCGATGATTTCCATCCTGCTCGACGGCTTTGCGCCCGAGCGCATGCCATCGGCCTCGGGCGTGTCGAACTTCCTGCGCATCATCTCCAGCGCCTTTGCCACCTCGATTACGACTACGTTCTGGGATCGGCACGAGGCGTTGCACCAGACGCGATTGGCGGAGAGTTCGAGCGCCTATGGTCAGAACCTGCAGGATGCGGTCGGCGGCCTGCAGGCGCTGGGCGTGGACGGTAGCCGGGCGATCGGTGTGCTGTCCCAGGCACTGGAGCACCAGGCCTACCTGATGTCGTCGCTGGATTATTTCTGGATCTCGGGTTGGCTGACACTGCTGCCGCTGGCGCTGGTGTGGCTAACGCGCCGGCCGCGCGCCACGGCGGCGGCGGCCGCTGAATAAGGTCGACGGACAGGCAAGGAGAACGGCATGAGTCGAGAGGAAGTGACTGAAAAGATCCTCGTCAGCAAACTAAGGCAGGGCGTGAAGTGGACTGATGTGGCGGCCAAGGTCGGTCTGAGCAAGGAATGGGTCACCGCGGCCTGCCTGGGCCAGATGACACTGAACGCGGAGCAGGCGGCCGTGATCGGGGAGCTGTTCAGCCTGAGCGAGCAGGAGCGCAAGTGGCTGACGGTCGTGCCTTACAAGGGATCGCTGCCCACCTGCGTGCCGACCGATCCGCTGATCTACCGCTTCTATGAACTGGTCAATGTCTATGGCACCACGATCAAGGAATTGATTCACGAGGAATTCGGCGACGGCATCATGAGCGCGATCGATTTCACGATGGAGCTGAAGCGCGAGGCTGACCCGAAGGGCGATCGGGTGCGCATCCTCATGTCGGGCAAGTTCCTGCCGTACAAGACCTACTAAAGGCCGCGGCCGGCTAATTCATCAGCGCCACGCTCTTCACCTGCGCGTACAGCGCGATGCCGGGCGCAATCGACAGCTGGGTCACCGCGCGCAGCGTAATGCGTGCCAGCAGCGGCCGCCCGCCGACGTCGATGCGCACCAGCCGCTGCGCCGGATCGCGGTCATCGCTGATGTCCATCACGCGCCCCGGGAGGATGTTGGTGATGCTGGTTTGCTCCGGCGGTCTGAGCGCCAGGCTGACATCGCGCGCATCGATGCGCACCCGGACACGCTGGCCGAGTGGTGCGTCGCGCAGCGAGATCGCGAGCCGGCCGGCGGCAATGCCGACATAGCTCAGGTGGTATTGCGCGTCGTGCTGCGCGATGACACCCTCGAATACGCTGCCGGCCTCCTCCAGATGGGCCAGCGGCAGGTCGGGTCGGGTCAGCAGATCATGGATCGGGCCGAATGCCCGCAGAGTGCCGCCTTCCAGCAGCGCGATGTGATCGGCGATGCGCGTCACCTCGCCGATCTCGTGACTGACGTAGACGATCGGAATCGACAGCGCATCGTGCAGGCGCTCCAGATGCGGCAGGATCTCGGCGCGGCTTGCCAGGTCCAGATTCGACAGCGGTTCGTCCATCAACAGTAACTGTGGGCTGGTGAGCAGGGCGCGCGCGATCGCCACGCGCTGGCGCTGACCGGCCGATAACTCGCCGGCGCGGTGAGCGAGCAGGCTCTCCAGGCCCATGAACTGCACCGCCTGATCGAAACCGATGCGACGCCGTGCGGCCGGCACACGCTGCAGTCCGTACTCCAGGTTGGCACGCGCGTCCAGGTGCGAAAACAGGCTCGATTCCTGGAACACATAGCCGAGCGGCCGCTGGTGCGGGGGTAAGAAGTGGTGATCGTCCTGCCAGACATCGGCGTTGAAGCGTACCGTGGCGCGCGGCGCACGCTCGAGTCCGGCGATGCATCGCAGCAGCGTGGTCTTGCCAGACCCCGAGCGCCCGAACAGCGCGGTGATGCCACTGTCGGGAAACTCGCAATCGACCGTCAGCCTGAAATCCGGGCGTGACCAGGAAATGTCGAGCGCCAGGCTCACACGAGGCTCACGCGCTGGCCGCGATTTCGGGTACGCGCCGATTGGCGGCGTAGACGATCAGCAGAAGTGCGAAACAGGCGATCAGCAGGGTGAGCGACAGGCGTTGTGCCGCGGCGTAATCGAACGCCTCTGCGTGATTGAAGATGACGATCGATGCGGTCTGCGTGCGTCCGGGAATATTGCCGCCGAGCATCAGCACCACGCCGAATTCCCCCAGCGTGTGGGCGAAAGCCAGCACCGAGCCGGTGATGAATCCGCGCCGCGCTAGCGGCACGGCGACGGTGAAGAAACGATCGAGCGGTGATGCGCGCAGCGTCGCGGCGACCTCGAGTGCACGCACGCCGACACTCTGAAACGCGCCCTGCAGTGGCTGTATGACGAACGGCATCGAGTACAGCATCGAGCCCAGCACCAGCCCGCCGAAACTGAAGGCCAGCGGCTGCATGCCGAGTCCATGCATCAGCCTGCCGCCCCATCCGTGCGGGCCGAGGAACAGCAGCAGGTAGAAGCCGAGCACCGTCGGCGGCAGCACCAGCGGCAGGGCCGCCATGGCCTCGCCGACCACGCGCAGCCGCGAGCGCGTCATCGCCAGCCACCATGCCATCGGTGTGCACAACAGCAGCAGTAACACCACCGTGATGGCCGCGAGCTTCAGCGAGATCCACAGCGCGACCAGGTCGTCAGGGGAATAGAAACTCGCGCTCATTCCCTGACATGGTAACCGGCTGCCTTGATGGTGGCGATGGCCTCCGGATCCTTGCGCAGCCAATTCAGGAACGCCTCGGCCGCCGCTCGTTTGCTGCTGCTGGCCAGGATCAGGGCGTCCTGATCCAGCGGCGCGTACATCGATTGCGGCGGCAGCCAGTACGAGCCGGCGATCCCATCGGCGTTGCTGAGCTGCGACAGCGCGACAAAAGCCATGTCGACATTTCCGGTGGCGGCGAACTGCCAGGCCTGGTTGATGTTTTCGCCGACGGCGAGCTTCTTGTCCTGGTTGAGCTTATCCCACAGGCCCAGTGCCGCGAGCACCTGCTGCGCGGCTGCACCGTACGGGGCGATGCGCGGCTCGGCGATGCCAATCATTCGATAACTGCCGCTGCGTAATACCTTGCCGTCGCGGTCCACGACACCGGCTTTAGGACTCCAAAGCACCAGCGTGCCGGTCGCATAGGTGAAGCGGCTGCCGGCGACGCCTAAGCCGTCGGCTTCGAGCTGCCTGGGGCGATCGGTGTCGGCCGACAACAGCACATCGAACGGCGCGCCCTCGCGGATCTGCGTATAGAACTGTCCGGACGAGCCGGAACTGAGTACCAGCTGGTTGCCACTCGCCCGCTCGAATTTCGGCGCCAGCTTCTGCAGCGTGCCGAAGAAATTGGCCGCTACCGCGACATTGAGCTGCTCGGCACCGGCCGGTAGCGCGACCGATGCAACGACCGATGCCGCGAGCAGCAGCCATAGCGCGCGCCACCCTGGTCCGATGCATGGCATGCCGCGTGGTGCGCGGCTAGTCATTGACGGCAATCAGCACGTGCGAGGATTTGATCAATGCGCTGCAGTCGGCGCCCGGCGCCAGGCCCAGCTCCTTTAACGCCTCGTTGGTGATGATCGCCGTCAGCAGCCGCCGGCCGGGCAATTGGATCTTGACCTCGGCGTTGACGCCGCCCGCGAGCACCTCGGTGACGGTGCCGCGCAGCTGATTGCGGGCGCTGACACGGATATTGGCGTCCGGCGACAGCACGATGAAACTCGCCTTGATCAGCGCCACGGCGGCGCGTCCCGGCTTCAGGTCGAGATCCTCGACCGCGTCGTTGGTGATGTTAGCGAAGATCTCCAGGCCCTCGCCCAGGTCAAGAATCACATCGGCGTTGACGGCGCCCCTGCGCACCGCCTTGACGACGCCGCGAAACTGGTTGCGTGCACTGGTTCTCATGGTGATTGCCTTCATCAGTTCGTTGAGCTTGTGGAAATCGTGCACCTGCGCCTGCATCTGATCCAGCAACTGCTGATAGCCGGATTGCAGCAGTCGATACAGCCGTACCAGCCGATGACCATGCTCGGTGAGATAGCTGCCGCCGCCATGCTGACCGCCGGTGGCGCGGATCAGCAGCGGCTTGTCGGCGACATTGTTCATCGCGTCCACCGCATCCCAGGCGGCCTTGTAGCTCAGGCCGACGTCTTTCGCCGCCGCAGTGATCGAGCCGGTGCGATCGATACTCTCCAGCAGCGCGATGCGGCTCTCGCCGACAAACTTCTTGCCCTTGCGACCCAGCCACAGACCGCCGTGAATAGCGAGCGCTGCCGGTTTTGCCTTAGGCATGCGCCCCGCCTTAATCCACGTGGGTGATCGTGACGCGCAGACTTGCAGCGGCCGCAGCACTGAACTGCAGCACCAGTTGCGGGCCAGCCGGCAGCGCGAACTGCACGATCTTATGCGGCGCGACGCATCCCGGGCGCCCCTGGAAGCCGCTCGAGCCGATCATCTTGCCGTCGGCCAGCACGTCGATCCAGGCCGGCTGGTCCATGGATATCCGGTAGCTGCCCGCCTGCGGCAGCTGCAGGCGCGCCAGGCCGGCATAGGCGGCGTCGCTAACCGACTTCTTGCCCGGCGCCAACAGCATGGTGACCTGGCCCTGATCGCCAAGCTGCAATTCGTACAGCCGATCGGGCGCCAGCAGCGGCGACGATCTCAGCTCACGGCCGGCGGCGATCGATTGCGGCGCGGCGGCGAATAGCGCGCGCTCGCGCGCCACGTTCCAGCTAAATCCGGCGCACGGGTCCTGGTCCGCGATCGCGCTTTGCGCCGCTACGGCAAGCGCGAGCAGCAGGTACAGTCGCGCACCACGGGCGCGATTCAACGCTGCGGTCAGAGGCGTCATATGGACTGTAATATAGCGAGAATCGCGCACTGGCGACGGCCTGTCGCGCCTGGAAGTGGATGCTCACCGGCTCCATGGCCTTCAGCGCACCGAACCGCCAAAGCGCATCGACAGGTCGATGGCATCGATGTTCTTGGTCAGGGAGCCGACGGAAATGTAATCGACGCCGGTCGCCGCGATGGCCGCGAGTGACTCGAGCGTGACGCCGCCTGAAACCTCCAGCAGCGCCGGCCGCGGGTGCGCGCGATTGAGGGCGACGGCGCGGCGCATGGTCGGGTGGTCGAAGTTGTCCAGCATCACGCGCTCGGCGCCCGCATCCAGTGCCTGGCGTAGCTGCTCGAGGTTCTCGACCTCGACTTCCACCGCCAGCGCGGGCGTGTTGCTGCGCGCCGCGCTGATGGCCGCGGCGATTGAGCCGGCCGCCGCGATGTGATTTTCCTTGATCAGCACCATGTCGTGCAGGCCGAGGCGGTGATTTTCGCCGCCGCCGCAGCGCACCGCGTATTTCTGCGCGCTGCGCAGGCCGGGAATGGTCTTGCGCGTATCGAGAACGCGGCAGCGCGTGCCCGCGAGCGCCTGGACGAAACGCTGCGTGACGGTAGCGGTCGCTGACAGCAGCTGCAGGAAATTCAGCGCGGTGCGCTCTCCGGTCAGTAGCGGGCGTGCCGGGCCGGTGAGCTCGCACAGAATCGAATCGGCCGGCACCGGCGCGCCTTCGGCGAAGCGCCAGTCGATCCGTATCAGCGGGTCGAGTTGGCGGAAGGTTGCATCGAACCACGGCGCCCCGCACAGCACCGCCGCTTCGCGGCACAGCACCTGGGCGTGCGCGTGTGCCGATGCGGGAATCAGGTCGGCCGAGACGTCGCCCGACCCGATGTCCTCGCGCAGTGCGCGCGACACCTGATCGGACAGGTCAGCGGGCAGCTGGTTCAGAACGGCAGCGGATGATTGGAGGCACCCATGCACAGCAGCAACGGAATCGACAGCACGAAGTTGATCCGGGAGGCCAGCGCCGCGGTCTTGCGCGCTTTGGCCTTCTCCTCATCGCTGGCCGGTACGATGCCGAGAATCCTCTTCTGGTTCGGCCAGATGAATACCCAGACATTGAAGGCCATGATGGTGCCGAGCCAGGCGCCGATACCGATGGTCATGCCGTAACAATTGCCGGCGGAACAATCCCGGCCCAAATGGCCCAGGGTGATCGCATCGAGGAAGGTGTTGGCGCGTATTAGATACCAGACGCCCGTCAGCCACGTGACCACCGCCGACCAGCGGAACCACAGCAGGGCGCGTGGAGCGATGTATTTGCTGACACCGGCGCCCCCCGGACCGCCCTTGTCGGCCGCCGCCGCAGCGAGCCCGGGCGTCTGCACGACATTGAAGTAGTACAGCAATCCGATCCACATGACCCCGGCAAGGATATGAATCCAGACGGCCAGCCCCAGTTCCGCAATTGCAAATCCTCGCGAAATGGCCACGGCGATGATCACGGCCAGGATGACGCCGATGAGGATGGCGCCACGCACGGAATTGAGGGGATTCATGTAGACCTCGCTTAAGTTGTTGTTCTGCTTGACCGGTGCAGCAAAAATGCGGTTTGAAGAATAGGCCAGCGCCCCCCATAATTCAACGTACACGTCATGGCAGGTGAATTAAGATGGATGTTAACGATCGGATCCGCAAGGAACTCGCGACCGCGCCGGTGGTGCTGTTCATGAAAGGCAACCCCGACTTTCCGCAGTGCGGCTTTTCGGCCCAGGCGGTCTCAGCGCTGCGCAACCTCGGCGCCCAATTTCATTACGTCAATATCTTCGACGACCCGGAATTGCGCGAGGCGCTCAAGCGGCACTCGAACTGGCCGACCTACCCGCAGCTGTACGTCAAGGGCGAGCTGATTGGCGGCTGCGATATCGCGCTCGAGATGTATCGCAATGGGGAGCTCAAGCAGCTGTTGCAGGAGGCGGGCGTGGTCGCGGCGGTACCGGCCTGAACTGCGCGCTTGCCGGCGAGGTCGCGCAAAGCCGTCAGGCGTCGGGCTGGCGCAGCGGAGCGGCCAGGTAGCAGCCGAACTCCCTGGCGAAATCCACCGAAACACGCGCGTGGACGCGGCCCTGGCGATCCAGAAACTCAGCATGGTCCTGCAGCGGTACGAACGCCCCATGCCACACGTTCGGATGGATATACGGGCCGTGGCTACCGTCGCACCAGAACGTGACGAAGCGCTCCGGCGTGACGTCATCACCCGGCAGCGCCAGCGGCACCACGAAGCTCTGGCCGCGCATCGGATAGACGAGTTGTCCGCCATCGGGATGATAATTGGCGCGCCAGATCAAGGCGCGCTTGCGCCGGGTCGCGGCACCGCTGGTCGTCGCCTCTTCCGGCCAGTTGCTCCAACCGAATAGGTAGCTGTCTCCCACCGCATTATTGCGCGCATACAGCGTCTCGCCCTTCCACCAGAATTCGAATACACCTTCCGTGACACCGCCCTGATCGCCGGAATTCGTGTCGATCGGCCGCCAACCGCGCGCCGGCCAGCGCACGATCTCGATCGGATAGGCATGCGGGTCGTCCACCAGGCAGCCGTAGCCCAGCAGGCTATCCCTGGTGGCAACTACCAGGGGTGTCTCGTACAGGCGCCGCACCCCGATCGTCGGCAGGTGCGAGATTCCTCCCAGATCAAAATCCATGTGCCCCTGCCCCTCGATCGATGCGCGTCAATGACTCTACATGCCTGGCATCCGGCGCGAAAGTTTGCGCTGACCGCAGCACCGCTACGCTAGCCCGTCCGGGCCGGGCTCATCCTCCGGATCCGGGGGCGATGCGGCAAGTTCCTGCCAGCCCAGCTGGCGCGCCCGCTGTTCGGCGCGTGCGTAGCTGTCGGCGAGCTCGTTGCAGATGACGCAGAACAGGTCCGCGGTGCGCTCGGCGTCGTAAGTGGCCGAGTGCGCCGAAGACTTGTCCCAGGCAAGGCCTGCGACCGTTACGGCTTTAGCCAATACCGTCTGGCCGAGCGCTGCGCCCGCCAGTGTCGCGGTATCGAAGCACGAAAATGGATGGAACGGATTGCGCTTGATGCCGGTGCGCGTTACTGCGGCATTCAGGAACGCGAGATCGAAGGCAGCGTTGTGGCCGACCAGCACGGCGCGCCGGCAGCCGTGGCTGCGAATTGCCGCTCGCACCGCACGGAAGATCCGGTGCAGCGCGTCGTTCTCATCGATCGCCGGACGCAGCGGATGCCACGGATCAATCCTGTTGACCAGCAGCGAGGCCGGATCGAGGCGCGAGTTCTCGAACGGGCGCACATGATAGGAGTGCGTTTCGCCGCGATACAGACGGCCGGCCGGATCGATGGCGATCAGGACCGCGGCGATTTGTAACAGCGCGTCGGTCCCAGGCTGAAAACCGCCGGTCTCGACATCGACCACCACCGGCAGGAAGCCCCGAAAGCGCCGCACCATCAGGGGTGGGGCTGCGACCGTGGCAGCCGCGGCGGCGGCGGCGACGATGACGACTTCCGGCGGCGGCGTGTCGCTCACGCCGGCGCACCCAGCAGGCGCCAGGCGATGGCCTCGCCGGCGCGCAGCGGCACCAGCTGACCATCGCCGAATGGATAGCTGGCCGGCGGCGACCACGGCTCGCGCAGCAGCGTGATTTCATCCTGGTTGCGCGGCAGGCGGTAGAAATCGGCGCCGTACTCGGAGGCAAACCCCTGCAATCGCGGCAGAATGCCCTCGGCCTCGAAGATCTCGGCGTACAACTCGATCCCGGCATGAGCCGAGAAGATGCCGGCGCAGCCGCAGGCGGACTCCTTGGCGGCACGCGCGTGCGGGGCGCTGTCGGTGCCAAGGAAGAAGCGTGCATCGCCGCAGGCAAGCGCTTCCAGCAGCGCACGCCGGTCGGCTTCGGTCTTGAGCACCGGCAGGCAGTACAGATGCGGGTGCAGGCCACCGGCGAACAGGGCATTGCGGTTGTGCAGCAGGTGTTGCGGCGTGACCGTCGCGGCGATCCCGCGCCGTGCGGCGCGCACGAACTCGACCGCGGCGCGCGTGGTCACATGCTCGAACACGATGCGCAGCCCCGGCCAGCGCTCGGCGAGCGGTGCCAGCACGCGGTCGATGAACCGGGCCTCGCGTTCGAACACGTCGACCTCCCCGTCGGTAAGCTCGCCGTGCACCAGCAACGGCAGGTCGAGCGCCGTCATGGCCGCCAGCGCCGGCCCGAGGCGTCCAACGTCGGTGACGCCGGCTTCGGCATGGGTGGTCGCGCCGGCCGGATAGAGCTTGCAGCCGAAGATCGCGCCGCTGGCATGGGCGCGCTCGATCTCGGCGCTGCTGGTGTGATCGGTCAGGTACAGCGTCATCAGCGGTTGAAAGCTGGCGCCGGGGGGCAGTGCCGCCAGGATGCGTTCGCGGTAGGCGAGCGCCAGCGCGGTGGTGGTGATCGGCGGCGCAAGGTTGGGCATCACAATCGCGCGCGCAAAGCGCAGCGCAGTGAACGGCAGCACCGCGCGCAGCGCGGCGCCATCGCGCAGATGCAGGTGCCAGTCGTCGGGCCGGCGCAGCCGCAGCTGATCGGTCACGTCTTCACGCGCTGGTGCAGCTTCTGCCCCAGCAGCAGCTCGAGCGTGAAGCGCACGCCGAAGCCGGTGATCTCGGAGCCGACGTGCGCCAGGCCGCCGCGGCGCGTGGCCGACGACAGGTCGACATGGACCCAGGGGTTATCGTCGCCGATGAAGCGTTTCAGGAATCGCGCCGCGAGGATGTGATCGCCCTTGCCATCGACGCTGCACTGCATGATGTCGGCCACCGGACTGTCGAGGTCACTGTCGAAGTCCTCGTCGAGCGGAAAATTCCATACGCGCTCGCCGCTGGCGGCGCCGGCGGCAACCAGCGCGCCGGCGAGCTGCGCGCGATTGGTGAAGACGCCGCTGTAGCGCTCGGTCAGCGCATGCACACAGGCGCCGGTGAGGGTGGCGAAATCGATGGTCAGGCGCGGCCGCGTGCGTGCGGCCAGCGCCAGCGTGTCAGCCAGCACCATGCGGCCTTCGGCGTCGCTGTGAATGACCTGGATCGTGACGCCATTGCTGGCGCGCACCACTTCCTGCGGCCGGTAGGCATTCGGGCCGATGTTGTTCTCGCTGATCGCGAGCCACGCATCGACATTCATCGGCGCCCGCAGCTCCGCCAGCGCGACCAGCGTGGCCACGGCGACGGCGCTGCCAGACATGTCGATGTGCATGTCGAGCATCGAGCGGTGCGTCTTGAGGTTGATGCCGCCGGTGTCGAACAGGATGCCCTTGCCTACCAGCGCAACGTCGGGCGAGCGGCCACGCTGCCGGCTGCCCGTCTTCCGGCCGCGCCAGCGCAGGTGTGCGATGCCGGCGGTGCGCGTGGCGTTGGCGCGCGCCACGGCCAGGAAGGCGCCGGCACCCAGCCGCTGCAGTTGTGCCTGCGAGTACCATCTGAGGCTCAGGCGATGGCGGCGAGACAGCTCGAGCAGCGCTCGCCGGTAGGCGCCGGCATCGAGTTTATTGGGTGGCATGGCCGTCAGCGCCCGTACCAGGTTGCCGGCGCGGGCGCTGGCGGCGATTCGATCGGCATCCAGCGCCGGGGCGGCATAGAGTTCGATCGCCTTCAGGCGCCACGCGTTGCTGCGCCGGCTGCGGTACACCGGCAATGCGAAGCTCTCGGTCCAGGCCGCGGTCAGCAATGCTTCATACCAGAGCGCCGCGTCGGGCGCCGCGCCGTTGACGAGCAATCCCAGCAGCCCGGGTTTGCGCGCGGCGAGTTCACGCAGCAGTTTGCCGGCCAGGCTCAGGCGCTCGAAGCTGCTGGCGCCGGCCTTGACATAGGCCAGCTGTGCAACGGTCTGACGTGCATTGGCCAGAGTGGTGCTGCGCGAGCTCAACGGCCCGGGCTTATCGCGCCGCTGCAGTGCCTGCCAGCGGGCCGCTTCGGGCAGGCGCCGCAGGAATGCAGCGTCATCGGGCACCGTCAGCACCACCAGTGCATCCAGAGCGGCGGCCCGGCGCCCATTGGGCAGCGTTCGCCGCCGCCGCAGCACCGCCAGGGTGCAGTCGGGCAGCGTCATTTCAGACGGTCTCCATCGACCGCCGCGATTGCTTGACCATGCTAATTAAAACTCGGATCATGCCGGCCGCCCAAGACGGCGCCGGTGCGCCTGCGCGATCCTAACACAGCGTCGCGGGAAGCCTTTTAGCACTAGAATCGTATTCATGAACGACGTCACACCCCCCCAGGACGTGAAAGCGTCCCAGGATCCGGATCCGGTCGAGACGCGGGAATGGCTGGAATCGATCGACTCGGTGCTGCGTGCCGAAGGCCCCGAGCGCGCGCACTTCCTGATCGAGCGGCTGATCGACCGCGCCCGGCGTTCCGGCGCCTATCTGCCGTATCGGCCCAATACCGCGTACGTCAATACTATCTCGGTCGGCCAGCAACCGGAGTATCCGGGCGATCGCGCGCTCGAGCGACGCATCGAAGCGTATATCCGCTGGAACGCAATCGCGATGGTGGTGCGGGCCAATCGCAAGTCCTCGGAGTACGGTGGCCATCTGGCCAGCTATGCCTCGTCGGCAACGTTATATGAAGTGGGGTTCAATCATTTCTGGCGTGCACCGGGGGACAAGCATCCCGGCGACCTGGTGTACATCCAGGGGCATTCATCGCCGGGCGTCTACGCGCGCGCCTATCTGGAAGGCCGACTGAGCGACGAGCAGCTGGCTCATTTTCGCCAGGAGGTCGGTGGGCGGGGCCTGAGTTCCTATCCGCACCCGTGGCTGATGCCGGACTTCTGGCAGTTCCCGACCGTCTCGATGGGCCTGGGGCCGATGATGGCGATCTACCAGGCAAGATTCATTCGTTACCTGGAAAACCGCGGCCTGGTCGCCCCTTCGGATCGCAAGGTGTGGGCATTCTGCGGCGACGGCGAAATGGATGAGCCCGAGTCGATGGGCGCGCTAACGATGCCGGTGCGCGAAGGCCTCGATAACCTGATTTTCGTCGTCAACTGCAACCTGCAGCGCCTGGATGGTCCGGTGCGCGGCAATGGCAAGATCATCCAGGAGCTTGAGGCGGCATTTCTTGGCGCGGGCTGGAACGTGATCAAGGTGATCTGGGGGTCGCGCTGGGACCCGCTGCTGGCGCGTGATACCCGCGGCATCCTGCAGCGCGTGATGGAAGACTGTGTCGACGGCGAGTACCAGAATTTCAAGGCCAAGGGCGGCGCCTACACCCGCGAGCACTTCTTTGGCAAGAATCCGGCGCTGAAGGAAATGGTGGCCAATATGTCCGACGAGGACATCTGGCGGCTGAATCGCGGCGGTCACGACGCGCTCAAGGTTTTCGCCGCCTATCAGGCGGCCGTCAACACCAAGGGTCCACCCACCGTGATCCTGGCCAAGACGGTCAAGGGATTTGGGTTGGGCAAGGTCGCCGAAGGGCAGATGGTCGCGCACCAGCAGAAGAAACTTGATCTCGCTGCGGTGCGCGAGCTGCGCGATCGCTTCAACATTCCGGTGTCGGATCAGGATCTGGAGGATCTGCCGTTCCGCAAGCCGGGGCAGGATAGCGATGAAATGCGCTATCTGCAGACGCACCGCACCCGGCTGGGCGGCTACCTGCCGGTGCGCAAGCCGACCGCGCCGCCGTTGACGGTGCCGTCGCTCGAGGCCTTCAAATCGATCCTGGAGGGTACCGAGCGCGAGATCTCGACCACGATGGCGTTCGTGCGCATCCTCACCGTGCTGCTCAAGGACAAGGGCATCGGCAAACACATCGTGCCGATCGTTCCGGATGAGGCGCGTACCTTCGGTATGGAGGGTCTGTTTCGCCAGATCGGTATCTACTCGGCGGTCGGACAGCTCTACACGCCGGTAGACGCCGAGACGCTGATGTCGTATCGAGAGGATCGCAAGGGACAGATGCTAGAGGAAGGGATCAACGAGGCCGGTTCGACCTGTTCATGGATTGCGGCGGCGACCTCGTACGCCAATCACGGCATCGGCATGGTGCCGTTCTATATCTATTACTCGATGTTCGGCTTCCAGCGTGTCGGCGATTTCATCTGGGCGGCCGGCGACATGCGTTCGCGCGGCTTTCTGGTGGGGGCGACGGCGGGACGTACCACGCTGGCCGGCGAAGGCCTGCAGCACCAGGATGGCCACAGCCAGCTTGTGGCAACCACGATACCGAACTGCCGCGCCTACGATCCGACCTTTGCCTATGAGCTCGCCGTCATCATCCAGGATGGCATGCAGCGCATGTATGCGCAGAATGAAAGCGTGTTCTATTACATATCGGTGATGAACGAGAACTACGCGCAGCCGGCGCTGCCCGCGGGCGCGGAAGCAGGCATCGTCAAGGGTGGCTACCTGCTGAAGAGCGGCGGGCGCGGCAAGCTGCGTGCGACGCTGCTGGGCAGCGGCACCATCCTGCGCGAGTGCATCGCCGCGGCCGAGCTGCTCGAGAAGCAATTCGGTGTCATGGCCGACCTATTCTCGATCACCAGCTTCAGCGAGCTGCGTCGCGAAGCGCTCGAATGCGAGCGCTGGAACCTGCTGCATCCGGCCGACGCGCCGCGCGTGCCTTATGTGCAGACGCTGCTCGACGGGCGCGACGGAGCGCTGGTAGCCGCGACCGACTACGTGCGCGGTGTGCCGGATCAGATCCGCTCGTGGGTGTCGCAGCCGTACCTGACGCTCGGCACGGACGGCTTCGGGCGCAGCGACGCGCGGGCGGAGTTACGTCAGCATTTCGAAGTCGATCGGAACTTCATCGCACTGGCGGCGCTCAAGTCGCTCGCGGATGCCAAGCGGATCGATCGCAAGACCGTGGTCGATGCGGTGGCAGCACTCGGCATCGATGCCAACAAGGCCGATCCTCTCAACAGCTGAAGCTTCAAGGGGATCGCCTTGGCGTCGAAAGAAATCTTGGTGCCCGATCTGGGCGACTTCAAGGACGTGGCCGTCATTGAAGTGCTGGTGAAACCCGGCGACAGCGTGCAGGTCGATACGCCGCTGCTGACGCTCGAGACCGAGAAGGCCACCATGGACGTGCCGTCCACCGATGCCGGTGTGATCGAGAAGCTGCACGTCGCCAAGGACGCGAAAGTCTCGTCCGGCAGCCCGATCGCTACGCTGCGGCTCGCGGACGATGCCAACGCCGCTACGGCAGCGGAGCCGGCCGCGCCGGCCGCTGCGCCAAAGGCAACTGCAAAGCCCGCAGCGCCGTCGGCGGCCGCCGCGGCGGCCGCTGTCCCGAGTGGCGCCGCCGCCAAGGTCGCTGCCGCGGCGCCAGTAGCCGCGGCGCCGAGTGCGCCGAAGCCAGCGGCAACTGCTACAACTGCTGCAACTGCTGCAACTGCTGCAACAGCTGCCGCTGCGGCGCCCGCGACTCCGATTGCCACGCAGGTGCTGCCGCCGATCAGCGAAGACGGTTTCGCCCGTGCCCATGCCGGCCCCTCGGTGCGTCGGTTCGCGCGTGAACTGGGCGTCGATCTGGGCCGGGTGAAGGGCACCGGGCAGAAGGGCCGCGTCACCGACGACGACGTCAAGGCGTTCGTAAAATCCCTGATGGTCCCCGGTGCCGGCGCGGGCGCCACCGGTGATGCCGCCGCGGGCGCGGGCGCGTTGCCGAAAGTCAACGTGCCTGACTTCTCGCAATTCGGCGCGATCGAAATCAAACCGCTGGGTCGCGTACAGCGCATCTCCGGCGCGCGACTGCACGCGAGCTGGGTCAACCTGCCACACGTTACACAGTTCGACGAGGCCGACGTCACCGAGCTCGAACAGACGCGCAAGGCGCTCAAGGCCAACGCCGACACAGCCGGCATCAAGCTCACGACGCTGGCTTTCATCGTGCGTGCCTGCGTCAGGGCGCTGCAGCAGTTCCCGATTTTCAATTCGTCGATCGATGCGAGCGGGGAGAACCTGGTCTTCAAGCACTACATTCACATCGGCTTCGCGGCGGATACACCCAATGGCCTGCTGGTGCCGGTGATTCGCGATGCCGATCGCAAGGACATCTATGAGATTGCGCGCGCACTGGGCGAGCTGTCGGCCAAAGCGCGCAGCGGCAAGCTCACCGGCGCCGAGATGCAGGGCGGCAGTTTCACGATCTCCAGCCTCGGCGGCATCGGCGGCACCGCGTTCACACCGATCATCAACGCGCCCGAGGTCGCCATCCTCGGCGTGTCGCGCGCCAGCATGAAGCCGGTATACCTCGATGACGCGTTCGTGCCGCGAATGATCCTGCCGTTGTCGCTCTCCTACGATCACCGGGTGATCGATGGCGCCAACGGCGCGCGCTTCACCAGCTACCTGGCAAAGACCCTGGCGGACGCACGCGGCCTGACCGAGGCGGTGCCGTGAGCCGCGCGGAAATCCTGTGCCCGGATCTGGGCGACTTCAAGGATGTGCTGGTCATCGAAGTACTGGTCAAACCCGGCGACAGCATTGAGATAGAGACGCCGCTGATCACGCTCGAGACCGACAAGGCGACGATGGATGTGCCATCGACGGCCGCCGGCAAGGTGGTCGAAGTGGAAGTCGGCAAAGGCAGCAAAGTCTCCAAGGGCACGCCATTGCTGGTGCTCGAGACCGGCACGCCGGCAGCGGCGGGGCCCGTACCGCCTGCGGCTGGTGCGCCGGCAGCCGAAGCCCCGGCAGCCAAAGCCCCGGCCGCCGCGGCCCCGACCAGCGAAGCCCCGGCCGCCGAACCCCCGGCCGCCGAACCCCCGGCCGCCGAAGCCCCGGCAGCCAAAGCCCCGGCAGCCAAAGCCCCGGCAGCCAAAGCCCCGGCCGCCGCGGCCCCGACCAGCGAAGCCCCGGCCGCCGAACCCCCGGCCGCCAAAGCCCCGGCCGCCAAAGCCCCGGCCGCCGACGCCCCGGCCCGCGAC
>JABCZO010000036.1 GCA_013289615.1 Gammaproteobacteria bacterium
GAACTCATCGGCCGCATTCCAGATGTCCGCCCCTGAGCCCTTGACCGTGAAGGTGCCGCCGCTGAGCGTATAGGAGCCGGCCGCCGTGACCGCCCCGATGTCCTCATCGCTCCAGCTCGCGGCGACCACACCCTGGATGGTCACGCCCTGATCGGTGGATGCCGCGGCGATCCGCACACCTGTGGCCAACGCAGCGCTTTGGGTCGCAGTCAGGAGCGGCGGCACGGGCGGGGCGGCGGGCGCTGCGCTCGACGTCGCGGACACCGCTGGCGCGACGCTCGTCGGCGAGTAGGTCAGCTTATGCACCTCGGAACCCGACAGCCCGGTGATGTAGTAGAGATCACCGGTCCGCGGATCGTCTCCGAGCGCCCGGATCGGGCCGCCGGTCGCGAGAAAATCGCGGACCGCCACCGGGTTGTCGTTGCCATCAAACGCGAACGCCTTGATCCATTCGCCGCCCGAGTCGGCGTGATAGTAGACATTGCGGAACCCTGACGGAAAACTGCCGCCCTGATACCAGACACCGCCAATCGAGACTGTGCCGCCGAACAGGGGTCCGGAGACCAATGCGCCATTGGCCGCCCGGGTGCCGATCGTGAGTGCCAGCGGCTGACCGGAATTGTCGAACGCCGCCCAGCGCGCGTCGGCCGCGCCGTGCAGCCAGTCGATCGCCGGGCGATCACGAACGAATACATCATCAGCCGCCGGCACTTGCACCGACGGCTGGCAGGGATTCGGCCACGACGGGTGCGGTGAGTCAGGGCTGATCAGATCCTGAAAGCGGAAATACCGCTGCCAGCACGCACTCTGGAACAGTGGATTCGGGGCTTCGAGATTGAACGCCGGCAGGGCCGCATAGCCGGTCGCCTCATTGCCGATACCTTCGTAAAGTGGCCAGCCGAAATTCATGCGGCCGTAGCGCGCGACAGCGAGCGACTCCCAGGTGCTGTAGCCGACGTCACCGATGTAGAGTGTTCCCGGCGAGCCGTCGGCGCTGGCGGATCCGGGTCGCACCGTGAAGTGCTGCGGATCGTGCATGCCCAGGACCCAAACGCGCGAACGGGCCGAGCGCGGTGCGGTCACGTCGTAGAAGGGGTTGCTCGGCACACCGTCGCCGGTCGCGGCATCGAGCCGCAGGATCTTGCCGGACAGCGACTCCACCAGCTGCGCACGAAATGCGCCGACGTTCTCGATCGGCGTCATCAGTCCAGCCACAAGGGCCTGTTGATACTGGGTGTTGGCATCGTTGCCTGAGTCTTCGTCGCTCACGCCGGCGCCGTCGCCGCAACCTACCAGCAGGGTTCCGTCGTTACCGAACGCAAGTCCACCAGGACCCTGCGCGGTGTCGGTGACCACACAGCCGATTGGGGCGCCGCCGCCGGCGGGCGTCTCGCCCAGCAGGACGCGGCGGCTCGCATAATTCACGGTGGTCGCGGCGCTGAAGTCCGGCGCACCCGCCGGTCGGACGAGTTGGTAGCGGACCAGGCGCCCTGTGGTCGCACCGCTCGCGGCGTGCTGGCCCGCACGGTAAGCGGCGCGGCAGGTGATGGCACCCGAGGCCGGTGCGGCGCAGTTCGCAAGGTGCTCCGGGTCGACGGCGTAGAAGAGATAGAGGTAGCCGTTCTGCTCAAATCGGGGATCGAGCGCGAAACCGGTCAGGCCCAGAGCACCGATGGCGCTGACTTCGTCCGACAGGTCGATGAGCGGCATACTGCGTGCTGGCGCGCCGCCGCCTGCCAGCCAGACGCGCCCACTGCGCTCCCACACAAACATGCGGCCGTCGTCCGCAAATACGACGCCGACGGCATCCTGCCACGCCCGCCCATCGGGCCGGCTCACTGACGTATCGGCAAATCCAGGCGGAAGGGAACTGGCCCGCGGCTGACTCCACGTGGCAAGCAACACGATGCCG
Source organism: Gammaproteobacteria bacterium (assembly GCA_013289615.1). Taxonomy (GTDB): domain Bacteria; phylum Pseudomonadota; class Gammaproteobacteria; order Steroidobacterales; family Steroidobacteraceae; genus FEN-1191. The sequence goes on from JABCZO010000036.1 coordinate 1,913, forward strand.
ACAACCCACAACCAGGCGCGCCCGTCAGTTCCAGTCATGCGCAATCAATCCCTGTCCATGCTTTGCATGGTCGATCAATTTTTTGAAGTGCGCCGCGCCATCTGGACTTCGAGCCGTCGCAGCTTCGCGTGCCCATTCAAGCTAGCACGTTTGCCAGCTATGCGTGCGCGGAAAAGACCTACCTCCCACGTCTCCTTTCAAGGTATGAAATAGTAGCAGGCGTCGCAACAACTGATTTCTTCATGCGCGTTGCTAGACATAATGCCCAGCAGTGTGATGTTCCTCGTTATGCAAGCGCTAGGCTCTGCGTTGGATGGCGCGGGATGTTTTTTGCTCAGGGTGTTTTACAAATTCCAGCTGTCGGCACTGGAAAGAATTCGCGGCGCCATCGCCGATGATGCGGTACGACACCGCGTGTTGCCGCGCTGGTCGGCCTCGGCTGGATCATCTATATGTTCAATGAAAAACCCTGTGCCCGCCGGCGTGGATACCACGGCGACGCTTGCATCGCGATTGGCAGATTACACGCTGCGACGCAGGCGGCGCTGCAACGCCGCGAGCAGCGTGTGCAGCTCCTCGATCCGCAGTGCGGCGCCGCAGCCGAGAAACACCAGCGCTCCTGCCACCACGCTCAGCAACACCGAGCCGAGTTTGCCGATGAAGGCCTGCGTCGGCCAGTCCGCCAGCAACCAATGCCGCGAGCACCAGCAGATGAGCGCCAGTGCCGCCGAAGCCAGCGCGACCTTGCCGAGCATCGCCAGCATACGCCGGGTCTCGAGGCGCTTCAGGCGGTGATGCATCAGCCCATAGAGCACCAGAAAGTTGAAGGTCGCGACGCAGCCGGTCGAGAATGCGAGCCCGCGATGCCCCCAGCCGAGACGAAATGTGAAGATCCAGTTGAACAGCAGATTGAGCGCCACGGCGCTGAAGCTGACCAGCATCGGTGTCTTGCGCCGATCAAGCGCGTAGAACGCATTGACCAGGACTTTCAGTGCCGCGTAGCCACACAGCCCGATCGCATAGAAGCGCAGCGCGCCGGCGGCTTCCGCGGTCTGGTGCGCATCGAATCTGCCGTGCTGGTAGAGCACCGAGATGATCGGCTCGGCCAGCATCATGAGTCCGATCGCCGACGGGATGGTCAGCAAAAATCCCAGCCGCATCGCGCGCGCCAGCTCGCCGCGAAATGCCGCCATGTCGCCGCCGACGGCAAGTCGCGACAACAGCGGCAAGGTCACGGTGCCGAGCGCGACGCCGAACAGGCCCAGCGGCAGCTGCATCAGGCGAAACGCGATCGCCAACCAGAAAATCGGTCCATCGCCGAGCGTCGAGGCGAACATCGAGTTGACCAGTACATTGAACTGCGTGGTACTGGCGGCCACCACCGAGGGGCCCATGAGTGACAGGATGGCGTTGACGCCGGCATCGCGCCAGGAGAAATCGGGATGGAACTGGTAGCCGAGCCGCCGCAGCCGCGGCAGCTGCACTCCCAGTTGCATCGCACCACCGATCAGCGTTCCCATCGCGAGGCCGATGAGCGCGCGTGGACCGAATTGCGGATCGAGCCAGGCACCGAGCAGCACGCCGCCGACGATGGAGCCGATATTGAAAAAGCTGGACGCCATCGCCGGCATGCCGAATACGTTCTTGGCGTTGAGCATGCCCATGACCAGCGCCGCGATCGACACCAGCAGGATGAATGGAAACATGATCCGGGTCAGGGTGACCGTCAGCGCCGCCTTCGCGGGGTTGAATCCCGGCGCCAGCGTGGCCACCAGTTGCGGTGAGAACACGATCCCGAGCACGCAGATCGCGCTCAACACGATCGCGGTCAGCGTCGCCACCTTGTCCGCCAGCCGCCACGCTGCCGCATCGCCGCCGCGCGCGATGGTCTTGCTGAACGTGGTGACGAAGGCGGTGGACAACGCGCCCTCGGCGAACAGGTCGCGCAGCAGATTGGGGATGCGGAATGCCGCGGTAAAGGCGTCCATGGCGCCGCCGCCGCCGAACAGTGCAGCGCAAATCTGCTCGCGTGCCAATCCGAGCAGCCGGCTGCACATGACAGCCAGGCCGATGATGCCTGCCGCCTTGGTGTTGAGGCGCTCGGAGCGCGTCTCAGGATTCTCGAGCGGCGGCTTCGGACCAGGGTCGGCCATTCAATATCACAGGGCCAGGCGCGCGCGAATCGCGACACTGACCAATAACAGCGAGGCCGCCAGGTACTGCAGCCCGCGGATGAGAATGGCGCCGAGTAGCTCGCCGTCGGTAAAGGGCGAAGAACCCGCCGGCCCCGGGCGCGTGAACCGCCACGCCATGATCAGCAGCGACGGCAGCACATAGGCGCCGAGCCATACCACGCGCTCATGCCGACCGATGCGACGCCGCGGAGCTTCGGCCGGTGCCGGCGCATGGCGCAACCACAGAACCAGCGCCATGGCGACCAGGGCCAGACCCAGAAGGCTGCTGCTGTACTGCAGCCAGCGATACAGATGCAACGAATGCCCGGCCATCTCCGGGCCGTAGTCGGTCAGCAGCGGAAACATGCGCACACCGCGCGCATTTTCGTGCGTGAATGCATCCCAGATCAGGTGCGTCACCGCACCGAGCAGCAGCGCGGCCGCGGCATGCAGCCAGGAACCAGGGCGCGTGATCGATGGCACCGCCGGCGCGGCGCACAGCCGTACATAGGCCCCATCCGGCACCACTTCGAGCATGGCGGGTCTTATCAGCAGCAGCGTCACCCAATATGCCATCAGTCCCACCGGCAGGCTGAAGGTGAATAGCGCGGCAATGCTGTGGGTCTGCAGGCGCGACATGGCTCCGGGCACGAGCCAGCCAAAGTCGGGCACCATGCTGCCGATGACGGCCGCCGTGAACACATGAGCGCGGGTGAGCGGCCGGTATCCCGGCAACACGGCGGCAATGTGCGATAGGGTAAACGGCATTACGCCTCAACCACTCCAATCGCGCACGAACGCGGCCCGTTCCGGGCGGCTCGGCGGCGAGCTGGCCGGTGGCGACTTTGAGCCGACATAGACGAAGCCCAGGCAGCGCTCGGCCGCATCGAATCCCAGGGCCTGGGCTATCTCCGGATCGTAGGCGTTGCCGCCGGTCAGCCAGATCGCACCAAATCCCTGGGCATGAAATGCGTTCAACAGGTTCATGACGCCGGCGCCGGTCGACAGCAGCTGTTCCAGTTCCGGCACCTTGTGATCCTGCCGCAGCCGCGCCCCCACGGCGATCACCAGTGGTGCGCTCAGGGGCATGGTGCGCGCCTTCTCCAGCTTGCCCGGCGGCGTGGCCGGTTCGCGCTGCTGCAGTCGGCGCACGAACAACTGCGACAAGCGTGTGCGCGCAGCCCCGCGGATCAGCACGAAGCGCCAGGGCTTCAGGCCGCCGTGGTCGGGCGCCCGCAGTGCGGCGTCGATCGAGGCATCGATCTGCTGCTGCGACGGGCCGGGTTCGCGCAGCAGCAGCGCCGGAACCGAGCGGCGCGACAGCAGCGCTTCGATGGTGTTCGAGGCTTCAGCCGGCATCTAGCAACCGCAATATCTCGCTCGTCTTGTCCTGCATCAGCGTCGCATCGCCGCGCGATTCCACATTCAGGCGCACCAACGGCTCGGTGTTCGAACCGCGAAGATTGAAGCGCCAGCGTTCGAATTCCATCGACAGGCCGTCGGTGAAGTCGATCGACTTGGCGCGCGCCTGATAGTTGTGCTGTACGCGCGCAAGCACCGCCTTGGTGTCTGCCATGCGCTCGCTGATGTTGCGATTGATCTCGCCGCTGGCCGGATACAGCCGCTGCCGCTCGCCGACCAAATCCGACAGGCTCTTGCCCGACTCGCTCATGACCGCCAGCACCAGCAGCCATGGAATCATGCCGCTGTCGCAATAGGCAAACTCGCGGAAGTAGTGATGCGCGCTCATCTCACCGCCATAGACAGCATCGACTTCGCGCATTTTCTGCTTGATGAATGCGTGGCCGGATTTGCACAGCACCGGTTGGCCGCCATACTGCTGCACGATATCGATCGTGTTCCACGTCAGGCGCGGATCGTGCACGATGCGTGCACCGCGGTGGCGGCGCAGAAAGCTCTCCGCCAGCAGACCGACCAGGTAGTAGCCTTCGATGAAGCCGCCGTGTTCGTCGAAGAAGAAGCAGCGGTCGTAGTCCCCATCCCAGGCCAGGCCCAGGTCGGCGCCCGAGCTGCGCACCGCCTCGACCGTGCTGGTCCGATTCTGCTCCAGCATGGGATTTGGCACGCCGTGCGGAAACGAGCCATCGGGCTGGTGATTGATTTTGATGAATTCGAACGGCAGGTGCGGCTCGAGCTGATCGACGATCAGTCCGGCACCGCCATTGCCGGCATTGACGACGACCTTGAGGCGCTTGAGCCGGTCCGCCGCAACGTAGCCGAGCAGGTGCTTGAGATATTTGCCGCTGATGTCGAGGCTGCTGACCTGGCCGGAGCTGGCGGCCTTGTCCGGCAGTTTGCCGTTCTCGATCAGCGCCTGCATGTCGGCGAGTCCGGTATCGGAGCTGATCGGCCGGCTCTGCTCGCGCACGAATTTCATGCCGTTGTAATCGGGCGGATTGTGGCTAGCGGTCACCATGATGCCGCCGTCGAGTTCCTCGGCAAAGGTCGCGAAATACACGCCCTCGGTGCCGCATAGCCCAATGTCGGCGACGTCGACGCCCGAATCGGTCAGGCCGCGTGTCAGTGAGTCGCGCAGCTGCGCGCTCGAGACGCGGACATCGCGCCCAACCGCGACCAACTTCGGCTTGACGAAGGCCGCGTAGGCCTGGCCGATCTGATAGGCGAGCGTGTCGTTGAGCTCATCGGGAATGCGGCCGCGAATGTCGTAGGCCTTGAAACATCGAAGCTTAGCCATTCAACCCTCTATGGACCCCAGGGGAGCAACACCCGCAATATTAGCCGCTCGCTGCAGCTAATGAGTACTCAGCGGATTTTTTTATTATAAAAACCCGCTGAGTACTCATTACCTGCCGCAGGTGTCGATAGTGCTAGGTGTTGGTGCCCTGGCGTCCATAGCGGTCTTCGAGGCGCACGATGTCGTCCTCGCCGAGATAGCTGCCCGACTGCACCTCGATGATGTGCAGCGGAATGCGCCCCGGATTCTCAATGCGATGGCGCACGCCGATCGGAATAAAGGTCGACTGGTTTTCCTCGAGCAGGTAAGTCTCATCGCCGCGCGTGATCCTGGCGGTGCCGGAGACGACGACCCAGTGTTCGGCGCGATGATGATGCACCTGCAGCGACAGCACGCCGCCGGGATGCACCATCAGGCGCTTGACCTGGAAGCGCTCGCCGATGTCGATGCTGTCGTAGCTGCCCCAGGGACGGAATACTTCGCGGTGCAGTGAATGCTCGTAACGGCCGGCCGCCTTGAGCCGCGCGACCAGCTTCTTGACGTCCTGCACGCGGTCCTTGGGTGCGACCAGCACCGCATCCTTGGTCTCGACCACCACGTGATCGCGCAAACCCACCGTCGCCACCAGCCGGCTGGCGGCGTAGATATAGCTGTCGTGGGTATCCTCGACCATGACGTCGCCAACCAGTGCATTGCCCTGCGCATCGTGCTGGCAGGCGGCATGCAGCGAAGTCCAGTTGCCGACATCGCTCCAGCCGGCGTCGAGCGGCACCACCACCGCATCGGCGGTCTTCTCCATCACCGCATAGTCGATCGATTCGCTGCGGCAGTCGCGGAAAGCGATCGGGTCGATGCGGGTGAAATCCAGATCGCGCACCGCGCCGGCAAAACTGTTGGCGCACGCCGCGGCTATGTCCGGCGCGTAGCGCTCGAGCTCCTCCAGGTAGCGGCGGGCGCGAAACAGGAACATGCCGCTGTTCCAGTAATGTTCGCCCGAAGACAGGAACAGCTGCGCGCGCGCCAGGTCGGGCTTTTCCACGAACTCGGCGATGCGATAGCTGCCGGCCGCAAGACTGCCGCGCCGGATGTAGCCGTAGCCGGTCTCGGCCGTGGTCGGCACGATACCGAAGGTCACCAGCGCGCCATTGCGGGCCGCGGCGCTCGCCACGTCGATCGCGGCGTGAAAAGCCACTACATCGGGGATCACATGGTCGGCCGGCAATACCAGCAGCAGCGGATCGCCCTCCTCCCCCGCCAGCGTCGCATGCGCCGCCAGCGCAATCGCCGGCGCGGTGTTGCGACCCGCCGGCTCCAGCACGATCGCGCGCGGCTTGCAATCGATCGCACGCAGCTGCTCGGCCACCAGGAAGCGATGCGCCTCGTTGCACACCACCATCGGTGCTCCCACCTCCAGTCCGATCAGTCGCCGCACCGTGTCCTGCAGCAGGGTATGGGTTCCGACCAGCGCCAGCAGTTGCTTCGGATGCAGCTCACGCGATAGCGGCCATAGCCGCGTACCGGCGCCGCCGGAGAGCATGACGGGAACGAGCATCGGTTACAGGGTCTCCATGGTAGCGCCGGCGCCCTGCGGCTCGGCCTGCGGCATGCGACCGCGGCCGATCGCGAAATACTCGAAACCCAGCCGCTGCATCAGCACCGGGTCGTATAGATTCCTGCCATCGAAGATCAACGGCTCGAGCAGCGCGGTCTTGAGGCGCTCATAATCGGGGCTTCTGAACTCCTTCCACTCAGTCGCGATCAGCAGCGCATCCGCACCGGACGCCGCCTCGTACGCGTCCTTGCAGAACAGCAGCCGATCGGCAAGTGGCGCGTTCGCGTACAGCCGCCGGGCCTCGCCGCTGGCCACCGGATCATAGGCGCGCACACTGGCGCCGGCGGCCAGCAACGCGTCGATCACGATGCGGCTCGGCGCCTCGCGCATGTCGTCGGTATTGGGCTTGAATGCCAGGCCCCAAAGCGCAAAGGTGCGTCCGCCCAGTGTATCGCTGAAATGTGTCCGCAGCTTTTGTACCAGCACGGCTTTCTGCCGTTCATTCACGCTATCGACCGCACGCAACAGCGTCGGGTCGTGCCCGACGCGATGCGCGGACCGGATCAGTGCTTTTACATCCTTGGGAAAGCAGGAACCGCCGTAGCCGATTCCGGGATAAATAAAACTGTAGCCGATGCGCGGATCGGAGCCGATGCCGATGCGCACCTTTTCGATGTCGGCACCGACACGCTCGGCCACCGCCGCCAGCTCGTTCATGAAGCTGATCTTAGTGGCGAGCATGGCATTGGCGGCGTACTTGGTGAGCTCGGCCGAGCGTATGTCCATCACCACCAGCCGATCGTGATTGCGCGTAAAGGGTTCGTACAGCGCCCGGATCAACTCGGTGGTGCGCGGATTGTCGGTGCCTATCACGATCCGGTCCGGGCGCATGAAATCATCGATCGCGGCGCCTTCCTTGAGGAATTCCGGGTTCGAGACCACATCGAATTCGATTGCCAGCGCACGCACGGCCAGCCCCTTGTGCACTTCCCGGCGCACCTGATCGGCGGTCCCGACCGGGACGGTCGATTTTGTGACCACGATGGCGTAGCGCGGCAGGTGCTCGCCGATGGCGCGCGCGACGTCCAGCACGTGCCGCAGGTCCGCCGAGCCATCCTCGTCGGGGGGCGTGCCAACGGCAATCAGCTGAAACAATCCATGCTCCGCCCCGCGCGCGCTGTCGGCCGTGAACTCGAGCCGTCCGGCACTGCGGTTGCGGTGCATCAGCGCGTCGAGCCCGGGCTCGTGGATCGGCACCTCCCCGCCGTTGAGGCGCGCGACGCGCGCCGCATCGGTATCGACACAGACAACATGGTTACCGGCCTCGGCCAGGCAGGCGCCGGAAACCAGGCCCACATAGCCCGAACCAAAAATGGTGACTTTCATTAATAACCGCTTGAAATAGCTATGAAACGCAGCCTAGCGGAAGCGCGCAGACAAGGCAAAACAGCGCGCTGTAACGGTATCTTTATAACCAGATTGTCACCAGCTTGATACTGACCCGGATACCCGGACTTCATAGGATGCGCAGCTGCAGGAGCGCGCATGTCGATCAACTTCGAACAGATTACCAAGCATTACAACGCCGCGCCCGTCGTCAACGATGTTTCCCTTCAGATCGAGGCCGGTGAGTTTTTTGTGCTCCTGGGCCCCAGCGGCAGCGGCAAGAGCACGCTGCTGCGAATCGCGGCCGGCCTGACTGACGTCGACCACGGCCGCATTTCGTTCCACGGCCGCGACGTCACCAACATTCGCGCCCGCGAGCGTGGCGTGGGCCTGGTTTTCCAGCACTACGCGCTGTTTCGTCACATGACCGCAGGGGAGAACGTCGAATTTGCGCTGCGCGTGCGCGGCGTCAGGCGTCGCGATCGTGCCCGCCGACGCGATGAATTATTGCAGCTGGTCGCGCTAGAGGGTTACCAGGGGCGCCTGCCGGGTCAGCTCTCGGGCGGCCAGCAGCAGCGTGTAGCCGTCGCCCGGGCACTCGCGCACGAGCCGCAGGTGCTGCTGCTCGATGAACCATTCGGCGCGCTCGACGCCAAGATTCGGGTCGAGCTGCGCGAGACCATTCGACAGGTCCAGCGCCGCCTGGGCATGACCACGATTCTGGTGACGCACGACCAGGAAGAGGCGTTTGCGCTCGCCGATCGCATCGGCATCATGAACAACGGCCGCCTGCTCGAGACCGGGCGCGCCGAGACGCTCTACCGTCGGCCGGCGACGCGTTTCGTCGCCACCTTTCTCGGCGCCGCGAACCTGTTTCTGGGCGAACGTGGTTCCGAGGGCCTGCGTCTCGGCAACCGCTTCCTGGCGATCGGCGACAGCCTGAAGGCCGCCGGCATGGGCAATGAAGTGGTCACCATCGTGCGCCCCGAGGACATCGAGGTCGCCGAGGACGAAGAGCGGCTGCGCAGCAGCCTGTTGAGCCCAGGCCACGTGCTGTCGGTGGATTTCGGTGGCGCGTCCGAGCGGCTGCGGGTACAGCTGCCGCGCGAATCCGAGGTCATATCGGCGGTCGCCCGCGAACACCTGCCCGATGCCGTCGGCGCCGCTCACGCAGCGGCGCCGGTAGTGGTCGAGGTCACGCGCACCAATGGCGAGCAGGCACAACTGCCGCTGACGCAGGGCAAACGCGTCGCGCTCGCGATCCGCCGCTTCCATGTATTGCCGACGCCGATCTCGAGCTTTCGAATTCTGAGCAGCGACCCCGCCACCGCGGCGGCGCTGTACCAGGCGCCGCTGCTGCGCCAACTGGTGCAGAGCATGCAGGCGCCGGTGCTCGACGCACAGGACCTGGGCGAGCGCGATGCCACGCAGACCGGGGTCGCCGTGATTGCCGGCGGCGGCGACGGCGCCATCGACGACATTGTCGCCGCGGCCGGCCAGGGACGACGCCAGATGCTGTGCATCCCGCCGCAGCTGGCGTTGCCGCGGCGCATGCTGATTCACTGCAACAGCGATGTGGCACGCTCGGCAACACTGGGGCTGGTGGCCAGCGTGATGCGTCACCTGCACGCCGAGGCGACCTTTGTCAGCGTCCAGAGCCCGACCGCGCCGCGTTCCGAGGTCACCAGCTCGTTCCGCCGCCTGCTCGATGCCCGTGCCGAGTTGCAGGAGACCCACGGCCTGGACATCCGCACCGATGTGCAGATCGGGGATCTCAACGGCTGGGTAGCACACCTGGCCGCGTCCTCGGAACCGGTGCTGGTGGTGCTCGGACTGGACGGCTCGCCGCCTGAACTGGAGCGGATTCTGCATAGCGATTTCCAGCCGCTGTTCAACCGCGGCGGCAACTGTGCCGTGCTGCTGTCGTGCACCGGAGCGCCGACCGCGGGCACCGAGAGCCGCTCCAGCGGCATCGACTCGCTGTTCGACAGCCGCGCGTTCGATCTGATGCAAAGGAATCCGCATTGAACTCACCCGCTGCGCGTCGCGCGGCGGCGAGCCTCGCGGCGAGCGCATTCGGCACGCTGCTGGGCAGCCTGGTGCTGGTCGGCTGCTCCAAGCCGGCCGCGGTGTCGGCCAGCGCGAGCGCCAGGCCGGTGACGCTGCTGAATGTGTCTTATGATCCAACACGCGAGCTGTATGAGGCGGTGAACAAGGCGTTTGCCGCCGAGTGGCTCGCGACTACCGGCGCGCAGGTCACGATCAACCAGAGCCACGGCGGCTCGGGCAAGCAGGCGCGCGCCATCATCGATGGGCTGCAGGCCGACGTTGCGACGCTCGGCCTGGCCTATGATCTCATCGAGTTGAACCGGCGGGCGCAGCTGATTCCGCCCGACTGGGCCACGCGCCTGCCGAACAACAGCGCGCCCTACACCTCGACCATCGTGTTCCTGGTGCGCAAGGGCAATCCGAAGAACCTGCGCGACTGGGGCGATCTGATCCGCCCCGGCGTCCAGGTCATCACCCCCAATCCGAAGAGCTCGGGCGGCGCACGCTGGAACTACCTGGCCGCGTGGGCCTGGGCGCTGAAGCAGCCCGGCGGCGATGACGCCACGGCGAAAGATTTCGTGCACCGGCTCTACAAGAACGTGCCGGTACTGGATTCGGGCGCGCGCGGCGCCACGGTGACCTTCGTCGACCGCGGCATCGGCGACGTGCTGCTCGCCTGGGAAAACGAGGCGCTGCTGGCCAGGCAGCAGCTCGGACTCGACAAGATCGACATCGTGCTGCCGTCGCTGAGCATATTGGCCGAGCCACCCGTGACCGTGGTGGACAAGGTGGTCGATCGGCGCGGTACGCGCAAGCTGGCCGAGGCGTACCTCGCGTTTCTCTACACCAAGCAGGGTCAGGAGATCATCGCGCACAATTTCTATCGTCCGCGCGACGCGGAGATCGCCGCCAAGTACGCCAGCCAGTTTCCGCCACTCAAGCTGGTGACCATCGACGATACATTCGGCGGTTGGGAGAAGGCCCAGGCCACGCACTTCGACGATGGCGGCAGCTTCGACCAGATCTATGGCCAGTAACCCCACGAGCGACGCGCTGCCGGGGCTGCCGCTGCTGCCCGGGGCGGGTGCTAAAAGCCGTACCCGACGCAGCTTTCGCATGCTGCCGGGCTTTGGCCTGACGATGGGTTACACGCTGGTCTATGTGTCGCTGATCGTGCTGCTGCCGCTGTCCGCCGCTTTTCTGCGCTCGGCCGAGCTCGGCCCGGAGAAGTTCTGGCAGGTCATCACCGCGCCGCGCGTGCTGGCCTCGCTGCGCTTAAGCTTCGGCGCCGCGCTGATTGCCGCGTCGCTCAACGGCGTGTTCGGGTTCATCATTGCATGGGCATTGACGCGCCAGCGCTTTCCGGCGCGCCGCCTGTTCGACGCGATCATCGATCTGCCGTTCGCACTGCCCACGGCGGTTGCGGGCATCGCGCTGACCGCGCTGTACGCGCCCAACGGCTGGATCGGCCAGCTGCTGCTGCCGCTGGGTATCCGCGTTGCCTACACCCCGCTGGGGATCGTGGTGGCGCTGGCCTTCGTCAGCCTGCCATTCGTAGTGCGCACCTTGCAGCCGGTGCTGGGAGACCTTGATCGCGAGCTCGAGCGCGCTGCCGAGACGCTCGGGGCCTCCAGCATCCAGACCTTCATCTGGGTGGTACTGCCGTCGATCTGGCCGACGCTGCTGACCGGCGTGGCGCTCGGCTTTTCACGCGCCGTGGGCGAATACGGCTCGGTGATCTTCATCGCCGGCAACATACCGATGGTATCGGAAATCGCCCCGCTGATGATCATGACCAAGCTGGAGCAGTATCAGTACGCCGAGGCCACCGCGATCGCGGTCGTGATGCTGCTCGCCTCGTTCGCGCTGATGTTCGGCATCAATGGCCTGCAGCTCTGGGCGCAGCGCCGACGGCCGGCGCGATGATTCGCGGGCAGCAGATTCCCGAGGAACTGGGCCGCTACGCGCTGCTCGGCGTGGCACTGCTGTACCTGGTCGGCCTGGTGGCGATGCCGCTGGTGGTGGTATTCGTCGAAGCCTTCGCCAACGGGATCGGCAGCTATGTGCGCGCATTGCTCGATCCGTACGCGCTCGCGGCCATGCGCCTGACGTTGCTGACCGCGGCCGTGGTGGTGCCGCTGAACCTGGTGTTCGGGGTCGCCGCCGCATGGGCGATCGCCAAGTTCGAATTTCGCGGCAAGAATGTGCTGATCACCACGATCGACCTGCCGTTTGCGGTCTCGCCGGTGATCTCCGGGCTGATCTACGTGTTGATGTTCGGCGCCCAGGGCTGGTTCGGACCGTGGCTGCTGGCGCACGGCGTGCACATCATATTTGCCGTGCCCGGCATCGTGCTGGCGACCACTTTCGTCACGGTACCGTTCGTCGCCCGTGAGCTGATCCCGTTGATGCAGACCCAGGGCAATGACGAGGAACTCACGGCACTGTCCCTCGGCGCCAGCGGCTGGCAGACCTTTCGGCTGGTGACGCTGCCCAACATTCGCTGGGGCTTGTTGTACGGCGTACTGCTGTGCAACGCGCGCGCGATGGGCGAATTCGGTGCGGTATCGGTGGTCTCCGGCCACATCCGCGGCCAGACCAATACCCTGCCGCTGCATATCGAGATCCTGCATAGCGAATACAACTACGTCGGTGCCTTTGCCTCGGCCTCGATTCTGGCCCTGCTCGCACTGGTCACGCTCGTGGCCAAGACGCTGCTCGAGCGCCGTCACCCGGAACTGCGCGCCGGCGTCACCCCGCGCGCCTGATAGCACGCCTGGGATTGCCCGATTCGCCCCGCCGGTGCGCGCCGTGCTGGTCAGTGCGCGACCTGGGGGTTAGGCTTCGCGAGCCCATCGTAGACATTCATAGCGCCGTGAATTCCGATAAATCAACTTCGCAGGCGCAGGTCGGACTGGCTTCGTGGCTCGGCGGCGGCAGCGTGTTCATCGTGCTGCTGGCGGTTGCCGCGATTGCGATCACCTGCGGGATCCTGCTCAACCGGCTGGTGCAGCAGCAGGCGCTGGTGCGCGCGCAGCTGGCAGTGGCCACCGCGCGCGAGCTGCTGCGGCGCGCCGGTGAGGATGCCCTGAGTGATGCACGGGTGCTGGCCGAGCGCCCGACCCTGCAGCGGCTGCTCGAGAGCGAGCCCAACAGCGGGCTGGAGCCGTTCCTGCGCCGCTTCAGCGAAACCACGGGTACCGATGTGACGGCGCTGATGCGCGGCGACACGGCGCTGGCGCAGTCCGGACCGCCGATGGACTGGCCCGAGATTGCCACCGCACTGCAGGAACAGGGCGAGCGCTTCGTCATCGCACCCAAGGACGGCGGCGCACTGATCTGGGGAGCGGCTGCGGCGGTGCCCGGTACCGGTGTGCGGGTCGTCACGCTCAAACTGACCGATGCGGCGCTGCTGCAGAAGCTCGGTCTGCAGGTGGGCGCGAAGTTGCGGGCGGTGAATTTTGCCACCTACCACGCACCGCCGGACGAAGACATGACGCCGCTGCACACCCGGGCGCTGGCCAATCCGGGCGGCGCGGCTGCAGGCAAGCTGCCCGGCAACAACCCATTTGCTGCAACCATGGTGCTGGCCGCGCAAACCGGCGAAGTGGTCGGGCTGCTCGATGCGCGCCTGAGCGGCGCCGAGTTCGTGGCCGCGACGCGCAGCTTCGACTGGATATTGAGCACCACGGCGATCATCGTCGCGGCGATCGCCGGACTGCTCGGTGTGCTCTACGGCCGCTGGCTGGCACGCCCGGTGGTGGCGCTGCGCCAGCTTGCCGATCGCATCGGCCGCGGCGATTTTTCCACGGCGCTGCCGGCGGTGGCGCCGCTGGAAGTCGGCGCCCTGGCTCGCTCGATGGACGAGATGCGCCGCAATCTGGTGGAGCTGACTGACGCACTGCGCCGGCGCGAGGCCGAAGCGCACACCGTGCTCAGCGGCGTGATCGAGGGCGTGTACGCGGTGGATCACGAGCGGCGCATTCGCTACGCCAACGCCCAGGTGGCTCGGCTGCTGGGCCGACCGGCCGGTGAGATCGTAGGCCAGTTCTGCGGCGACGTACTGCGGCCACAGCGCGTCAACGGCGAACGTCCGTGCGAACGCAATTGCCCGATCATTGCGGCTCGTTCCTCGCCGCAGGCGAGCCTGCGCGAGATGCTGTGCCTGAGCGACGGCAGCACCCGTTCGGCAATCGTGCTGAGCGCACCGCCGATCCAGGGCGTGCAGGTGCAGATCCTGCGCGACGAGACCGATCTGGAAGCCGCGCGGCGCGCGCGCGACAGCGTGCTCGGCAATATCTCGCACGAATTTCGTACGCCGCTCGCGGCACAGCTGGCATCGATCGAATTGCTGCGCGATGGCCTGAGCGACATGCCGCCCGATGCGCAGCGCGAGCTGCTCGCCAATGTCGAGCGCGGCGTGCTGCGCCTGATGCGCTTGATCGACAATCTGCTCGAGAGCGTGCGCATCGAGGCCGGGCAGCATTCGATCCGGCAGCAGCCGGTCGATCTTGCGGAGGTGATCGGCGACTCGCGCGATCTGATCGCGCCGCTGCTGCGCCAGCGCCAGCTGAGCCTCGAACTGGACCAATCGGGCATCGGCGCGATCGTACGCGGCGATGCGCAGCGACTGGAACAGGTGTTCGTGAACCTGATCGCCAACGCCGCCAAGTTTGCCCCGGAGGGCAGCACCATCCGCATTGGCGGACAGCGGCGCGGCTCGTACGCCGAAGTCTGGGTCGAAGACGAGGGTGCCGGGGTACAGGATGGCGCCGCCGGCGCGATCTTCGAGCGCTTCCAGCGCGGCGCGGATACCGAACCGGATGCACCAGGCCTCGGGCTTGGGCTGTGGATCGTCAAATCCATCATCGAGCGTCACGGCGGCAGCGTGCGCATGGAGCGCACGCCCGAGCATCGCACGCGCTTTATCCTGTCGTTACCGCAGCAGGCGGAGGACGGAGCTTGAAGCTTCTGGTGGTCGATGACGACGCGGATATGCTGGCGGTAGTGGGTTTCGCGCTGCGGCAGGCCGGTTTTCCGGTGGTCAGCGCCAGCAGCTATGGCACCGCGCTGAGCACTTTTCGCACCGAACTGCCCGACCTGGCGATACTCGACATCAATCTGCCCGGCGGCTCGGGCTTCGACCTGTGCGGCGTACTGCGCAAGGAAAGCACCGCACCGATCATGATGCTCACGGCACGCGGCGAGGAAGCCGATCTGGTGCGCGCGCTGGAACTCGGGGCGGACGACTATCTGACCAAGCCCTTCAGCCCGCGTACGCTGGTGGCGCGCGTGAAGGCACTGCTGCGGCGCACCGGACATGAGGGCGGCGGCCAGACTCAGGCCGGCGAGCTGTCGCTCGACCCGGACCAGCTGCTGCTGCGCATCGCCGATCGCGACATCAGGATCACGCCACTCGAATCGCGACTGCTGCAGCTGCTGTTGGCCAATGCCGGCCAGGTGGTGCACACCGACCGGCTGCTGGTGCATGTCTGGGGACATCGCGGCGGCGGCGATCGCCAGCTACTCAAGCAGCTGATCCATCGCCTGCGGCAGAAGATCGGCGATGATCCGGAGCAGCCGCGCTGGCTCAGCACCATCCCCAGTGTCGGCTACATGCTGCACGTCAGGGATAAAAATGTTCCCTAAGGACATTTGCACGACCCTTGCAAACCGTGGCGATTGAAGTCACAGTCATCCGGATAAAAAAGTTCATTCATGAAAATCTACGGCGCCGACAACAGAGAGATGATGAACATCACCTCGCTCCAGCGCGATGGCTGCGACCTCGTGGTCAGGGGCAAACTGTTCGGCGCCATGCCGCTGACCGCGAGACTGCGTCCGGAGGACGCACGCGCCGCGCTCAGGTTGCTCGACTTTCGTACCGCGCTGTTCCTGCTCACGCTGATATTCCGCCGCAAACGCTCCTGAGCGCGGGACGCAGCTAGTGTCAGCGACAGCGGCAGCGGCGACCCGCCGACCGGGCTTCATCCAGGGCCTCATGCTGCTGTTGCCGATCACCATGGCGGTGATGGGCGTGTCGCTGTTGATCACGGTCGTGCCCTTGATGTACCAGCACTTCAGGGACATACCGCACTACGACTATCTCATCCAGGGCGGCGTGATGACCATGCCCGCAATCTGGGTGGTGCTGTTTTCACCCATCGCCGGCTTGCTCGCCGATCGTTTCGGCCGACGCAGCATCCTGATGGCAGCGATGATCGTCTATGCCGGCATCGGCGTTGCACCTGCGTTTCTCGACAACCTGTACGCGATCATCGTCACGCGCGTGGGAGTTGGCATCTGCGAGTCGGTCGTCATGACGGTGTCGACCACCATGATCTGCGATTATTTCAGCGGCAAGTCGCGCGAGCGCTGGCTAGCCGGCCAGACCGCGACCGCATCGCTGTCGGCATTGGCCATCATCCCGCTCGGCGGCGTGCTGGCGGCCAACTACGGCTGGCACGGGCCGTTCTATATCTACATCTACAGCCTGCTGCTGGTCGCCGGTGTCGCGAAATACATCTGGGAACCGCCGCCCGAGTTGCCGCCGGCCATCGGTGCCGCGAACGCGGCGGCGGCCGCAGCGCCGTTCCCGTGGCTGCGTATCCTCTCGCTGTGCGCCCTCACCATGGTGGCAGCGGTGATGTTCTATTCGATCATTACCCAGAACGGTAACGCGATGACCATCCTCGGCGTCACCGATCCTCGCAGCCAGGCGCTGCTGACGATGATCGGCAGTCTCGGGGTGCCAATCGGCACGTTCCTGTACTGGGGCGCCGGCAGGCTGCCGATCGGCTGGCTGGTGTGCGTGGATTTCCTGCTGGTCGGCAGCGGTTTCTGGGGCATGGGGCACGCGGTCAATCCGGGCGCCTATGTCGAGGCCGCATTCGTCAACCAGCTCGGCTGCGGTCTGGTGCTGCCAACGATGCTGGTGTGGACCACACGCGGTCTGGCTTATGAAATCCGCGGCCGGGGCAACGGCCTGTGGCAGGCGAGCTTCGCGATCGGTCAGTTCGGCAGCGGCATGCTGCTGACCTTTCTCGGCAAGCAGCTCGGCGGATTGCTGCCGGCGTTCTCGGCCCTGAGTATGGTGTGCTTCGTGGTCGCGGCCGCGGCGATCGCCGGCGCGCTGCTCGGCCGCAAGAACGCGCAGGTCCCTGCCGCGGTCTAGTCCCTTGCGGCCTGCTCGGGCACGTTCTGCGCCACGTCCCAGTGCTCGACGATGCGGCCGTTCTCCAGCCGGTAGATATCGACCCTGGCCACGCCGCGCGTTTCTGCGGGAATCTGGTTCCAGAAAACCTGCACGGCGACCAGGTCCCCCTGCGCCACGGTGCGCTCGACCAGCAGGCGCGAAGCCGGATACTCGCTGGTGAGCAGGTGGCTCAGCAGCCTGATCGCCGCCTCCCTGTCGTCCGGCAGCATTCCGCTGTGCTGCTTGAAGCCCGGGCCGACGTAGCGATCGAAGCCATCCTTCACCTGGTGCTTGTTGTACACCGTCTCCTCGAAGGCCAGCACCGTGTGGGTGTTGGTCCTGGCCACCTCGGCATCGATCAGGAGCCTGGAAGTCGCGCATCCGGCGGTGCTCGCCGCTACGCCGACCATGAACGCTGCGAGCACTCTGCGCGTGAACATGGTCGGCATCCTCCGGACGTTCAATTACGGGATCAGTACGGTCGAACCGATGGTGCGGCGACTCTCGAGATCGCGCTGCGCCTGTGCGGCCTGCGCGAGCGGATAGCGCTGGCCGATATGCACGCGAATCACCTTGCGCCTGATCAGCGCGAACAGCTCACGTGCACCGGCGCGCCGCGCCTCGACATTGCCCAGGTAGTCGCCGGCGCCCGCGCGCGTGAAGTACAGCGATCCGCGCTTGGCGAGTTCCAGCGGCGAGAACGGCGGCGCCGCCCCCGAAGCATTGCCGAAGCTCACCAGCATGGCGCGTGGCCGCAGGCAGTCGAGCGATGCAAACAGCGTGTCCTTGCCGACACCGTCGTAGATGACGTCGACGCCCTGGCCGCGATTCAGCTTGCGCACCCGGGCGGGCAGGTCGTGGTAGCCCACCAGCACCTGGTTGCAGCCATTGCGCCTGGCGAGCCTGGCTTTCTCATCGCTACTGACCACACCGATTACCTTGGCACCGAGCGAGCGCGCCCATTGACTCATGATCAGGCCGACGCCACCGGCCGCGGCCGGGATCAGCGCCACCTCGCCGCGCTTGAGCTTGTAGGTCTGGCGCAGCAGGAACCAGCTCGTCAGCCCCTTCACCAATACCGCGGCGGCCTGCTCATCACTGACGCCGGCGGGAATCTTAAGCAGCGTATCGGCTGCAACTATCCGCTGCTCGGCGTAGGCGCCGGGCGCCGCGGATGAATACACCACACGGTCACCGGGCTTGATGCCGCGCACTTTTTTCCCCACCGACGCGACCACGCCCGCCGCCTCGGATCCGATGCCGGATGGCAACGACTGCGGGTACAGGCCAGTGCGCAGGTAGACATCCGCAAAGTTCAGGCCGATCGCGGTCTGGCGCAGCAACGCCTCATCGGCGCCGGGAGCGCCGACATCGACCTCCTCCCACTTGAGCACCTCGGTACCGCCGTGCTCGCTCAGTCGTATCGCCTTGGCCATGGTGGTACTTTTCCGTTGAATTACCAGGCGGTCGCGCCGCCGTCGATGCGAAAATCGGCGCCCGTGACCCAACTCGCCTCATCGGACACGAGGTAGGTCGCGAACCAGGCGATATCCTCCGGCTGCCCCAGGCGCTTGATCATGAGCCTCGCCATGATCGCATCCTGGTAGCCCGGCTTCTCGAGCTCGGGCCGAGTCGCTCCGGTGACGATCATTGCCGGTGAGATGCTATTGGCGCGGATATTATGCGGACCACCCTCGCAAGCCAATTGTCGTGTCATCGCCAGTACCCCGCCCTTGCCGGCGCAATGTGCCAGTGCGCCGGCGACCGGATGTGCAACATGGGCATTGGCCGATGCAAAATTCACGATCGAACCGCCGCCTCGCTGCTTGAAGTACGGCCAGACCGCCTTGCAACCCAGAAACACGACGTCGAGTTCGCCGCTCAGCGTGCGTTTCCAGTCGCGCTCGAAGTCCATCTGCTCGATGAATTCGAAGGCGCCGAAGGCGCCGGCGTTGACCAGTACGTCGACCCCGCCGTGGCGCTCGGCAGTGTGCGCCATCAGCCGCTCGACATCGGCCGGCCTGGTCAGATCGCAGGGATGAACACTGTCGATGCTCAGATCCTCGCGCCTGGCCTGATCGACCGTGGCCTGCGCCGCGCTGACATCGATGTCGCAACCCACGACGCGCGCGCCATGGCGCGCAAACATCAGCGCACAGCCCTGGCCGATTCCACTGCCGCTGCCGGTGACCACCGCAACCTTGCCCTGAAGGCGCTTCGATAGCATCGACTCACGCCGCCTTGTGTTTGCCGAAGAGCGCCGCCCGTACAATCCGCACTGTCTGTTTGTGATTGGATTTCCGAACAGCTGCGCAACCACGCGCCTGACCGCGTGGCAGCCTACCATACACACGCGCCGCGCTTAAGCGCAGCTGCGCCGCGCCGCGTTATTGTTCAGGCACTTAAATGTATCCCGGGGATACTCTCGGCAAGTCGCTGCGCGGGCGCGGACTGGCGCATCCCGGTCGCGCATGCGATAAATGCCAGCGCTATGCCAAAGTTCATCGCCCGCCAGCGACCTGCGGCCAAGCGGCCAGCAGGCAAGAGCGCCGTACATGGCGGCAAGCAGCGCGGCATCGGTCGTCCTGCCGCCGGCCAGCAGACCGTGGGACGCGAGGCGCTGGTCACCCGTACCTGCGAAATGCTGATGCAGATGCCGCCCAACAGGATCACGCGGGCCGAGGTTGCCCGCCACATGAATGTCGACCCGTCGCTGATCCGCTACTACTTTCGCGATCGTTCGACCTTGCTGCTCGCCGCCGTGGCGCGACTTACCGCTGAGCTTTCGCGCCTGATGGAAGAGGAGCTGGCGCGCTCGGACCTGACGCCGGCGAGCCGCCTGCGGGCGCGCGTGTCGGCATTGCTGAAACTCAATGTCACCTATCCGTTTTTCCACCGGCTGATGATCGACGAACTGGTCAACTTCGATACCCCGGCCGCAGTACGCTTTGTCGAGCAGTTGACCCGCGAGGGCGTCGCCGGCTATGCCGAGATCATCGACACCGGAGTGAAGGAAGGTGTGTTCCGGCGCACCAACGTACCGTTCCTGTTCCTGGCGGTCATCGGCATGTGCGAGTTCTTCGTCAACGGCATGCCGATCCTGCGCATCGCGATGGGCAAGGACTTGGATCAGCGTGCGATCAGCCAGCGCTATCGCGATTTCATCTGCGACATGATTCTCGATGGCCTGAAGTCGAAATAGCCCGCCACGCCGGGGCCTTGATCAAGAGCAAATAGTGCTCGAATGGGGCTGGGAATCGGGAAACGTTACAGCGGCTGCAGATCGCAAGACTCCGGCGGCTTAAGGCGGCAGGCGGGTTGCAACCCGCATCCCCTTCCCGGATCGCCTGACCTGGTG
This sequence comes from Gammaproteobacteria bacterium, assembly GCA_013289615.1. Classification (GTDB taxonomy): domain Bacteria; phylum Pseudomonadota; class Gammaproteobacteria; order Steroidobacterales; family Steroidobacteraceae; genus FEN-1191. The sequence continues at coordinate 22,343 of JABCZO010000036.1, forward strand.
TCGGCCCAGTCCTACAAATTACCACAACAGGCTGATGCCGCTTGCAGTCGCAGTGCAGCGGCCGCCTGCAGCCACGCTAAACGAGCTTGCGTGGCACGTGGGGTGCTTATTATTTTACAAGGGCCCGCAACAGGCAGATGAATTTCGACGGTTATCCCTCCCTGTCGAGCCGTCAAACTGCCTGTTTTGCGATATTGGGCGCACCGTGGCCACTCCCAGACGGTGCGCCTATTTTTATTCCCCCTGCTCCCGGTTATGGCACTGTAGTGCCGCCACCGGCCCCAAGAGCATCGCATGCCCGCCGACCAGCTGCAGCTCGAGACTGCGCGACTGATTCTGCGCCCGCTGCGCAGCGAAGATTTCGAGCCCTGGGCACAGATGATGACCGACAGTCAGGCCGCACGCTTCATTGGCGGCCTGCAGGTGCGCGCGGTCGCCTGGCGCGGCTTCATGACCATGGCCGGCGCCTGGCACCTGCAGGGCTTCGCGATGTTCTCGGTGATCGAACGTGCCACCGGCCGCTGGGTCGGGCGGCTCGGCCCATGGCATCCCGAGGGCTGGCCGGGTCCGGAGATCGGCTGGGCCATCATTCGCGAGCGCTGGGGCCGAGGTTATGCGACCGAGGGCGCGGCCGCCACCATGGACTGGGTATTCGACGTGCTCGGCTGGAACCAAGTGATTCATTCCATCGCACCCGACAACATCGCCTCGCAGGTGGTAGCGCGCAAGCTCGGTTCGAGCAATCACGGTCCCGGACGCCTGCCGGCGCCATTCGAGGATACGCGCATCGATATCTGGGCACAGACGCGGGCGCAGTGGTGCACGCGCCGCGGGCAGCAGCACGAGCGGCAGTAAGTAACGGGGCTGCGCTAAGCCGGACGGGCGTCGGCGGCAATCGGCGGCTGGGCGCCGTACTGGCGATACATCGGCGCGAAGTCGGTGTTGTAGCAGGCTTCGAACAGCTGTTCGAAACTGTCGAGTACGAAATAGGTGCGCTGAAAGTCATCGATCCGGTAGTCGGTGCGCATCACGCGCACCAGATCGAAGGCCAGGCGCTGCGGCTCGGGGCTCTCGATGCTGTACACGGTCTCGCCCTTGGACGAGAGGATGCCCGCGCCATAGACGCGCAGCCCGGAACCGGTGCGAATCAATCCGAATTCCACCATGTACCAGTACAGCCGTGCGAGCATGCGCAGGCCGCCCGGCGTCGCCAGCGCCTTGGGTCCCGCCTCGCCGTACGCCTGCATGAAGCGCGCAAAGATCGGATTCATCAGCAGCGGCACATGGCCGAAGAAATCATGAAACACGTCGGGCTCGACCAGGTAATCCAGCTCCTCGCGACGCCGGATCCAGACCGTGACCGGGAAGCGCAGGTGCGCCAGGTGGTCGAAGAATGTCTCCTCCGGTATCAGTCCCGGCACCGCGACGATGCCCCAGCCGGTGGTGGCCTGCAGCACCCGGTTGGCATCCTCGAAGCGCGGAATCATCGATGCCGAGGCGCCCAGCGCGCGCACCCCAGTCAGAAACTCCGGCGCCGCGTAGCTCTCGATCAGATCGATCTGGCGACGGTACAGCGTCGCCCAGATAGCGTGCTCATCCTGAGAGTAGCGCTCCCAATCCTGGGCCAGCGTGTAATCAGCCCCGACACGCGAATAGTCCCCGCGTAGCCCGCGAGGCTGATTTACCGGCGCTGACGGTGGCTGAACCATGCTCGACTCCAGGCAATCGAGCGGGCATTCTAACCCCAGCAGCATCAGCGAGCGATGCTGCAACCGGCACCGATCGCATTATCGGGCAATGCCGCTGGCGGTCGACGCCTCGTCCACACTTTTAACTACATGATCAGCGCGCTGACGCCATTGGGTAGGGACGCGATCTCGCGGCAGACTGTGTTAAGTTAATGGACAGCCAGTGTCAGCAGCCACCGCTTACCGTCAACTTCGCCGCTTGGCAGAGTAGCTGCGGTAACTCAACTTCTTTGCAATGCTCAAACGGCCTATGCGGCAATTATTTTCGTTCGGTGTAATAGGGTGCCTGGGCTTTCTGGTCGATACGCTGGTCCTGTACTTGGCGATCTTTCTGGGAACCGGGCTTTATCTGGGCCGGCTCCTGTCGTACCTGGCCGCTGTTACGGTGACCTGGGTCCTCAATCGGCGTTTCACGTTTGCGCAACGAGGCGGTGGCACCGCACTGTCCGAGTGGGCTAAATTCTCCGTCTCGCAGCTCTCGGGGGCAACGCTCAACCTGGGAGCCTACGCTGCCCTGGTTCACACAAGCAGATATTGCGCACAGCACCCGGTGGTTGCGGTGGCAGTGGGTTCCGTAGCGGGCATGATAATCAACTTCACTGTCGCCCGCCGCTATGTATTCGGTTCCGCCGCCAGCTAATCCGCAGCTTAGGAACCAATGCGCCATTCCACCACACTCGTTCGGATCCTGGGCTTGGTACTGATGCTTCTGGCGCTCATCTGGCCAGCCCTATACAACGGCCAGCCATTCTATTTTCCCGACACCACGGCCTACATCCGCGGTGCCGATGCCGGATTTCAGGAACTGACCGGTGTCGCTACGCCATGGTCGCTCACGGAGGAGACGACGGCCCCGGATTTTGTTGCGGGAGCCGACGATGCTGCCGCGACACCAAGCGTCAGTTCGATCAAGGATAAAACGGTGCTGTCTGGCCGCTCGGTTTATTACGGCGCCCTGCTCTATATGGGTGATCGCATCGGCGGGTTCTGGCCCACCGTAGTCGTTCAGGCCGTCGTGCTGCTGCTGGCGATGGCGCTGTTCTTTCGAGCTGTCGAAGCCCCGCTGGGATTGAACTTTGCGATTACAGTCATTGCCGTTGCCCTGACAACATCAGCATCGTTTTTCGTCAGCTTCCTGATGCCGGACGTGTTCGCAGCCACGGTGATTCTGGCATGCGCGAGCCTGATTGGAGCCAAGCGGCAGTTACCTTGGAGTGATTACCTGCTTTGGCTGGTTCTGGTCGCCGCTTCGCTGACATTTCATACCTCGCACCTGCTCATTGCGGCCCTCATGTTGGCGTTTGCGCTGTTATGCAATATGGTGCGGCATTCGTGGGCAAACTGGCGCGGGCTTGCGCTGATCGGCATCTGTCTTGCCATCGCGGTTGCGGCAGAGGTCATGTTCGGATGGGCAGTAACGCGTGCTGTGGGAGCACCGCCTTTGCGACCGCCATTTCTGATGGCGCGACTGATCGAAGACGGACCGGGCTACCGATACCTGAAGGAATCGTGCCCGCAGAGCAATTTCCAGGTATGCAATTCTCTCAGTCGCTTGCCGATGAGTGCAGACAATTTCATATGGAGCTTCGATCCTCCAGGAGTGTTTGCGGTCTCGACGCCCGACAGTCGCCGCCTGCTCTCGGCGGAGCAATACCGGTTTGCGTGGGCCGTGCTGAAGCATGATCCGCTGGGCGTTGTGGGTTCCGCTGCCGCCAACTCCGGGCTTCAATTTTTTTCAACTGGCTTGGCGGAATTCGACATGTCGGCTCCCAAGGACAGGGCGCTCGCCAACAAACTACCCGCGCAGTACCGCGCGCGCTTTCGCGCCAGCGCGGCGTATCGGGGATTGGTGCCGACACAGAGCTGGTGGGGCATTGGTCTGATTGTATTCTGGTCCGGCCTGCTGAGCCTGGCCATCATTCTATTCACAGACAGGGAACGCCAGAGCTTCCATGCCAGGCAGTTAGACCCCGCCGTATGGGTACTGGTCGGACTCGCCATCAATGCGGTCGTGTGCGGCACGATGTCCGGGCCGCATAATAGATACGAAGCCCGGGTAGCCTGGCTCGTTCCGTTTGTCGCCATTGCGCTGCTACTCGAGCTAGCAAGGCTCAGGCGCACGAACGACCCGAAACCCGACGTGCTGCCGCGCCGCTCATGACGAGCTAGCGCTCGCGTTGCTGGTGTGTCATTAGGCACACAGAGGCTGCTCCCAGAGCTGATGTACCGGCGCTGACCGTGCCTGAACCATGCGCGGCTCCAAAGCTTCGACGGGTATTCTAACCGCAGAGGTATGAGTCAGCGGAGCGCGCAGGCACAACGCCTCGGCTCACGCCGTCGGCCGTGAATCACGGTTGCGTACCAATCCGATCGCGCGTCGGCGCCCATACCCACAGACGAGCAGCAATGGAATTGTCAGCGCCAGGTAGCCCAGTACGAATCGCCAGTTCAGGTCGGCCAGGCTTCTGGTTGCAGCTCCGTATCCCGCGACACCGGCAAATAGCACCAGCGCCGCTACGCTCCACCAGAATCCGACCCGAAGCACCCACGTCCTCAGCTTCCAAAGTGTGTCTCTTGGCCCGCTGAGCGCGCGCACCTGAAGCCACAGCGCCAGCAGCACCGCCACGATGACGAGCACCCAAGGCGCTTTGTGAACCGTGATCGGAAGTAGGCCACCAAACATCGCTGTGTCCGAGCCCGGGTGTCGCACCAGCTCCTGGACCGAAATGAATAGCAGCACCGCGCTGGCAGCCGAAACCAGCAGATCACGCGCTGCCTCGATGATTATTTGCAAAGAGCGCACAATCGAGCCTCCGTGCGCGCCAGCACCCAGCCGTTCACCTGCACGGTGTCACCACAGCTGAAGTCTTCCCTTACCCGTGAGTCCAGTCTTGATAGCAGCGCATCGGTGTCCTGGGCCGCAATCCCCCGAACGCCCAGCCCGAGCGACGAGCACAATAATCCCGTTAAAACGGCTTGCTTCTCTTCCTCAGGAAACCGCGCGCGGTAACTGCGGCCGAGCGCGCAGGCAGCGGGTGCATCGGCGACTAGAGCGCGCAGCTTGGCAGCCGTTCCATCGACGCGCGTGTCGGTGCAAAACCCGAAACCGGCGGCCAGCATGAGCGGCAAGCCCGAAACGCAGCCAATGGAAACGAGGACGAATCGCCGTGTCTGGCGCATGGACAATGTCCTGGTCAGCTGATGGAGGATTTGAGGTGATCGGAAAGGCGCAGGGCGAGCGCAACGATCGTTAGAGTCGGATCATCGCAGGCATAACTCGGAAACACCGCGCTGCCGGCGATGAAAAGATTGCTGATTCCATGGATGCGGCAGTCAGCGTCGACGACACCGCGGTGCGGATCGTTATGCATGCGCGTCGTACCCATATGATGACTGCCATTCCCCAGGTTCTGCATCGGATCATAGCCGGTGGCGGAACTAGATTCGATACGCAGCCTGCCAATACCGCTGCGACCCAGTTCCTGGGCAAGCAGTTCATGCGCCCGGTGCATCGATTGTTCGAAGTCTGCCGGCAGCCGCCAGGCCAGCCGGCACATGCGCATGCCCAGCGCGTCGACGTCATCGATAAGCGTCACGCGGCTCTGCGGATCGGGATCCGGACCGCAGCTATAGACGGTGACGAAGCGGCCGGGTGGCTTGCGCCACATCTTGTTGTACAACCAGGTAACGGGCGTTTCCAGGCGATCCAAAATTCGCGGAAGGTAGTATGCGACCTTGCGATCAAGACTGTCGGACAGCAGGTTGCGCAACACTGCCGGCAGTTTGATGTTGCCGACCCCGGCATCAATTCCGGCGTTCGCGCTACGGATGCCGATCGCAAACGGCGGCAACTTCTCCCTGCGTCGCACCTCATCGCTAGCACAAAAGTAGCCCTCGACGATGCGGCTGCGCACGACATGCTGGTCGTAGAAGCGCATCTCTGGACTGGCATCATCAGCAAAAATGGTCGCGACTGCCGGGACGAAAGGGTGATCCATGAAATTGCGGCCAACAAGATCGAATGCGTTGCCCAGTCCGGCCTTCTGCACGCGGTCGGCATTGAGCAGCAAGCGGGCATTTTCGATGCCGCCGGCGGCCAATATGTAGTTCTTGGCGCGCGCGCGACCTCGCTTGCCGTTGAGACAGGCAATTTCAACGCCAGTGACGACGCTGGCGGACTCGTTGCTGTCAATCTGGACCAGATTGGCGTTCAGGTACACCGTAACACCGGCCGCTGTTGCCAGATCGTTCCGGTAGACAGTCCCAAAACGGGTCGGCGGACTGTATTGAAAGACGCCGCTCTTCAACCTAGAGCCCTGACCCAACTCGAGCGGCCGCGCCTCAGCGGTGCTCCAATCGGCCGGATCGAAGCTGTCGGGGCCGAGCTGGCAGACATCGCGCGCGCGGCTGTAATAGGGCTCCAGCACTTCCGGTCCAAACGGCCAATCAGCAAGATCGAGAGCGTCGAACGGCCGACACGAACCTTGCCAGTGATTAGTGCTTCCCCCCAAGTAGCGCAGCCGATCGCGATCCAGGGGAATATAAGCCTGTTGCACGACCTCACCAGCGTAGAGCTTCTGGGTATCGGCGTCGAAGTCGAAGTTGCCGCTCTCGAAAAGGGCGATCTTGCGGTTGCCGCTGCTCAAATCCCGCGCGAGCGTAATGCCCGCAGCGCCGGCACCGATAATGCAGACGTCCGCGTCGATAACGAAACGTTGCGGCAGCGTTCGGGCGTCGACGAACATTAATGCAGCAATGCCGCGTGCACGGGATGGCCCGATCCGTGTTCTCGTACCAGAGGCGTTAGGATCGCTTGTCGGCACCAATACCGGCAGAACAGGGTCGCGCTATCAACTAGGTGACGCGCCACTGCCAACTGCCCGGGATCGGCACTTCGCAGATGATCGAGCATCAGGTCCGCGCCGTCGTCGCGCCAGCCCACGGAGGCATCGCAGATGAAAGTGGAAAGTACTTGGGGCGCCGGCCTAAATTGAGACGTCCGCGAAGCCTCTATGGGTCGTGAATCCAAGTTGCTGGTCTCAAGCAATGGGCTGACCATTCCGCAGCAGCCGGGTGAATTATGCATGAAAGTTGCCACCAACGGGGGAAAACAGTCCGAACAGTTGTAATGCTTGCTTCTGGGGCTCGATCGGTGGCCGCTAGCGTAGGTGCTAACGGCGATGGCATTCGTCATCTAGCCGCTGCGCATTGCGCGTGCATAGCTACCGCCTTTCCCAGCCCTGGGGCACCAAAGCTCACATCGAGACTGTGTTGCACTAGGTGCCTGGCTAGCCAGAGATAATGTGGGTCGGGTCGGGCTCGAACCCACGACCAACGCCTTAAAAGCGCTACAAATCTATATAAATCAACAACGTAATAGGGAACAAACGGACCTATACGGCACACAGAGGAACACACGGCAGCACAAATCCCGCGTGAAGCCGTCCATACAAACGCTCGGTCAGATCCCTTTCGAACTCAACCAACTAAAGCCAGATTCGTCTGGCTTTTTTATGTATGTCTGTATTGAGAATAAGGATTGAAACGCACTCTTAAAAACGCTGTCAACCTTTATACTTTCTCTGCTGAACTCACCTATTACAAATGCTCACTCTAAAATGGATACATCGATTTTTATTAATGCATTCAGGAGCAATGCACGGAGTAAGTTATTTCCCTGTGGCTTTGATACTAAATCCGATGAGGCAAAGGCGCGGCGAGCTTCACGGCACCTGGGAAACATCCTCGGCACAAGGCGGCAGCAGGTAACGTGCTTCGAAGATCTCGGTCGGCAACGGTCTGCTGAACAGATACCCCTGTATTTCATCGCAGTTCATGAACCGCAGCAGGCGCGATTGCTCCTTGGTTTCGACGCCTTCGGCGACGACATTGAGCTTCAGTGAATGCGCGAGATTGATGATCGCGGACACCAGTGCGAGCCCCGCCTGCCCGGCGGTCATGTCGTTTATGAACGATCGATCGATCTTCAGCGTATCCAGCGGCAGCTTGGACAGGCAACTGAGCGATGAGAAGCCAGTGCCGAAGTCATCGATTGCGACCCTCACCCGCATGGCGCGTATCGCCTGCAGGCTTGCAATGGTGTGCTCGACATTCTCCATGATCAGGCTTTCGGTGATCTCCAGTTCCAGTCCGGCCGCGGCATGCGTGTCTACATCGATCATCTGTTTTACCTCGAAGATGAAGCCGCTATTGCGCAGCTGCAGCGGTGAGACGTTCACTGCGATGCGCACTGCGGACATGTAAACCGCACGCCAGCGCAGGTAGTCCTGGATTGCCGTGTGCAGCGCCCAGCGCCCGACTTCATAGATCAATCCGGTTTCTTCGAGCATCGGAATGAATCCGGAGGGCAGCACCAAGCCCGTCCGCGGATCATTCCACCGCAGCAGCGCCTCGGCGCCGGTGACCTTGCCGCTGGCGAGGTTTATCTTCGGCTGGTAATGGAGAATGAATTCTCCCTTGTCGAGCGCCTCGCGCAGCTGATATTCCAGACTCAGCCGGCCAACCACCGTCGCGCTCATCTTGTCGGTGTAGAATAGGTATCGATCGCCGCTGACCTTGGCTTTCTTGAGCGCGGCCTCGGCGTTCTTGAACAAGATGTCTGCCTCTGCGCCGTCATCCGGAAATAACGCGATGCCAATCTTGGCAGCGACGCGAAGCACGGTGTCATCCACGTGGAACGGATGGCGCATAAGCGAATCCACTGTTCTATCCAGGAGTCGCGCCAATTCACTCTCGTGACGAATGTGCGGAATCACCACCGCAAAGTGATCCACGTCCACGCGTGCCACCTGGCTTGCGTCTCCGAGGCTCTGCGTTAGCCAATCCGCCACCTGCTTCAGCAGCGCGTCGCCGGCGGGACGCCCGAGGCTGTGGTTGACGTTCTTGAAACGTTCCAGGTCAATCAGACCCACAGCAAGCTTGCAGCCGGTGCCAACCGCGATGCGCATGTACTGCGCAACGCGCTCCAGAAACAGACTCCGGTTAGCCAGCCCGGTGAGCTCATCGTAGTAGGCGAGATAATTGAGGCGATCCTGCTTTTCAACGTGGTCGACCGCGAACGAGATATTGCCGGCCAATTCCGACAGCAGGCGCATCTCCTCCGTATCGAACGCGTTCGCCTCACCCGCGAACAGCGCAATCACTGCTTCGGGCCGTCCGGCTACCATCAGCGGAAAGCACGCTAACGACCTATGACCGCGTCTCAGCAGCTCATCGCTCAGTGCCGCAATCGACGGGTCGGTCGCGATATCGTTGCAGACCGTGGGTTGCGACTGCCGCAGCGCACGGCAGGCGGGCCGCTCGCTGTCCGGCGTGCCGTCGCGTGCCGTAAGCCTTATCTTGTCGACGTAGCCTACTTCGCCGCCGTGCCAGGCGACGACTTTGCCGTCGAGTGTATTCGAATCGATCACGCCGATCCACGCCATCCTGAACGCGCCCGCATCCACCGCGATCCGGCACGCCTCGCTGAATAATTCTCCGCGCTCCCGTACCCGGACGATCAGCGCGTTGATCTGGCTGAGCATCGCGTACACGCGGTTGAGGTGCTTGATTCGGAACTCGTCCCGCTTTTTCTCGGTCAAATCCTCGCCGATGCTGGCGATTCCGATCGCTTTCCCGGCGCTGGAACGCAGCAGTGAGTTGTTCCAGCGAATGAGCCGGCGCTCTCCCGAGCGTGTGAGGATGTCGTTCTCGTGATGCCACGCCGCGGAAACATTGTCGAGCATGGCAGAAAAAACGAGCCGCACTTCGGAATCGAGATCGGGCGGTATGAACAACTTAAAAAAACTCTGGCCGAGGACCTGATCGCGCGGCCAACCCGTCAGGTCGAGCAGATAGTCGTTGCAATAGCTGATGTCCCCGTTTCGATCGAGCATGATCGACACCAGCTCGACATTGTTCAGCATTTCGCCGAGCCGGCGCTCGCTATCGCGCAAGTCCGCCGGGGCGCTTTGGCCGGCGGACGGATCGCGCAGTATGGCGGCCGGTTTGTCGGAGTCGTTGGGCCGCGACCGGTGCTTCCTGCGCCGCAACGGAAACAGCCGGCCGGCGCACTGCGTCACCGAATCGGTTTCGCCTGCTGTCAGTTCTTCCAGACGTGACCATGCCTTGTTCAGCGTATCGATCAATACAGCGATTTCCTCGTTCGCTTCGGCCGCTGGCAGCGGTCCTGACGGCTTCGGCGCAGCCTCGGTGTACGTGGGCGCCTTGAGGACGATTCCCGCCTCCGCCTGACCTTTCTGCATCAGGCGATCACTTTCCTGTTTCACGACCGCGTAGCACTCGCAGCACAGTTTCTCCAGTTTCGGTCGATCCAGCACCGTGATGTGCCCGCGGCTGTAGAGCACGATGCCAAGCTTCTGCAGTCTGGACGCCGCTTCGGTGACGCCCTCGCGTCGCACGCCCAACGTATTGGCGATGAGTTCCTGGGTCATGGTCAATTTATTGGATGGCAGGCGATCGAGGTAGAGCAATAGCCAGCGACACAGCTGCTGGTCTATCGTGTGATGGCGATTACACACCGCAGTCTGTGCCATCTGCGTAATCAGGGCCTGCGTGTAACGCAGCAGCTGCAGTTGCAGGTCGCCGTTGTGATGGAACTCCTCCTTGATTCGCTTGCTGGCCAGACGGTAGGCGTAGCCGGCGCTCTGCACGATCGCACGGCTCGGCGTGGTTTCTCCACCCATGAACAGCGCGACGCCAATGAGTCCTTCGTTACCCACCAGCGATAGTTCAGCCGATCCGCCATCCTTCAGGGTGTACAGCAGGGAAACGATGCAATTGGTCGGAAAATAGACATGGCTCAAGCGGGCCCCAGACTCGTACAGGACGCTGCCGAGCGGCATCGCGACCAACTGCAAGTGCGGGACTATTCGTTCACGTTCGGCGGGCGTCAGCGCAGCCAGCAGGTGATTTTGATTTGGATCGATGGAGTTGATCTGGCTGGGAAGACTCATTCAAACGACCAAGGGGCATTTCTCTGAGGCGAATGGAGGTACTATGGGGTTGCCCGGCGTCGCGTAAAAGACACAGATATCCGTCATTTCAGCTAGCACACCCCGGGAGCTTGGGCGCTGCACATGACCAGATACCAGACGATCGCCAATGAACTGGCGAGCATGATCGCCAAGGGGCTGCTGCGTGCCGAGGACCGCGTGCCGTCGGTTCGGAGCACGATGCGTAAGCATCGCGTGAATCCCGGCACGGTGCTGCGCGCGTACCGTGACCTGGAGGCGCAGGGTCTGATCGAGTCACGACCGCGATCAGGCTATTTTGTACGATCGAGTGGCGTTAAACGCCTCGCCGAGCCGAAGCAATTCAAGGTGACCCGCCGTTCCGGCGCGGTGCTCGTTAGCGAGCTTATCTTCGAAGTATTTGAAGCCATGAAGCAGCGCGTGCTCGTGCAGTTTGGATCCGCGTTTGTGAACCCGGAGCTATTTCCCGTCGAGTTGAACCGGGCGGGTGCGTCGGCGGCCAGGGGACTGAAGCCGGCGGCGACGCTGGAGTATCTGCCGCCCGGAAGTGCGGAACTGCGGCGGCTGATCGCGCTGCGCTATCTGGATTCCGGTCATATCGTCGGTCCCGATGACATCGTGATCACCACCGGGGCGCTGGAAGCGATCTTTCTTTGTCTGCGTGCCGTAACGCGATCGGGCGACACGGTCGCGATTGAAACCCCCACCTTTTATGCCACGCTGCAGATGCTCGAATGGATGGGGCTCAGAGCCGCCGAGATTGCAACCGATCCGCGCACCGGCATCGACCTCGACGCGCTCAAGCTTGCGTTTGCATCGGGAGCGGTCAAAGCCTGTGTCGTGATACCCACGTTTCAAAATCCCCTTGGAAGCTGCATGCCCGAGGAGCACAAGCGCGCGCTGGCACGACTCGCGGAGCGTTACAGGGTGCCGGTGATCGAGGATGCCGCCTACGCCGAGCTGTATTTCGGGGCGACGCGCCCTCGATCGGTAAAGTCCTTCGATCGGGCCGGATGGGTGCTGCATTGCGGTTCTCTGTCCAAATGCCTGGCCCCGGGCTACCGCATCGGCTGGGCGGCTCCCGGACGATTCACGCGCGCCGTCTGGGAAAGCAAAATCATGAGTTCGCTTACCACTGCGCCCGTCTGCCAGGAGGCGCTGGTTCGCTACATGAAAAGGGGCGGCTTCGAGCAGCATCTGCGTCGCTTGCGCCAGGCATTGTCCGAGGGCTGCCGGGAGATGCTCAACGCGGTGTCATCCGAATTCCCGGCGGACTGCCGCATGACGCGGCCCGACGGCGGTTATATGCTCTGGGTGGAGCTACCCAAGACGGTCGACGCCCTGACACTGTATCGGCTGGCGCAGACCGCCGGGGTCAGTATCGCACCCGGTCCGATTTTCTCAGCCCAGCGCAAATATCCGAACTGCATACGACTCAACTTCGGCCACGCATCGATACCGCAGATCCGTCAGGGCGTCAGCACACTGGCGCAGCTGGTCAAATCTGCCGCCGGCGCCGGCAAACCTTGTTAGAACCCGGGGCGCGGATCCAGAAACAGCAGTTTGAGCGATTCCGGAACAATCGATTCGTGGGGCGCCTGGTCCAAAGCCGGGGGCCGCGACGACGGGGTCGTGCTCCGCGGCAACCAGGTAAATTCGTCCCGTGTCGGGATCGACTCTCATCGTTCTGGCCGTAGGCGCGGTCACGACGCTGCCGAGCGAAAGGTCTGCGCGACCTTCTCCTGAATGATCGACAATGTACCGTCTTGGCCGTTGGAGCTGAAAACAAGCTTGCGCTTGGGATCGAATGCCGCCGCGTCAGAGTGCTGTGCGAACAATCAGCCGTATGCCGCGAGCGGCGAGCGCTTCGGCTGCGCGGCCTGCGGCATCAGCGAGCGCAAGTAGGTGCGGTGTGTCGGGGATCGCGGTGCGGCAGTCCAGACGCGCCTGGGCGATCCATTCAGGAACAGGGTGAAGGCTTCACAGGCCATGCGCGCCGCGCGGCACTGGATCGCCAACGCGCAGGCATCGCATGGGCACTCGACGAGTGCGTCGGCGCTGATGTGGTGGTTCGGTCCAGGGCTTTTCACCGGCGCTGCGGCCGCTCGCTTCGCGCGCTGCCAGGTCAACTGCCGCGCCCTCGTGCACTCGACACAGCGACCGCTTCGGTAGCGCCGTGTGTGGCCATGCGCGCACGGTTTTCCGGTGAACGTCTTCGCCACGTCCGGGCTTTCTACCACGTCGCCACGTCACCGCGCACGAACCGGCGGCGACAGAAAATCCCAGTCGCACGATGCGACCGTGAAACTTGGATGTCAGGGGTGGGGGCGCTAAAAGCCCTATATTTTGGCGGAGAGGGTGAGATTCGAACTCACGAGACCCGTTAAGGTCCTCCGGTTTTCAAGACCGGTGCAATCAACCGCTCTGCCACCTCTCCGCCGTTCATCACATTATAGACGTGGTCTCGGCTTCGAGCCCGGGCCCGCTCGTCACTTCAACTGGCGACAACTGCCGCCAATTCGCCGGCTGCTGTGCGATCTCCAAATCGCTTGACGATCAACACACACAGCGTGTTGCCGAAGACGTTGAGTCCGGTCCGTCCCATGTCGAGGAACACGTCCACTCCGGCCACCAGCGCCAGCGCATCGGCTGGTAGTCCCAACGCCAGCAGCACAGTGGATAGCGCCACGAGCGAGCCCGCAGGTACGTTGGCGACGCCCTTGCTCGCCAGCAGCGCCGCGCCCAGGATCGTCAGCAGGCGACTGAACGACAGCTCCAACCCGTACGCCTCGCAGATGAAGGTCGTGGCCAAGCCGATGTAGAGCGCTGAACCGTCGAGGTTGAAGCTGTAGCCGAGCGGCAGCACCACCGACACGGTTCGATTCTCGAAGCCATTCTCCTCGAGCTTCTCCATGTGCAGCGGCAGCGCCACTTCCGACGAGCGGGTCACGAACGCCAGCAGCGCGGGCGCCAGCATCTCGCGCGCCAGGCGCAGGGGCCGCGGATGGAGCAACGCGAACCCGCCGAGGATCAGCAGCGCGAAAATCGCGTAACCCAGGTACATGACACTCACGAGTTTGGCGAGCGCCCAGAGCGTCGATGAGCCCTGAGATGCCGTGAGCCACGCGATCACAGCCAGCACGGCCAGCGGCGCCAGCGCGACGATCCAACCCGTGATCCGGAACATCACCGCGAGGATCGTGTCGAGCACATCCGCCATCGGCCGGGCGCGCGTCGCACCAAGGCTCGCGAGCCCAAAGCCGAACAGTGCCGCGAACACGAGCGTAGGCAGCACTTTCTGCTGCGCCATGGCGGCAATCACGTTGCTCGGAATCAGATCGAGCAGGAACTGCGTCCAGTTGATCGCGGCGGTGACGTGTGCGGTGGCCTCGGCGCTGCCCGCGACCGAGATGCCGCGGCCAGGATGGAAGATGGAGTCGAGCCCGAGCCCGATCGAGATCGCGATCGCTCCAGCCAGGTAGAACCAGCCGAATGCAACCACCGCCACGCGTCCGAGCCGCGGCGAATCCAGGCCCATTTTCATGGTGCCGAGTGCCACTGCGCAGAACACCAGCGGAATGACCACCATCTTGATGGCCGCCACGAACGCCTGGCCGACCGGCTGCAGGGCCAGCCCCGCACTCGGCCAGAGCCAGCCGATCAGCGCACCGACGAGCAACGCGGCAAGGATCTGTGCGGGTAGCCCCGGTAGTTTTCGCATTTGGCGGCAGTCTGGCAGCTCTCGATGACCGCTGGTAGCCCCGCAGTAGTGCCGCGAATATGGTTGAATGAGAGCAACGCAGAGGGACAGGCATGGCGGCGATTGCGCACGGCTTTCTGGGGCTCGCGGCCATTCTGGCGTTGGCCTGGTGCGTCAGCGAAGAGCGGCGGCGAATTCCGTTGCGCACGGTGATCGGTGGAGTCGTGCTGCAATTCGCGCTGGCGTTGCTGCTGCTGCGCTTCCCGCCGGCCGCCCGTTTGTTCCTGGTGCTCGATGACGTCGTCAACGCCTTGCAAAAGGCGACCGATGCCGGCACCAGCTTCGTATTCGGCTATCTCGGCGGCGGCCCGATGCCCTTCGAGCTGACCAGTCCCGCCGCCAGCTTCATCCTGGCGTTTCGTGCCCTGCCGCTGGTGCTCGTGATCGGCGCACTCGCCTCGCTGCTGTTCTACTGGGGCGTCCTGCAGCGCCTGGTAAAGGGCTTTGCGTGGCTGCTGCGCCGCTCGATGGGTGTGGGCGGTGCGCTCGGACTCGGAGCGGCGGTGCATATCTTCGTCGGCATGATCGAGGCACCACTGCTGGTACGCCCCTACCTGGCGAAGATGAGCCGCGGCGAGCTGTTCGCGCTCATGACCTGCGGCATGGCAGGCATCGCCGGCACCATGATGGTGATCTACGCCACGATCTTAGGTCCGGTCATTCCGAACGCGCTTGGCTTCATCCTGATCGCTTCGGTGATCAGCACACCGGCAGCGCTGGCCGTGGCGGCGATCATGATCCCGTTCGATGCGGCGGATGAGCCGGCGGATTTTGTCACCGACGATCCCGCCACTGGCGCCATGGACGCCATCGTGCGCGGAACCGCTGCCGGACTGCAGCTGCTGCTGAACATCATCGCCATGCTCGTGGTGCTGGTGGCCTTGACATCACTGGTAAACCTGACATTGGGACTGTTGCCTGCGTGGCAAGGCGAACCCGTGACGCTGCAGCGCCTGCTCGGACTGGTGTTCGCACCGCTCATGTGGCTCATCGGATTGCCGTGGCCCGACGCGCAGGTGGCAGGTCCGCTGATGGGAACCAAGACCGTACTCAACGAACTCGTGGCCTATCTGAATCTGGCGCAACTGCCGGCTGGGACGTTGAGTCCGCGCTCGCAGCTCATGTTGAGCGCGGCATTGTGCGGCTTTGCGAACCTGGGCAGCGTCGGCATCATCATTGGCGGCATCGGTGCGATGATTCCCGAGCGACGATCCGAAGTGGCCGCACTCGGTCTGCGCTCACTGGCCTCGGGTACCGCCGCCACCTGCATGAGCGCGGCGGTGGTGGGCATCCTGACCTGATATAAATGCAGATCTCGGGGAGAAATCGCGGAGGTAGATCGGACCCCGAGTCCTCTGCCGTGCGCTTTCTCGCTCGCGTCCGCCGCCGCCCGTAACGCGGCAAGATCCTCGCGAAGACTGCGCTCAGAGCGCGGCGATGCGCGTCAAGCCGCCCAGGTAGGGCGCCAGTACGGCCGGCACGCTGACGCTGCCATCCTCGTTCTGATAGTTCTCGATCACCGCAATCAACGCGCGACCCAGCGCCACGCCCGAGCCATTGAGCGTATGCACGGGCTCGGGCTTGCCGGTATCGGCATTGCGCCAGCGCGCCTGCATGCGCCGCGCCTGGAACGCTTCACAATTGCTGCAGGAGGAGATCTCGCGGTACTTGCCCTGCGACGGCAGCCAGACTTCGAGATCGTAGGTCTTGGCGCTGGCAAAGCCCACATCGCCGCCGCAGAGCGCGACCGTGCGATACGGCAGCTCGAGGCGCTTGAGCACCTGCTCGGCGTGACCGCGCAGCGCTTCGTGGGCCTCATAGGAATTGGCCGGCCGCACGATCTGCACCAGCTCCACCTTCTCGAATTGATGCTGCCGGATCATGCCGCGTGTATCGCGGCCGGCGGAACCGGCCTCGGAGCGAAAGCACGGCGTATGCGCCACGAACTTCAACGGCAACGCGCTCGGTTCGATGATCTGCTCACGCACCAAGTTGGTCAGCGGCACTTCCGCGGTCGGGATCAGATAGAACGGCGGCTCGCCGCGCACTGCGAACAGATCCTGTTCGAATTTCGGCAGCTGGCCGGTACCGATCAGCGCCTGCGCGCCCACCAGGTACGGCGCGTAGATCTCGGTATAACCATGCTCCCGTGTGTGCAGATCGAGCATGAACTGCGCCAGCGCGCGCTGCAGCCGCGCCAGGGGCCCGCGCATGACGACGAAGCGCGCACCCGAGATGCGCCCGGCGGCCTCGAAATCCAACTGCCCCAGCATCTCGCCGACCGCGACGTGATCGCGCGGCTCAAACGCGAAGCGGCGCGGCTCGCCGTGACGCGCCACTTCGAGATTGGCACTCTCATCAGCACCCAGCGGCACGGATTCGTGCAACAGGTTCGGCAGATCGAGCTGCCAGCGCTCGAGCGCGGACTGCACCTGCGTGAGCTCCGCATCGGCGAGACTCAGCTGGCGCGCCAGCTCCTCGCCGGTCTGCATCAGCGGCGCGATGTCCTCACCGCGGCCGCGCGCCTGGCCGACCGCCTTGGCGTGGCTGTTCCGGGCCGCGCGCAACCGGTCGCTCTCGATCTGCCAGCTCTTGCGGCGTTCCTCGAGCTGCTGCAGCGCTTCGACATCGAGGCGGTAGCCGCGACGCGCGAGGTTGCGCGCAACCTCATCGGGCGCCGAACGCAGTAGTTTCGGATCAATCATGCCTTCTCGTCGCTGTGGTCGCCGCCGGCGGCGCTGGCAGCCGCGGGAGTTCGGGCGCGCAACCGCTCGAGCGCTTCGCCGATACGCTGCTCGAGTCCGCGCGGCGCCGGATGATAATAACGCCGGTCTGGCATGTCGTCGGGAAAGTAGCGCTCGCCGGCGGCAAAGGCCTCGGGCTCGTCGTGCGCGTAGCGATAGCCGCTACCGTAGCCAAGCTCCTTCATGAGCCGCGTCGGCGCATTGCGCAGGCGCAGCGGCACCTCGAGCGAACCGAAATTCTCCACATCCTCCCGCGCCTCGCCCCAGGCGAGATAGAGCGCGTTGCTCTTGGCAGCCACTGCGAGATAAACCACGGCCTCGGCCAGCGCCAGCTCGCCCTCGGGGCTGCCCAGGCGTTCGTAGCTTTGCCAGGCTTCCAGCGCGATCTGCAGCGCGCGCGGATCGGCGAGGCCAATATCCTCGCTCGCCATGCGCGTGATGCGGCGGGCCAGAAAGTGCGGATCGCAGCCGCCGTCGAGCATGCGCGCCAGCCAGTACAGCGCCGCATCCGGGTCGGTACCGCGAACCGCCTTGTGCAGCGCTGAGATCTGATCGTAGAACTGCTCGCCACCCTTGTCGAAGCGGCGGCGGCCGCCGCTCGCCACTTCCTGCGCGATCTGCTGCGAAAGCACCCCGCCACCGCCCGCGACGGCCAGGCCCGCGGCCAGTTCGAGCATGTTGAGCGCGCGGCGCGCATCGCCATCGCCGGCGCGAGCAATGAGCTCCAGCGCCGGTTCTTCCACCGTCAATGGCGTGGCACCCAGGCCGCGCTCCTTGTCCGCGAGCGCGGTGCGCAGCAGCGACTGCAGCTCTTCGGGCGCAAGCGGCTTCAGCACGTACACGCGCGCGCGCGACAGCAACGCGCCGACGATTTCGAACGACGGGTTC
>JABCZO010000037.1 GCA_013289615.1 Gammaproteobacteria bacterium
ATCCGGTCGCGCAGAGCGGCGTCGTCCCTGCGCACGCCCAGCGAGATGTCGTAGGCCATCGGCCATTCAGCGCCGTCGCTTTGCGGCACGACCGGCTCGAGCCGCAATGGGACCGCCGATTGGTGGGCAAAGTATCCCGCCAGAGGCCCCCATACCATGGCCACATCGATGTTGCGGTTTGCCACGGCATCGACAATCCCGGCCGGGGGGTTCGGCCAATCGTAATTGTCGTAGTGCATATAGCCGTGCACGTTACGCGTGAGGCCCCGACGTGCAATCGCATGCGCCGGCGGCCTATTCATCGCGTCGTTACCAACCGTCTGCAGACCGATCGATAGCGATTTGAGGCGCTTGTCATCCAGCGTCAGGCCCGCCAGCGGCCGGTCGGCGCGGGTGACGAACACGTAGCTGGAGCGATAATAGGGGCGCGTCGTCGCCACCGTGCCCGCGCCGGTCGCGACGCCGGGCCAGAGGTCGCATCGGCCCTGGCCGAGCGCGCTGCGCCCGTAGCCGCCGTGCTGCGCCTGCCAGACATACTCGACCTGGGCCTGCAGATCACGCGC
The DNA here is from genome assembly GCA_013289615.1 of Gammaproteobacteria bacterium. Lineage (GTDB taxonomy): Bacteria > Pseudomonadota > Gammaproteobacteria > Steroidobacterales > Steroidobacteraceae > FEN-1191. Next base: position 564 of record JABCZO010000037.1, read on the forward strand.
GAGCAGCTCGACCAGCTTGTTCTCGAAGCCCTGACCGGCCTGATTGGAGAATGGAAGATAATTGGGGTCGGCACAGACCACCAGGCGTCGCGCCGAGGTAGCCGTGGTAAACGGCGTCGCGAGCGCTAACGCGATGACGATCAACCCAAGCAGCGGCAGCCGAATCACGCCGCTACCGTAGTCGCGATCGTAGTTGCGCGTAACCGCGGCGAGCCACAACTGCGAATGTGCCTGACCAATCTCGCTCCGTGTTGCCCGATCAGCCGACGCCTGAAGAGGCTACGGGATGCAGCCGCTGCCGGGGCCACCGACTGCACCGTACAGCTGGCCGGTAGCGTAGCTGGACTCGTTCGAGGCCAGCAGTACATAGGTCGATGCCAGTTCAGCCTGGCGGCCGAAACGAGCAATGCAGTCATCGGCGCCGGCCTCGCACTGCTCGCCGGACACCGGGTCATCGCTGGATGCCAGCGGCGTCCATATCGGTTCCGGCGCCACGGCATTCACGCGAATGCCGCGGTTGGCGAGCTGCTTCGCCAGACTTTTAGTGAACACCATGATCGCGCCTTTGGTGGCTGAGTAGTCCAGCAGGATGTCCGACGCATCTCCGCCCGCCGGAGTGCTCGTATTGATGATTGACGAACCCGGGCCCAGGTGCGGCAGCGCCGCCTTGGTGAGCCAGAACATCGCGTAGATGTTGCTCCTGAATGTCGCGTCGAACTGCTCGGTGCTCATTTGCTCGATATCCGCCACCGCTTGCTGCCGTGTTGCGTTACTGACCAGGATGTCGAGCCCGCCCAGTTCACCTACCGCATCGGCGACCAACTGGCTGCAGGCGTTCTCGTCGCACAGATCCCCAGCCAGCGGTATCGCTTTGCGTCCGGCGCGCCGGATCAGCCGGGCGACTTCGTCTGCCTCCGACTGCGCCGCAGGCAGGAAACTGAATGCGACGTTGGCGCCCTCGGCCGCAAACGCAATCGCGGCCGCTCGGCCCATTTCGGACTCGCCGCCGATGACCAGCGCGCGCCGCCCGAGCAGCCGCTTCGACTTGCGAGCGCCGCAGTGGCCGCTGTGCGGGGACGGTTTCAGCTTCATCGCGCTCGTGAGTCCAAGCCATCGCTGCTGCCGCGCCGGAGGCGGCGGGCGCGCGTACTCGAACATCGGACTTACGGTGGCAGCCGAGGAATCAGCCGGCAGCGTGTTCGCCGGCGCCGGCGCGACCTTCGGTTTCTCGCACAATCCGGCGCCCGGGTCGCCGAAAATAACGCGCCGGGAGGAATCGTTTCTTTTCGGCTGCATGGAATTTCTCATCTCGAGGACAGTGTGGGTAGTTAACGCTCTGTGCTGGCGCTTGGGCATCGGTCGCCACAGCAACAACCGGGTCCGCCGGCGCGATGATCATCCGTCGGAAAGCGAGTGCACGAATGTCGGAGGATGGGCGCTCCGACTTGGGATTTCTCCGACACGCCAGGATATCCGACCGAGGAGGATTGTCGCCATCACGCGACATTTGTTCCGGTTAACTGCGCGACACTTCCACCATCACCAACCCGTCTCTCAAGCAACCGTGTCCCAGTCGTATTGCATCCCGCACAGTAGCAATTGCGTAGCGTTTCCCGTCGCAAGCAGGAACGCTACACTGCCGTGACATCCGGGTCGCGTAGAAGTATGGGCAGCGTCGTCATTCAAGCGCAAAGCGAGGTCGACTACGCTGCTGCCCGTGCGCTGTTCGAGGAGTACGCGGCCCTGTTGGGCGTGGACCTCGGCTTTCAGGGGTTCGCCGCCGAATTGAATCAGCTGCAGGACATGTACGCCGCGCCGGCGGGCTGCCTGTTACTGGCGCGCGAGGGCGGCCAATTCATCGGTTGCATTGGCGTGCGTCGATTCTCCGCGGACTGCTGCGAGATGAAACGATTGTACGTCAAGGACGCCGCTCGCGGCCGCGGGCTTGGGCGCACGCTGGTGCTTGCGGCCATCAAGGCTGCGACCTCGATCGGCTACAAGAAAATGCTGCTCGATACGCTCGCCGATATGACCGCCGCGCGCCAACTGTACGCGGCGCTCGGGTTTCGCGACTGCGAGCCGTACCGCCACAATCCGATTCCCGGCACGGCATTCATGGCGCTCGATCTGGAAAGACCGCTCCCGCCCGTGCGGGGCGATCGCGGGCCGTGAGGGATGGCCTGCGTGCCGCGGCCGATTCGACACCGCTGGTGTACACGGTTGTCGACGCGCATGGGACGCGTGCAGCAGCGCCGCCTGCGCCACTGGGCGCATGAGCGCCTAGCCAGCTTCGGTTGCATGCACGTGGTCGGATGACAGGCCATCGCGCATGCCGCCATTGCCAGTCACGGTATCGAGCCCAGGCCGCCGCGGATAGTCACTCGCCGGAGGGATGGACGCAATTATCACGTGCACGCTGTTTGCGATCGCGATCTCGGTCATGCAAAGCAAATTGTCCTGAATCATCCTCAGTGTCGACGGGCTGGTGTTGCCGGCAATATCATTGGTGCCGGCCATGATGTCCGCTAAATTCGAGTCCTGAGGCTAGTCCAGCATGGATAGTAAGCCACCGCTGCCGCCGTATACGCCGCACAGCGCCGCGCAAAAGGTACGCATGGCCGAAGACGCCTGGAATACACGCGACCCCGATCGCGTTGTGCTGGTCTACACCGAGGACACCTGCTGGCGCAATCGGGCCGAGTTTCCAGTCGGCCGCGATCAGGTACGTCAGTTCCTGCAACGCAAGTGGGCGAAAGAACTCGACTACCGACTGATCAAGGAGCTATGGGCCTGTGCCGGCCATCGGATCGCGGTGCGCTTCGCCTACGAATGGCATGACGACTCGGGCCAATGGTTCCGAAGCTATGGCAACGAGAACTGGGAATTCACCGATCAGGGCTACATGGCGCGCCGCTACGCCAGCATCAATGACCTGCCGATCCGGGCGGCTGATCGCAAGTATTTCTGGCCATTGGGGCGCCGACCGGACGATCACCCTGGGTTGGCCGATCTGGGCCTGTAAGCGTCAGATCGAGATCTGGCGGCCGATCTCGACCACCCCATCGCTGGGCAGGCGCAGGAAGTCGCTGACGTGCAGCGCGTTGCGGGCCATGGCTGCATAGAGCTGTTCTTCCCAACGCCACAGGCCCGAACCGTCCTCGGCGTGCACAATCGTTTCATGACCGACGTAATAGGTGACGTCGTCGAGCTGCAGCGCGCATCCCAGCGCCGGTGTCTGCAGCAGCAGGCGCGGAATATCGGGCCGCTCCATGAAGCCGTAGTGCGCGGTGGCGCGCCAGAAATTGGGTGCAAGTTCGGTGACCTGCAGACGCCCGGCGTCGCGGATCCAGGGGACCGACTCGGTAAGCACCTTCAGCACGAATAGCTTCTGATGCAAGGCACGATTTTTCAGTACGTGCCAGCGCATCACTGGCGGCGTATCGCGTGCCGTTCGGGAGATGAACACCGCGGTGCCGGGCACACGCGGCACCTGCCTGGCCTTGACGTCGGCCAGAAATTCGCTCACCGGGATCAGCGTCTGGCTGGCAGCTCGCATCACGGCTTCCGATCCACGATGCCAGATCCACATCAGGCCATACACCACCCCGGCGAGCAGCAGCGGCACATAACCCCCTTCTTCCACCTTCACCAGGTTGGCAGCGAAGAAAGCGGCGTCAACGCACAACAGCGCTCCGGCGAGCGCGCCGCTGGCCCACAAGCTCCAGCCCCAGATCTCGTGCATGGCCATGAACAGCAGTGCGGAAGTCATCAGCATCGTGAGCGACACTGCGATGCCATAGGCGGCAGCCAGATTGTCGGACTTGTGAAAGGACAAGGTCAGACCCACGGTCACAGCCATCAGCAGCCAGTTGACGGTGCCGACATAGATCTGGCCGTAGCCGACTTCCGAGGTCTGCTTGATCCGCAGGCGCGGCAGCCAGCCAAGCTGGATCGCCTGGCGCGTCATCGAGAACGCACCGGTGATGATCGACTGGCTGGCAATGATCGTCGCCAGCGTGGCAAGCACGACCAGCGGCAGCAGCAGCGGCTGTGGGCACAAGCGGAAAAAGACGTTGTCGCTGGTTGGCGCACCCGCGAGCACGATGGCCGCCTGTCCGGCATAGTTCAGCAGCAGGCTCGGAAACACGATGACGGACCAGGCGAGGCGGATCGGCCGCGCTCCGAAATGACCCATATCCGCGTACAGCGCCTCGGCGCCGGTGACGCACAGAAATACCCCGCCCAATACCAGGAAGCTCGCATAGCCGTGCGATAACAGGTAGCGCAGGCCATAGAAGGGACTGATCGCCGCCAGCACGGCAGGGTGCTGCAGGATGCCCCAGATGCCGAGGGCCGCAATGGACAGGAACCACAGTGCCATCACCGGACCGAAGGCTTTGCCGATGCGCGAGGAGCCGCTAGGCTGAAGCGCGAACAGTGCGATCAGGATGGCCACGGCCGCAGGCAGGATATAAGGGTGCAGCGCCGGCAGCGCGATGTCGAGCCCTTCGAGCGCGGACAGCACCGAGATGGCAGGCGTGATCGCGCCATCGCCGTAGATCAGCGCCGCGCCGAACAGTCCGACGGCAACAATCGCCGGACGCTGATGTTTCTTCAGTGCCAGCAGCGACATCAGCGCGAGGATCCCGCCCTCGCCGTCGTTGTTGATGCTCATCGCGATGCTGACGTACTTGACGCTGGTGATGATGATCAGCGTCCACAGAATCAGCGACAGCACGCCGAGCACGGTCGCAGGCTCAGGATTGGCTCCGGTCAGATTGAGCACCGTCTTGAGCGTGTACAGCGGGCTGGTGCCAATGTCGCCGAAGACGATGCCGAGCGCCGACAGCCCGAGGATAAATCCACCCGTCCCGACCAGCCTGCCGTGCGGCACCGCAGGCGCTGGCGCGCCGGTGCCCGCCGGCTCGCATCGAGGCGCGGCAGGCTGCTCAATGCCTGACATGTCGTTCAACCATCGGATACTCGGCGCGGGTGAGCGTGGTCGCGCAGAATAACTTGTCCAGATTACCGCAGCAGTGCATTTCTGATTGTTTAGGTAACATTAATTATAGTTCATAACATGTTGAATAATAAAATTATAAATCATCCAAGCAGCACAGAATATTTCACGCCGTCACATGCAGAGCCGCAAGCAATAGCGGCGTGGTGAACGCCGCGAACAGATTCGACAGCACGATACTGTTGGCGATGGTGCCCTGGATCGACTGGAACTGCAGCGACATCAGGTACACATTGATCCCGACCGCCATCGAGGCGACCAGCACCACGGCCTGCAGCTCCAGCGTCGGCAGCCCCAGGCCGATTGCCAGCGCCCATACCACCAGCGGCTGCACCAGCAACTTGAGCGCACACACGGCAACGCTCGAACGCCACTCATGCCGCAACGGGAATGCGGCCAGTCCCATGCCCAGCATCAGCAACGCCGCGGGCGCCGCGACATCTCCGACCACGACCAGGGCCGTGTCCGCCAGCGGCGGCAGTGCAAAACCCAATCGGCCGAGCGCCGTGCCGCTGATGATCCCCAGGATGATTGGATTCCTGAGCACGCGCAGCGCGGTCTTGGCGATGCCTGAAGCGCTGAAAGAGCCGTGGCGGGACCATTCCACCGACACGCTGACCAGCGTCCACAGGGTCAGCGCATTGAAGACGAGCAACAGCGCTACCACCGGTACCGCGGCTACGCCGAGGGCGATTTTCGCGATCGGCAGTCCGGTCAGAACGATGTTCGAGAAGATACCGCCCAGGCCGAACACCGATTGAGCGGTGCCGTCGAGTCTGAACAGCCAGGCGCCGGTGGCGCGACCGATCAGGAACACGATCAGGCAACTGCCGAAATAGACAATCAGCACGCGCCCGTCCGCCCGGGGCAGCGATACCTGGTGGCTCATCAGCTGGAACAGCATGGCCGGCAGCGCAAACGTGAACACGAAGCGCGAAATGCGCTCGGTCCAGGGAGGGCGCCACCACGGCAGTTGGGCGATCAGATAGCCGGCGCCGACCAGGGCGTACAGTGGCGAGGACAGCAGGATGAAGTGCCACAGAATTTTCATAATCGTGCCCGGGCCCCGATTGGCGGGCACCCCTGGTGCCGATCGCCACCGCAGGTGCTGACGTGGCTAGCGAGCGACCCAGGGGACGACGTTCTGGGCCTGCTCGCCGAGCCGCTCAATACCGAGTGTCATGACGTCACCGGGCCGCAGGTACAGCGGTTCGGGTTTGACACCCATGCCGGTTCCCGGCGGCGTGCCGGTGATGACGAGATCGCCGGGTTGGAGCGTGACGAAGCGGCTGATATAGGCGATCAGTGTTGCCACGCTGAAGATCATCATGCGGGTGCTGCCGCTCTGGCGGCGCTGGCCGTTGAGGTCGAGCCAGAGCTTCAGATTCTGCGGATCGCCGACTTCGTCCGGCGTCACCAGCCACGGGCCGACGGGCCCGAAGCTGTCGCAGCCCTTGCCCTTGTCCCAGGTGCCGCCGCGTTCCATCTGGTACTCGCGCTCGCTGACATCGTTGACTATGCAGTAGCCGGCCACATGCCTCAGTGCGTCGGCTTCCTCAACGTAGCGCGCCAGCGTGCCGATGACCACGCCGAGTTCGACCTCCCAATCGGATTTTGTCGAACCCTTCGGCAGCATGACGTCATCGTTTGGGCCATTCAGGCAGCTGATGGCCTTGGTGAACAACACCGGCTCCTTTGGAAGCGGCAGGCCAGCCTCGGCGGCGTGGTCGATATAGTTGAGGCCGACGGCGATGAATTTACCGATGCCTGCAACCGGCACGCCAAGCCGCGGCCTGCCAGCGATCGCCGGTAGTGAGCTCAGATTAAGTCCGGTGAGTCGTCGCAGGCTCTCGACGCCAAGATGCGCAGGGGTCAGATCAGGCAACTCGCCCGACAGATCGCGCAGCACCCCGTCGCGGTCGAGAACGCCGGGCCTCTCGTGGCCGGCAGCACCGTAGCGCAGAAGTTTCATGCGCCGCGCCTGCGCGCGGCCATCAGTCCAGTGCCCAGATCCTTTCCTAACATGCCGACCTGACCTCCGCGCTGATACAGCGTCGGCAACCGTGCGATCCCGGCGCCATCCAGGCCCACCCCTGCATCGCTGAAGACGATAGCACAGACCGCCGGCCCGATGATTCCCTGTGTGCGGTTGGCCGGGCTCGCTCAGCGACGCGTTGCGCTGATGATCAGGTAAACCGTACGACCCGGTTCGGGCTCGAAGTAACGGGCGTTGGTTTCATTGACGATGACCGATCCCACGTAGCCGCGGTTGCTGAGGTTGTCCACGCGCAGTGCCTCGGTGAACTGCCACGTCGTCAGCTGCTGCCCGGTGCCCAGGCGCAGATTGGCCAGCCAGTAACCGCCCGCGGCGTGGCTGTTCAGATCGTCGGCATAGATCTGGGCGCGGCCGATGGTCTCGAGCGTAACCCAGGACTCCCCGGGCGCGCGACGCCAGGTAACCCCGGCATAGAGGGTATCGGCCGGTACCGCCGGAATCCGGTGACCAGGATTGACCAGCAGCGGCACGCACGGTACCAGGATGCAGGTGCTATAGGATTGCAGTGTCAGCGCCTGGATGTAGCTATAGGCGAGCTGGCTGCTGAAGCCGTGACTCCAGTCGCTCTGGAGTTGCGCTTCCGCTCCGCGGCGCTGCGTGGCCGGAATGTTCTGGTAAACCGAACGCCCGGCGGTATTGGACTGCACCGCCAGTTCATCTTCGGTACGGATATAAAATCCTGCCAGCGTGGCCCGCATGCGTGCGCCGCCGGCCTTGAGCCCGAGTTCGTAGTTGTCGCTGCGGGCCGTCTGCAATGCGAAGTTCAGTCCCGGCAGGCTACCGTTGGTCGACCGGTACGCGAGCTCGTCAAGCGTCGGGGTCTCGAAGCCCTTGCCATAGGAGCCGTACAGATCAAGATTCGGCGCCGCCCGGTACGTCAGGCCGGCGACCGGATTGACGGTGCGATAGCGCACGCCGCTGTCGGCGGGCGTGCCGGTTGCGGCCAGGTGATCATCGGAGCCGACCTCCACGATGCTGTTGCGCACGCCCGCTTCCAGACGCCAGCGCGCCGTCGGGTCCCATTGCAGCTGCAGATACTCGTCCAGATCATAGACTGTGTCGTGCTCATCCCGACGCAGCCCTCCCTTCACGCCCAGTTCATTGCCGATAAAATTCAGATAGCCGCGACGTCCCTCATCGAGATCGTCGTAGCTCACGCCGGCCGTCAGCTGCAGCGGCGTATCGGCGATGCGGCGATGATCGGTGAGGTGCGCGTCGATGCCCCAGTAGCCATTGTCGAGCACGATCACGCCGCCCGGGTGAGTCGGGGAGCCTTCGGTGGCTTTGGGGATCGCCTGATACTGCGTTGTGTCGCGCCCGCCGCCATAGATCATGGCACTCAGGTCGTCGGTGGCGCTCAGGATGCGTTCATAACGCGCGCCGATCTGTTCCTGCTGTACCGACTTGCGCGTGTCATAGGCCAGCGCGCCAGCCCCGGCCTGCTCGCGGTTGCTATCGAGCTGGGCCTGCGTAAGTCCCAACGGGTCCTGTGCGTTCGGCAGGTCGATCGCATTGGCGATCAGCGTGAATCTGGAGGCGTCATCGAACTGCCAGGCGGCCTTGGCATTGAATACGTTGCGCTGCGCGGCGCTGTGATCGCGATAGCCGTCGGTGGCGAAGTGCGATGCATCGACCACCAGGTTGACCCCACCGGGTTGATCCAGCATTTCCTTGAGGGCATAGCGCTGCGTGTTGAAGCTGCCGTATTCGACGCTGGCATCGACTCGCTGTCCCGCCGGCGCATCCTCGGTGAAGATGGAAATCACGCCGCCGGATGAATTGCCGTACAGCGCCGAGAACGGTCCGCGCAGTACTTCAACGCGCTCGGCCGAGCCGAGATCGAAATTCGAGAACTGGCCCTGCCCGTCCGGCATGGTTCCGGGAATGCCATCGGCATACAGACGCACGCCGCGCACGCCGAAGCTCGAGCGGGCGCCAAACCCGCGCACCGAGATCTGCAGGTCCTGCGCATAGTTCTGTCGGTTCTGCGCGTTGACGCCCGGCACGGTGATCAGCGGCTCGGACAGATTGACCTGCAGCTGGCCTTCCCTGATCTGCTGTCGACCGACCAGGTCGATCGACATCGGCAGATCCGCGCTCGCCTCGGCAACCCGCGTCGCCGTGACGACGATTGGCTCGAGACTAAAGGCCGGTGCGGCCGCGCCGCTGCCCGCGTTATCCGCCAGTGCGATCGCGCTCCCGAGCGTCAGGCCGGCGCCCAGAACGGCCATCGACATCGTCATCGACTGGAATTTCATCGCAGCGCAGTTGATATGAGCAGACCCGAGGACGCAAGTCGCTTGCTGCTAGGCGATCGATAGATGACTGCTATGTCGATTGATCACTGCTATAAAATCGCCGGCGGCTGCGATGCCGCACTGTGCTCGAAAGTAACTTAAATATAGCCTGTAACAGTTTATTATTATTAATTTCTCTTCCTATGGTCGGAAGTGCGCCACGGCGCGGCGCGTGGCCGCTCGCCCAGTGCGTCGCGCAAGCGTTGACCGGCGCGCGCTCGCGATACTGCGCCTCGTTACGCGGTAGGATACCCGGCAATTCACAGACAATAGCGGCCAGCGAGGTACCTTCCATGATACTCGGAATGTCGACCGCATCGTTCACGCTGTTTCATGTGATCCTGAGCCTGATCGGCATCGGCTCGGGCCTGGTGGTTGCCGGCGGCATGCTGGCGGCGAAAAGACTCGACGGCTGGACGGCACTGTTTCTGGCGACGACGGTGCTGACCAGCGTGACCGGATTTCTGTTTCACTCGGCGCATTTTGGACCGCCGCACGTGATCGGCCTGCTGTCGCTGCTGCTGCTGGTGCTGGCGATTCTGGCCCGATATTCCTATCACATGGCCGGATCCTGGCGCTGGGTATACGTCGCCACCGCGATGCTGTCGCTGTATTTCAACGTATTCGTCGGCGTGGTGCAGGCCTTCCAGAAGCTGCCGCTGTTGCAGCCGCTGGCGCCGACCGGAACGGAACCGCCGTTTGCCATCGCGCAGGGCCTCGTGCTGGTGGCTTTTGCCGTGTTGACGGTGTTCGCGCTGAAGCGATTCTATCCGGCGCGGGACGTCGCCGTGAGCGTGAAGATCTCGTAGCGCCGGGTAGGTGCTTACGGCACGCCAGCGACGCGCAGCACGAAAAACAGTCCGGCGGCGAATAGGGCCGCGCCCAGCAGTACGCACACCGGCAGCGTCAGCACCCAGGCGAGGATGATGTTGCGCACGGTCTCCTTCTGGATTCCGGAGCCGTTCGCGACCATCGTGCCGGCAATGCCTGAGGACAGCACATGGGTCGTGCTCACCGGCAGGCCCAGGATATCGGCTGCCTCGATGGTGCCGAATGCGACCAGTTCGGCGCAGGCACCCTGCGCGTAGGTCAGATGCGCCTTTCCGATCTTCTCTCCGACCGTGACGACGATGCGCTTCCACCCGATCATGGTGCCGAGGCCCAGCGCCAGAGCGACCGCCACCTTCACCCACAGCGGAATGTAGTTCGTCAGTGCCTTGAGCGACTTCTGGTAGCTGCCGGCTGCCCTGGCATCGAGCGTGGCGGGAAGCTGCTTCGCCTTGATCAGGCGCGCCAGGGTTTCCGACACCAGGTAGATGTCGAGTCGCAGCGAACGACGCTGCATCGCCGGCACGCTCGACAGGTCCTTTACGTCCTCCAGGCCCCCCACGACGCGCTGGTTCGCCAACGCGAGCGCCGGCATCGTGGTGTCGCTGATGTGCCCGGTGCGCAGGTACAACGTCAATTGCCGGTGCGCGGTGTCGGCGTCTGACGCGCCAGCGGTGGCAGCCGGCTGCGGCTGCAGCGACTGGGAGAACACGACCGCCGCCGAGGACAGCTGCTGCAGCGAGTCCGCCGAGGCACTCATGTTGAGCGCGAACGCGGCCGGTACGATGCCGACCAGGATCAGCACGATCAGCCCCATACCCTTCTGGCCATCATTCGAGCCGTGCGCGAAGCTCACGCCGGTGCAGGTCAGCACCAGCAGACTGCGGATCCAAATGGGCGGCGGCGCGTTGCCCTCGGGCGCCTTGTAGAGCTCGGGCCGGCGCAGCAGCGCTTTGGCCAGCAGCAGCAGCAATGCGGCAAACACGAAGCCGATCAGCGGCGACAGCACGAGTGCCTTGACGGTATCGGCGACCTTGGTCCAGTTGACGCCGTCGCCGAACGCCGAGTCCGGGCTCAACAGCGAATTCATCAGCCCGACTCCGACGATCGAGCCGATCAGCGTATGCGAGCTGGAAGCCGGCAGACCGAGGTACCAGGTGCCGAGATTCCAGACGATGGCCGACACCAGCAATGCGAATACCATCGCAAAACCGGCGCCGGAGCCGACGTTGATGACCAGTTCCACCGGCAGCAGTGCGACGATGCCGAAGGCCACGGCGCCCGACGAGGTCAAGACGCCAATCAGATTCCAGCACCCGGACCAGACGACCGCCTGCGCCGGCTTCAACGTGTGGGTGTAGATCACCGTTGCCACCGCGTTTGCGGTGTCGTGAAAGCCGTTGACGAATTCGAAGCTCAGCGCAAGTGCCAGCGCAAGACACAGCAATACGGCGGTCGGGACATCGATGCCCAAGCTGGTCAACACAGGTAACCTCTCGCGTTAATCGTCAGTCGTTGGTCTTGTTACGCCGGCGCCGGATTGAGAGTATGAAGCTTTCATGACCGGTGTATGACAGCCGGATCAGCAGGCGCAGACTAGCCGATGCACGTGGAGAGACTCAGGCTATATGGCGCCGACTGGGCGAGGTACTTCGCGCCGGTAGCGTTTTGTGCCTACCTGGCAGCGATCTGCGTTGCCTTAATCATCACTTCCGCATTCCTGCACGATCGGCGCGACGCGCTGGCGGTCAGTGCTGCAGCCGCGTTCGGACTGCTGCTCTCTGGCGCCCTCGGAATGGGCGTACTGGGCATGCAGCTGCACGAGCTGCGTTATCTGTCGGTCGCCACGCGCTTCGATTCCGAGTCGAACTTCGAGCAGGTCGTGCGCCTGGCGCGTGAGCTTGGCTGGCAACGCACGCATGAGCAGCCGGGGCGACGGCTCGAATTTCGCACCGCCGATTCGATGCTGCAGGAGGGCGAGCGGGTGGTGGTGCTGTTGCGCGAGCATCAGGTGCTGATCGCGTCGATCTGTGATCCGGATGTGGGCTTCTCGCTGGTCGGGCGCCGTCGCTGCCAGCACCACCGGGAACTCGTGCGGCGTGCGGTGCTGCGAGCGCCGCCCTAGGAAGTCGCGCACCCGGCCGCACGCAGTCGCGCGCTTTCCTGACGTATCATGCTCGAAACAGTCCGCAGCTGACGCGCCTGGCGATGGCCAGCCCGCGCTACGGTTGGGTCAAGGAATGCCGTTTGGAGGGGACCGTATGGATCACGCGACACACTTGTACCAGGTGCCGGCCGGATTCGCGGCTCGGGCCCGGGTGGATGCCCGGCGCTACGCGGCCGAGTATGCCCGCAGCGTGAGGGAACCGGAAGCGTTCTGGGGCGAGGTTGGACGCCGTCTCGACTGGATCCGGCCTTACACCAAGGTCAAGGACGTGTCCTATCGGCTCGACGATTTTCACATCCGCTGGTACGAGGACGGCAGCCTCAATGTTGCCCAGAACTGCCTCGACCGGCATCTGAGCGAGCGCGGCGATCGGGTGGCGATCATCTGGGAAGGCGATCGGCCGGGTGAAACCAGACGAATCACCTATCGAGAGTTGCACGCCGACGTGTGTCGCTTCGGCAACGTGCTGCGAGACCTGGGTGTGCGCAGGGGCGATCGCGTGACCATCTATCTGCCGATGATTCCGCAGGCGGCCGTGGCGATGCTGGCGTGTGCGCGGATCGGCGCCATTCATTCGGTGATTTTTGCCGGTTTCTCGCCCGAGTCAATCGCCAGCCGCATCGAGGATTGCGGCTCGCGTATCGTCATTACCGCCGATGAGGCCTGGCGTGGCGGCAAGATCATTGCGCTGAAGAGAAACGTCGACGCGGCGATCGCGCTGCGAGCCGACAGTCCGGTCGACACCGTCGTGCTGGTGCGCCGTACCGGCGCCGACGTGACGCTCGTGCAGGGGCGCGACGTGTCCTATGAGGACCTGATGGCCGCGGCCTCGAGCGACTGTCCGGTTGAGGAAATGGGCGCCGAAGACCCGCTGTTCATCCTCTACACCTCCGGTTCCACCGGAAGACCCAAAGGCGTGCTGCACACCACCGGCGGCTACCTGGTGTTCGCCTCCTACACTTTCGAGAATGTATTCGATTACCGCGAGCAGGATGTGTACTGGTGTACCGCCGACGTCGGCTGGGTCACCGGGCACAGCTACGTGATCTACGGGCCGCTGTCCAACGGCGCGACCACGCTGATGTTTGAAGGTACACCGAAGTATCCGGACCCCGGCCGCTTCTGGCAGGTATGCGATACGCACCAGGTGTCCATCCTGTACACGTCCCCGACGGCGATCCGCTCGCTGGTGGCCGAGGGCGAACACTGGGTGCGGCAATACGAGCGAAAGTCGCTGCGCCTGCTCGGCAGCGTCGGCGAGCCGATCAATCCGGAAGCCTGGGAATGGTACCACCGGGTGGTCGGCGACGGCCGTTGCCCGATCGTGGACACCTGGTGGCAGACCGAGACCGGCGGCATATTAATTACGCCGCTGCCGGGGGCAACCGCGCTCAAGCCCGGCTCTGCTACGCGGCCGTTCTTTGGTGTCGTGCCGGCGATTGTCGATGCCGCCGGAAAAGTGCTCGAGGGCGCCTGCGCCGGCAATCTCGTGCTGCGCGATAGCTGGCCTGGCCAGATGCGCAGCGTCTACCGCGACCCACAACGCTTTATCGATACCTACTTTCGCACCTATCCGGGCAGCTACTTCACCGGCGACGGCGCGCGACGCGACGAGGACGGCTATTACTGGATCACGGGGCGGGTGGATGATGTGATTAACGTGTCCGGACATCGGATCGGCACGGCGGAGGTAGAAAGTGCATTGGCTTCGCATCCGTCAGTTGCCGAAGCCGCCGTGGTGGGCTATCCGCATGACGTCAAGGGTCAGGGTATCTACGCCTACGTCACGCTCAGCGCCGAGATCGAACCCTCGGAGGAACTGCGCCGGGCGCTGCTGCGCAGCGTGCGCGAACAGATCGGTGCGTTTGCAACACCCGATGTGATCCAGTGGGCGCCAGGCCTGCCAAAAACCCGCAGCGGCAAGATCATGCGCCGGATCCTGCGCAAAATCGCCGCCAATGAGACGGAACAGTTGGGGGACATCTCGACGCTGGCGGATCCTTCGGTGGTGGCCCAGCTGGTTACCGATCGGCCGACCTAGTCGGCCGATCGAGTCGGCCGCCGGGTGCCGGAAGGGATCACGCTCCCCTCCAGTGCCACAGTCCCGCCCGGCCGGCGCTCGGACCGCCGACCAGCGATCGTCGGTCAGCCGCCCTCGACCTGCTTTTTCAGGTTCGCCAGGCCGCTCTGGTAGATCCCGGTGATCAGCTTGGTGCCGGCGTCGTCGTTCTCGGCGTCCGGAGGATTCTCAGCTGGGTTCTTGCGCTTGAAGGTGCTGGACCAGCGCACCAGGGTGGTGCCGTCCTTGTTGGCCTTGACGTGGAACGCTGACACATAGTCCTTGATCGGAAACGGCGTGTCGACGAACTTGTACGAGAACGAATGTGACATGTCGCTGAACGAAAGCAATTTCTCGGTAATGACCGGACCGTCCTTGATCGTCAGCGCACGTACCGCGCCGGGCTTGTTGTTGCTGCCCTTGACGATCTCGTCCTTGACCACGGCCGGGTGCCATTTATTCAGGCTGTCGAAATCCTTCACGGCTGCCCAGACCTTATCGGCCGGCGCCTTGATGACGATGGATTCAACGACCTTGAGCTGCTTCGGTGCCGCAAATACCAGGCATGGAGCGCAGATGGCCGCCAGTGCCGCCACGGCAAAAGTCCTTTTCATGTCGATGTCCCCGGTGAGAAGCGTTGGTGTGATCTGGAAGCGGCGGACTATACCCTTGATATCAGTGCCGATCCACCGTCGCGGCAAACCTGCTACGCATCGCGCCGCGTGCCGCACACGCCCGTCGGTAACGAGCGGCAAGGGCGAGCTACCGGTTCAGTCAATCCCTTCAGGCGGGGGCCTGATTTCGGTCGGATCCCGGACCAAACGTCCGGCCAGCAATGCGGCCTGCGTCCGATTGGAAGCGCCAAGCTTGCGCAGAATGGCCGTCATGTGAGCCTTCACGGTCGCCTCCATGATCTGCAGATCGTAGGCGATCTGCTTGTTCAGTCGACCCGAGCACAGCAGCCCGAACACGCGGAACTGTTGCGGCGTGAGCTGCGCCAAGCGCTGCGCGACATCGAGCGCACCGGCATCGGCCGCGGCCTCCGCATCCGGTCCCAGCCCGGCCGGCACCACGATTTCGCCACGCAATACCGCCTGCACGCTGTCACCGATGGTGGCGGCATCGGCCGCCTTGGATACAAAGCCCTGGGCTCCGAACGCCAACGCCTGGCGCACGGTACGCGCATCGTCCGTCGCCGACACCACGATGACCGGCAACTCCGGATGCGTGCCGCGCAAATGCGCCAGGGCGCTGAAGCCATAGGCACCGGGCAGGTTCAGGTCGAGCAGCAGCAGATCGGGGTGCGGATGATCCTCCAGCACGTCAAACAGGGCTGCAATGCTGTCGGCCTCGACGAATTCGCTGTCGATACAGGCCGCCGCGACCGCACCCTTGAGCGCCGCGCGGTACAGCGGATGGTCGTCGACGATGAGGACTTGGTAGGTTATCTGCGCACTCGGTGCTGGCGGACGATCGGCGGAAGGCTGATGCAGATGGATCCCCTGACTCACATCACCCCCTGCCCCAGACTGCTTGAGGTTGCGCCTGTGTCCAGGAGTTCATGCGCTTTTTTAGCATCGCACTTCTAATCGGCCGCTACGACCTTGGTCGGTGTCCGATCCGTGTTGGACCCGATGGCGGCGCCGGCGCCCCCGGCGCGCGGCTGTGCCGCTTTAGGCGGCCGAGACCTTGCTCGGCTGGCGCCGAAACGCACTCAGCAGCGCCCGCAGTGCCGCCGGCCGTAGCGGTTTGTGGAGCAAGGGATAGCCTGCCGTGCGGGCCAAGAGCGCCAATTCGGCGCCGTGGTCGGCGCTGATCAGCGCTGCACTGCTCGCCGGGCAGCTCGATTCACGCAGGCGACGCAACAGCTCGATGCCGTCGACGCCGTCCCCGAGATGGTAGTCGGCCAGTATCGTGTCGATTTCCACTTGCGCGCCGACCTGCGCCGCCTCGGCGCTGTTGCGGGCCTTGAGCACCTGCACACCCCATTGTCCGAGCAGCGCCTCCATACCGTCCAGGATCGAGCAATCGTTGTCCACGCACAGCACTCGCAGACCGCGCAGCCCGATCGGGTCGGGAGCGGGACGCTGCGGTCCGATGCGCTTTGCCCGCCGGGCCCTGACGTCGCGCGCCACCCGTACACCGAACGCGGAGCCGCGCCCCGGGCAGCTGGCGAAGGTCAGTGTGTGGTTCATCAGCCGGGCGAGGCGGTCGCAGATCGACAAGCCGAGCCCCAGGCCCTTCTCGCCCCACGGGGAAGCCTGCTCGCAGCGGCTGAATTCGTCGTACATGCGTTGACGCTGGTGCTCCGCGATGCCGGGCCCGGTGTCGTACACCGCTACTTCGAGCTCACCGGCGCGCCGCCGGCAACCCACCACGACGCCGCCGCGTTTGGTGTAGCGCAGCGCGTTGGAAAGGTAATTCTGGATGATCCGCCGCAGCAGCACGCGATCGCTGCGAACCACTTCATGGCTGCCGACGATGCTTAGTCGCAGGTGTCGTGCATGCGCGAGCGGTGCATATTGCCGCCGCAGTTCCTCCAGCAGCTCGATGATCGGAAAGCTGGAGATGTCCGGCTTGAGGACGCCGCTGTCCAGGCGCGCAACATCCAGCAGATCGTCGAGCAGCTCTTCCGCCGCCCGCATCGAGGCATCGATGCGTATGGTCAGTTCCTGCAGCTCCGGGTGCGCGCGTGCACGCGACTCGAGCGCCGAGACAAACAGCCTGGCCGCATTCAGCGGTTGCAGCAGATCGTGACTGGCGGCTGCAAAAAAGCGCGTCTTGCTGACGTTAGCGGTCTCGGCCTCCTGCTTGGCCATTCGCTGCGCCTCGAGCGAGGCGCTCAACTCCTGGGTGCGCTGTGCGACACGCTCCTCCAGTCCCTGCTTGGCATCGAGCAACGCCTGTTCATGGCGTTTGAATTCGGTAATGTCGGTATAGGTTGTGACAAATCCGCCGCCGGTCATCGGCTGCCCGTGGATGTTGTATACTTGGCCGTTACGACGCGCCCGCTGAAAGGTGTAGGCGGTTCCGGCCCGCATGTGCGCCAGCCGCTTCTCGACCTGCTGTAGTGGATCGCCCGGTCCCATTCCTCCCTGCTCGGCATTCCAGAGGATCAGGTCCGCCACCGGACGACCGACATACACCATGCCGTCCGGATAGCCAAGCAGATCCAGATAACGGCGGTTCCACGCGACAATCCGCATCTGCGCATCCACCACGCTGATTCCTTGCGTGATGTTCTCCATCGTCGCCTGCAGCAGCTGGCGGCTGAAGCGCAGCTCTTGCGAGGTTTCATCGAGCAATTCAGCGACTTCGTCGACCTCCAGGCCCTTGCGCTTGAGTGCATGCGTCAGCACCACGCGCGCGGATGAGGCGCCAATCGAGCCGGCCAGCACGCGCTCGAAATGCTGCAGCAGTCCCCGATCAGCGGGCGCGGCCGGCTTCGGCAGTTCCTGGCTGCTCAAAGCAGCGTACTCCTGCAGCGCGTGGCGCGCGGCGGCGGCGCCGATAATTCGGGCGGCCACGGTCTCGAGATCGCCCACCTGGGAGGTCATCGCGGACAGGCCGGCGGCGGGACGCTTGGGCGCGACAAAGGCGCGCGCGGCCAATCGTTCCTGCAAGGTCACGCCGCGTCGCGCGGACACGATCAGCATCACCGACACGTTGAGCGTCAGCGCCAGCAGCGCGCGCGGTCCGACTGCACCGGGACTAGAGTAGTCGGCCAGAAAATGCGGCAGCAGACCGCCGGCCACCAGATTGGGCAGCAACAGCAGATAGGCCCAGGTGATGAATCCGCTCAACATGCCCCAGAACACGCCCGCGCTGCTGGCGCCGCTCCAGTACAACGCGGCAAAAATTCCCGGGGCGAACTGCGCCACGGCGGCGAACGACAGCATGCCGATCGCGGCCAGACTGATCGAACCCGACGTCGAGCGATAATAGGTAAAGGCGAGCAGCGCCAGCGTAAAGATGGCGGCTCGCCGCACCCACAGCACGCGCCGGCCCAGGCTCGACCCGTCCTCCAGGCGCTGGCGCCAGAGGATCGGCGCGGCGATGTCATTCGAGATCATCGTTGCCAGCGCGGTGCTGGCCACGACCACCATCGCCGTAGCCGCAGACAAACCACCGAGATAGACCAGTACCGTCAGCCAGGACGCACCGTAGCTCATCGGCAGGGTCAGGATCAGCGAGTCCGAGGCGGTATGCAGCGACAATCCGTTGCGCGTGCCCAGCGCCACTACCGGTACCACCACGACAGAGAACAGGCCGAGGTAGGCGGGTAGCAGCCAGCGCGCCAGCTTCAGGTCGGAAGTGCGCGCGCATTCGACCACGCCGACCTGAAATTGACGCGGCAGGCAGAATATCGCCGCCGCCGCGAGCACCGTGCTCATCAACTCATTGCCGGTGAACAGTGTGCTGCCGGTAGCCAGTCCGGGCGGTAACAGCCACGGATGGCCGCGCAATTGCAGACAGGCGAATACGCCAACCGCAACGAACGCCAGCAGTTTGAGCAGCGATTCGAAGGCGATCGCCAGCATCAGACCTTCGCGGTGCCGGGTGGCATCCACGCGCCGGGCGCCGAACAGCACGGCAAACAGCGCCATGATCAGCGCCACCGCCAACGCGGTGTCGCGATACCACGGCGCATGCGCCACCGCGACCGTGGTCAGCACATCGATGCTCGCGGCGACCGCCTTGTACTGCAGCGCGATATAAGGAATCGCTGCAGCCAGCGCGATCAGGGTGACCAGTACCGCCAGCGACCGGCTCTTGCCGAAGCGCGATGCGATGAAATCGGCGATCGAACTGACATTGTGCGCGCGGCCGATCTCGACCAGGCGCTCCATGAACGGCAACGCGAACAGGAACACCAGCGCCGGCCCGAGATAGATCGGCAGATACCCCCAGCCCTCCCGCACCGCGCTGCCGACGGCACCAAAGAAGGTCCAGGAGGTGCAATACACACCGAGTGCAAGCCCGTAAATATAGGGCCGGAGTTGGCGTTGATTGGTATAGAGGCGGTGCCGATCACCGTAGAACGCGATCGCAAAAAGGCACCCGAGATACCCCACCGCCATCAGCGACAGCAGCCAGCCCGAGAACATAGCCCCCCCTTCTTTTCGACACTCTAAGCCGACCCCCGGCGCAAGACAAATGCACGCCCGCGCCGGTTGTTGCGGACCTGCAACATACGACCTTAGTCGATCAGGTGGCCCAGACTCGCCTCAATTGCGACCAAAGTGGAATACCGGGCGCCGGTGTGCAAGTCGAGGATCTGCCTGTCAATGCGGATCGGAGGATCGGATCCAATGGCGGCGACAGACGCAACCGACCGGGACGCGATCCATGATGAGTCGCGTTGTCGGGCGCTGCACCGGCGCAACAGGTGTTGGCTCCAGGGGCTGAGGGTGCGATCGGTCGCCTACGATCTCCCGATGCCGGTCGCGGCGGCCTATCGATACTGCTCGGCTTGGTGGCAGTGCTGACCGGCGCTGGTGTCCAAATCCGTCCGACTGTGGCGCGGCGGCCCGATTGCAAAACGATTTTAACGGAGGGGTACGATGAAACGTTCAAGTTACCTGACCGGGGCCGGATTTGCCCTGGCGCTTGGCTGTGCATCCGCGCAAGCGGAGATGAAGGACCCGCTACCTGACAGCCTGTCGCTGGGCGGCGTGACCGTTTACGGAACGGTCGACGTCGGCTACGCGTATCAGAGTAAGGGTGTTCCGCTGAGCGCTACGCTGCCCGGCGGTCTTGAGTATCAGGCCTTCACGACGACGCGAAATTTCTCCGGCTCCCAGACGACGGTCGCTGAGAGCGGCCTCGAGCAATCCAAGATCGGAATCAGGGTGTCGGAGCCGATCGCCGGCGATGTGAACCTGGTTGCGACGGCCGAGACCGGGTTCAACCCGCTATCGGGCCAGTTGACCGATGCCTGCGCCAGCCTTGCCTCAAACAGTGGCAAGACAGTGGGACATCAGACCGCGAATGCCGACAGCAGCCGTTGCGGCCAGGCCTTCAACAGCGTTCTGAATGGCGGCGCGAGCAGCGCGACGTTCGGTACGCTGACGATCGGCCGTCACAACTCGCTGCAGCTCGCCGCGCTGTTGGGCTACGACCCACAAGCGCTTTCCTATGCGTTCTCGTTTCTGGGGTATTCAGGCTTTAACGGCGGCGCCGGCAGTACCCAGGCGGCACGCTGGGATAACTCGATCAGATACGGGTATACCAACGGTCCCGTGCATCTTGCGGTCTTGTACTCCAACGGTGGCCAGGATACCGGGCTTTTCGGCCATTCCTACGGCGTCAATGCCGGGGTGACCGTCCAGGGTCTGTCCGTGGACGCCGTGTATGAGAATGAAAAGGGCGCCGTTAACCTCAGAAGTTCCTTCGACAATGGCGCGAGCCCGGTTCCCACCCCGGGATTGGCGGCCTTCATCTCCGATAATGAGTCGTATAACGTCATGGGTAAGTACACCTTTGAGTTCGGCGACTCGGCGATGAAGGATAAGCTCACGCTCTACGCCGGCTACTCCCATCTGCAAAAATCGCATGCGGACTACACCGGCGGTAACGCCGAAGGTGATTATCCGATTGCGGTCGGGATCAACATCAACAACTCCGCCGTTTACAACATGGAGTGGTTGGGCGCCAGGTACGCGCTCAGTTCCGGCTGGAACTTCGTCGGCGCGTTTTATCACATCACTCAGAACAGCTGGACCATCGGCCTTACACCGACCGGCACGCAAGGCATCGGTTGCAGCGCGGCGGGCCTGCTGTGCTCAGGCGACTTTAATGAGGCCTCCCTGGTGGCCGACTACATCATCAACAAGCACTATGATGTGTATGGCGGTGTGAACTACTCGGAGGTCACCGACGGCCTGGCCAACGGGTTTGTCGGCACCACCGTAGGGACCTCCGGATCTGAAGCACAGACGACCGTCATGTTCGGCTTTCGTGTGAAATTCTGACGCCGGGATCGAGCGCGCATTGCGGAGCCATGATCGACGCAGCACGATAAATAATCGCCGCAACGGAAACAGCGTGGTGCCATCCGCCAGCGGCGGATAGGCGCTGCGCACGATGATCAGCAACGCGATCCGCCCTGCACGCGGCGGCTACTGGTGCGCAGCTGCCATGTTGGCAATTGCGGCCATGGGCAATTCGCACACCCGGCGTTGCCGATCGGAAAAGGTGTAACACGATCGTACAAATCTTGTGCTACCTAAGTCTAACGGGAGCGCGCTTGCAGCGGGCCGCGATACGTCGGGTATACTCGTGCACAGTTGGCGCCTCGAGGTAGCGCCGTGCGGTACCAGCCTCAAAGATTGGATCGCACGACGAACTTTTCTGTTTGAAAGACACAATTAGCGCCGGGGGAACACGCTATGGCGACGACAATGACGCAGGCTCTACCTCAGTCCGACAAGATGACGGGCGAAGAAAGAAAGGTGATCTTGGCCTCATCGGTCGGAACGGTATTCGAGTGGTACGATTTCTACATCTACGGCACGCTCGCCACCATCCTTGCAAAGCAGTTCTTCTCCGGGGTGGAGCCGCAGGCCGCCTTCATCTTCACCCTGCTGGCCTTCGCCGCCGGCTTTGCGGTGCGTCCGTTCGGCGCCCTGCTCTTCGGGCACATCGGTGATCTGGTCGGCCGGAAGTACACCTTCATCATCACGATCACCTGCATGGGCATGGGGACCTTCCTGATCGGCCTGCTGCCATCATTCGCAACGGCCGGTATCTTCGCACCGATCCTGCTGATTGCCCTGCGGCTGCTCCAGGGCCTGGCTCTCGGCGGCGAATACGGTGGCGCCGCGATCTATGTCGCCGAGCACGCGCCGAAGGGAAAACGCGGCCTGTACACGTCCTGGATTCAGACCACGGCGACGCTGGGGCTGTTTGTGGCGCTGCTGCTCGTGCTCGGTGTGCGCACCTACCTCGGGGAGGATGCCTTCGGCGCCTGGGGCTGGCGGGTGCCGTTCCTGGTCTCCATTGTCCTGCTGGCGGTGTCGCTGTGGATCCGCCTGCAGCTCAACGAGTCGCCGATGTTCCTGCGGATGAAGGAAGAGGGCAAGAGGTCGAAAGCCCCGCTGAGGGAAGCCTTCGGCACCTGGCGCTTTGCCCGGATCGCGATCCTGGCCCTGCTGGGCGCGACCGCCGGCGAAGCGGTGGTCTGGTACGGCGGGCAGTTCTATGCGCTGTTCTTCCTGACCACGACCCTCAGCGTGAAAGCGACCACGGCTCAGATCATGATCGCGGTCGCGCTGGCCCTCGGCACACCATTCTTCATCCTGTTCGGCTGGCTGTCCGACCGGATCGGCCGCAAGCCCATCATCATGGCCGGATTTGCACTCGCCGCGCTCACCTACTTTCCGATCTTTCAGGCCATCACGCATTACGCGAACCCCGCTCTGGAAACGGCCCTGGCCCACTCGCCGGTCACGGTCACGGCCGATCCGGGGGAATGCGCCTTCCAGTTCAACCCGGTTGGCACGGCGAAGTTCAAGAGCTCCTGCGACACAGTAAAATCCAGTCTGGCCAGGCTGTCGGTCAACTACGCGAACGTGGTGGCAGCACCGGGTACCACGGCCTCAGTCCAGATTGGCGAAGAGACCATCGCCGCCGATGCGCCTGATTTCGCCAAGGTCCTGAAGGCGGCCGTCGTCAAGCATGGTTACCCGGCGAGCGCGGATCCCGCCAAGATCAATAGCGTCATGACGGTGCTGCTGCTTACCGTCCTCGTGATCTACGTGACGCTGGTGTATGCGCCGATCGCCGCCTGGCTGGTCGAACTGTTCCCGACCAGGATCCGCTACAGCGGCCTGTCGCTGCCCTATCATATTGGCAACGGCTGGTTCGGCGGCTTCCTGCCCGCGACCGTGTTCGCGATCGTGGCGTCGACGGGGAACATCTACGCCGGTCTGTGGTACCCGATCGTAGTCGCGTCCGCCAGCCTTGTGATCGGTATGATCTTCCTGCCCGAAACGCGCGACGTCGACATCACCAAGTCCTGAGGGCGAGCAGCGCCGCGCGCTCAGGCGTTCCGGAGCTATGCCCGACGCAGCACGATGAATAGACGCCGGAACGGAAACAGCGTGGTGCCATCCGCCAGTGGCGGATAGGCGGCGCGCAGGCGCAGCGCATAATCGGCCTCGAAGGCGACGCGCTGCGCCGCATCGAGGCGGTCGAGAAACGGCATCAGCCAGGTCCCTTTGGTCCATTCCTTGACCGGATCGTCTCCGGACAGCACCTGCAGATACTCGGTCTCCCAGATGTCCAGCTCCTGTGCCAGCGGCGCGAGCAGCGCGTAATAGAACTGCGCCTCGCGTACCGGCGCCGCTCCCAGCAGCGGCTCAAGCTTGCTGCGCCAGGGGCCGGCGCGCGCGGTGGCATCGATCAGCGTGTGGGAAGGCGCGGCGAAGTTGCGTGGCATCTGGATGGCCAGCACGCCGCGCGGCGACAGGGCCTGCACCAGTGCGGGAAACAGCTGCTGGTGATTGGGCAACCAGTGCAGCGCCGCGTTCGAATAGATGACATCGGCCTGGCGCTCGGGCCGCCAGCCCGCAAGGCTATGCTGCACCCATTGCACCTGCGGTAGCGCCTTGGCCGCCTGCTCGAGCATGGGCGCGGAATCGTCCACGCCGATGACCTGCGCGCGCGGCCAGCGCTGCAGCAGCGCGGCGGTGACATTGCCGGCCCCGCAGCCCAGGTCGTAGACCAGGTCGGGCTGCTCGCTCGGTATGCGCGCCAGCAGGTCCATTGCCGGCCGCAGGCGCGGCTGCGAGAATTTCAGGTACTGTGCCGGGTTCCAGCTCATGTGAAGGAACAGCATAGCGGGATTCAGGCCGACAGACGCGGCCTGCGCGCCGCGCCGACACTGCTGCGCCCGTGGGCAGGGAAAAGGAACGGCTGTGCCAGGGAATAAATTAGCCCGCTATCGCTCCAAACGGGACTTCCGCCAGACGGCCGAACCCAGCGGTACACTACGGCTCGCGAAGTCGAAGCGGCTGCGATTCGTGATACAGAAACACGACGCACGCAGGCTGCACTACGACCTGCGCCTGGAGCTGGATGGCGTGTTCAAGTCCTGGGCGGTCACCCGCGGCCCATCGCTCAATCCGGCCGACAAGCGACTGGCGGTTGAAGTCGAGGACCACCCGCTCGACTACGGCGATTTCGAGGGCACGATCGCGCACGGACAGTACGGCGGCGGCGCGGTGCAGCTGTGGGATCGCGGCTACTGGCAGCCATTGCCGGGCGCCTCTGCCGCAGCCGCGCTGAAGGCCGGGGAGCTCAAGTTCGAACTGCAAGGCGAGCGCCTGCACGGCAGCTGGGTGCTGGTGCGCATGCGCCGCGATCGCGACGGCGGCAAGCGTACCAACTGGCTGCTGATCAAACACCGCGATGAGGCCGCGGATGCAGAGCATGCGCAAGCCCTGCTGGCGCAGGATCGCTCGATCGCCTCCGGGCGCAGCATGAGTCAGATCGCCGCGGGCCGCGGCAAGGGCCCAAAGCCGTTCATGCTGGTCGCGGGCACCGGCGCTACACCCGACGCGGTCTGGCCATCGAAGCGCGCGGCGGCATTGAAGGGCGCTAGCAAGCGCGCCGCGCGGGCGATGCCACGCTTCATCGAACCGCAACTGGCCACGCTGGTCGATCGGCCGCCAGGTTCGGCGGACTGGGTACACGAGGTCAAGTTCGACGGCTACCGCGTGCAGCTGCGGGTCGAGGGCGGCGCGGCCGTGCTGCGCACGCGCAAGGGCCTCGATTGGAGCGAGCGGTTCCCGGAGATTGCGCGCCAAGCGGCCAGTCTTCCGGACTGCATCCTCGATGGTGAAATTGTCGCACTCGATGCGCATCAGGTGCCTGATTTCGCAGCCCTGCAGGCGGCGCTGTCCGAGCATCAGACGGCAAAGCTGACCTGCTTTGTATTCGACCTGCTGTTTCTGGGCGGCGAGGATCTTCGGCCACTGCCGTTGGCGCAGCGCAAGCAGCGGCTGCGCCAGCTGCTACCGGATCAGCGCCCAGGCAACATCCGCTACGTCGATCACTTCGACGCCAACGCCGATGCGGTGCTGGCCTCCGCCTGCCGCATGTCGCTCGAGGGCATCGTCTCCAAGCGCATCGACGCGCCCTACGCGTCCGGACGCGCCGGCGCCTGGACCAAGAGCAAGTGCCGCGCGGGGCATGAAGTGGTCATCGGCGGCTATACCTTCCGCGAGGGAGCGCCGCGATCGCTGCTGGTCGGCGTGCACCGCGGCGATAAGCTGGTGTATGTCGGTCGGGTCGGCACCGGTTTCGGCCAACAGGCGGTCAAGGCACTGCTGACGCGGCTGAAGGCGGTCAGCGCCACACGCAGTCCGTTCTCCGGAGCCGACGCTGCCCCATCGGAGTCCGGCGTGCGCTGGGTGAAGCCTGAGCTGGTAGCCGAGATCGAATTTGCCGGCTGGACCGGTGCAGGCATGGTGCGTCAGGCCGCCTTCAAGGGCCTGCGCGAAGACAAGCCGGCAACGGAGGTGCAGGCGGAAAAGCCGTCGACACTGGTACCGGCTGATGTCAGGCCATTGGCGGCGAAGACTGCCACGGCCGCCCGCCGCAGCGCCACACCCAGGGGTGGCAAAGCCCCGACAACTCCGGGCGCCACCGGCGCCGACCAGGTACTGGGTGTGGGCATCTCGCAGCCCGCCAAGAGCCTGTGGCCCGATGCCGGCGACGGCCGCCCGGTCAGCAAGCTCGAGCTGGCGCAGTACTACGCGGCCGTGGGCGCGTGGATGATCGCGCATGTGGAAGGACGGCCGTGCTCGCTGGTTCGTGCGCCCGATGGCATCGGGCACGGGAAATTCTTCCAGCGGCACGCGATGCCCGGGACGTCGAACCTGCTGCAGCTGGTCACGGTACGCGGCGATCGCAAGCCATACCTGCAGATCGATCGCGTCGAGGGCCTGGTCGCGGCCGCGCAGATCGCAGCGCTCGAATTGCACCCGTGGAACTGCGTCGCGAACAAGCCGGAGGTGCCAGGGCGGCTGGTATTCGATCTGGACCCGGCACCCGATGTGCCATTCAGCGCGGTGATCAAGGCCGCGATCGAACTGCGCGAGCGGCTGGACGCGCTGGGGCTGCGCGCGTTCTGCAAGAGCACCGGTGGCAAGGGCCTGCACGTCGTCACGCCATTGTCGAACGATCGTGCAGCGCTCGACTGGCCGACCGCCAAGACCTTCGCGCAGGCGCTGTGCGTGCGGATGGCCGCCGACAGCCCGCAGCGCTACCTGACCACGATGGCGAAAAAGGATCGCGCTGGCCGCATCTTCCTCGACTACCTGCGTAACGATCGCATGGCGACCGCGGTCGCGCCGCTGTCACCGCGCGCGCGCGAAGGCGCCACGGTATCGATGCCGCTGCTGTGGCCGCAGGTGAAATCGGGCCTGGACCCAAAGCGCTTCACGGTGCGCAGCGCACCGGCGCTGTTGACGCGCGACAAACCCTGGCAGGACTATGGCAAGTCCGGCAAGTCGCTGCGAGCGGCGATCAAGCGATTCACCAGCGCCAGAAAACGCCGTGGCTAGCCCGCGACATCGCAGCGGCCGCGCGCTGCGGCGCGGCGCAAGGCACCCGCCCGGCGCGCCAGCTGACGATCTGTCGGCAGCACATTGAAGGCGCGCCGGCGCCGGCGTTCAGAGCAGGTTGTGGCGCAGCGCCAGCAGCACCAGTTCAACATCACTGCCAATGTGCAGCTTCTGCTTGATCACGGTGTGGTAGTTGGCGATAGTCTTGGTACTCAGGTTGAGAATTCGCGCAATCTCTGCCGCCGGGCGCCCCGTGACCAGCAGGCGAAATATCTCGAACTCGCGCGCGCCCAGCGCTTGCACGGGGTTGTCATTTCCCGTCAGTTTCAGAACGGCGATCGCCTTGGCGACGTCATCACTCAGAAACAGCTGTCCCGCCGCCACCGCGACCACGGCGGTGGCCAGCACCTCCGGTGCGTTACTCTTGGTGACGTAACCCCG
The DNA here is from genome assembly GCA_013289615.1 of Gammaproteobacteria bacterium. Taxonomy (GTDB): domain Bacteria; phylum Pseudomonadota; class Gammaproteobacteria; order Steroidobacterales; family Steroidobacteraceae; genus FEN-1191. Next base: position 28,004 of record JABCZO010000037.1, read on the forward strand.
CGCTCCCAGCTGTATTGCTCGCACCGCGAGCGAGGCATCCTCGTGCATGCTGAAGACCAGAATCTTTGCATCCGATTGCCGTTCGGTTATGCGGCGGATGATCTCGAAGCCGCTTACACCCGGCATTGATAGATCCAGTACCAGGACATCCGGCGCGTGCTCGACATACAGCAGGTAGGCGCGCTCGCCGCTGTCCGCCTCGGCGACGACGCGGATGTCCGCTTCCTGCTCAAGCAGGCGACGGAATCCGGCCCGCACCACCGCGTGGTCGTCGACCAGCATGATCCTGATAGGCTTAGCATTCATGTCGCGGTCTCGCTCGGCGTCGGCAGTGAAATACTTACGGTGATACGCGTGCCATGACCGCGCGCGCTTTCAACGCTGCACGCGCCGTTGAGCACTTTCACTCTCTCGCGAATACCCATCAATCCGAAGCCGCGTGTTGTGGCGTCTAAGTCGAAGCCTGTGCCATCATCCACCACCGCTATCCGCAACGACGTGCCCGCCAACCCCTGGGAGTCGGTCGCTGTTCCCGGTTCCGCTGCAGCTGGCACAATGCCAACCTCAATATCAACGCGCTGCGCCTGGGCGTGCTGGGCGACATTGGTCAAGCATTCCTGAATTACCCGATACGCGGCCGTGCTCACTTCGGACTGCAGCGCACTCAGTCCCTCCTGCATCCGCAGCGTCGCATTGACGCGCGCATTTCGTTGCTGAAAGGCTGCCACCAGTTCGCGCAACGCAGCCTCCAGGCCCAGCCCCTCGAGCTCCGCCGGCCGCAAACGCTGCAGCATGCCACGTACCATGTCCTTGATCTGCGCCGTCACCGCCACAATCGCCTCCGCGCTCTCGCGCACCGGCAGGCCACCACGATTGCGAATGACGGCGGCATCGGCATGAATCGCGCTCAGGCACTGACCAATCTCATCGTGCAGCTCGCGTGCCAGGCTGCGCCGCTCGTCCTCCTGCATCTGCAGCAAGCGCCGGGTGAGTCTTTGATTCTCGGCAATGCTTGACTCCAGAGTCTCCGCCATGTGGTTAAATCCTACGCTGATGCGCGACATCTCCGGCAGGCCAAAGCGCGGCAGGCGCGCGCCCAGATGCCCGCGCTGAAGTTCACTAAACGCGACCAGTATGAATTCGATCGGCTGCAGCGCGTGTGCCACTGCCCACCACACCAGCGCGTTCACCAATACAAAGAACAGCAACAGCAATTCGAGCAGCCCGCGCGATGTACTCCACATTTCGTCCAATTCATAGGTCGGATCGGCGGCGATGATCAACTGGCCGATCGCGACGCCGTTGAAACTCACCGTGCGTACAGCCGGTGGCATCGGCGCCGAGGCCGCGCGCACGAGGTGAACGAACCATCCAGGGGCGTCAGGTGCGCGATCGTGGCTGCCCTCGTTGCTATCGAGCAGCCGACCCTCGCTATCATAGAATTTCACCGACAGATGACGCACGTCGCCGAGCTCGCGTAGCTGAAACAGTGGCACCACGTCACCGGTAGCGGACCAGCGATCGCGCATCACGGCGAGTTGCGCGTCGAGGAAGTGACTGGTCAAATTCAGCGTGGAAAGAACTTCAGAGCGGATATCATCACGCGCTTTGCGCACGACATACCCGCCTCCGGCCAGCGTGACCAGGGCGATCAGCGCCGTAATCAATAGGCTCAGCCGCAGCTTCAGAGTACTGCCGACAGCCGGCAAGCGATCGCGACGAAAACGCATGAGCACTAGGGCGGTTCAGTCCGGCTGATTTGCGGCCCACACTATACCCGCGCCCAACGCCCGATCCGCACCTCCCGACACAGCTGCGTCACAACCACACCTGCTGTCAGCGCGCAGTGGCGCAAGCGCGCTCGGTCGCCGACGGATACAAGATTATTTATATGTATTATCATATATGTACGACGTCTTATTAATCTTTTTTAGCATACCTGGCCTGCACCGCTCCGCCAGCTTTGCCCGGTATCGAAGCCTGAGATCGTCGGGAGAATTTCCCGGTGCCATCAGGACTGGCTCCGTGGTCTGACGGCAGCCGTCAACGGACACTGCACCGATTCGAATGGCAATAAGGGCCATGCGGTGAACCAAGAAACACCCCGTCGGCAGTGGTGAGCCCCTGATTCAGTATAAGAGGGTCGGTCGATGGTTTACTCGGTTAGGACATTGCTGCCATGCGCTCTCACAGCCATGGCATACGCGACGCTTCCTACGCTCGCATCAGCTGCTGATACAAATTCCGGCGCTACCAGCAACCCGGCCGCCGTTCAGGAACTGCAGCAGGTCATCGTGATCGGCAATGCGCCGCTACCGGGCTTCGGCCTACCGCTGAACCAGATTCCATCGAACGTGCAGACAGCCAATGGCTCCGACATGCAGCGCGAGCAGACCACAGGCGTGGCCGACTACATCAATAACAACTTCAGCGGTGTCACTGTCAGCGAGGGCGCGGGCAACCCGTTGCAGCTCGACATCTACTACCACGGCTTTACGGCCTCGCCGCTGCTCGGCACGCCCGAAGGGCTTTCGGTTTACGTCGACGGCGTGCGCGTCAATGAATCCTTCGGCGACACGGTCAACTGGGACCTGATTCCCGAGTCCGCAATCAGCACCGTGTCTCTGATCTCCGGCTCCAATCCCGTGTTCGGTCTCAATACGCTCGGCGGCGCGCTCTCGCTGCAGACCAAGAGCGGCCACGCGGACCCTGGCACGGAGTTCGAGGTCTACGGCGGCTCCTTCGGCCGACACGCCTTCCAAGGTGAGACCGGCGGCGAGTTCGGCGCGTTCGATTACTTTTTCACCGGCAATTTCTTCGATGAGACCGGCTGGCGCGATGCGTCCTCGACCCACGTCTGGCAAGGCTTCGGCAAGATTGGCTGGCAGACCGACAGCACGGATATCGATCTGAGCTACACCTATGCCGATACCAGTCTTTACGGCGACGGTTCCACCCCGCTGAGCATGCTCTACTATCGTCGCGAGCAGACCTACACGCCCGACTTCACGCAGAACCTCATGAACTTCGTGAACCTGACCGGCACGCAGTCGTTGGCCGAGCATCTGCTGCTCACGGGCAATACCTTCTACCGCTACCTGAACACCTTTGTCAGCAACGGCAATGTCAACGACAACTATCTGGAGAGCAGCTACGCGGGTCCGCCGACCGATTGCACCGACCCGGGTGCCAGCGCTGCCACACTCGCCTATTGCGAGCCCGGCCAGGATGCGACCTCGACCCTGACCCAGCGCTCGGTGGGATTCGGGCTGCAGCTCACCGATTCCGATGACCTCTTCAACTGGAAGAACCAGGCCATCGTCGGCGTCGACTACGACAATACTCAGGACGCCTTCGCCGAGGCGAATCAGTTCGGCGGGATCGCCGCCAACCATCACCTGGTGTACGAGTCCAGCCCATACAACCACCACACCGTCATCTCGCTCGGCGGCAGTAACAGGATCTTCGGCACCTACTTCACCGACACGATCTCGCCGAGCGATCTGATCCATATCACCGCGGCTCTGCGCTACAATAACAATACCGAGACGATCAACGGCTACTCGGTCGACACCGATCCCGCCGACTACGGCAACGGATTCGGCACGCCAACTTCGGTCAGCGGCAACCACTCGTTCGCGCGACTCAACCCGTCAATCGGCTTCACGATCACGCCGACCAACACGACGACCTATTACGCCACCTACAACGAGGCGAGCCGCGCGCCGAGCGTGATCGAGCTCGGTTGCGCGGACCCGGCCGTGCCCTGCGGGCTACCGAACGACTTTGCGAGCGATCCGGACCTCAAGCAGGTGGTGGCGCGCACGTTTGAGATCGGCCTGCGCGGTAATCTGGCTGACCACCGCTTCAACTGGTCGGCGGACCTGTTCCACACCGTCAATAGCGACGACATTCAGTTCATCGCCTCGAGTACCAACGCCGGCTACTTCGATAACGTCGGCAGCACGCGCCGACAGGGCCTGGACCTCGCCTTCGGCGGCAAGGAAGGCGGCTTGACCTGGAAACTCGCCTACAGTTACGTCCAAGCAACGTTTCAGTCGACCTTCGCCGTGAACGCCTCGTCCAACAGCGCAGGCGATGCCAGTGGCAACATCGTAGTGCAGCCTGGAGATCACATCCCGTTGGTGCCGGAGCACACCGGTCGGCTGATCCTCGACTACGACTTCAACAAACACCTCGACCTCGGTGCAAATCTGATCATCGTTTCCGGCTCCTACCTGCACGGGAACGAAAACAACGCCAACGTCGCCGGGACGACTGACGCCGCGTCCGGTGCCTACATCTCTCCCACCGGGACGGGTTGGATACCGAGCTATGCGCTGCTGAACTTCAATGGCAGCTATCGCTTCACCAAGCATTTCGAAATCTTCGCGCGGATCGTGAATGCGCTGAACAAGCAATACTACACCGCCGGATTCCTTACCTCGGACGCCTACGACCCTAACGGCACTTTGCGCGTCAATCCGAATGACTGGACCAACGACAACGGCGTGGTGCCGGGCGCACCGCGCGGGATCTGGGCCGGAGTGCGCCTGCACTTCAACTGACGACTTTAGGCGCGGGCGACGAACTGCAGCGCCGCCGAGTTCATGCAGTAGCGCAGGCCGGTGGGCTTCGGGCCGTCATCGAATACGTGGCCCAGGTGGCCATCGCAACGCCTGCAGGACACCGCGCTGCGCGTCATGCCGAGGCTGTTGTCCGCGCCTTCGGCCACATTGTTCCTGGAGATCGGCCGCCAGAAACTCGGCCAGCCGGTGCCGGATTCGAATTTGGTGCGCGAGTCGAACAGTGCGGTGTCGCAGCAGATGCAGCGATACAGGCCGCTGGCATGCAGGTTCCAGTTCGCACCGGTAAATGCGAGCTCGGTCCCCTGTCGCCGGGTAACATCGTACGACGGTGCCGATAGCTGCTGGCGCCACTGCGCATCGCTCTTGACGAGCTTCGGCAGCAGCGCGGCTCCGAGGCTGACGCCGGCGGCGGAGAAGTTCTCGATCAACACCTGGGTCGGCGCATCGCCCGCTGCGGCGGGGTTCGCCATCCGAAACACGCTCATGCTCGCCATGCAGCCGCAGCAGGCGGTCGCGTAGCCCAGCAGGCGGCGGCGCGTCTGATCGGCACCGGCTGGCCGCATGGCAGGGCGCGCGATCACTATTGCACGTGCGCCGTCGCCGTCGCCGCCGCCGCCGCAGACACGATGCCCCACGGGCTGCCGCCAACCGTGATGCGGTTGTCCACGTGACCGGACGCGATATCGACCACCGAAATGTCGCCGCCCGGTCCGTTCGCGGTGTAGGCCTTGCGCCCGTCACGACTGAGCGCAACGCCCCAAGGCCGCTTGCCCACGGCATCGAAGGTCCTGAGGATCGCGCCGGCGGCCGGATCGATCTCGAGCAGCGTGCCGGCGCGCCCGGTAGTCACGTACACCAGCCGGCCGTCGGCGGACGCCACGATGCCCATCGGGCGCACCAGTTTCGGGTCGCCCAGGGCAATGGTCTTGAGCACCTTGTAGTCCTCGGTGCTGAACACCGTGATCGAACCCCCAAACTCGTCGGTGACATAGCCGCTGTGGCTGCGGGTCGAAAGCAGCACGCTGCGCGGCCGCGCCGTGGTGGCGATGGTCGCCACCACCTTCATCGTTCTGGTGTCGATCGCATAGACCTGATTCGAGGTCTCGCAGGCGGTATAGACGATGCGATCGTCCTGGCTCACGGCAACGCCCTCGGGCTCTGATCCGACCGTGACCGAGGCGCGTATCGTGCCGCTGCCCAGATCGATCGCCGACAGCATGCCGGTGTCCTCATTGGAGGTATAAAGGGTTTTACCGTCGTGCGAAATCGCAAAGGTCTCCGGGTCGGCGTTGCTCGGGAAGGTGTTGATCAGCTTGTGCGATTGCAGGTCGACGACGCCGATGCCGTCGAAGCGACGATCCGGTGGCGGCAGTTTCGACTCATCGACATTTGGGCCACCGTTGGGAGAGCCTGACAGCGCGACGTACAGCCGGCTCGCATCGGCGGACACCGCGATGCCGCGCGGACGCCGGCCGACCGCAATGGTCGCGACCACCTTGCCGGCCGCCGGATCCACGACGACGACGTTGCCACCGCTCTCATCGGACACGTACAGGCGCTCAGCGGCGCTGTCACCGCCAGCCGCAGTCCGCCCGAAGCACAGCAGGCCGACAAGCACTAGCGCCGGCAGGCGGCGCGGCGCTGAAAATTCGATGTTCATGGGGTTCCTGTGACGGTACCGGCTATCGATACCATAGTAACGGTTCGACATCAGGGCGGCATCACAGTTCGATTCCGGGGGCGAACCCCGGGATCCGAACCGCCGCAGAGCTCAGCGGCGCTCAGTAGACGACGACACTGCGGATCGACTCGCCCGAGTGCATCAGGTCAAAGGCGTCATTGATCTTCTCGAGCGGCATCTTGTGCGTGATCAGCGGATCGATTGCGATCTTGCCATCCATGTACCAGTCGACGATCTTCGGCACATCGGTACGACCGCGCGCACCGCCGAAAGCGGTGCCCTTCCAGACTCGCCCGGTCACGAGCTGGAACGGGCGCGTGGCGATCTCCTGGCCGGCCCCGGCGACGCCGATGATGACCGATACGCCCCAGCCGCGATGGCAGCACTCGAGCGCCTGGCGCATCAGCTTGACGTTGCCGACGCACTCGAAGCTGTAGTCGGCGCCGCCGTCGGTAATCGCCACCA
>JABCZO010000038.1 GCA_013289615.1 Gammaproteobacteria bacterium
GCGACGATGCGGACCATTCCACTCAGCCCAGCTTCACGTCGGACGGAAAAGCCGTGGGTCGTTAGTGCCTTTACTACCCCCTCCGGCGCCAGGCGCAACTTCGGATAGCTGCTTAGCCGCAGTTGCCACCCGGCCGCCACCCGCTCGTGCAACACATCGTGGACCAGGACCGTATTATCTGAATACTCCAGGAAACAAGTGAAAATCCGATTCTCATCGCTGCGCACCAATATAAACCGCTCATGGCCGTGCAGCGGGGTAGACACGTAGTCACGGAACGTCGCAACAAATAATCCGCCGGGAGAGAGCACGGCAGCAACAGCGGCGAACAGGGAGTCGACCGATGCGGCATCGGGCAAGTGTGTGAGCGTATCCCCCATGCACAGAATGACATCCGCTGTCTGCGAGACATGGGTCCTTAGATCGAGCAGGTCGGCATTGACCGTGTCGATCGCAAGAGCGCCAGCACGAGATCGAAGCTGTTGCAACAGTGGCTCATAGGTATCAATGGCTATGACCTTGTAGCCTCTTCGAGCCAGTGGCAAGGAGTGCATGCCAAACCCGGCACCTAGATCGACGGCAATGCCAGTTGCGCTCGAGGGAAGACCGATATCATCGAGTTCAGCATCTGCACGCGCAATCGCGGCATCGACGTCGCCGATCATCCAGGAATAAACCGGTCCAAGAAGTCGTTGGTAGTGATCACTGACAGGACTGGTCACGGGAACGGTCATTCGAAACAGATGGCGTTGGCCCGGTGTGCAATGCACGGATCTCGGCTGCGCGGCATATAGTTGAAATCAGATATCATGTGCGACGTAACATGATGATTCTAAATAGTCTTTAAGGTCGAATCCTTGCGGTAGGCGAATGGCATGATGAGTCGGGCGCCTCGCAAGAGATAAAGGCCGGCGATCAGGCTGGCAATTCCCTGACATGGTTGCGGTCTCGCCGTGGAATTCGCTTGTCGGCGATCATGCGCCAACTTGAGCTGCTTCTTCCAGCAACTAAAGGCACTGGGTTACTGTCGAGTGTCGATGCAAACTGAAACGCCACCGGAAGGGTGCGGCCTGTGGTCTCGGGCGTAAGCAAGGAGTGACGGATGTCTAGCGTTTCTTATGCGATATGGGCGTTTGCCGCTGGCGCACTGATCCCCCTGATGGCACTTCTGAACGCCGGAATCGCGCGTACAACAGGAGGCCAGATACAGGCGACCATTATATTGTTTGCGATTGGGTTGATTGCGTCGCTGTTGCTCGCGCTGATCATGACGGTGCGCCTCCCCGATCTCCATACATTGCTTCGCGTTGCACCTCAGCAATATGCGGGTGGCGTCATCGTAGCGTTCTATGTTCTGAGCATCACGTATCTTGCACCGCGATTTGGCGTTGGCAATGCCATCCTTTTCGTCGTCACGGCGCAGCTGATCACCTCTGCGCTAATGGATCATCTTGCGCTCGCGGGAGCTACTCTGCGACCATTGACCACAATGCGAGCGGTCGGGCTGTTAATAGTAATTACCGGTGTAGTGATTACGCAGATCAGTGACCGGCCGATCGGCGCGATGCGGTGACTGCATCCCACCCTATGACGGCGCACATGGCGCACGGCGCGCGGCGCGCGGCGCGCGGCTTCAGGCCAGTGCCGCGATCGCCTGGCGCCACAACGCTTCGGTGGCTGCCGCCAGTACCCGGCCGTCGCCGCCTGCGCGCAGCGGCGTGCCGTGCCAGTCACTGATGCGGCCGCCCGCGCCCTCGACCACAGGGATCAGCGCCAGGTAATCGTGCGGCTTCAGCGCGACCTCAATCACCACGTCGCAGTAGCCGCAGGCGAGCATGCCGAAGAGATAGCAGTCGCCGCCAAAGCGACGCAGCGCGCACTGCGCGCTCAGCGCATCGAAACGCCGGCGTTCATCGGGGCTGAAGCTCTCGGTGGTCGTGGTGTAGACGCAGGCGGCTGCTAGCTCGCGGCAGGCGCTGGTGCCGGCCACATGGCCGTTGAAGGTCGTGGGCTGGCCCTCGCAGCCGACCCAGCGTTCATTGAGCGCGGGCGCCTCGATGATCCCGAGCACCGCCCGCTCGCCGTGCCGTAGCGCGATCAGCGATCCGAACAGCGGAAAGCCGCTGATGTAACTCTTGGTGCCATCAATCGGGTCGAGTACCCAGGTGAATTCACCGCCCGGCTCGGCAGCGAATTCCTCGCCCTGGATGCCATGCGCCGGAAACGCGGCACGGATCATGCGGCGCATTTCGGTTTCGATCGAGCGATCGGCCAGCGTTACGGGACTGCGATCGGCCTTGCGCTCGACCAGCAGCGGCTGGCGAAAGTAGCGGCGTGCAATGCCGCGGGCGGTGTCGGCCAGCTGTGCCGACAGCTGCAGGGCCTTGGCGCATTCCGGATGATCGGCGAACTGCATCGATCTGAGTATAGTATCGAGTGAATGAGCTGCGACTGAAAAACATGTCGGAACGGCACGGAGCCGCCTTCTGATGAGCCGACCCAGGATCCTGGTGATTGACGGCAACCGCGCGCTCACCCGTGCAGCGCAGGTCGCCGCCGGCGGGCAGCCTTCGGGTGAAGGCTACGCGCAGGTGCTGCAGCGGCTGGCGGCCGTGGGCTGCGATATCGTCCGGCCGGCGGATGGCGAAGTGCGTTTTGCCGGCGGCGTGCGCCTGGCCGACTACGATGGCGCCGTGATGACCGGCTCAGCACTCAACGTCTACGATGGCGGCGCGCACATCGAACGCCAGATCGATCTGGCGCGCGCGGTGTCTGCGAGCGCGATACCGTTCTTCGGCAGCTGCTGGGGAATGCAGGTAGCAATCGTGGCGGCCGGCGGCCGTGTGCGGCGCAATCCACTCGGGCGCGAATTCGGATTTGCGCGCCGCATTGAACTGAGTGGCATCGGACGTGAGCACCCGATGTTCACCGGCAAGCCGGCGGTGTTCGAGGCGGTGGCGGTGCACAGCGATGACGTCGAGCAGCTTCCCGCGGGGACGCTGGTGCTGGCAAGCAACGAGATGGGCGTGCAGGCAGTGGAGCTGCATTCGGGCCCCGGGACGGTCTGGGCGGTGCAATACCACCCCGAGTACAGCTATGCGGAGATTGCTGCGACCACGCTGCGTTACGCGGATGCGCTGCTCGCCGAGGCGCTGTTCGGCACCCGCGCCGAGCTGGAACAGTTCGTCGCCGAACTGCGCTCGCTGATGTGCGACCCGCACAATCGCAGCCTTGCCTGGAAACACGGGCTAGGGCCGGCGATGCAGGATGAGCAACTGAAGCTGGCCGAACTGAGCAACTGGCTGCAGCTGCAGGTCATGCCGCACTACCGGCGTCGACACTGAATGGCCGAGCGCTACCAGGAGCCCTCAGAGTGGTGCGATTGACTGGTTACCATCCGCCCTGGGTAGGCGCGCTGCTGGCAACGCTGGCCTTGAGTGCGCAGGCAGTCAGCGTGGCTGGGGTGCCGAGGTCGCCTACACACAGGATCGGCCACGTGTTTATCCTGCTGCTCGAGAATGAGGGCTATCAGGTCAGCCTTGGCCCGACCTCGCCGGCAAAGTACCTGAATCATCTCAAAGGCCGCGGTGCCCTGGTCAGCAACTACTACGGCATCAGTCACTTCAGTCTTGGCAATTACATTGCGCTGATCAGTGGCCAGGCCCCGAATCCGGCGACCGTTCACGATTGCCCGCAGTTTACCGAGTTCGTGGCGACCGGCGTCACACCGGATGGCCAGGCCATCGGTTCCGGATGCGTCTACCCGGCGACCGTCTCGACCGTTGCCAAGCAGCTGGAGGCCAGGGGTTTGAGCTGGAAGGCGTACATGGAGGACATGGGGAACAATCCTCAGCGCGAGAGCGCCACCTGCGGGCACCCGCCAATTGGCGCGGCTGATAACACCCAGGCCGCGCAGGTTGGCGATCAGTACGCCACCCGTCACGATCCGTTCGTCTACTTTCACGGCATCATCGACTCGCCGTCCTGTGCGCAGCACGTGCGCAACCTTCGGGCCCTTGGCGCCGACCTGAAATCGATCGCTGCGACGCCGAACTATGTGTTCATCACGCCCAATCTCTGCCACGACGGTCATGACGGTGGCCCGGCAAGCCAATGCGTCGATGGTGAACCGGGGGGCCTGGTGTCGGCAGACATATTTTTGCAGGCCGTGGTGCCGCAGATTCTCGCCTCCGCCGCGTTCAGGCGCGACGGCCTGTTGATCATCACTTTTGACGAATCGGACATCGAGTACGATTACGACGCGGCGACCAAAGCGGTGAGCGTGCGCGGCGGCGACGCGACGGCCTGCTGCAACGAGCAGCCGGGGCCGAATATTGCCGCCTACCAGGCCGATGCAGGCATCGCGCGTACGGCCATCAATGGCCCCGGGCTGATCGGCGCGGGCGGGGGGCGGATCGGGGCCGTCATGCTCTCGCCGTTCATCAAACCCGGACCCCTGTCGCAGGTGCCGTACAACCATTACTCCCTGCTCAAGAGCGTCGAAGACATGTTCGGGCTCACTCACCTCGGTTACGCCGGGCAAGCCGGGCTTAAGGGATTCGGGCCGGATATCTTCACGCGGCCCAATGGCGAGAGCCGCTGATCCTCACTGCGGCACCTTGCCGTCGACGCCCTCGACGTACCAGTTGATCGCCATCAGGTCCTCGATCGACAGCGAGGCGCCCGCTGCGACCTTCAATGCGCCGCCGTTATCCTTGATCGGACCGGCGAACGGCGCCAGGCTCCCGGCAACGATAGCCTGCTTCTTCGATTCGAACTGCCGTGCCACATCGGCGGGTACCACCGGGTTCAGCGGCGTGAGCACGACTACGCCTTCCTTGATCCCCAGGCGCGCCTGCCGGTCGCCGGTCCAGGCGCCGTCGAGGGCCTTGTTGATTTCGTCGATGTAGTAGACACCCCAGTTCTCGGTGTTGGCGGTCAACTGGGCGTGCTGACCGTACCTCGCCATGTCCGAGTCCCAACCGAAGGCGTAGAGGCCTTTCTCTTCGGCGACCTGCACCGCAGCGGGGGAATCGGTGTTCTGGCACAGGATGTCGGCACCCTGGGCGATCAGCGCCTCGGCACCCTGGCGCTCCTTGCCCGGGTCGTACCAGGTATCGACCCAGACCACCTTGGTGTGGACCTTCGGGTTGACGCTGCGGGCACCGAGCGTGAAGGCGTCGATATTGCGGATCACCTCGGGGATAGGAAACGAGCCGATGTAGCCGAGCGTATTGGTCTTGCTCATGCGCCCGGCCAGCACGCCGAGCAGGTAGGCGCCTTCGTAGAAGCGCGGCTGGTAGGTGACCACGTTGGCTGCGGTTTTAAAGCCAGTGGCGTGTTCGAAGTGCGCCTTCGGAAACAGTTTCGCGACCTTCAGGGTCGGCTCCATGTAGCCGAAGGAGGTGGCAAAGATGACGTCATAGCCCTTGGCCGCCAGCTGGCGGATGACGCGTTCGGCATCGGCGGTCTCCGGCACGCTCTCCACATAGGTGGTCTCGATCCTGGCGCCGAACTGCTTTTCCAGCGCCAAGCGTCCGAGATTGTGCTGATAGGACCAGCCGCCGTCGGAAATCGGGCCGACGTAGACGAAGGCCACCTTCAGCGGAGCGGATGCGGCCGCGCCTAGCGCCGTCAGACCGGCCAGAGCGGTCGCCGCCAGAGCGGACCAGAATCGATGCTGCATGAAGCTGTGCCTCGTTGTAACCGGCATCGAAGCCGGGCTGCGGTTGCGCCGGCAATCATGGCAGGCATGCAAGCTGCATTCCATAATGCGGGATCGTCGGCATTGGGGTACGGATCATGAAAGCTTGCACTCTCCCGCGCGCGCGGCGCTGCCGTTGGTCGCTGAACTTCGCCGCTGCCATGCTGCTGGCCCTCGCGGCGGCGCCCCGCCCGGCCAGCGCTGCGGCACCGGCTGCACCGCTCGCCGTGAAAGTGCTGGTGGTCAACATGTTCCAATCCGAGGCCGCGCCATGGCTTGCGGCGCTGCGCGCCGATCGCGAGATCCGCGTCCCCGGACTACCCAGCGACTATCCGCTGGTTCGCTGCAATGCCGCGGGCATCTGCCAGATGACGACCGGCATGGGCCATGCGAATGCGGCGGCATCGATGATGGCGGTGCTCTACAGTGGGCTATTTGACCTGCACCAGACCTACTTTCTGATCGCCGGCATCGCTGGCATCGATCCGGCCCGTGGCAGCATCGGTTCGGCGGCCTGGGCGCGTTACGCGGTCGATTTCGGCATCGCACATGAGATCGATGCACGTGAGCTGCCACGCAGCTGGCTGGACGGGTATTTCGGCATTCTCACCGACGCGCCGGGCAAGAAGCCACAGCTGGATTATCGCTCCGAGGTGTTTCGATTCGACGAGGCTTTGCTGCAGAAGGCGCTTGGCCTGTCGCACCATGTCACCCTGGAAGACAGCGACGATGTACGCGCTTATCGCCAGCACTATCCGCGATCCCCTGCAAACCAGCCGCCCCAGGTGACACAGTGCGACACCGTTTCCGGCGACACCTGGTGGACGGGGCAGCGCCTGGGCGAGCATGCGCGGCGCTGGACCGGACTGCTCACCGACGGCGAGGGCATCTATTGCACGACGCAGCAGGAGGACAATGCCACGCTCACCGCGCTGACACGCGGTGCGCAGTCCGGCCTGCTCGATCTGAAACGCGTTGCGGTGCTGCGCAGCGGCTCCGACTTCGATCGTCCGTACCCGAATCAGACCGTGATCGATGGCTTGCGCTCCCAGCTGGCGTTGACCGGCGCCGTGCGAATTGCCGCGGATAATCTGGTGCGTGCAGGCCTGCCGCTGGTCGACGATATCGCCCAGCATTGGAATCAGTGGCGCGCCGGCGTGCCGCCCGACACCGCGCCTTGAAGCGCGGGCTGCACCAACATCGACTCGTCACAGAGCCGATGAGGCGAAACGGTGCACGCCGCGAGGGACTTGGTCGGACGGCTGCATCAGCATGCCGGCTATTCTCACCGGCGGGTTATAGTCGCTAGCGGAATAATTCCAACGATTGCAGCAGAGCGCCGATCCCGATGACCACGGTCAGCACCCCCGCGTCCGCGCGCCTTGCTTTGCACGGCATCAGTAAGCGCTATGCGAGCGTAATCGCCAACGATCGTATCGATCTGAAGGTCGCCGCCGGCGAGATCCATGCGCTGCTGGGGGAGAACGGTGCCGGCAAGAGCACGCTGATGAAAATCGTATATGGCGTGACACAGCCCGACGAGGGCAGCATCGAATGGGAGGGTGCGCCGGTCGCTATCCGCAGCCCGGCGCAGGCGCGGCGCCTCGGCATCGGCATGGTGTTTCAGCATTTCTCGATCTTCGAGACACTGACAGTGGCCGAGAACATCGCATTGGCGCTGAACGAACGCCTGCCCGCCGCAACGCTCGCTGCCCGTATCGATGAGGTATCGCAGCGCTACGGTCTGCCGATCGATCCGCAGCGCCTGACGCACGGCATGTCGGTGGGTGAGCGGCAGCGCGTCGAGATCGTGCGCTGCCTGCTGCAATCCCCGCGGCTGTTGATCATGGACGAACCGACCTCAGTGTTGACGCCACAGGCGGTGCAGGTGCTGTTCGAGACGCTGCGCCGATTGGCCCGGGAGGGCGTAAGCATTCTGTATATCAGCCATAAGCTCGATGAGATACGCGAACTGTGCGATGTGGCAACCATACTGCGCAACGGCCGGGTCAGCGGCAGTGCGATTCCGCGCGAGCAGAGCAACACCAGCCTGGGGCGCATGATGGTCGGCGCCGACCTGAAGGAATGCAAACTCGAACCGCGCCCGCCTGGCCCGATCCGACTCGAGCTGACCAACCTGTCACTCGACACCGAGGATCCGTTTGGCACCAGCTTGCGCCAGATCAACCTGCGCGTGCGCGGCGGCCAGATCGTCGGCATTGCCGGTGTCTCCGGCAACGGCCAGAAGGAGCTGCTGGCGGCGATATCGGGCGAACGGCTGTGCACGCAGCGCGCAGCGGTGCGACTGTGCGGCCAGGACGCGGCGCGGCTGAATCCGGCGCAGCGCCGTACCCTCGGATTGCGCTTCGTTCCCGAGGAGCGGCTCGGGCGCGGTGCGGTGCCTGGCATGCATCTGGCCGACAATTGCGTGCTTACCGGCGCCAGCGCCGGGCTGGTGCGCCACGGCATGGTGCGCCGACGCGCAGCACGCGCATTCGCGCGTGCGACCATCGCTGAATTTGCCGTGAAATGCGACGGGGAGCTGGCCCCGGCCGATAGCCTGTCGGGCGGCAATCTGCAGAAATTCATCGTCGGCCGGGAGATACGGTTGGCGCCGACAGTGATGCTGGTAGCGCAGCCGACCTGGGGTGTCGACGTCGGCGCCTCACTGCTGATCCGCCAGGCCCTGATCGAGCTGCGTAACGCCGGTGCCGCCGTGCTGGTGATCTCCGAGGACCTCGATGAGCTGTTTGCGATCTGCGATTGCCTGGCGGTGCTGGCGCGCGGGCGGCTTTCGGATGCAATGCCGACGGCCGGGTTAGCGGCCGAGACGGTCGGCGTATGGATGACCGGCGAATTCCAGGGCGCCGGTGCCGCCGCGGGGGTCGCTGGTGCCGGTGTTTGATCAGCTGCATTGGCCGCTGCGCCTGGAGCGGCGCCAGAAGCCCTCGGCGGCGATGCGCATCTGCTCCTCGCCACTGGCAGCGCTGGCGATGCTCGCCACCGGGCTGCTGGTATTTGCCGCCCTCGGCAAGGATCCGGTGGCCGCGTTCCGGGTGTTCTTCGTCGAGCCGCTCAACTCGACCTACGGTGTGGGGGAGCTATTGCTCAAGGCAACGCCGCTGATGCTGTGCGCGCTGGGCCTGGCCGTGAGTTACCGCGCCAATGTCTGGAATATCGGTGCCGAGGGCCAGCTCACGCTCGGTGCGATTACCGGCGGCGGGGTCGGCTTGTTTTTCGGCCCGGCCCTGGGCCATTGGGGGCAACCGGCAGTGCTGTCAGCCGGCGTGCTCGGCGGCATGGCCTGGGCTGCGATACCTGCCTTGCTGCGCTCGCGCTTTCGTACCAGCGAAATCTTCGTGAGTCTGATGCTGGTCTATATTGCGCAACTGCTGCTGTCGTACCTGGTGCACGGACCATGGCGCGATCCGGCCGGACAGAACTTCCCGCAATCGCAACCGTTGTCCGACAGCGTGCTGCTGCCATCCTTGCTGCAGGGCACGCGTGTGAACGTCGGCTTCATCATCGCTTTGGTGCTGGCGCTGCTGTCCTGGTGGTTCGGCACGACGACGGCCGCGGGCTTTCGCATGCGGGTCGGCGGCCTGGCGCCGGCCGCTGCGGCTTACGCCGGGATCAGCGAGCGACGCAACATCTGGCTGGCGATGATGATCAGCGGCGGCGCGGCCGGACTGGCCGGCGTTTGCGAGGTGGCGGGCCCGATCGGCATGCTGCAGCCGGTGGTGTCGCCCGGATATGGCTTCGCGGCCATCATCGTGGCATTCGTCGGGCGCCTGCACCCACTGGGCGTGGTGCTGGCGTCGTTGTTGATGTCGGCGCTGTACTTGGGCGGCGAATCGGCGCAGATGGAGCTGCAGCTGCCGGCCTCGGTCAGCGGACTGTTTCAGGGAGGGTTGCTGTTCTACCTGCTCGCGGCCGAGCTGTTCATCGGCTTTCGGCTGCGACGCGCGCATCGCCTGCCTTCAGCCGCGCCAGCGGGTGGCGGTGGCGCATGAACCTTGCGGTCTGGGTGACCATTGCCGCCAGCGCCGTCGGCGCAGCCACTCCGCTCATTCTCGCCGCCCTGGGCGAGCTGGTCACCGAGCGCGCCGGCGTGCTGAATCTCGGCGTGGAGGGCATGATGCTGATAGGGGCGATGAGCGGCTTCGCAGTGGGCGTCTCCAGTGGCAGCCTGTGGCTCGGATACCTGGCCGCCGCGGCGTCCGGGATGCTGATCGCACTGCTGTTTGGCGTACTGACACTGAGCCTGCAGACCAATCAGGTGGCGACTGGACTGGCGCTGACGCTGTTTGGAGTGGGGCTGAGTGCCTTTGCGGGCCGCAGCTTCGTCGGACTGCCGATCCGGCCGCTGCTGCCGCTGCGAATCCCGGTGCTCAGCGAGCTGCCGTGGATCGGGCCGCTGCTGTTTCACCACGATCCGCTGGTTTACCTGTCCTTGCTGCTGTGCGCGCTGATCGCCTGGGTGCTCAAGCGCACCCGCGTCGGGCTGCGGCTGCGAGCCGTCGGTGAGTCGCCGGAGATGGCGCATGTGCTGGGGGAGCCCGTCATCCGCATTCGCTATCTCGCCGTGCTGTTCGGCGGCGCGATGAGCGGAATCGCCGGCGCCTACCTGTCGACCGCGCTGACGCCGATGTGGACCGAGGGCATGAGCGCCGGACGCGGCTGGATCGCGCTCGCGCTGGTGGTATTTGGCACCTGGAAGCCGTGGCGCGTGCTGGCCGGGGCGTATCTTTTCGGCACCGTCACCGTGCTGCAGCTGTATGCGCAGGGCCTGGGCGTGCATGTGCCGAGCGAGTTCCTGTCGATGCTGCCGTACGCGGCGACGATTATGGTGTTGGTGGCGATCTGCCGCGACCCGAAGACGATTCTGCTGAATCAGCCGGCCTCGCTCGGGCGCAGTTTTCATCCCGGTTATTGAGCGGCCGCGGTCATGAACGCTCTACATCGCACAGCACATTGCGGCTCGATCCTGCATTTCCACGCCGACCCTGGGCTGCACGGCGACCCCGCCGCCTATGATTTCTGGGAGCGCGGCACGCTCATCGTCGCTGACGGACACGTCGAGGCGGTCGGGCCGGCCGCGGCGCTGCTGGCTGATGTAACCGGACACATGCCCATCATCGATCATGGCGAGCGGTTGATCATGCCCGGCTTCATCGATGCGCACATTCATTACCCGCAGACCGACGTGATCGCGTCGGGGGGGCGCAATCTGCTCGACTGGCTGGAGCGTTATACATTCCCGGCCGAGCAGCGCTTCGCCGATGCCGATCACGCCCGCGAAGTCGCCGAATTCTTTCTCGACGAGCTGCTGCGCAATGGCACCACCACGGCCCAGGTGCTCGGCACGGTACACAGGCAGTCAGTGGAAATATTCTTCCAGGCAGCCGCGGCACGCGGATTGCGCATGATCGCCGGCAAGACACTGATGGACCGAAATTGCCCGGATGAGCTGCGGGACAGCGCGGCTGGCGGCGAGCGCGATATGCGCGACTTGATCGAGACCTGGCACGGCCGTGACCGGCTGCATTATGCGATCACGCCGCGTTTCGCCGCCACCTCGTCGGTCGCGCAGCTGCAGGGCGCCGGGCGCCTGGCACGCGAGTATCCGGACGTATTCATCCATAGCCACCTGGCAGAAAACCGCGAGGAAGTCAGTTGGATCCGGCAGCTGTTTCCCGACAGCCGCAGCTACCTCGATGTCTACGACCGCTTCGGCCTGCTGCGCGATCGCGCCACCTATGCGCACTGCATCTATCTGGACGCCACCGACCGGGCACGACTGGCCGCGACCGGGGCCGGAGCGGCATTTGCCCCGACCGCCAATCTCTACCTGGGCAGTGGGCTGTTCGATATCGCCGCCAGCGACGCTGCCGGCATGCGCTTTGCGCTGGCGACCGATGTCGGTGGCGGCAGCAGCTTCAGCATGCTGCGCACCATGTCCGAGGCCTACAAGGTCGCGCAGCTATCGGGCCAGCAACTCACAGCGCTGCGCGCCTTCTATCTGGCCACACTGGCGGGCGCGCGCATGCTTGGACTGTCTGACCGCATCGGGCGCTTCGCGCCGGGCACCGAGGCCGATTTTATCGTGCTCGATCCGCAGGCGACGCCGCTGCTGGCGCGACGCACGGCGCAATCTCGCACACTGAGCGAACTGCTCCTCGTGCTGATGACTCTGGCGGACGATCGGGCGGTCGCGGCAACTTATGTTCTCGGCAATCTGCAGGAGATGACATGATCAAACCGCTTGCACCGCTACCGCGGCTGCTGTCGCTGCTTGCCCTTGCGCTGCTCGCCGGGGTGTGCGGCGCGCAGGAGTCCGGCGCCAGGCGCAAGGTCATCATTGACCAGGATGCCTTCGGACCGGCGTCATCCAATCTGCAGGCAATCCTGATGCTGCTGCAAGCCAGCGACGTCTATGTCCTCGGCATCACGATCCCGAGCGGCGATGGCTGGCGCGATGAGGAGGTGAGCCATACGCTGCGCCTGCTGGAGATTGCCGGGCGTACGGAGGTGCCGGTGCATCCCGGTGCGGTGTTTCCGCTGCTGAATACCCAGCAGCGCACCAAAGTGTGGGAACAGCTCTATGGCAAGCTGTTCTACAAGGGCGCGTGGACCGAGACCTGGCCGGCGGAAGGCACCGTGCGCCGATCCCCGTACCATGCCGATCCGTTCCTGGTGCCGCCGTCGCCGGCCGGTGAACCTAAGATCAAGCCCTCGTCCGAGACCGCGGCGGCCTTCCTGGTGCGAACCGTGCGCGCATTCCCGGGGCAGGTCACGATCATCGCTGCCGGTCCCCTGACTGACCTTGCGATGGCGTCGCGGCTCGACCCGCAGTTCGCATCCCTGGCCAGGGAACTGGTGTTCATGGGCGGCAGCTACAATCCGGTGGCGGCCGACAATGCCTTCGCGGAAGAGTATGCGAACGCGCCGCGCAGGGAATTCAACATGCGCTTCGATCCAGAGGCCGCATCGATCGTGCTGCATGAGCCGTGGAAGAAAATCACCCAGGTTCCGATTGATCCCACCACCAGGACCTTATTCAAACCGGAATTCTTCCGCCAGCTCAGCACAGGCCGCGCGCCGTTCGATGCCTACCTGGCCCAGTTCGGCCAGCCCTATCCGATGTGGGACGAGCTGGCGGTCGCGGTGTGGCTCGATCCGTCGATCGTGACCCGCAGCACCACGTTGCTGGTGGACATCGACACCAGCTTCACCGCCGGCTATGGCGACACGCTCAGCTGGTCGGTCGGCGCCGGTCCGGGCCTGGGCGAGCGTCCGGTGCTGGTCGTCCAGGACGTGGACGTGCCAAGGTTCGAGCGCATGACCCTGGACCTTCTGAGCCGGCCGACGCCGGCGCACTGAGGTTCAGAACCTGATTCGGACCTGACCGCCGATGATTCGCGGATCGTTGATCACGCCGGTCAGGTTGTCGAAATCGATCGCGTAGATGTCGCGGACCTGGTTGGTACAATTGCGGCAGAACACGGCGGCGTCGTATTTCCCCTCTGCCCAGGTGTAGCCGATCCGAATGCCCCCCTGGGTGAGCGAGGGACCGTCGAATTCCTTCGCCTCGTACAGGAAATAATTGATACCGCTGCGATAGGACCAGTCCGTGTACAGGTAGATCTTGCCGCCGAAGGATACCGGGATGTCGTAACGCAGCGAGACATCGGCGACCCACTTGGCCGCCTCCGGCAGCGGATTGCCATTGACAAACGCATAGGTGATGGGACCGAACGCTCCGGGAACCTTAAACGTTGGATTCAGCACGTCGCCGGCCGGGACGCCGCCGCCGGCGGCCACCGCCAGCGCAGGATCCTCAATCCTCGTGATATTGAGGCTGCCGCTCAAGTTCAATGTCAGGTTGGGCATCGGATGGGTCTCGAAATCAAGTTCTGAGCCATAGCCCACGGTGTCCTTGGCACTGATGAGCTCCGTCACATCCGAGGATCCGCCGCCGACGATCGTGATCTGCTGATTCTTGACGTGAAAGTAGTAGCCGTCGAGGGCCAGCCGTGCGCGGTGCTCGAACAGATCGGCCTTGATGCCGGATTCATAGGAGATGTTGGTTTCCGAGGGCACCACCTGGATGGATAATCCCGGAGTTGGCTCGCCGAAACTCGGTGCCCGGAAGCCGGTCGCAATACGGGCGTAGAGGCTGACATCGGGCATCAGCTTGTAGTTCGCGCTCACGTCCCAGCTCACATTGGAGGCGGTTCGAGTGCCACTGAGGGGCGGCGTGGGCTCGTTGTTGGTCGGCGGTATATAGTCGATGTAATAAGCCGAGAAGGTCTTATGATCCTCGGTGAAGCGCACGCCGGCGCTGGCCGTGAGCGCACTGGTGAACTTATAGTCGAGCGATCCAAAGATCGCTTCGGCGTTGTTCTTCTGGGTGGATACCGTCGTATCCTGAAGGGCGAAAAAAGGTGGAGCGGTGACGGTGCTACATTCGCCCGGCCCGCAGTAGTCGTCATCCGCCGCCGTGGCGTTTTCATAGAAGAAAAACAATCCGGCCTGACCGTTCAACGGACCATCGTTCTTCGTGACCACCCGGAATTCCTGGGTGAGCTGATAGTGATTCTTGAGCCCGGCAGAGGTCTCGACCGAGAATGGGATGAAACCGGGGCCCGAGCCGGACGGGAACACGGCGTTACACGCTGGATTGCTACCAAAGGCAAATCCGCATCCGGCATCGATGTCGCCCTCGGCAAGGTATTTCTGCACCGACTCGTATCCGGTGATCGACTGCAGCGTCAGGTTTGGCAGCTCCCAGGTCAGATGCAGGTTGGATCCGACCGTGGTCAGAGCGGAGCTGTTGGGTCCGTCGGTATAGATCGTAAAGGGATCGAAGCCCGGGACAAGACTGTTGCTTCCGGGCTCGATGATGTTGGCCCGGAACAGTGTCGACGAGCCTCTCAGGTCCCGACCATGCACGTTGAGCAGTGCGCTGAAGCTGTCACTGGGCTTGTAGAGAAGCTGCAGGCGCGCTGCCCAGTCGTTAAAGCCCCCGAGCTTAGTGCTGTTGATCGGATCGCTGACCCAGTCGTCGCGGTGTTGCCCCTGGACCGAGGCGCGAAACGCCAGCTGATCGTTGATCGGAAGATTGGCGACGCCCTGGAATACGCCCGTGTTGTAGGTACCGTCCGATAGCGAAACAAAGCCCGAGGTCTCGCCGAGCACCGGCTTGGCCGATTCGAGCTTGACCACACCGGCCGGCGAGTTTCGACCGAACAGGGTGCCCTGCGGGCCGCGCAATACCTCCACGTCCGCCTGATCGAAGATCGGGAAGCCCTTGAGAGCGGCATTCTCCTGGACGATATCGTCGTACACCAGGCCGACCGGCTGCGACGCGAAGTCATGGTAGTCGGTGTTGCCGTAGCCGCGGATGTAGAAACGCGGGAAGGCGCGGCCGTTGGAGGATTCGATCTGCAGACTCGGGGTCTTGAACGCCAGCTGCTTGATGTCATCGCCCGCGTCTCCCAGCGCCTGCAGTGCATCGCCGCTCAGCACCGAGACCGATTCGGGCACGTCGTTGAGCTTTTCCTCGCGCCGCGTCGCCGTGACGATGACCTCTTGCAGCTCACTGCTGCCCAACTCCGCGTTAGGCTCGTCCGCCGCCCGAACCGCCCCCGGCATCAGGCAGCACATCGCAAGCGCTGCGGTCACAGCAGACAAGAACACCAACGATCCGGATTTGATCTTTTTCATCGACCTGCTCCCCCGTTGTTATTGGGCGTGCGAGATTTGTCGCCGCAGCCGCGTTCGTAACCCGGATCTTACAACGGTCTGGTGTTGCCCTGGCACAACGGAAGTTTTGCGCAATGCCGGGTCTTGGGCCGGCCGCCGCCGGCTCACTGAGCCTTGAGAACCGGGCGCGCAATTGACCGCCGATGTTTTCGATATCGATGGCGTAAATATTGCAAATGACGCTTATGCAGTTGCAGCAGCAGACCGCCGCCCCGTTTGTGCCGTGCCCCTGCCGTAGCCCTCGCGAGCGCGGCGCTGATGAAACGAGGGTTCGCGGGCCAGTGACACGCCGCTCCGAGCTGGTGCGCGCAGCGGTAGTACCACGCATTTCTGCACTGTTTTATGCCCTTGACGGACCGCGGGTGCCTGATACGATCGATCGAACACAACAAAAATCGAGGTGATGCTTGACACCAGCGATACGTGTTTCAGTAGTCACGGTAATCTCGATCCTCATCGCCTCCCGTGCCGCGCAGGCTCAGCAGACCGGCGGCTCGGCGAGCGGTGCGGCCATCCCGACCAACTCGAGCGGCGATCTGGATGAAATCGTCGTGAACGGCATCAGGCGAGGAGATCTGATCCTCCCGACCACCGTGAGCTCGACATCGGCCTACGGGCTGGACCTCGGCGTGATGGACACGCCGCGCAACAACACCTTGCTGTCCAAGGCCCAGCTCGATGCGCTCAATGTCCAGAATCCGGGCGGGTTTTCCTATCTGACATCAAGCAGTTACTCGGACGCCTCGTTCGGTGAGCCGAACATACCGCGCATCCGCGGTCAGTATGCCGATATGTTCTTCAACGGCATGCGCGATAGCTTCACGCTCAACGGCTACGGCGCGCCGATCAGCTTCAACAGCGTGGATTCCATCGATATCGTCAAGGGTCCGGCGAGCGTTCAGGGTGGACCCGGGCCAGGGGTGGGGGGTTCGATCGACATCACCACCAAGATGCCCTCGTTCGTGAAGCCGATTGCCGATTTCAATCTGGAGTTCGACACGCAGCAGAAGCGGCGCGCGTCTTTCGATCTCGGCGCCCCGCTGACATCAACCATCGCCGCGCGCGTGAGTTTTACCGAAGACGACAGCGGCAGCTATTACTACGACATGTTTTTCCATCAGCAGTCGCTGTTTGCGGCGGTAATCGATCAGGTCACGTCGCGTTACTCCGTGCTGCTCACCGGCGGTTTCGAGAACACCACCTATCGGGAAAACGACGGCGTCAATCGAGTCAATCAGCAACTGATCGACAATGGCACGTATCTTACCGGCGGTGTCGTCGGTGGGGCTGGGGGCATTTCAGGCTTCGGCAGCCAGATCGACCTGACCGGATCCGTTCCGCTCAACGACCGGGTCATCATCGACGAGCCGGGTGGCACCGGCGCGCACTCGCTGCACATCAAAGGGCAGATTATCCAGACGTTCAAGGCCACGGATAATTTTTCCATCTCCAACAACACGTTCTACGATTACATGAACCGCTATAACCAGACGCAGGATTACTACGCTGATACGGCCAAGGGCAGCTTTACCATCGAGAACAAGACCGACTTCAAGCTCAAATTCGCCACCGGCGCCGTGAACCATGACGTCGATGCCGGCTTCACCTATCGCTACGCGCATGTGCTGGATATCCAGAACTTCGTAAACGAGCCGGTGAGCATCTTCGATCTGTCTGCCAATCCCAACACCTGGGTGTTTCCCGCAGCACTCCAGGTCCCGTCGGGGACGATCCTCTACAACGCAGCTTTCAATCGTCTGCAATACGGGGCGCCGGGACGCACTGGATTCGGCTTTGAGAACGGCACCGCCGATTCCAATCTGAAGGACGCCGCGATTTTCCTGGAACATCGGATCCAGTTCTCGCCGCAGTGGAGCGTGCTGTACGGCCTGCGCGGCGATGCGGTGCAGTTGGACTATTCCGACCCGCTCGGCGGTCCGGCTCCTTTAAACGGCTACCCGCAAAGTGCGTCCACTGCCTGGTATGGCCTGTATAACGGCAACATCAGTGTGGTGTACAGCCCGACGGCGCATGTCTCCACCTACCTCACCTACAACAAAGCGCAATACGTGGACCCAACGGCCAATGACGGCGCGATCGCCGTATGGGGGGTGGCCCCGACCGAGTATTTGCGGCAAAACACCCTGTTGGAAGAAGGGGGCGTGAAATTCGACCTGTTCGACAAGCGGCTGTTCATCTCTGCCGCGGGTTTCTACCAGGAAAAAACCATAAGCACCGGGGTTGGCGGCCTCACGAGTACCCCGGCCCATATCAAGGGCGCTGAAATCGAGGCCAACTACCAGCCCGATCCGCATTTCTTTGCCACCGCCAGCTACTCCTATCTGCACACCACGCTCGATTACCCGTCGGACTTCTACAACTTTCCGGCACAACCGGGGCTCAACTATGATGGCGCCGGCGTTTCGGTGACCAATCCGTTCCGGCCGAACCAGACGTTCCAGGACCCAGGCGTGCCGCAGCAGCTGTTCAACGTGCTCGCCAACTACAAGCACGAATCCGGCTGGGGTGCCCAGGCGAACATCCAGGTCACCGGACCCGTTGATGTCACCCAGTCCGGTTTCCTCGACCTGGCGGCGCTCTCGGCGGGTTTCCCAGGCCTGCCCGCGTCTCAATTGGCAGCGTTCGCGGCCAACGGCGGCTACTACAAGGCGCCGGTGATTCATTGGCAATACACTGTGAACACGGCGGTGTTCTATAGCTTCCTGAAATACACGGTCAAGTTCACGGTTTACAACCTGACCGACCAGCACAATCTCACCAATGACATCCCGTTTTACGGCAACGATTTCCTGACGCGACAACCGCCGCGCGACTATGACTTGAGTATCAGCGCCAAGTTCTAAGCAGTCATACTGGCGGCCGCGAGCCCGCGATCGCGGGCCCGACGCTCATCGCCACCGCCCGCACCCGCTGCCCGCCAGGGACTTGGGTTGCCCCGGCAATGCCACGTTTTGGATTGACACATTTGTGTACAACGTTGAATTAATTCGCATACACTCGATTCGAGTGCCCGTCATTAAAATCCTGGCGGTGCCCGCTCGCCGATCATAGGCAACCCAGTCGTTCGGATCGCTGCAAATGGGCCAACTGACGACTCACGTACTCGACACCAGCGCCGGCCTGCCGGCCGCGGGCATCAGGATTGAACTGCATGAACTGGCGGTGACGCCACCCAGGTTGCTGGTCGCGGTGGCCACCGGGCACGACGGGCGTTGCCCTGCACCATTGCTCACCGGCGCCGCCTTTCGCAGTGGTCGATATGCCTTGACCTTCCATGTGGCTGACTACTTCCTCGCCCGCGGTGTGACGCTGCCGGAACCGGCATTTATCGAGGATGTCGTGGTGCGGATCGGTATCGCCGATCCGGCCGAGCATTACCACGTGCCGCTACTGATTTCGCCCTGGAGCTACTCGGTGTATCGGGGGGGCTAGGCGGACGTGTCCGCAGGCGAGCCCCACAGCCCGGCAGATACCGTTCGCTTCCTGCTCGACGGCGAGCTGGTCAGCGCCTCGGACCTGGCGCCGACCCTGACGGTGCTCGAATACCTGCGCGACATTGCCCATCGCACCGGCACCAAGGAAGGCTGTGCGGAAGGCGATTGTGGCGCCTGCACCGTGGTGCTGGGCGAACTGGCAGCCGACGGCGCCCGGGTCGGCTATCGAGCCGTCAACTCCTGTATTCGTCTGCTGCCGACCATCGATGGCCAGGAACTGATCACGGTGGAGAGCCTGCAGGAGCGCGATGGCAGCCTGCATCCGGTGCAACAGTCGATGGTCGACAATCATGCCTCGCAATGCGGCTTCTGCACGCCGGGCTTCGTGATGTCGCTGTTCGCACTGTATCTGCAGAGCCCCTCGCCATCACGCGAGCAGGTGCTCGAGGCCATCTCCGGAAATCTGTGCCGCTGTACCGGCTATCGGCCGATCATCGATGCCGGCCTGCTGATGGGCGGTTATCCCACGCCCGGGAAATGGAGTCGTGAGGCGGCGGCCTCCAGCGTGCGCCTGCAAGCCCTGCAGGCGCTGCGGCGGCCGCGGGCAATGAGATTTCCAGGCTTCCAGGCGCCGCGCAGCTGCGATGAACTGGCGGCGGCGCTCGAGGCCGATCCCGCCGCCGTGCTGCTGGCGGGTGGAACCGATATCGGATTGTGGGTTACCCAGCAGCTGCGCGATCTGCCGTCGATCATCTATATCGGCGAGGTCGCGGAACTCAAGTGCATCCGCAGCGACGCCGCCGGCATCGTGATCGGCGCGGCGGTGCCGCTGACCGAGGGCTGGGGCGCGATCGTGGCCGCGTATCCGCAACTGGCCGAACTGGCGCAGCGCTTTGGCTCCCCGCCGGTGCGTAACTCCGGCACGTTGTGCGGCAATATCGCCAACGGCTCGCCGATCGGCGATGCCATGCCGGTGCTGATCGCCCTGGGCGCCGAGATTGAATTGCGTCGCGGCACGCACACGCGCCATCTGCCGCTGGAGCGGTTCTACCTCGGCTACCAGCGCAAGGATCTGGCGAGCGGCGAATTCATCGTCGCGGTGACTGTGCCGGCAGCGAAGGTGGGCCAAAGGCTTGCCAGCTACAAGCTCTCGAAGCGCTTCGATCAGGACATATCCGCCCTATGCGCGGCATTCGTCGTGGATCACCAGGGCGATCGCATCGGCGCGGTGCGCATCGCCTTCGGCGGCCTGGCCGCCGTTCCCGCGCGAGCGCGCGCGACCGAAGCCGCCCTGAGCGGCCGGCCCTGGAGTGAAGACAGCTTCGAGATCGCGGCGGCGGCGCTCGCCCAGGATTTCCAGCCGCTGACTGACCTGCGCGCCAGCAGCGCCTATCGTCTGCAGGCCGCCGGCAATCTGCTGCGTCGCTTCTATCTCGAGCACGGCGGATCCTCAGTTCCGCTACGTACCGCGCAAATCGCGGCCGCCCCGACCTAGTGCCATGCCGAGCGAGCGCAGCGCCATGGCGAACCCGGTCGATACTGCCCCGCATCACGAGAGCGCACAGCTGCACGTGAGCGGCCGGGCACTGTACGCCGACGACATTGCGCTGCCGGCCGATACGCTGCACGCCGCCTTTGGCATCAGTAGCATCGCGCATGCACGTATTCGGACGCTCGACCTGGACCCGGTGCTGAGCATGCCGGGAGTGGCCAGCGTCGCGGTGGCAGCCGATATCCCGGGCGAGAATAATTATGGCTCGGTACTGCACGATGATCCGATATTCGCCGACGCGCTGGTGCAGTACGCCGGGCAACCCCTATTTGCCGTCGCCGCCACATCCCATGTTGCGGCGCGCAAGGCGGCGCGGCGGGCGCGGATCGACTACGAGCCGCTGCCGGCGATCCTGGATATCCGATCGGCGCTCGCGGCGCACAGCTACGTGCTGCCGTCCGAGCACCTGGTGCGCGGCAGCCCGGATGACGCACTGGCGCAAGCTCCGCGGCGACTGCGCGGCACGGTGACGATCGGCGGGCAGGATCATTTCTACCTGGAAGGGCAGATTGCGATCGCGGTGCCGCAGGAAGGTGGCGCGATGCTGATCCACAGCTCGACCCAGCATCCGAGCGAAGTGCAGCAACTGGTGGCGCACGCGCTGGCCAGGCGCGCGCACGACGTGACGGTGCAGTGCCGGCGCATGGGCGGTGGATTCGGCGGCAAGGAAACCCAGCCGGCGCTGATGGCGGCTGCCGCGGCCGTGCTCGCGCACCGGACCGGGCGGCCGGTCAAGCTGCGAGTGGATCGGGACACCGATATGTTGATGACCGGCAAGCGACACGACTTTCTGGCCGACTATGATGTTGGCTTCGACCCGACCGGCCGGATTCTGGCGCTGCGCATCATGCTGGCATCGCGCTGCGGCTATTCGGCCGATTTGTCCGGCCCGGTCAACGATCGGGCGTTGCTGCACCTCGATAACGCGTATTTTCTCGAGCACGTCGACATCGTCTCGCATCGATGCAGGACCCACACGGTCTCCAACACGGCCTTTCGCGGCTTCGGCGGCCCTCAGGGCATGCTGGTGATCGAGCAGATTGTCGATGAGATCGCGCGTACCCTCGGCCTGGATGCCCTTGGCGTGCGGCGCTTGAATTTCTACGGCGTTGACACCCGCAACGTCACGCACTACGGGCAGATGGTCGAAGACAATGTGATCCACAAGATCGTCGAGCGACTGGCCGCCGATGCACGCTATCTGGAGCGCCGCCAGGCGGTCGCGGCGTGGAATGCTGCCGCTCCGGTCATCCGGCGCGGACTTGCGCTGACGCCGGTCAAGTTCGGGATCTCCTTCACGTCCACCGCGTTCAACCAGGCCGGCGCGCTGCTGCACGTTTATTCCGACGGCACGGTGCTGCTCAACCATGGCGGAACCGAGATGGGCCAGGGGCTGTTCACCAAGATCGCGCAAGTGGTCGCGGCCGAGCTTGGGTTGCCGCTGTCGGCGATTCGTGTGTCGAGCACCGACACCGGCAAGGTGCCCAATACTTCGGCCAGTGCCGCTTCCTCGAGCTCGGACCTGAACGGCAAGGCGGCGCAGGCGGCCGCCCAGGTCATCCGCCAGCGGCTGATTCAACATGCCTGTGATCGCTACGGTGTCGAGGCGCAGCAGGTGCGCTTTCACGATGGCCGCGTGCTCATCGGTGAGCGCAACATCGGCTTTGGCGAATTGGCGCAGCACGCCTACCGGGCGCGAATCTCATTATCGTCGACCGGGTACTACCGCACGCCGAAGATCGAATGGGACAAGACGGCCCTGCGCGGGCGGCCATTTTTTTATTTCGCCTACGGGGCGGCGGTCAGCGAAGTCGCCGTGGATTGCCTGAGCGGCGAGACGCAGCTGCTGCGCGTGGACATCCTGCATGATGCCGGTACGCCGCTGAACGCCGCCATCGACCTGGGCCAGATCGAAGGCGGCTTCCTTCAGGGCGTCGGCTGGCTCACATCCGAGGAATTGTGGTGGAACCCGCAGGGTGAACTGCAGACCCATGCGCCATCGACCTACAAGATTCCCACCGCTCGCGATTGGCCGGCGCAGGCCACGGTGCGCATGCTCGATGGCGAGCCGAACCGGGAGGACACGATCTATCGCTCCAAGGCCGTGGGCGAGCCGCCCCTGATGCTCTCGATTTCCGTCCTGCACGCCATTCGCGATGCGGTCGCTAGCTGCGGCGCCGCCGGCGCATTGCCCGACCTACGCGCGCCTGCGACACCGGAGGCGGTACTGCGAGCGATCGACGCTGTTCGCCGTGGGGTGGTTGCATGAGCCGGCCGGCAACGCTGCGCCCGCGGGTCGCCGCGACTCCGGCACCAGCGCGTGCCGCGTGGCTCAAGCCGCTGCGCGATTGGCCGCGCTCGCTGCTGCGGGCGCTGGAGCGCGAGCCGGCCGTCGTCAGGATTCTTATCACCAATGTGCTCGGCTCCGCGCCGCGTGAACCGGGCGTCTGCATGCTGGTCGGTCAGGAGCAATTCGAAGGCACCATCGGCGGCGGCCAGCTCGAGTGGCAGGCACTGGCGGCGGCGCGAACGCTGCTGGCAGGCACCTCTCCCGCGGCATGCATGCAGCGCATGGTGCTCGCTACCGACCTGGGCCAATGTTGCGGCGGTGTGGTCGAGTTGTGGATGGAGCGCTATACGCGCGCCGATCGCGCACTGCTGCGGGCGGCGAGCGATGCCGCGTGCGCAGGCGCCGCGGTATTGATCACAACCCTCACGCCGGTCGGCGTCACGCACCAGATCGTGAGCGAAGTCGGTTCGAATGAGCACGCCGATCTGCTGCTGCGAGCCGCGCGCGCACAGGCGCTGCCGCGTGTGAGCGGGAGCGTCGCCGCGCGCGCGACGTTGCTGGAGCGCCTGGACGAGGCGTTGCCGGCGCTGTGGTTATACGGCGCCGGCCACGTCGGACAGGCGCTGGCGCGCATCGTGGCCGAACTGCCGCTGCGCCTGACCTGGTTAGATACGCGCGCCGAGCTTTTCCCGGCGCTGATCCCCGACTCGGTGCAGATCGTGCACGCGCCGGATCCGCTGCCGAGCGTGGCTGCGGCGGCGCCCGGCACTCGCTTCCTGGTGCTCACCCACAGCCACGCGCTCGACTATGCGCTGTGCCGCGCGATTCTCGCGCGCGGCGATTTCGCCTCGCTGGGGCTGATTGGCTCGAAGAGCAAGGCCGCACGCTTTCGCTCGCGACTGGCGCGCGATGGCCTGCCGGCCGATACCATCGCGCGGCTGTTGTGCCCGATCGGCGCGGGCGGCGTTGACAGCAAATGGCCGGCTGCGATCGCGGTCGCCGTCGCGTTCGAACTGTTGCGGGCGATCGGTGCTGACGCCGCAGATGAAGGCTCGACATCCGCGCCGCCGGCAACCGCGAGCGGCTGTCCGGAAGCGAACTGCGCGAACTGCCGGCCAACCGGCGGCGCCAGGTGATGGTGACCTACCTGCTCGACTGGCTCGGTCTGCTGCTTCGCTGGCTGCATGTCGTCGCTGGCATCGCCTGGATCGGTGCCTCGTTCTACTTCGTCTGGCTCGACAATCACCTGCAAGCCCCGGCCGGTCGTGAACGCAGCGACCAGGGGGTCGCGGGCGAGTTGTGGGCGGTGCATGGCGGCGGCTTCTACCGCTCGCAGAAATACCAGCTCGCCCCGCAGGTACTGCCGGCAACCCTGCATTGGTTCTACTGGGAGGCCTACACCACCTGGCTGTCGGGTTTCGCGCTGCTGTGCCTGCTGTATTTCTTCCGGGCCGAGGCCTATCTGATTGATCCCGCGGTGGCGGCAATATCGAAGCCGATGGCGGTCGGCATTGCGGTTGGTTTTCTGATCGCCAGCTGGCTGATCTACGATGCCCTGTGCCGCTCGCCGCTGGGGCGCCACGCTCGGGCCCTGACCGCGGTGATAGGGCTGGCGCTGGCCCTTGAGGCCTGGGGACTGTGCCAGCTGTTCAGTGGCCGCGGCGCCTTCATGGTGTTCGGCAGCGCCATCGGCAGCATTATGGTTGCCAATGTGCTGTTCGTGATCATCCCAGGTCAGCGCGAGCTGGTGCGCGCGAAGCAGCAGGGTCGCGCCCCCGATCCGGCACCCGGTCTGCGTGGCAAGCAGCGTTCCGTCCACAACACCTATTTCACGCTGCCGGTGCTGTTCGTCATGATCAGCAATCACTACGCGATGACCTTCGGTGCGCGCCACAACTGGCTGGTACTCATCGCGATCAGCTTCGCCGGCGCCTGTCTGCGCGCCTGGTTCGTGGCCCGACACCGCGCGGCCGAGCGCGGCGGCTATGTGCCGGCATTGCCGGTGCTGCTGGGCGTGCTGGCACTGGCCGCGGTGGTGGTTGCGCTGGCGCCCGCGCCCGGGCGCGGCGCCGCGCGCACTCAAGCGATGGCACCGGCGGGCGAGCTGTCGCGCGTGCAGCGAATCGTTCAGGTACGCTGCATGCCATGCCATGCGGCGAATCCGACGCAGGCCGGCTTCAGTGCCGCGCCCAACGGTCTGTTACTGGAGACGCTCGATCAGCTGTCAGCGCACTTGCCGGAGGTGCAGCAGCAACTGTTGGCGCGCACGATGCCGCTCGGCAATCTGACTGCCATGACAGAGGACGAGCGCTCGGCGATGCTGATGTGGATCGGACATGGGGCGCGCCGTTGAGCCAAATGCTTAGTGTGATCACCCATGTCGCCCGCTATTGACGGCTACCCGCGCGATCTGGTCGGATACGGCCGCCAAGCGCCGCACCCGCGCTGGCCCGGGGGAGCGCGTGTGGCGGTGCAATTCGTATTGAACTACGAGGAGGGCGCGGAGAATTGCGTGCTCGACGGCGACCCCGCGTCCGAGGTGTTTCTGTCCGAGATAGTCAATGCGCAGGCGTTTCCGATGCGCCACATGAGCATGGAATCGCTGTACGAATACGGAGCGCGCGCCGGTTTGTGGCGGGTGCTTCGCGCGTTTGAACGTCATCGGCTGCCGCTGACGGTGTTCGCGGTCGCCGCCGCCCTGCGCCGCAATCCGGAAGCGGTGGCGGCCTTCAAGGAGTCGGGCCACGAGATCGCCTGCCATGGCCTGCGCTGGATCAGCT
This sequence comes from Gammaproteobacteria bacterium, assembly GCA_013289615.1. GTDB lineage: Bacteria > Pseudomonadota > Gammaproteobacteria > Steroidobacterales > Steroidobacteraceae > FEN-1191. Next base: position 25,550 of record JABCZO010000038.1, read on the forward strand.
ATCAGCACATCGACGAGGCGACCGAACGCGCGCACATGAGCGCGGCCATCGCCATATTGAGCGATCTATTCGGCACCGCGCCACTGGGCTGGTACACGGGCCGCGACAGTCCGAATACTCGTCGCCTGGTGGTGGAGCACGGCGGTCTGCTGTATGACGCGGATTCGTATGCAGATGACTTGCCGTACTGGGTCGAGGTCGTGGTTGGTGCCGGGTCCGAATCCCGCAGCGTGCCTCACCTGGTGGTCCCCTATGCGCTGGACAGCAACGATATGCGCTTTGTAACCGCCCAGGGCTTCAATTCCGGGACCCAGTTCTTCGATTACCTCATGGCGGCGTTCGACACGCTGTATCGGGAAGGAGATCCGGAAGGTCTTAATGCGCCAAAGATGCTGTCGGTCGGTCTGCACTGCCGGCTGATCGGGCGACCGGGGCGAATCGAGGCGCTCGAGCGCTTCCTCGACTATGTGCTGCAACACCAGCGGGTCTGGATCTGCCGGCGGATCGACATCGCGCGGCATTGGATCGCTATCCATCCGTACCGGCGCGGCGCGTGATCACGCTCGCGCAGTTGAACGCAGTATCGCCAGGGGAATTTGTCGCGTCGCTGGGGGGCATCTTCGAGCATTCCCCGTGGGTGGCACAGCGTGCCGCGGCCGGGCGTCCATTCGCCTCGCGGCTGCAGTTGCTCGAGTCGATGCGAGCTGCCGTCGACGCGGCTAGCCTCGGGGAGCAGCTGGCGCTTATTCGGGCGCATCCGAAACTCGGTGGGGGCGGCCCTGGTGTGAGCCAGCTGACGCCTGCCTCGGCGGGCGAACAGCGCCGCGCCGGGCTGCACTCGTGCACGGCTGCGGACGGCGAGCGTCTGCAGCAACTCAACGCGCTCTACCTGGAGCGATTCGCTTTTCCGTTCATACTCGCGGTACGCGGGCACGGCCCGGCATCGATCATCGCCAACCTCGAGCGGCGACTGGGTAACGACAGCGAGTTTGAGCGGCGCACCGCGTTGAGCCAGATCGGCGTCATTGCCGCCTACCGCTTGGCGGACATGGTGGCTTCGCCGCTCGGGACAGAGATCCTGGCGATGCTCGAGCACCTGGCGCGATTGTCCGGATCGACGGCCGCCGCCACCGGTGCCGTCACTGCCGCGGTACGTGAATGGATGCTGGCCGCGGGACTTGAGGTGTGCGAGGCGGCGGGCGGCTATCTGATAGGACGGGCCGGCGGCGGCGAATCCTCTGCAACGCTGCTGGCCGGTGTGTGCCGGGACCCACAGGTGAACGCACTGCGCTACCAGGGGCGTGCCGCGTTCATTATCGCGATCGAGGTCGCCCTGCAACTGCGCCAGAAGGGTGAACGACCGGGGCTCGGGCTGGCAGTGCTGGCGCGGCCGGACGATGCACGTCTCGGCGATAGCGTGAGCCTGCTCGATAGTCATGCGCCGCAGCTCTGGGTCGAGCTCAGCGCCGCCGACGCAGCCGATGGCGCGGATGCAGAAGGCATCGAGATTCTGCGGGTGCTGGGCTTGGCGCAGTTGCGGCCGGGGGTCCTCACGCGGGTGCGTCAGGGCGTCGGCGTTGCCGGGCACGGCGACGCCAACGCGTTCACCGCCGCTACCGCCGAACAGGCTGCGTGTGCGCTGGTAGAGTCGCTGCGGCGCGTTCAAACTGCGGCATGAGCGATCGCTGGTGTAAATTGCCGCGACGGCACGGCGCAGGCCGTTATTGGCAATTGAGCTGACGTGAGCGGCTGGTGATTCATGGCCGATAATCCGGGGCATGCGGAACTGCTCAAGCGCTACATCAACGTGGCGGATGTGCGCCTTGGCGCGGTGGCGCTGTACGCCACCGACGATTTCTTCGCCGCGAAAGAGCGCATGCTGCAAGCGGCAGAACCGCAATGGCGTGAGGGCGTCTATGATGATCACGGCAAGTGGATGGATGGTTGGGAATCGCGCCGGCGGCGCGACCAGGGCCACGATCATTGCGTAGTGCGGCTGGCGGCGCCGAGCAGGCTGGCCGCGCTGGACCTCGATACCCGCTATTTCACCGGCAACTACCCGCCGTACGCCTCGGTGCAGGCATGTCGGATTGACGCAGATCCGGATGCAGGCACGCCGTGGACCGAACTGCTTGCGCGCTCGGCGCTGAACGGCGATCAGCACAATTTCTTCGAGCTGCAGTCAGGCGGCATCTGGACGCATTTGAAACTCAACATCTACCCGGACGGCGGCGTTGCCCGCTTTCGTGTCTACGGCGGGGTGTACCGGGATTGGGCGCATGCGAGCAGCACCGAGGCGCTGGATCTGGCCGCCGCCCTGAATGGCGGCATCGCGCTGGCGTGCAGCGACGAACACTACGGGTCGATGGGAAATCTGCTGTTACCGGGCCGCGGCGTGAGCATGGCCGACGGCTGGGAGACGCGCCGGCGGCGTGGACCGGGCTATGATTGGGTCATTCTGCGCCTGGGCCATCGCGGCCGGATCCAGCGGGTGGACGTCGACACCGCACACTACAAAGGCAATTACCCGCATCAGGTATCGATCCAGGGCGCGCTGCTGGGCCCGGATCGGGAGGCGGACCCGAGCCAGTGCGATGCGTGGCCGGTGCTGCTGGAGTTGCAGTATCTGCAGGCCGACAGTGTGCATCGCTTCGGCGCCGAATTGCGCGAGCTGGGGCCGATCTCGCATGTGCGCGTGAACATTCATCCGGATGGCGGCTTGAGCCGCGTCAGGCTGTTCGGCCAGCCCGATCGCGACTGAGGGCGGCCCGGTGACCGACATCATTCTCACAGCTGCACCGCTGACTGCCGAAGCGTTCGCGCCGTTCGGCGACGTCATCGAGGTAACCGGTCGCAAATTCCGCTTGATCAATGAGGACACCTGCGAGCGCTTCGATGATCTTGCGCAGGTGGACGTACTGGCGGCGGGTGGGCGGCCGCTGATCAGCATCTTCAAATCGCAGCCGCGTGCGCTGCCGTTGCAGGTAAAGATCCTCGAGCGCCACCCGCTGTCCAGCCAGGCGATCATTCCGCTGGATGGACTGCCGTTTCTGGTGGTCGTCGCCGAAAGCGGCGACTCGCCTGTCAGCGGCCGCATCCGCGCCTACCGCAGCTCAGGAGCCCAGGGTGTGAACTATCGTCGCAATACCTGGCATCACGCACTGATTGCGCTCGATAGAACCAGTCATTTCCTGGTGGTCGATCGCGCTGGTCCGGGCGAGAACTGCGATGAGACCGCGGTGGACGATTCGGTGATTCTGATAAGTGCGCCGGCCGTTTGACGTTGACGGCCATGGCCTCACTTGGGCATCGCCGCGTTCCGGTCGACCGCTGCGCGTGCCGCCCTGGCACTGTAATGGCCTCCCGAGCTGATTGATAAATAAGCGATTCTTTAACGCCTGCGGTGTTTTCCCACTGGCTTGCAAAGACCCTCTCTGGCATGGTTTGCTGCGCAGGGCTATGCGAAAATCTGTATTCCAATCCGCGCGACGCGACTTATTCACCAGCGTACTGCTGGTAGCTCTGCTGTTTCGGGCCTACGTCCCAGTCGGCTTTATGCCGGCGAGCGGTACGCCGTTTTTGCTGGAGCTTTGCCCGGCGGCATCGCCGATGGGGATGATGCCGGAGCATCATCACCATCAGTCGGGCAGCCATACCAATTTTGAAAACTGCCCGTTCGGCAGTGCCCCTGGCGCCGGCCCCATTTCGCATTTCATTGTTTTTGAACCTGCAGGACCGATTGTCTCTCACGCAGGCGTTGCTTTTGAGTCATTGCGATTCATTGCACGACCCCAGCGCGCCCATCAGCCTCGCGGCCCGCCTTCCATCGCTTGAATTGACTGGTACTGACCGCGCGCGGCATCCACGATGCCGCGCGCTTCGCAGCATCAATTCTTGTACGTAGCCTCCAGCGCTGCGCGGATGGGAGAAATCCGTGAATACTTCGATCAATCGACTCGGGGCGGTCGTATGCCTTTCGATGGCCCCAATGACATCATGGGCCTGTGCCACCTGTGGTTGCACCATCAATTCCGATGCCGCCATGGGCTATTCGGCGACCACGGGCTGGCGCGTGAATCTTGAGTACACCTACATCGATCAAGACGAGCTGCGTGTCGGGACCCACACGGCGACCCCGGCCGAGGTTGTCAACAATCCTTCGAATCCGGCGCTGGGTGGCGGAGAGATCGAAAAAGATACCATCAACCGATACCTCACCTTGGGCGTCAACTACCGGCCCAATGCGGACTGGAACCTCAATCTGCTGGTCCCCTACGTGTCGCGCAGCCACACCACGTACGGCACGCAGCTGCAACCGTACACGGCCGCCGAAACGGCACCCGATCAGATCAGCGGCGCGCGCGTCTCCAATCTCGGCGATGTCAAACTCCTTGGCAACTATCAGGGACTGTTACCGACGCATAACCTCGGGCTGCAACTGGGGGTGAAACTGCCGACCGGGCGCTATGGGACTGCGGTCGATTTTTATAACGGACCGAATGCCGGAAGTCCTCTCGATGCGAGCCTGCAGGCGGGCACGGGCAGCACCGACGTGATTGTGGGCACGTATTACTATCAAGCGGTGAGCCAGAACTTCGATATCTTTGTGAACGGCCAGTTCCAGTCCGCGGTTGCCCATAAACAAGATCAGGCCGGCAATGATTTTCGCCCGGGCAATTCATCGACCTTTAGCGTCGGGTTGCGGTATGAGGCCCATGCGCAGTGGATACCGCAGGTGCAGCTCAATGTTCTGCACAAGAGCCCTGATCAGGGTGCTCTGGCCGACACGACCGACACCGTGGGTACGGTCGCTTATCTAAGCCCGGGTCTGACCGTGCAGCTCGAGCATACGCTCCACGCCTACGGCCTGGTGCAAGTGCCGGTCTACAGCAATCTCGATGGCTACCAGTTGTTTCCGCATTGGACGGCAACGGTTGGACTGAGTTATGCGCTTTAGATCAGGACATCCCGGCGTGTCGGCAAGCGAGTTTCCTGACATGAAGAATGAGACAGCGGTGCGATCAGGGCGCCGGATGGTATTGCGCGGTGTTGCCGCGCTCGCCCTGACGGGCCTCGATGCACTGCTCGCCCCTCCGGTGCGGGCGGCGGGTCTTCGCGTGGGTGAGCTCGCCCCACCGGCGACCCTCGTGACCCTGGACGGTCAGCGATTGGCAACCACGGAGCTGCTCGGTCACGTGGTGATCCTCACGTTTTGGGCCACCTGGTGTGTTCCTTGTCGTCAAGAGCTACCGCTGCTTTCGGACTATGCGTCGCAGCACGCGGCGCAAGGCCTCACAGTGCTGGGGTTTGCGCTGGACTCACCCGAGGACGATCTGCGCAAGGTACAGCAGGTCGCGCGTTCATTGAGTTTTCCGGTGGGACTGCTCGCAACTTCGAGCGCGCCGGGGTATGGACGAATCTGGCGCATTCCGGTCAATTTCACTATTGATCGAAAAGGTCGTCTAATTGATAACGGCTGGAACGAAAAACAACCAACTTGGACCGCTCAACGGCTGGAGCAAATCGTGACTCCGCTGCTTGACACGCCTACATAGAATGATTGCCGGCGACACTACGCCGCATCAGCGGCTCATCGCACTCAGTCGCACGGCTGCGTCGCGTCAGCCAGCAGGCGGCTGGAATTCTCCGGCGTGCGAAACACCAGCGGCCGTTCGATTGCCGGGCGCAGCGGCCGCGGGCCATTGATGATCTCGAGCACCTTGGAGTGCAGCGGCGATTTGTCGCACACCGGATCGGTCGCGCCGACATCGCCGGTCAGCAGGTAGGCCTGGCAGCGACAGCCGCCCAGATCCTTGGTCTTTTCCGGACAGCTGCGACACGGCTCTGGCATCCAATGATCACCCCGAAAGCGATTGAATGCCGGCGAGTCGAGCCAGATCTGCGCAAGGCTGGCATCTCGCACCGACGGCAGATTGATGCCCGGCAGCATGCGCGCGGCGTGGCAGGGCATCACCAGGCCGTCGGGCGCAACTACCATGAAGGTCGAACCCCAGCCATTCATGCAGCGCTTCGGCCGCGTCTCGTACAGATCCGAGATGACGTACAGGATGCGCAAGCGGTTGCCGATGCGTTGCCGATAGCCGGCGACCACCGCCTCCGAGCGCTCGAGCTGCTCGCGCGTCGGCAGCAGCTGGGCGCGATTCAGGTCGGCCCAGCCGTAGAACTGCGTATTCGCCAGCTCCAGGTACTCGGCGCCGATCTCCAGCGCCAGGTCGATGATCCTGTCGACGTGATCGATGTTGAGCCGATGGATGACGCAGTTCATCACCATCGGAAAGCCATGTGCCTTGATCAGTGTGGCGACACGACGCTTGAGCTCGAAGGTGCGGGTGCTGGAGAGAAAATCGTTGAGTTCACGGGTCGAGTCCTGGAACGACAGCTGCACATGATCGAGGCCTGCCTCCTTCAATGCACGCATCCGGGTCTCGTTCAGGCCGACGCCCGAGGTGATCAGGTTGGTGTAGAAGCCCAGCCGATGCGCCTCGGCAACCAGTCGCTCCAGGTCCGGGCGGCTCAGCGGCTCGCCGCCGGTGAGTCCGAGCTGTACCGCGCCGAGCGCACGCGCTTCAGCCAGCACCCGGAACCACTCTTCGGTCGACAGTTCGCTCTGCACCTTGGCGAAATCCACCGGGTTGGAGCAGAACGGACAATGCAGCGGGCAGCGGTAGGTCAGTTCCGCGACCATCCACAGCGGCACACCGGCCGTGTTGGGTAGCGCGTTCATGGCGTCACCCCGTCGCGCCACTCGACCCAGCCGTCATCGGTCGCGCTGCGCAGGAACGCCTCGACATCCGCATCGATGGCATCGGACTGGAAGGCGACCCGCAGGTCGGCGATGATCTCTCCGGCTGAGAGCTTGCCATCGCAGCGGCGCAGAATTTCCCCAGCGGCGACATTGAGCTGCACCATGCCCTCGGGGAACAGCAGTACAAAGGCATTCTGCGCCGCTTCCCACTGGAAGCGGTACAGAGGCGCGATGCGCGGATAGGATGCGCGCGACAGCGGGACCGGGTTATCCATCGTTCAGGCCGCACCGTAGTTGGATGGCGTCCAGCATCGACCACAGCAGGTCGAGCTTGAACTGAAGAATGTCCAGCGCCCGCAGCTGCGCCTGACGAGTGACAAAGTAGCCGAGCGTAACCTCGAGCCCGTGCTCGACATCGCGCATGGCCAGCGGCAGGCGCGATCGGAAATACTGCAGCCCGCTGGAATCGATCCACGGATAGTGCGACGGCCAACCGGCGAGCCGCTCGCGGTGAATCTGCGGGGCGAACAGCTCCGTGAGCGAGGCACACACGGCCTCCTGCCAGGGCCGCTGGCGCGCGAAATTCACATAGGCGTCGACCGCGAAGCGTACCCCCGGCACGACGTGCTCGAGCGACCACAGCTCCTCGCGCGTCAGGCCGACGGCCTCGCCCAGTCGCAGCCAGGCCTCGATCCCGCCCGGATCCTGCCCGCTGCCATCGTGATCCAGAATGCGCTGCACCCACAGACGCCGCTGCTCGCGGTCCGGGCAGTTGGCCAGGATCGCGGCATCCTTGCGCGGGATATTGATCTGGTAATAGAAGCGGTTGGCCACCCAGCCGCGCACCTGTTCGCGGCTGGCGCGGCCGGAATTGAGCATCACGTTGAACGGATGGTGGATGTGATACGCCTGCCCCTTGGCGCGCAGCTGGCGCTCGAACTCTGCCGCGTCCCACGGCTCCTCGTCCCACGGCGTCAGCGCGGCATCCGGGCTGCTCACAGCTCGATCTCCATGCCGTCATACGCGACCTCGATGCCGGCAGCGACAAGCTGCGCGCGCTCGGGGCCGGCCTCATCGAGGATCGGATTGGTGTTGTTGATATGAATCAGGATGCGGCGCGTGCGCTGCGGCAGGCGCGCGAGTTGCCCGGCCATGCCGCCGGCGCCGCTCTGGGGCAGGTGCCCCAGCTCACTGGCTCGCTTGTGCGACACGCCGATCCGGATCATTTCATCCTCGCTCCAGAAGGTACCGTCCACCAGCACGCAGTCGCTGGCGCTGAGAACCCGCTCGACCGCCGGCGGGATGCCCGCGAGTCCCGGCGAGTAGAACAGCTGCCGGCCGCTGCCCGTGTCGCGAAAGATCAGCCCGATGTTATCCCCGACGCGCGGATTTTCCCGATACGCCGAGTAGGGCCCGGGCTTGCCCTCGACCGGCAGCGCGCTGACCGTCACCCCCGGCAGCGCCGGGATCTCAAATTGCGCGCCGTCCACCGGGATGCGATGCCAGTGAACGCCGCAGAAATGCTGCAGCACGTTGAGGATCGGCAGGCCGCTGCTCAGATCCTCTCGCACCGTCTCGGTGGTCCACAGCTCCAGCGGCGCGCGGTGCTCGCGCAGCAGCAGCAGTCCGGTGCAGTGATCGATCTGGCCGTCGACCAGGATGATCGCGCCGATGCCGGAATCGCGCAGGCCCTGGTGCGGCTGTAGCCCCGGATTGGCGGCGATCTGCTGATGGATGTCGGGTGAGGCGTTGCACACCACCCATTGGCGGCCGTCCACCGAGACGGCGATTGACGACTGGCTGCGCCTGCGCGCGTTGAGG
>JABCZO010000039.1 GCA_013289615.1 Gammaproteobacteria bacterium
ACCGAAGGCTTCGGCCGCTTCGTTTCCTCCACGACCGCTCCGATTGCTACCGGCTGGAGCGAAAGTTACCGGGTGGGACTACCTACCTCCCACTGGGGAATCGCGCCTTTCCACGGCGCACCACAAATACGGCACAACCACCGGATTTCCGCGGCACAGCCCGATTGCAAGTGGTAGGAAACTAAGGAGATTTGTGGTGGCCAGGGGTGGAATTGAACCACCGACACGCGGATTTTCAGTCCAGACTTCAATGCGATGTAACCCATTGAACAGGCGGTGATTTTTGATAGCAAACTGTGGAATATTTCGCATAGATACGAAGAGATAAGGCGCTGTTTTGTATAGATACGAGTGAGGAATATTCCACAGCCGAGCCTCGCAGATGCCGTGATGGCCGAGCGCCGCCTGGCTGCATCCTTGAATGAGATAATCGTAATAGTTGATCTATAGGATCAATTATCAGAGTTTATTAATTCGTTCCTGGCTTGTGACTGTATGATTTGACGACTATAATTGATCTATGGCGTCAAATAAGAACTCGTTTTCATTCAAGCGGGTGCTGAGCGAACTCCCCCGCGGCGAGCCCCTGAGCACCGCCGCATTGCTGACTTATGGCGTCAGTGCATTCAGAGCCTCGGCACTCGCACGCGCTGGATGGCTCACTCACCTTGGCCGCGGCGTCTACATGCTGCCTGGCGACACGCTGACCCGCGACGGTTGCTTGGCATATCTCGGTCACCACGTGCGTGGCCTTCACGTCGGCGGAAAGACCGCCCTCGCCTGGCGCGGAATCCGGCAGAACATCAGCTTTCGAGAAGTCCTGACCTTATGGGGCGATGAGCCGAAGCGCCTGCCGGCCTGGTTTACACAGCGTTTTGCCAGCCGCTACCAATCGACCCAGCTGTTCGATGGCGAACTGCCGAAGGGGTTCGGGCTGCAGCCGATTCCAAACGGCCGGCCTGAAATACTCGTCTCCGTACCCGAGCGCGCGCTCCTCGAACTTCTCAGCGACGTCGGAAAAGCTCAATCGCTTCAGGAAACGCGGCAACTCGTCGAGAGCCTGCGCACGTTGCGCGAGAAGACCTTCGACAAGTTGCTGGCACACACGACGAGGATCAAGGTTGTCCGTCTGGCAGAGCTGCTCGGAAGAGAGCTTGATCTTCCATGGGCGGCCGCTGCCAAGCGGCATAGCCAACGTATCGGCGGTGGAAGACGCTGGGTGGCGGTTGCGAAATCCGGAGAGCGCCTTGACCTGAGGCGTTCATGAACCAGGAATACGTTGACACCGTTCGATTGCTGTTGGCGATAGCTCCCGCCGTGTTCAAGTCGTCGCGCTTCGCACTCAAAGGTGGCACGGCGCTCAACTTGTTCCTGCACGACATGCCGAGGCTCTCTGTCGACATCGACGTTGTGTTTACCGATCACACCCTCGGTCGCGAGGACGCATTGCGGGCAATCGCAGCAGACCTCAAGGCCGCCAAGACCGCAATTTCGGCCTTGGGCTACCGCGCTAGCTTGCCCACCACGAAGAGCGGCAGTGACGTCAAACTGTTCGTGGAAGACAACGGATTGCGGATCAAAGTCGAAGTCAACTGCGTCTTTCGAGGTACCGTATTGCCCATCACGCAGCGGCCTCTAATGTCGATCGCCCAAGAACTCTTCACAAGCGACATCGTCCTGCCGGTCCTCGATCCTGCCGAACTCTACGGCGGTAAGCTGGTGGCTGCCTTGGATCGGCAGCATCCCAGAGACATGTTCGACGTATTGAAGATGCTCGAGCGGTTTGGCTGGGAACCCTCCTTCGTCGATTGCTTCGTTGCGTATCTCGCCGGTCACAGTCGCCCCGTTCACGAAGTGCTGTTCCCGAAGGCCTTAGCGCTGGAGCCGGCTTTCACAAACGAACTCGCGGGCCTGACGAACGACGAGGTGGCGCTAACTCTGCTAGAGCAGACCCAGAAACGCCTGATAACACAGCTTCCGCGCGCATTGACCCAACGCCATTGTGACTTTCTCCTGTCGCTGGTGCGCACTGAGCCTGCGTGGGACTTGATGCCGTTCTCCAACCTACAGCACCTTCCTGCGCTGCAATGGAAACTGCTCAATCTGCGCAAGCTCAAGGCACGCGATGCGGGGCGATTCTCAGCTCAACACGATGAACTTGCGGAGAGGTTCAGGGACCTCTCATAACGAGCGGTATACCGAGTTTTGCCAGAAATCTGATGCAGGACGATCCCCAACGGAGACAGGAAGTCGGCGGTCAAGGATCCACTCGGGAACTTGACCGTGACGTGCTACGCCACGCAATCGTGCAGGAGGAGGCTCGCCTCGCGACACTGACAGCACAGCAAACTGAGTCAAGCCGCCGACTTACCGCCCTCCGAGCCGAGCTTGCCGCGCTCGACGTTGAGCCGGAAATTCACGTACAACTGCCAAAGCCTGCTGAAGTACCGACACCCGGGACGCCGGCCGAAAAGATTCGGCTCTTCCGCTCCCTGTTTCGCGGGCGCGAGGACATCTTCCCGACCCGATTTGTGAGCGCGAAAACAGGGAAAAGTGGGTACGCCCCCGCGTGCCGCAACAAGTTCGTCCGGGGCGTATGTGAACTGCCGAAGATCAAATGCGGCGATTGCCCGAACCAGGCATTCATTCCATTCGACGACGCGGCCGTAATCGGCCATCTGACGGGCCGACACGTCATGGGCATCTATCCTCTCCTCGCCGATGAGACGTGCTGGTTTCTCGCGGCGGATTTCGACAAGAGCACGTGGATCGAGGATGTCAGTGCCTTCGTCGAGACCTGCAGTCAAGTGGGAATTCCAGTCGCCGTTGAGCGATCGCGCTCCGGCAATGGCGCTCACGCTTGGTTCTTCTTCTCGTCCCCGGTGTCTGCCGCCGCCGCACGAAAGATGGGCTGCTATCTCATAACCGAGACCATGTCCCGGCGACACGAACTCAGCATGGAGTCCTACGACAGGCTCTTCCCGAGCCAGGACACCCTGCCACGCGGTGGATTCGGCAATCTGATCGCGCTACCGCTGCAGCACGGGCCACGGGCACTGGGGAATTCGGTCTTCCTCGACGAGCAGCTTCGCCCCTTTCCCGATGACAAACAGTGGTGGTTTCTCGCCTCGGTGCCACGCATCAAGGCTTCGATCGTCGAGATGATCGCCCGCGAAGCCACGGATCGAGGGTCAGTCATCGGCCTTCGGACAGCACCGACCGACGACGAGAACGCCGCACCCTGGGCGAACCCGCCGTCGCGGAAGCGCCGTCCCCTTGTGATCACGGAGCCGCTTCCGCGTGTGGTGCGCGCTGTGCTTGCGCAGAGGCTCTTCGTTGATAAGTCCGGGCTGCCATCACCCTTAATCAACGAGATCAAGCGCCTGGCCGCATTTCAGAACCCTGAGTTCTACAAAAAACAAAGCATGCGCCTCTCGACAGCCACCACACCCAGAGTGATCGCGTGCGCAGAAGAGTTGCCTCAGTTCGTTTCGCTGCCCCGAGGGTGCCAGAGCGAGCTGGAGACGCTGATGCGCGCCTCCGGAGTGTCAGTCGAAATTGAAGATCGGCGCGTCGCCGGAAAGCACATTGGATTGCAATTCCACGGAAGGCTGACGAGCGTGCAACAGTCAGCCGCGGAGGCGCTGTGCGCTCACGATATCGGAGTGTTCGTTGCGCCCCCAGGCGTCGGCAAGACCGTCGTTGGCACCTTCCTCGTCGCGACGCGCTCCTGCAGTAAGCTGATCTTGGTTCATCGGCAGCCGCTACTAGACCAATGGGTCGCTCAATTGTCTCTGTTCTTGGGTATTGAGCCGCAAGAGATAGGTCAAATTGGCGCGGGCAAGAAGACGGGCAACGGCCAGCTCGACGTCGCAATGATCCAGAGCCTTGTCCGCAAGGATAGTGTTTCGGACATGGTCGCCGGATATGGTCAAGTCATCGTCGACGAATGCCACCACCTGCCAGCCGTCTCGTTTGAGCGCGTCCTCTCCGAGGTGAAGGCACGATATATAGTTGGACTAACCGCAACTCCACAACGACGCGACGGACATCACCCGATCGCAGCGATGCAGCTCGGGCCAGTCCGGTTTTCGGTGAATCCGAGGAGTCATGCGGCCCTGCGTCCCTTTGCGCAGAAACTCATCGTGCGCGAGACTGCTTTCAAGACATCGAGCGAAGAGTCACCAGGCATCCAGGCCCTATACGCCGCGCTGGCGGTCGACAGCAGGCGCAACCAGCTTATTCTCGATGACGTCATTGGCGCGCTCGAAGAGCGGCGCTCACCAATTCTTCTCACTGAGCGCAAAGATCATCTCGAGTACTTCTCAGCTCAACTCGCGAAACTTGCAAAACACGTTGTCGTACTTCAAGGGGGGATGAGTGCCGCGGTGCGGCGAGAGACAATGCAGCAGCTCGCATGCATCCCAGATACCGAGGAGCGGATCGTTCTCGCAACGGGTCGATATATTGGCGAAGGCTTCGACGACGCCCGGCTTGACACTCTGTTCCTGGCTCTTCCAGTGTCTTGGAAGGGCACGTTGACACAGTACGCAGGGCGGCTCCATCGCCTGCATCCAGCAAAGCGTGAGGTCCGGATCGTCGATTACGTTGATCGCGACGTGCCGGTGCTGTTGCGCATGTTCCAGAAGCGGCTGCGCGGCTATCGTAGCCTCGGTTACGCGAGGGGCGAGGCGCCTCTCGGACTTGGGGACCCAGACGACCTAGTCGTCGAGTACGATGTGGAAGTCCTGCGATCGCTCAAAGAGCGAGACACCCTTCTATAAAGCTAGTCACCCGGGTCGTCGCCACAGTCGCAGAATGTTGTCGCGGTGATAGTCAAGAAACTTCCGCTGACCCTCAGAGAAAGCGCCCACCTGAACGCGACGGTGGACTGGAATACCCATCCGCTGAAGTGAGGTAGGGTCGGCAACGGGAGAGACGATCAGTTCGCCGTCACCTTCGAACGATATGAACCCTTTGTCGAACAGGTGGTCGATAGTCGGTGTGAGCAGCAACCCATTCTCGCTGCTCAGTCGCTCGTCGTTGGAACTGTCCCGCCAAGGCTTGATATGGCTGGCGATCAGATGCTCGCGCCGCTCGACCTTAGTCACGCGGCACGCACGCTCAATACCCAGAACGTTAGCCCGGAATAATCCCTGGCCGCGACGCGCGAGAATGAGAGCCCGCCTGTCGGTCTCATCCAGGTGTCCGTCGACCTCGATGCTCGATTCAATGCGGCGCTCCCATTCCTCGAGGGTCGGTTCCGGGGTCACGTTGAGACGATCGGGTTGCCCAACGGTACTACCGACCTCGGCAACCTGATTTGCCTCGTGGCCAATAAGTCTGTAAAGGGCAGCCGCGAGGGCTGAACTGATCTCGGTGAGGTAGACCGATTGCAGCCCGTCGCCAGTCGGCCGCAGCGGAGAGTACTTTACTGGCAGCAGCGCCCGCAGTTCTGGCATGTGATCCTTTGGGCGCACTCGGTTTGCGAGCTCGCGAAATGCGGCCTCGACCTTCCAACCGATTGGCCCCCAGTTGCCACCGATGTTGCCGAACTCAGTCGGCTTGGGACTCTCGTAGCAATACGACCGTGCAATTCCAAGTGCAGCAACACGTGTATCGCGGAATGAGAAAATAACATCGCCGGGCGCAACTTCGCGCATCGATTCGTAGAACGCGTTGCGCTCACCGTTCGCCTTGCGCTTGGGAGACCACAGATAGCCGCCCGAGATCTCCTGGGCGTAGGTCTGATTTTGATTGACCCACCAGTACCGCATCGCGACTGTGCGCCCGTCCGTTGTTAGTTAGCCGGCTCGACGTTTCTGGCTTCGGTGACTGAGTTTCGCTGAATTTACCGCGAAACTGCCGCTCACATTCATCGTCCCGAGAGCAAGATGGCCACGTGAGGCGCTAGAAAGAGGAGGTGCCACTGGCAACGGCGTGAATATTCCAAAGACGACGTGTTATTCCACACTCGGTGTCGACGCTATGGCTCTAAATCATTGATTTAGTGGTGGCCAGGGGTGGAATTGAACCACCGACACGCGGATTTTCAGTCCGCTGCTCTACCAACTGAGCTACCTGGCCGGCCGGGGAAGGGGCGCGTATTAGACCGGGCTCGCGGCGTGACCGTCAACCCATGCTGGCTTACCGGCGACGCTTTCGGCTCAATCGCGCGCCGGTTCGACAAATTCGCCCGGCTTGGACGAGCCGGTGCCGAAGAAGAACTTCTCCATCTCGGTCTCAAGAAACTTGCGCGATTTCGGATCCACGGGCGTCAGCCGGTATTCGTTGATCAGCATGATCTGATGCCCGCGCCAGCGTTCCCAGCCTTCCTTGGACACATTCTCGAAGATGCGTTGGCCGAGCGGACCTGGATAGGGCGGCCGGTCGAGGCCCGGTGCCTCGCGCTTGAGCAGCACACAGTGAACGCTTCGGCTCATATTAATCTTCCTGGCGGCATGCTAAGGACGACAACAGGGTGGCGATGGGAGCCGGTAATCCGACGCGTGCCGGCTCGCGCGCGTTATACCAGAGCGTGCCGCTGGCTTCCATCACCGACAAGCCGCTCAGGCAGCGAGCGCGCAAGGGGGTGATCTCGAGATCGAAGTGTGTGAACGCGTGCCGCAGGCGCGGCAGTGGCGCAGGGTCCAGGTGCGCGTTCGATAGCGCCGTGGCGCAGTACTGCGTCGCCGCCTGCTCGTGCTCGAATTCCGGGGGCGTCCACAGTCCACCCCAGATGCCCTGCGGCGGTCGGCGCTGCAGCAGCACCAGGCCGTCGGAGTCCACCGCCAGCAGCATGACGACCCGGCGCGTGCCGCGCGGCCGTCGCATCCGCGGCGTCGGCAATTCATGTACGCGCCCCGAGCGCTGCGCCGCGCAGTCCTGACGCAATGGACAGTGCATGCAAAGCGGGTCGCGCCGTGTGCACAGCGTCGCCCCGAAATCCATGATCGCCTGGGTGTACACGGCGACGTCGGATTGCGGCGTACATTGCTCAGCGCGATGCCATAGTTCGCGTTCCGTAGCGCTCCGGCCCAACGGGCCCTCCACCGCGAAATAGCGCGCCAGCACCCGCTTTGCATTGCCATCCAGAATGCACGCGCGCCGCCCGAAGGCCAGGGCGACGATCGCCGCCGCCGTGGATCGGCCAATGCCCGGCAGCGCGGCCAGCGCATCGATCCCGTCCGGCAGCTCGCCGCCATGCTCGCTGACGGCGCGCTGCGCGGCTCGATGCAGGTTGCGTGCGCGCGAGTAGTACCCAAGGCCCGACCACAGGTGCAGCACCTCATCCAGCGGCGCGGCGGCCAGCGTCGCCAGATCCGGAAAGCGCCGCATGAAGCGCTCGTAATAGCCGATCACGGTGGCAACCTGGGTCTGCTGCAGCATGATCTCCGACACCCAGACCCGATAGGCGGTACGCTCACGCTGCCACGGCAGAGCGTGGCGCCCGTTCTGCGCATGCCACGCGATGAGGGCGGCGGCGAACCTCTCGGGGGCGGGCTGCGATGTGCTGTCCAACTGAATTCGCCCTGGGTCGATGAGTGGGCAATGCAGTCGCATCAGGCCAGCAGCACGGCCATTATTTTTTCCAGCATCGGCTTCAGGGTGCTGCGCCGCAGCTTGGGATCACGCACCACCCGTGAGGCCAGGCCTTCCATCAGGCATTGCAGCACGTCGGCACGCTCGCGCGCGGCCGCGCTCTTCAGCATCACGCCGCGCGCCCTGGCGATGCGTCGCACCACCTGCGCCAGCCCGTCGCCGACCAGACGATCCTTGTCGCGAACGACGCGCGCAATCTGCGGATCCCGGGTGCACTCGGCGGTGAGATCGAGGAACAGTCCGGCATTCATCTTCGGATCATCGCCACGCTGCCAGCTCTCGAACAGATCGAGCATCGCGTCGCAGAGATCCTCGGGAGAATTGAGCCAGTCGATGGCACAAGTGCCATCGGTCTCCAGATGCCGCTCGATGATGGCCTTGACGATCAGCGCCTTGCTGTCGAAGTAGCGATAGATCAGCCCGGCACTGATGCCGGCGGTGTCCGCGATATGAGCCATACTGGCGGCATGGAAGCCGCTCTCGATGAAGCACTTCTCGGCCGCCTCCAGGATGCGCTCGCGCTGGCGCGCGGCGTGGGTCGCCACCGGCGCCGGCTTTGGCGCTGCAGGCGTGCGGGTCCTGAGACTACTCATTGCTCGGAGGTCGCACGACTGCGCTCCTGCCAACCGCCGCCGAGAGCCTTGTACAGGGTCACGCGATTGTTCTGCTGCGCGAGCCGGGTCGCGATCAATCCCTGCTGCGCGCCATAGTAGCTGCGCTGCGCATCCAGTACCGCCAGGTAGCTGTCGCTGCCGGACTTATAGCGCTGCTGCGACAGGTCGTAGGAGCGCCTCGATGCCTCTACCAGTGCCTCCTGAGCCTGGCGCTCACGCTCCAGCGTCGGGGTCAGCGCGAGAGCATCCGCGACGTCGCGGAAGCTCGACTGGATCGCTTTCTCGTATTGCGCCAGTGCGATGTCGCGGTTGGTGCGCGCGACCGAGAGATTGCCGATCAGTTCGCCACCATGAAATAACGGCAGGGTGGCCTGCGGCGTAAAGGTCCAGGCGCCGGTGCCGGACTTGAACAGACCGGACAGCGCCGGGCTCGCCGAGCCGACGCTGCCGGTGAGGCTGATGGTCGGAAAGAATGCGGCCCTGGCAGCACCGATATCCGCACTGGCCGAGCGCAACAGGTGTTCCGCCTGCAGCACGTCGGGACGACGCAGCAGCACCGTGGACGGCAGCCCGGCTGGCAGCGCGTTCAGGCCAAGGGTGTTGGCCTCGAAATCCTGCGGCAGCAACCCGGCATCCACCGGCGCGCCGACCAGCAGCGTCAGCGCATCGATGTCCTGCGCGATGTTGCCCTCATAGCGCGCGGCATCGACGCGTGCAGACTCCACCGTCGTCTGGGCCTGTGCCAGGTCGAGTCCGGAGACCGCCCCGATCGAATGGCGCTGCTGCGTCAGCTTGAAGGAATCCTCCTGACTCTTTAACGTGCCCTGCGCCAGTCGCTGCAACTCGCGATCCGAGGCGAGCGTCAGGTAGGCATCCGCGATCTGCGCGATCAGGCTGAGCTGGGCACTGCGACGCGCCTGCTCCTGTGCCAGGTACTGTTCCAGTGCGGCGTGAGTCAGGCTGCGCACCCGGCCGAACAGGTCAATTTCGAAAGACGACACCCCCACACCGACCTGATAGAAGGACTCGGTGATCGAGAACGGCAGCCCGGTTTCGACCGCCGGCAGTTTTTGCTTGGTGTAATTGCCGGAGGCGTTGACGGCGGGCAGAAGATTGGACCGCTGTACCCGGTATTGCGCGCGTGCCAGTTGGATATTCAGCACCGCCACGCGAAGATCGCGATTGTTGGCGAGTGCCTGCGCAATCAGCTGCTGCAGGCGTGCGTCGGCGAAGAAATCACGCCAGCCGATATCCCACGCCGCGACGCTCGCGGCGGTGTTGGCCTCATCCGGGCTCGGGGCCGGTTCAGTGGACATCGGCGTGGCGTCGGCCGCGCCAGCGGTGGTCGCCGGAATCGGCCATTGCTCGGCCACCGGCAGGGGTGGCGCGCGATAGCGTGGTTCCATCGTGCAGGCACCCATCAGCCACAACGCCGAAGCGGCGATCGTCCCGGAGCCCAGCGTCAAGGTCCGTACACCCATGGCGCTACTCCCGGCCGTCCGCGGGGTGTGCAGCGCCGCCGCCGGCAGGCGGCGACGTGACCGGCACGCTGTGAAATACGCGCTGCACCACTACAAAGAACAGCGGAATGAAGAAAATTCCAAGGAAAGTGCCGGCCAGCATGCCACCGAACACACCGGTGCCGATGGCGCGCTGCGCGCCGGCGCCGGCGCCGGTCGCCACCGCCAACGGCAGCACGCCAAGTCCGAACGCCAGTGATGTCATCAGGATCGGCCGCAACCGGTCACGCACCGCGTGCAGCGTCGCGTCGATGACGTTCTGGCCCGCCTCGACGTACTCTTTCGCGAATTCGACGATCAGGATCGCGTTCTTGCTGGCAAGTCCGATGGTGGTCAGCATCGCGACCTGGAAATAGATGTCGCGCTCGAGACCGCGTAACGTCGTCGCCAGCACCGCTCCGATCACGCCGAGCGGCACCGCCAGCAGAATTGCCGTGGGTATCGACCAGCTCTCGTACAAGGCCGCCAGACAGAGGAAAACGACGATCAGCGACAGCGTATAGAGAATCGGCGTCTGCGCACCGGCAGCGCGTTCCTGGTAGGACTCACCGGTCCAGTCGACCGAGAATCCCGGCGGCAGCTGCGCGACCAGCTTCTCGATCTCTTTCATCGCGTCACCTGAACTTACCCCCGGCGCCGCCTCGCCGTTGATGTCCACTGCTGCCACGCCGTTGTAGCGTTCGAGTCGTGGCGAACCGTAGGTCCAGTGTGAATTTGCAAACGAGGCGACCGAGACCATGCTGCCGGCGGTGTTGCGCACGTACCAGCGATTGAAGTCGTCCGGCACCATGCGAAACGGCGCATCGGACTGCACCAGCACGTGCTTGACCCGGCCGCGATCGATGAAGTCGTCGATATAGCGTCCGCCCCAGGCGACCGACAGCGTCGCATTCACGTCGCTCATCGATAGTCCCAGCGAGGCGGCCTTCTGGGCATCAAGATCCAGCCGGAACTGCGGAGCATCCTCCTGGCCGTTGGGCCGCACGTTCGCGAGCAGCTTGTCCTTGGAGGCCATGAACAGCAGCTGGTTACGGGCCGCGATCAGCGCCGAGTGCCCCTGGCCGTTGTCATCCTTCAGGTAGACGTCGAAGCCGGCCGAATTGCCGAGTTCGGATATCGGCGGCGGTGCAAAGGCAAACGCCTGCGCATCCCTGATCTGCGACAGCGCGCCGTAGGCGCGGCCCTGGATGGCCTTGATGCTCAGCGGCGCCGAAGTGCGCTCGCTCCAGTCCTTGAGCAGCACGAAGCCCAGGCCGTTGTTCTGACCGGAGCCGTTGAAGCTGAAGCCGGCGATCGTGAAGATCGAATCGACCGCGCCACGCTCCTGATTGAGAAAATAGTCCTTCATCTTGTCCAGAGCCGCGACCGTGCGCGGCAGGGTTGAACCGACCGGTGTCTGGACCAGCGTGAACAGGTAGCCCTGATCCTCATCGGGCAGGTAAGCGGTCGGCAGCCGGATGAACAGCAGCCCCATGATCGAGGCCAGCGCCAGGTAGATCAGCATGAAACGCGCCGGACGCACGACGATGTTCGCCACCACGCCTCGATAGCGTCGGCTTGCGCTATCGAAGCTCCGGTTGAACCAGTTGAAAAAGCCGCTGCGGGAACGCCCCTCGCCCTTGTTCATTGGCTTGAGCAGGGTTGCGCACAGCGCCGGGGTCACCACGATTGCGACGGTCACCGACAGTGCCATCGCCGACACGATCGTGATCGAGAACTGGCGGTAGATCACGCCGCTGGATCCGGTCAGGAACGCCATCGGTACGAACACCGCCGACAACACGGTCGCGATCCCGATCAGCGCCCCGGTGATCTGATCCATCGAGCGCCGCGTGGCTTCCACCGGCGATAGTCCCTCATCGGCCATCAGCCGTTCGACGTTCTCGACCACGACGATCGCGTCGTCCACCAGCAGACCGATGGCCAGCACCACCGCGAACATGGTGAGCATGTTGATCGAATAACCGGCGATCGACAGCACTGCGAAGGTGCCGAGCAGCACCACCGGCACGGCGACGGTCGGAATCAGCGTCACGCGCAGGTTCTGCAGGAACAGGTACATCACCAGAAACACCAGCAGGATCGCTTCCGTCAGTGTCTTGATTACCTCTTCGATCGACTTGCGGACGAACGGTGTCGTGTCGTAGGGAATGCTGCTCTTCAGTCCCGCGGGAAAGGTCGGCGCCAGCCGGCGAAGCAGGTCCTGGACGTTACTGACGGTGCGCAGCGCATTGGCATTTGTGGCCAGCGTGATGCCCATGCCCGAAGCCACCTTGCCGTTGTAGCGCGCGACGAACCCATAGGAGGCCTGTCCGAGCTCCACGCGGGCGACGTCGCTCAGGCGCAGGGTCGAGCCGTCGGTATTGCTGCGCAGGACGATGCCGCCGAATTGCTCCGCGGTGTGCATCCGGCCCAGTGCCGTGACGGTCGCATTGATCTGCTGGCCGGGAATCGCCGGCGAATCACCGAGCTGGCCCACCGACACCTGGGCATTCTGCGACTGGATGGCCGCAATCACGTCCGAGGCCGTTACCCGATAGGTGTCGAGCTTGCCCGGATCTAGCCAAATGCGCATCGCGTACTTGCTGCCGAACAGCTGCACGCTCCCCACACCCTCCACGCGACTCATCGGATCGACGACATTCGTGGCCAGAAAGTCGCCGATGTCACCCTCGCTCATCTTGCCGTCTTCGGAGGTGAATCCGACCGCCAGCAGGAACGCGCTGTTGCTCTTGCTGACCGAGATACCCTGCTGCTGCACGATCTGCGGCAGCAGCGGCACCGCCTGCTGCAGCTTGTTCTGCGTCTGCACCTGGGCGATGTCGGGATTGGTGCCGCTGGAAAAGGTCAGGTCGATCGTGACATTGCCGTTGTTGTCGCTGGTCGAGACCATGTAGATCAGGCCATCCAGACCGGTCAGGTTCTGTTCGATGATCTGCGTCACCGAGTCCTCGACCGTCTGCGCAGATGCACCCGGATAGGAGGCATTGATCGCCACCGAAGGTGGCGCGATATTCGGATATTGCGAGATCGGCAGCCGCGTGATCGCGACCATGCCGAACAGCATGACGATGATCGCGATCACCCAGGCAAAGATGGGCCGGTCGATGAAGAACCGTGACATGCGCAGTCCCCGCTTATTTGCCGGCGGTGGCGGTCTTGCCGGCGGTGCCGGCGCCGGCCGCAGCAGTCTCGCCCGCATCTGCCGCGGCCGCTTCGACCGCCGTCACCGGCATGCCGGGCTGCACTTTCTGCAGACCCTCGACGATCACGCGATCCCCGGCGCTCAGTCCCTCCTCCACCAGCCATTGATCGCCGATCGTGCGCGACACCCGGACTTCACGCACTTCGACCTTGCCGTCGTGGTTGACCACCAGCGCGGTGGCTCCCCCTTTGGGGTCGCGGGTGATGCCGCGTTGCGGCGCCAGCAGTGCCACTGGCCTGACACCTTCGCCGACGATGGCCCGCACGTACATTCCAGGCATCAGCAGCTGGCTCGGATTGGCGACGATCACGCGTAACAGGAAATTGCCGGTAGTGGGATCCACGGTGACGTCGGAAAATTGCAGCGCACCCGCGGCAGCGTAGGTGCTGCCATTTTCGAGCACGATCTTCGCCGGCGCGCCCGAGGCGCCCGCCTGCACGCGACCGGCGTCGATATCCTGCTTCAGCTGCAGCCACTCGCTGCTCGACTGATTCACGTCCACGTAGATGGGATCCAGCTGCTGCACAGTGGCCAACGCCGTCGTCTGGTCGGCGGTGACCAGCGCGCCCTGCGTGATGCTGGATTTGCCGATCCGGCCGTTGATGGGCGAGACGATGTGGGCATAGGCAAGGTTGACGGCACTGCTGTCAACGGCGGCCTGCGCCGCTGCTACATCCGCCCGCGCCTGTCCCAGGGCGGCAATCGCATTGTCATTGTCCTGTGCGCTGACAGCATCGATCTTGAGCATTTCGGCCGAGCGACCCGCGGTCAGCAGCGCCGCCTCCTGTGTCGCCTGCGCCTTCTGCAGCGTGGCGCGTGCGCTGTTGTACTGGGCGCGATAGATGGCGTCGTCGAGTTCATACAGCGGCTGACCCGACTTGACGCTGCCACCTTCGGTAAACAGGCGCTGCTTGACGATGCCACTGACCTGGGGGCGCACCTCTGCGACCAGGAACGCGCTCACGCGACCCGGAAGGTCGCGCGTCAGCGTCACGGCCTGCGGCTTGAGCGTCACGACCGAGACCTGCGGGGTCATGCCTCCGGGCGGCGGACCGCCTTGGGAGCCGCAGCCGGCCACGAGCATGCCGGCAGCCAAGACGACACCCAGCCATAGGCCACGAAACGTCTGATAGACAGGCATGTGACACCTTGCAAGTGCAGCGGGATCAGCCGGCGATATTTTTTGCAGCGCCGCCTGATCCCCGGAAGCGAAGTAAATGAGCGTTCATTCTAGCCGCTGTCCGGGCGCGGCACAATGCGCGTGCCATCGATGCCCGGGTGCGATCGCAGATGGAAAGCAATCCTCGTGCCATCCCAGCCCCTGGAGCATTGGCCGAGAGCCTAGTCCAGCTCACGTCGGCGCGTGATTGGCAGCGCGCTCGAGCAGCAAGCTGCTTCAGCGTTTCTTTGTATTTGCATTGGACGATCCCTTGCCCGGCTTCAGCTGCCTGGTCTGCTTCAGGTGCTTGTCGAGACGGTCGAAACTTTCACTCCAGAACCTGCTGTAAAAATCGAGCCACAGGCTGGCGCCGACCATCGCGCGCGCATCGAGCCGGCACACCCGGTGCTTGCCGCGCCGCTCGCGCACAATCAGCGCAGCGCTTTCGAGCACGCGCAGGTGCCGCGAGATCGCCGGCAATGACACGTCGAAGGGACGCGCGAGTTCGCCCACCGAGCTCTCTCCCTGTGCCAGGCGCGCCAATATGCTGCGGCGCGTAGGATCGGCGAGCGCAGAAAAAGTGCTGTTCAGGTTATTCATTTAACCGATATGTTATCTAACCTATCGGTTAAGTCAAGCGCAGGCGATGCCTCGATGCCACGCCGCATCGGTGCATCAGTGCATCAGTGCCTTACAGCGGCTGGCGCTGCAGGTCGATGACCTGCCCCAAGGCATTGACCGTGCACAGGACGCGCGCGATCGGGTGATTGTCCTGCGCGTCCCGGGCCATCAGCGTCCAGGCATTCGAGGACTCATTGAGGCGGTCATCGATGAAGCGAGCTTCGCGCAGCTTCGGGGTCTTTGGCATCGTGGTGGACAGTGTCGCCATGAAGGCCTTGACGCAGCTATCCATGGCCACAGCGGAATCCGCGGCCACACTAAGCACCGGCGCAGTGGCGAGGCCTGCCGTGATGACGGCGATCCTGATCGTACGTGTATTCATGGTGTCAGCTCCAAATCGGGAGGGGGGGATCCCGATGGTCGGACACTAGCGAGGCGCTAAGGCTTGCTCAAACGATGAATTTTCACGCCAGGCCAAGCTCCGCTCATGTCAGGATGCGGCACCGAACTGCTGCAGCAGCCAGCCGATCAACTGGCGCACCGCGGGACGATCCGCGTCGTCCGGCCGTGTCACGAGATAGTAACTTTCCCCGGTCGCAAGCTCGGCGTCGAACAGCTTCATCAGCGAACCGGATGAGAACCGCGACGCCGACAATGGCGTGGATACCAGTGCGATGCCGACGCCCTGCTCGGCCGCGTGCACCACCGCGGACATGGTATCGAAACGAATGAGCTGCTTGGGGCGCAGCGCAGCGATGCCGATGCTTGCCGCCCAGCGATCCCACAGATCGGGCCGATAGTTATGGGCGATCAGGGGCTCCTGCGCCAGATCCGACACGCTGCGGATACTCGATTGGCGCAGCAACCCGGGCGAGCAGGCCGGCACGTACGACTGCGGAAACAGGCGCGTCGCCAGCACGTCGGTCCACTCACCGGTGCCGACAACGATCGAGACGTCGGAGTCGCCCGCGTGTTGCTCGTTGGGGGTGATGTCGGTGGCGACCTGGATGTCGATATCGCCATGCACGGCGCTGAAGCTCGCCAGCCGTGGCAGCAGCAGCTCGCTGGCAAAGAATGGCGGCACCTGCAGCCGTACCACCGCGCGGCTGAAGCGCACCCGCAGTTGCTCGGTGACCGACTCGAGACGCGAGAACACCGAATCGATGTGTTCCAGGTAGTGCGCGCCGGCCTCGGTCAACGCCAGCGAGCGCGGCCCACGCTCGAACAACGCCAGGCCCAGTTCAACTTCGAGCACTTTGATCTGATGGCTGATCGCGGAGGCGGTCACGCACAACTCAGCGGCCGCAGCCTTGAAGCTACCGCGCTTGGCCGCGATATGAAATGTTTTCAAAAACCTTAACGAGGGCGTACGCATATCCTTTACAGAGCCATCGGCTATTCGGTATGAGCAAGTGACGTGCCAATCGCTGATCGCGCATTCTAGGCGTCGATTGTGACGCGCCTCGCGTCCTGGCCCTCGAAGCGCCGGATTTCCCGGCCCCGAAGGCGCTGCGTTGCACCGTGAATGAGCGCTGTCGCCTCGGGACCGGGCACAGCGGGCTGAATGGGGCACCGTTGCACAGGACGATCGGACCAGGAGCAGGCCGTCGCGGATCACCTGCTGATAGGCATTTGGGCCGCCGGGGCATGCACGGGGAACTTGGGTGCGCGACCACAGTCGAATCTCCCTTACGTGCCAAAGGATGTCCGCCTGTGCACCCGGTCATGGGTTCAAGCGCATAGCGTGACCGTGCGGACGGACCTCGACAGCAGGACACCCGACCCGCGTTGGTATTCACAGTTATGCGACACGATCACCAATCCTCGGGCTCAGCGGGCTTACACTGTCGCCATGTCCAAATTCTATTGCCTGCTCTTTACTGCCGCCGCTGCGCTTGCCGATGCGAGCGCGGTGCGCGCCGCCGATCCGGCGCCGTTCGACCTTGCCGGTCCGATCATTGAGGTCACGGTCAGCCGCGGCGGCAAGACGCTGCCGGTGTCCCAGGTTCCCAATCTTGCGGTCAACGACCGGCTTTGGATCAAGGCAGACCTGCCAGCCACGCAATCGGCGCACTACATCATGGTCGCGGCATTTCTGCGGGGCGCGACCAATCCGCCGCCCGCCAACTGGTTTTTTCTCTGCGAGACATGGAGCCCGCGCTGCGCGCAGGACGGATTGACGCTAAGCGTGCCGCCGGGCGCCCAGCAGTTGCTGCTGTTCCTGGCGCCAGAGACCGGCGGCGACTACAAGACCGTGGTCAACGCCGTTCGCGGTCGTCCGGGCGCGTTCGTGCGCGCATCGCAGGATCTGAACCAGGCCACGCTCGATCGTGCGCGCCTGGAGGCATACATGTCGGCCATCCGCGCGCTCGATCAGAGCGATCGTTCAGGACTCAAGGACGCCGTTCCCTTGCTGGCACGCAGTCTGGCGATCAAGGCGGATGAGAAGTGTCTGGATCGGCTCGCAGAGGGGCAGGCTCCCTGCCTGATGCAGGGCCAGAATTCGCTCATTCTGAACGACGGACACAGCACCTCGATCGTCGAGGCACTCACGTCCGGGCCCGCCAGCGACCTGGCCATGGAAGCGAGTTTCACGCCGCAACTCAGCTACGGCTACTACAGCCCGTACATTGCATCGATCCTTGATATAGCGCGCATCCTGGATTCATTTCACACCGCGCAGTATCAATACATTCCGGCGCTGGCCTCACAACAAGGCGATCGCCTGGCACTGACGCTCAACACCCCGCCTTCTTTCAACAGTCCCAAGTCGGTACTGGTCATCGCGCTGCCGGCGGTCGAGCAGCCGCAACTGCCGCCACTGCACGCGGTGGATCCCAGGGAAATCTACTGTGCCCGAAAGACACCGCTGGTGGTGGCGCTGTATGGCGCCCCATTGGCGTTCGCTACCTCCTACGCGCATGACATGACGCTGAGCCTGACCACGAAAGATGGCAAGGTCATCGACCTGGCGGCGCAAGCGGATGCGGGCCTTGGCGGTTTCGTGGTCGATACATCGACTCTGGCTGGCGCGGCTTTGAGCGACGGCACGCGCGGCTCGCTGCACGGATACTGGGGATTTGATCGCTACGACGGACCCGACATTCCCCTGGTGAGTGCCGCGGCGCAGAAATGGCAGCTCGCTTCCGCCGACCAGGGCGCGCTGATCATCGGCCGTGACGACACGGTCCAACTTCGGGCAGGCAGCAGCAGCTGCATCGCTGGAATCACGCTGAACGACTCAGCCGGCCGCGAACTCAGGGCCGACTGGACCGCGCTGGGCCCCGACGCGGTCGAATTGAAACTGGCGATGCAGCAGGCGAAGCCCGGCACGCTCACGCTGCTGGTCTCACAATACGGTGCCCCACAGCCACAAACGATCCAGCTGCAGGCTTTTTCCGAGGCCGCACGGCTCGATGGTTTCACGCTGCATGCGGGCGATTCGCAGGGCATTCTGCGGGGCACACGCCTGGATGAGGTCGCAAGCCTTGCCATCAGGGGGATTGAGTTCACGCCCGGCAGGTTGTCGTCCA
This sequence comes from Gammaproteobacteria bacterium, assembly GCA_013289615.1. Classification (GTDB taxonomy): domain Bacteria; phylum Pseudomonadota; class Gammaproteobacteria; order Steroidobacterales; family Steroidobacteraceae; genus FEN-1191. The sequence continues at coordinate 18,255 of JABCZO010000039.1, forward strand.
GCCAGGGAACCGACCAGCTGCCGATGACGGCAGCCGATACGGCGGCGACCGCCCTGCTGCAGCAGGGCGACAGCGTCAGCGCCCGCGTGGCCCTCAAGGATGGTCGCGTGCTGAACCTCAATGCCGCGGTGGATGCGCCACGTCCACGGGTCATCCTGATTGGCAAGAGTGCACAGCTGTCGAACAGAGGCGGCGCCAGCAACATCCAGCTTGCCGGCCAGGACCAGCTACCGCAGGACGCGAAGCTGACATTTTCGGTGCGCACACAGTCCCCGGCCGCCTTTGGCTACGACGAGAAGATCGAGGTGGCACCCCTGAATAGATCGTCATCGGCCACGCTGGGCTTTGACAATGGCGGCATCACGCTGGTGGACGCGCAGGTTGCGGTCGCGACGCTCGATCCGGCCAGGGCATTCGGTCCGTCCGCGTTCGGGCCGCTGCAGTTTCGGGTCATCACGCACGATGCGGCGGGCGATTGGCAGCCGCTGGCTACACTGGTACGCCTGCCGTTGCTGAGCGATCTTCAATGTCCGGCGACCCGCGAGCTGGCCTGCAAGCTCTCCGGTTCCAACCTGTTCCTGGTCGGCGCCGTGTCCAGCAACCCGCAGTTCGACCATGCGATACAGGTACCGGACGGTTTCCCCGGCGTTGCGCTACCGGTGCCACGCCCGATCGATGGCCAGCTGTACGTGAAACTGCGTGACGACCCTTCCGTGGTCAACACGACAACGCTGATTGCGCAGCAGTTGCCGCTGTCTGCCGACGAAGTCACGCGCGCCGCCGTGCGGCACGCCGCTGCCAGCCCCGAGGGCGATCCGGCAGCGTCCACTTCCGGTGCCAATGCACCCCCGGCAGCGACCCCGAGGGATGGGCCGGCAAGCGATCCGGCGGGGCAGCCGGGGTTGCCGCCACGTTAGGGCATCGTACGGCACGATTCGGACCGCACCGCTGATGGCCTCGACTCGAGCACGCCCTCGGGGCTCAGCTCAGGCAGCACGGTCCGGCAAAAGAAAGGTGCGGCGCGCGGCCGCCATTGTCAGTCGCTCGGGGCGATACCACTGTGCCAGCGCAGACTTGTCCATCAGGTCAGGACTGGCGCGCTCGAAGGCGGCGAAGTCTGCGACGTCGACGCACAGCAGGCGTTCCGCGATCAGCGACAGAAACGCAATGGTTGTCGTCTGGTGGAACGCCTCGGGTCTTCCAGCCCTCGCGACCATGGTGCGCAGGGCGAGTGAGTAGCGGTAAGCGGTCTCGGCGAAATCGAGTCGTCGGAGCATCTCGAATCCCATTCGCACGTGCTCGCGATGCGGGAAGGCAGCGGCATCGAGCTCGCCGCGCACAAATCGAGCCAGATCGGCAATGTCCTCAGCCACTCGTCGCCTTCTCGCGCAGCTTGTGGGAATCCCTGGCGGTCAGATCGAGCCCATAGACACTCTTCAATGCCGCGATCTGCCTGAGTGTCGCCGACGAGAACGCGGCCTTGCCCTCGAAGGCGTGCAGCACGATGCCTTCGAGCAGGTCGCCGAGCGGCATTTCAAGCTCGGTGGCCAGCGCCTTGAGCACCTTCAACAGGCGCGATTCCAGACGGACTCCGGTCTGCGTTCGAGTCACCTGCTTCATGAGCGTATTGGTACCATGTTACCATAGTACCAGTCAAGTCGCATTGACAGCCGGCGCTTCAGGCGCGCGCTGCCCGCTGGGAGAGTACCACGGTGAGCTGTTGTCCCAGCGCGAGTCGACACAGCACCGAGTTGGCCGCAAACGCGATCATCGCCAGTGCCGTCAACGCAGCGGTGCGCGGCAGTGTCGAATCGGATGCATTGGGGCTGGAAATCCGCACACCGGCACCTGCAGTGGAACATCAATGTGTAACCGCCCGCTCGAACATCCGCAGCCCCTCCGCGGCCGCGCGTCAGGTGACCAAGTGCTGTGGTTTGCCGGCGACAAATGCCTCGATATTGTCGATCAACTGATCGGCGAGGAATTGCATCGCCCCTTCGCTGGCCCATGCCACGTGGGGCGTGAGAATAAAATTCGGCAGCCGCAGTTCGAGCAGCGGATTGCCGTCCTTCGGGGGTTCTTTCGTCAGCACGTCGAAACCCGCCCCGGCGATCACTCCCTGCGTCAGTGCCTCGACCAGCGCCTGCTCGTCCACCAGCCCGCCGCGCGAGGTGTTGATGAGTATCGCCGTGCGCTTCATGTGGCGCAGCTCTTTGCTGCCGATCAGGTTGCGCGTGTCCGGCGTCAGTGGTGCATGCAGCGAGATCACGTCGCTCTGCTTCAGTACCTGCTCAAAGGGCGTGAACTCCACGTCCGGCATCTTCGGCGGAGGGTGATCGGCAAACAGCACCTTCATGCCGAAACCGCGGGCAATCTTTGCCGTGGCCTGCCCGAGCGCTCCCTCGCCAATGATGCCCAGCGTCGCGCCAAACATGTCGCGGATCGGATGGTCGAAAAAGCAGAACTGATCCACCCGCTGCCACTTGCCATTGGCGACGTCGTCGCGATAGGCGAAGAGATTGCGTCGCAGCGCCAGGATGAGCGCGAAGGCATGTTCCGGCACGGTATGCACCGCGTAGTTGCGAATGTTCGATACCACGATGCCGTTCGTGCGGCAGTAGTCGACATCGATGACATCGTAGCCGGTAGCTGCGACCGCGATCATCTTCAGATTCGGCAGCCGTTGCAGGGTATCGGATCGCAGCGGCACCTTGTTGGTGATCGCGATCGTCGCGTCGCGAAGCTTGTGCGGTAATTCGCTGACCTCGCTGGCTGCATACTCCTGCCACGCGTGCGCAAACCCCGGGCGTCTGACCTCGGCCTGCAGGCTGGCACGATCCAGAAACACGACGCTATGCTGCATGCTCGCTCCCCGGGCCCATCAGCCCTGAATCGATCCGGTCGAGTGCGCCGTGTAGAACTGCTCTTCCTTGCTGCTCTTTCTCTTTGGAATCGGATCGTGCGTGCGCCAGTAAGTGGACGCAGCGCCGACGCCACTGCCAGGAGTGACCTTGATGCCGATGTCCAGCATTGCCATCTCGGCCCCGGCAATCGCCCCCATCAGCCTCAGATCGTCGAGATCGCCCAGGTGACCGATGCGGAATAGCTTGCCCGCGACTTTGGACAGTCCAGCGCCCAATGCCAGGTTGTAGCGACGGAACGCCACATCGATGACGTGAGCGCCGTTGAACCCTTCCGGCACCAGGATCGCGCTCACGGTGTCCGAATACCACTTCGGTGCCTTGGCGCACAGCTTCAGTTTCCAGCCCTCGGTGACGGCCGCGCGTACCCCTTGAGCCAGATAGGTATGGCGGTGGAAAATGCTCTGGAGGCCCTCTTCTTCGATGATGTTCAGGGATTCGCGCAAACCGTACAGCATCGGCAGCGCCGGCGTGTAGGGAAAGTAGCCGCTCGCATTGGCCTTGATCATGTCGGCAAGATCGAAATAGCAGCGCTTGGATTTCGCACTTTTCATGGCGGCAAGGGCCTTCTGGCTGACGCCCAGGAACGACAGGCCGGCCGGCAGCATGAGCCCCTTCTGAGATCCGCTTACCGCAAGATCCACGCCCCAATCATCCATGCGAAAATCGATACTTCCCAGGGAACTGACGGTATCTACATACAGCAATGCGGGATGTTTGGCGGCATCCAGCGCCGTGCGCACCCCGGCGATATCGCTGGTGACTCCGGTAGAGGTCTCGTTGTGACAGGCGAGCACGGCCTTGATCTTGTGCTGCTTGTCCGCCTTCAATATCTGCTCATACCGATCCAGCGGAACGCCTTCGCCCCACTCGACATCGAGGGCCTCAACGTCGTAGCCCATGCGCTGCGCCATGTCGATCCACAGATAACAGAATTGTCCGAAGTTGCAGGCGAGCACCTTGTCGCCGGGAGACAGCGTATTGGTGAGCGCTGCTTCCCAGGCCCCGGTACCGGAGGACGGGAAAATGAAAATCTGACCTGCCGTGGTCTTGAACACCTTCTTCAGATCACTCAACACGCTCGTTGAAAGTTCGGGGAACCTGGAAGATCGATGGTCTTCCATCGCCACCATCATCGCCCGCTGCACTCGGTCGGGAACGTTGGTAGGGCCAGGAACGAACAGAAAATTGCGGCCTGGTATGCGGGTTCCCATCGCGGCTCTCCTCTCGGTCGGTTACAGACACATTATTCGCAGATTCGGGATCATTGACGGCGGCGGCCATCGTGCGGCGGGCGCGCTACCTGTTGTTCGATGGTCACCGCGTCGGCAGGCCCTGATTCTACCTGCGCTCTGGAATGCCGCGCTCAGTAACTGCGAACGAGCCTGGCGGCCGGCGGGCCCTGCCCTGCCCGGGTCAGCCATCGATGCTAAGCAATTTCCGCGCTTGCCGTTTAAAACCAATTGCTTACTTTCACCGCCACCGTCTCATGGCGCGCGCGCTGGCGCTCGGGTGGTCTTGATCGGCGGCTTGCGAAATCTGCCGGTGCGTCATATCTGGCACGCTCGCGGGTGAGCTCGCGGCATGGACCAGCTATCGTGCGCGATCGATTTCCGATGCGAAACGGGCTGCCGTACTACAGCCGACCGGCGCCGTGTCCGGTGCTACGATCGGTGTGGACGGGTCGTGCCGGGAAATCCCGCACCTTACTATGGCAACAGGAAGGAGTCCGAATGGGCGCTCGTGCACCAGCTACTGCAACCGTCAAGATCGACGAGCCGCACGTACGTGTCACCGAATACCGCTTCCAACCCGGCGCCGAGACCGGCTGGCATCGGCACGGGTACGACTATGTGGTTGTACCCTTGCTCGACGGCAATCTGCTGCTGGAACGACCCGATGGCACATCGCATGTCGCCGAGCTGCGCACGCACCAGCCGTATGCGCGACGTGCGGGCGTTGAACACAACGTCATCAACGCCAATGCCTTCGATTTCTCGTTTCTGGAGATCGAGCTGCTGCGCTGAGCGCCGGCGATCCAACGATGAGCACTTTGCGCTTCGACGATATCTACTTTCCCGACGGCATCGCCTCTGATCCGGGCACGCTCGGCTGGATGCAGGGAAGCCCGCCGCCGGTTGATCGGCGCATTCGCTTCCAGGACGGCCGCTTTCTCGGATTTCCACAGATTCGCTGGGCGCTGTCGCATCTGCGCGAACTGTTGCCCACGGCAAGCGTATCGCGCGGTAGCGGCGCGGCGAGCGATCTGGGCACCGCGGCGGATACACGGCTGGCCGAGATCGATCAACTTCGTTTCGACAGCCTCGATGGACGCAGCTACCATTGGGCCCAATCGCTGGCGGACACCTACACCGATGGAATCATCGTCCTGCACCGCGGCCGCGTTGTCTACGAACGATATGTCGGCGCATTGAAGCCGCAGCTGCCGCACGCCTGCTTCTCGATCACCAAGTCGTATGCCGCTACCGTGGCGGCAACGCTGATGTACGAGGGTGTGCTGGAGGATTCGCGGGCGGTGCCGTACTACCTGCCGGAAATGGCGGGCAGCGCGTACGGCGATGCTACGTTGCGTGACCTGCTCGACATGCAGGTGGGTGTAGCGCATTCGGAAGTGTATTCCGATCCGAGCACCCAGTTCTGGGCGTACGCGCGCGCCGCCGGCTTCTGCCCACGTGCGCCGGGTGACAGTGGGCCCGATGGGCTGCACGAGTTCCTCGTCAGGCTGCGCAAGGAGGGCACCCACGGGCAGGCATTTACCTATAAGTCCGTCAATACGGAGGTGCTGTGCTGGGCGATGCAGCGGGTCACCGGTTTACCGCTGCCCGAGTTGCTGTCGCAACGCCTGTGGTCGCAGCTTGGCTGCGAGGAGGACGGGTACATCAGCGTCGACTCGCTTGGCGTGGCGATGGGCGGCGCGGGCCTGGCGGCCACAGTGCGCGACCTGGCGCGCTTCGGAGAGCTACTTCGATGCGACGGCGCACGCGAGCGCCGCCAGCTGATTCCGGCGGCGGTAGTGGACGATATCCGGGGCGGAGGCGATGTGGCGAAGCTCGCCAAAGCCGGCTACGCGCTGTTGACCGGGTATTCCTATCGCAACATGTGGTGGGTTACCCATAACGAGCACGCCGCGTTCGAGGGACGCGGCATTCATGGCCAGCGCCTGTACATCGCGCCATTGGCCCAGATGGTCGTGGCCCGGTTTGCCTCGCATCCGATCGCACGCAGTGCCGCGAACGACCCGATCACGATGCCAGCGTTGATCGCCCTGGGCCGACTGCTCGAAGGCCGCTGAGGCCAGACTCAACCCTTTGACGCCGGGTCCGCCTGCGCCGCGTATATGCGACGCACGGTTTCCATGGTGTCGGCAGCCTCGACCTGCTTGTCGTCGCGATAGCGCTTGACGCGCGCCAGCCGCAACGCCAGTCCGCCCGGATAACGCGTGCTCGCCTGCAAGTCGCTGATCGCGACCTCCACCACCAGCTCCGGACGAACGTAGACCGTGCCGTGATCGCGGTGAGTCTCACGTTCCAGCAACGCCTTGGTCTGCCATTCGAGCATGACATCGGTAAGTCCCTTGAAGGTCTTGCCGAGCATGACATAGTCGCCGCTGGCCGGTTCCAGCGCCCCCAGATGCAGATTTGAGAGCTTACCGGCGCGTCGCCCGTGGCCCCATTCGGCGGCCAGCACCACCAGATCGAGGCTATGGGCACGCTTGATCTTCAGCCAGTGCGCATCGCGATTGCCGGCTTCATAGGGCGCGTCGAGCGATTTCGCCATCACGCCTTCATGGCCGGCCGCCAATGCCGCCTCATAGAAGGCCTGTGCAGCCGGCTGCGCCGCAGTGACGATCCGGGGAATCAGCAGCGATGCCGGGACGGCCTCGACCAGCTCCCGGAAGCGCTCGCGAGCGGCGTGATCCGCGATGCTTCGTCCGTCGATGTACAGGCAGTCGAAGAAGAAGGCACTGATCGGCAGGTCGCGACGCGCCTGATCGACATCCAGCTTGCGGCCAAAGCGGCGCATGGTGACCTGGAAAGGATGAGGTCGCCCGGATCGGTTGAACGCGATCGCCTCGCCGTCGAGCACCAGTTCTCGAGCCAGGAACGTTCGCGCCAGGTCTGAGATTTCCGGCAACGCGCTAGTCACCTCATTCAACGATCGCGTGTAGATGCGGACATCGTCGGCCCGCTTGTGTAGCTGGATGCGTACGCCGTCCATCTTCCACTCAAAGGCGCATTCCCCGTGCAGCTCCCGTAACGCCTCGGCAACGTCGGCGGCCGTCTGCGCCAGCATGGGCGTCACCGGCGAAAACAGCTGCAGTCCGAATTTACCGAGTGCAGCGGCTCCTTCCTGCATCGCAACGCGGGCCACCGTTCCCAGATTGGCGGCATACATGGCGGCACGGCGTACCAGCGGCGCTGGCAGATCCGCGGCGGCGGCAATTGCTTCGACCATGACACCGGCCAGCGCCCCCTGCCGCAGTTCGCCCATCACCAGGTCGATCAGGAACCGCTGCTCTGCCACCGTCGCGCGGGCAAAAAGCGCCCGCAGCGCGTTCGCGCGCCGCACGGCAGAGCCGGCGCCCCTATCGGCGGCGAGCGCATCGAGAGCGCGATCAACCTCGGCGATGGAGAGGCTCGGCTCGCTGGCGCTGGAGCTGTCGGCGACGGCGCGTAACACGGCGTAGCCGATGCCGATCCGGCCCTGCGGTAGCTGACCCGACAGGTAATGCACGGCCACCTCGATTTCCTCGATCGGCAGTGAGCGCAAGTACGTCGCCAGTTCGCGTACCTTGCCCAGCCGGGCGGCGCTAGCGATCACACGCTGGGATGTGGCGACAAGTATGGCGAGCAGCGTCATGCAGGGATCATTGGATTCTAAGCCAATCCGGCATGGAGTTAGCAGGCCTCGGCTTGTATCATTTCAGGCGTCGCGCGGCCGTACCACTTTAGGAGGCGTCACGACATTGGAGCCTCATGATCTGGGATGGCATCACGCGACGGGAATTTCTCGATGGCTTCACCTGCAGCGTCGTTGCGGGCGTGGCAGGTCCTGGCCTGGTCCGCGCCCAGGGCAGTCCGGTGTCGTATCCGCCCGGGCGCATCGGCTATGTCGGCAGCCGGCCGGAAGATTTCGCCGTCGCGCATGGCGTACGCGACGGGCGCGCCTACCAGCTCGATGGCCAGCCGATTGCAGAGCACTATGACGTCGTCGTCATCGGCGCCGGCATCGGCGGGCTGGCCAGCGCGCACTATCTGCACCGCTCACGTCCCACGGCGCGCATCCTCATACTCGATAACCATGACGAATTCGGCGGCCACGCCCGCCGCAACGAGTTCAACGTCGACGGCCGCTTCCTGCTCGGCTATGGGGGCAGCGAGTCGCTGGATTCCCCGAGAATGCGCTGGACCAGCGTGGCACGCGATTGCATCGCATCGCTGGGTGTCTCACTTGACCGCCTGCAGCAGGCCTTTCACGTCGATCTTTATCCGGGGATGGGGCTGTCGTCGGGACTGTTCTTTCCGCGCGAAATCTACGGCGTGGACCGGCTGGTCAGCGGCGATCCGGTGCGCTCGGTTCCGACCGATGTACCGGCCGCGCGCCACAACGCGCGGCCGGCCGCGGCCTTCATCGCCGATTGCCCGCTGAACGATGCGCAGAAGACGCGACTGACCGCGCTGTACACGAACCAGCGCGACATGCTGAGCGGGCAAAGCCCGGCGGCGAAGATCAGCCAATTGAGATCGACCTCCTATCGCGACTATTTGAGCCGTTACTTTGGCCTTGACGAGCAATGCCTGGCGATGTTTGACGGCCGTACATTGGATCTGTTCGCGTGCAAGACCGGGGCTATCCCGGCCGTCGACGCCTGGGTCTGCCAGTACCCGGGCTTTCAGGGTCTGGGGCTACCCCTGCCCAAGGAAGCGGCCGAATGGGACAATCCGTATCTCTACCATTTCCCCGATGGCAATGCGTCGCTCGCGCGCCTGTTTGTGCGGCAGCTGATCCCGGCCGCTGCGCCGGGCCGGAGCATGGACGACATCGTCACGGCGGCCTTCGACTATGGCCGCCTCGATCAGCCAGGCCTGCCGGTGCGCTTGCGGCTCTCATCTACCGTGGTCGCGCTGTCCAATAGCCGCACCGGGGTGGACGTTCTGTACGCCCAAGGCGAGAAGCTCACGCGCGTCGCCGCCGGACACGCCGTGTATGCCGGCTATTCGGCCATGCTGCCCTATATCTGTCGCGATCTCGGCACCGCGCAGCGCACCGCGGTCTCGCGCCAGGTCAGGGCGCCGATGGCCTACGTCAATGTCGCCATACGCAACTGGCGCGCATGGGTCAAGCAGGGTGTGCACTACGTGAACAATCCGGCCGGGTTCTACAGCAACCTGAAACTCGACTATCCGGTGAGCCTGGGCGATTACCGCTTCCCGATTCACCCGGATGAACCAATGATCCTGCACCTGCTGCATGTGTCGTGGCCTGATGGGCCGATTACGGACCTGCGCAGCACCTGGCGCGCCGGCCGTGCGTTGCTGTACGCACGCACTTTCGAGGAATTTGAATCGCACGCACGCGATGAACTCACGCGAATCCTGGGTCCGGGCGGCTTCGACGCCGATCGCGATATCGCGGCCATCACCGTCAATCGCTGGGGCCACGGCTACGCGTACGAGCCGGATTCGCTGTTCGATCCGCAGGGGGATCGCGATATCGGTGCGAGCCGCGCACAGCTCGGACGCATCCATTTCGCCGGTACGGACGCCGCGTGGATGGCCTATGCCGATCGGGCGATTGATACCGCGCACCGGGTCGCGGGCGAGATCGCCGGCTAGCGCCCGCCTTCAGGCTGCCGCGATTCGGATTTGCAGTCGATCGCCGTTGCCAAGCCGCAAAGCAGGACGCGACGCCGTGCAATGGCTCACCGCGCTCAGTAGATTCCGAGGGCGAGACCGGCGGCGATGGTGGCTCCAAGTTCCTCGCAGCGCGCCAGGTCGATCGCACTGATGGCCTTCGGCTTTAGAATTTCCTCGGGGGTCTGCGCCTGCGTGCACACGATCAGTGGCAACGCTATCGCCTTAAGGCGCCAGCCGGTGACGATGCGCTCGACCTGCCTGGCCGCATTGCTGCCATCACTACCCGCGCAAATGAGAGTTGCATACGGGCGCCCCTGGAGCCGTTCCAGCACCGGGTAGTAACTGCGGTCGAAGAAATCCTTCATCAAGCCCGACATGGCGCCAAGATTTTCCGGACAGGCGAACAGGTAACCGTCCGCCTCGAGCAACTCATCCGGTCCGGCGCTAGCGGCGGTTTCCAGTCGCGCCACGATGCCCGGCTCACGAGTGCTTCCGCTCGCGGCTGCCCGTGCCATCTGCGCAGTGCCTCCGGTAAGTGTGTGGTAGACGATCAGAAGCCTTTTCATCCGCGCTTCACTTCGACTGTTGGCCATCACGAGGGTACCCGATTGGCGTTGCGTGCGCTTATTAGCCCCATTCTCAAAACGCTGCGGTCGCAGTGATCGGGCGTAAGCTCTATGCTCCGGTCAGGACAGTAAGCGGCAACGGAGGCGCGGGATGAAACGCGGACGGGTGTTGGCACGCATCGGATGGCTGGTGGCCTGTGCCAGCCTTTGGCTCGGAGCGGCCGTCGCCCAGGACTCCGCCCAGCCGCTGGCCGGTGGCTCCGCACCGCAGCCGGGTGCTGGGCCGCCAGTTTCTGCGACCGTGAAGGTCGTCCTCAGGACATCGTTGGGCGACATCGTGCTCGCACTGGAGACGGAGCGGGCGCCCGTCACGGCTGCCAATTTCCTGCGATACGTCGACCACAAGCGCCTGGACGGGAGCGAGTTCTACCGCGCGATGGCCGTGGGTGAAGATGGCCAGTATGGCCTGATCCAGGGCGGCCTACGCGGCAACCCCAAGCGTGTGCTGAAGCCGATCGCCCACGAGCCAACGACCGTTACCGGCTTGAGCCATGTGGACGGGGCAATTTCAATGGCACGCGCTGATCCCGGCACGGCAACGGCAGATTTCTTTGTCGTGATTGGTGATTTGGTCGCCCTGGACGCACAGTCGAATGGTGATCTGGGCTACGCAGTCTTCGGCCACGTGGTCAATGGCATGGACGTGGTCCACGTCATCTTCGGCCAGCCGCGCTCATCGACGGCAGGCGTGGGGGTCATGAAGGGCCAGATGCTCGCCATGCCAGTGAAGATCCTGACGGCCCGACGCGCACAATAGGAGTTGCATGGCAACCAACCAGGCGGGCAGACGTCCATTGAAGACGGCTCTTGACCCCGTAGAGATTGTTAGGCGCAGCCGCAGCCATGCTAGGTCTCTATGGGGCGATTAGTCCCCGCTGTGCCCTGAAGCGCATAAGTTCAGCCGTAGGGAACTGCTCGTGAACGATCTGCATGACCTGCTGCGCGAACTGTTGGGTGCTCGGTGACGGCACTGTCGAGTTCCCAAAACGGAATTCGTTAATCTCCACTACGATGCGTCGCTGACGAAAGTAAGTGTTAATAACCACATTGCGTGGAGGGTCGGTCCCGTCGCTGTCGAGTATCCCGGAACATTGATACGCACTCGGCTGCAACTGCAGATCTAGCTTTGCCGTCAGCGCGTCTGTTAGGTTGACGCAATCGCTCTCGGACGGCCTCTCATTAATCAACACGTTGTAATAGATGCCCGGGAGCTCTACGCACCCGCCTATGAGGCCTGCGCTTAAACCAATTGCCACACGCAAACTATAGATGCGCCAGAGAGCGTGAACCATGCGGGGGCACCTAACAGTATTTATGCCGCGTTATTGCAGTACTTCATTGCCGCAATTATCGCGCAAAGCGCACTCGGCCACTCAGATATGATCAGTACATAGTCCGAAATTTTAATGTGCCAACTCCCGACTGACCGTTGCTTTCGGGCGGTCGTTCTGGCCTGCCTAGTGACAGCTGTTGGGCCGGTTAGCGACCAACGCGGCGTTGCCTGCTTTTGGCCCGTTCCTGAAAGTCACGGCGACCGCTTCCAGGTCGTCCGGCGTGACTGATTGTGGGCGGTGGCGGATTCAATAGGTAACTGCGCTGTATATCACGCAAGGAGTCGGCTCGACTTCGATTTCATCACATAACCGGTTGCTCGTAGTTCTTAGACTCCCGTTGTACGGAATGAAAACAACTGCACTCTGCAACGGAAGGGGACTCATGATCGGCAGCTTCTTCACGCGCTCATCGCGCAGCTCATCTGTGGTATCGAAGTCCATCGGTACAGCGCTCCTATTGGGGCTACTGGCCCTGAGTGCCTGTGACGGCAGTAGCGGTGGAGGTGCCACAACCCCGACCCTGAAGTCGATCGAGATCACACCGACCAACCCGAGCCTCGCTGCGGGTACATCCACGCAGCTGGCGGCCACGGCTATTTATAGCGATAACAGCCATGCGGACGTGACCCTTCAGGTCGCGTGGAGTTCGTCCAACACGGTCCTTGCGACCGTAGGGACCACCACCGGTAAGGCACTGGCCATCAGCGCTGGCTCGGCGACCCTCAACGCGAGTCTGCAAGGTCACAGCGCTTCCACCACGTTAACGGTGACCGCCGCGACCCTGGTGTCGATTGCGATCACGCCCCCGACCCCAAGCATTGCGCTGGGCACGACGCAACAACTGATCGCCACCGGCACCTACACCGACAACTCGACCCAGAACCTGACCACTCAGCTCACCTGGGCATCGGCCACAACGTCGGTGGCCACGATCAGCAATGCCGCAGGCTCCAATGGTCTGGCCACATCCGTCGCGGCCGGCACCAGCAGCATCACGGCCGCCATGGGCGGCATCACTTCCGCGCCGGTCACCTTGAGCGTCACGCCCGCGACCCTGGTGTCGATCGCGATCACGCCCCCGACCCCGAGCATTGCGCTGGGCACGACGCAACAACTGACCGCCACCGGCACCTACACCGACAACTCGACCCAGAACTTGACCACTTCAGTCACCTGGGCGTCGGCCACGACGTCGGTGGCCACGATCAGCAATGCCGCAGGCTCCAATGGTCTGGCCACATCCGTCGCGGCCGGCACCAGCAGCATCACGGCCGCCATGGGCGGCATCACTTCCGCACCGGTCAGCTTGACCGTGTCGCCCGCCACGCTGGTGTCGATCGCGGTCACACCGCCGACCCCGAGCATTGCGCTGGGCACGACGCAACAACTGACCGCCACCGGCACCTACACCGACAACTCGACCCAGAATTTGACCACTCAGCTCACCTGGGCATCGGCCACGACGTCG
>JABCZO010000040.1 GCA_013289615.1 Gammaproteobacteria bacterium
GCGCGCTTCATGACCGGTTCCCAGTCCGGATCGGTCATATCGGCGACCAGCACATCGCCGGCCTGCACGCGCGTCATGTCGGCCGCCGAGCGCACCACTCGCGCCGCTCCCGCGCCGATGCGTGAACCGATCGCGCGCCCGGTCACGATCACCGCAGAGCGATCCTGCAGGCTGTAGCGCTGCAGATCCCGGCCGCTGTGGCTCTGCACGGTCTCGGGACGCGCCTGCAGGATGTAGATCTGTCCGCTGTTGCCGTCGATGCCCCACTCGATGTCCATCGGCCGGCCGTAGTGTTCCTCGATGATCAGCGCCTGGCGCGCCAGGCTCACCACGTCGGCATCGCTGATGCAGTAACGATCGCGCTCGGCGCTGGCGACGGCGACAGTCTGTACCCGCTGTCCCGCGTTGGCGCCCTCGGCGTAGATCATCTTGACGGTCTTGCTGCCGCGGGTGCGACGCACGATCGACAGGTGACCCGAGCGCAGCGCCGGCTTGTAGACGTAGAACTCGTCCGGATTGACCGCTCCCTGCACGACGGTTTCCCCGAGGCCATAGGACGCCGTGATGAATACCACGTCGCGAAATCCTGACTCGGTATCGAGCGTGAACATGACGCCGCTGGCGCCCAGGTCGCTGCGCACCATCAGCTGCACGCCGGCGGACAGCGCCACCTGCGAGTGCGCGAAACCGTGGTGCACGCGGTAGGCGATCGCACGGTCGTTGAACAATGACGCAAATACCTGGCGGGTGGTGCTGAGCAGATCGTCCTTGCCGCGTACGTTGAGGAACGTCTCCTGCTGGCCGGCGAACGAGGCATCCGGCAGGTCTTCCGCGGTTGCGGAGGAGCGTACCGCGACCGCGATCGCGTCGCCACCAAGCTGCTGCCAGGCCGCAACCAGCTGCTGCTCGAATTGCGGCGCAAACGGCGTCGCCAGCAGCCAGCTTCGAATCGCCGCGCCGGTTCGCGCCAGTTGCGCAACATCCTCGACGTTCAAACGCGACAGCTCGGCTTCGATGCGCTGCGCCAGGCCGTCGTGCGCGAGAAACTCTCGATAGGCATCTGCAGTGGTGGCGAAGCCGGCGGGTACGCTGACGCCGAGGCGGCTCAGGTGGCTGATCATTTCCCCGAGCGAGGCATTCTTTCCGCCGACACGCTCCAGGTCGTGCATCCCGAGCTCGGTATACGGCGCCACGTATTCGATCACTCGCGATCCCCCAGAAAGCTTGTTATTGCCGGCGTGAACAGTTAAGTGAAACACTAGTGGGCATCCGCTGCAACAGCGGTCGGGGGCAATTCGTGGCAAGCAACCAGACGGTCGTGCGGACGGTGTTCTTCATCTCCGATCATTCGGGTGTCACCGCGGAGACCATGGGACACAGCCTGCTTAGCCAGTTCGAGGGAATCTCCTTCACGGCGGTGACGCTGCCGTTTATCAGTAGCATGGAAAAGGCGGCTGAGGCGCTACATCGGATCAATGCCACGGCGCTCGCCGATGGCACGCCGCCGATTATTTTCAGCACGCTGGTGCGCGACGCGGAGCGCGAGCTGGTCAAAGGCGCTAATGGACTGTTCCTGGATTTCTTCGACGCTTTCCTGGCGCCGCTGGAATCGGAGCTGGGACAGAAGAGCTCGCACGCGCTCGGCCGCGCGCACGGCATGATCGACATGGCCGGCTACATGACGCGTATCGATGCCACCAACTTCGCGCTCGCCAACGATGACGGCGGTCACAACCGCGAATACGATCGCGCCGATGTGGTGCTGCTGGGCGTGTCGCGATCGGGAAAGACACCGACCTGCCTGTATCTGGCCCTGCAGTACGGCATCTATGCGGCCAACTACCCGCTGATGGAGGAAGACCTGGAGGGCGGTGAGCTGCCCGCCGCCGTGCGACCGCACGCGCGCAAACTGTTTGGTCTGACGATCGAAGCGTCGCGCCTGCAGCAGATTCGCGAAGTCCGGCGCCCCGAGAGCCGTTATGCGTCTGCACCGCAGGTACAATACGAGCTGCGCGCCGCCGAGCGCATGTATGCCCGGTTTGGCGTGCCGCACATCGACACCACGCATTGCTCGGTCGAGGAAATTTCCAGCCGCATCCTGCAGCTGACCGGGATACCGCGTCGACTGCGGCCGTGAACCGAGGGCGCGTTTCCGGATGCTGCTCACGAGCGGCAGCTGAGCCGGCTCATAAGGCGACGCGTAGAATATTTCTTATATTATTCATGATATTATATGCAACGCTACGGTTTCGTTGCATTCAGCTACGTGCGCGAGTAGGCTCGAGCGCGGTCGATCGCCGCGCCGCTACCTTCAGGAGTGTCCCCACCGTGAAATATCCAAAAGCGATGCTCGCCGCGCTCAGTGTCCTGGTGTTATCGCTGGCTCCACTGGCACCGGCGGCCGCGGCCGGGCCGGGCCCATGGGTCGCGGGTCACGCCTTTGGCCACTTCGGCCTGGGGGCGGCCCTGGCGCACACCTTCTTCGGGCTGGCGACGTTGCCGCTGGTCATCGTCGGCGCCGCCGCCGCCGCCGCGGCCCAGTCGCAGGATTCTGGCTATGCGCCGCAGGGTGGCTATAACGGGCCGGCGCCCGCGTATTACGGGCCGCCGGCTGCGTACTATGCGCCGCGTCCCGCCTATTACCCGCCGGCGCCGCGCTATTACGCGTCGTATCCGCCGGCGCCGAGATACTACGCGCCACGGGCGAGCTACTACGGCGCGCCGGCCGGCAACTACGGCGCCCGGCCGGGATACTATGCGCCTTCCGGCTACCAGGTCTCCCGGCGCTCCGGCTATTACCACTACCCGCGTTAAAGCTCGCCACCATGTGACCGCAGCCGCCAGGCGGCGTAGCGGGCGTCCGTCGCGCACAGCGGCACTGCAGCTCAATGATCGCATCCTGGATGTTGCGACCGAGATGTTCCTGGCCCAGGGTTATGGGCTCACCACCATCGAAGCGCTGGCCCGGCGCGCCGGCATCTCCAAGCGCACCTTCTATCATCGCTTTGCCGATAAGGCGGTGCTGTTTGGCGCCGTCGTCCACCGAATCCTCCAGCGCATGCGCCCGCCGTCCAGTGTGCCGCTGCTGGAAGGCGCCACAGTGCATGAGGTGCTCAAACGGCTGGCGGGGCTGGTGTTGCGCGCGGCGCTGTCGCCGCCAGCCATCGCCCTGCATCGCCTGATGGTCGCTGAGTCGGCGCGCTTTCCGGAGCTCGCGCGCGCGCTCAACGCCGAAGGGGCGAGCCAGGAGGCGATCTCGCTGATCGGCGGCGTGCTGGCTCGCGCCCTCGATAACGCTGAACTGACGGCGCCGGTGCGGGAATTCGCTGCGCTGCAGTTCCTGCAGCTGGTGGTCGTGGTACCGCAACGCCGGGCGCTGGGTTTCGATCAGCCGATGACTCCGGCCGAGCTGGAGCACTGGGCCGATTCCTCGGTCAGGCTGTTCCTGGATGGGTGCCGCGGCTGGCGGCGCTCGCCGTAACGGCCGCGCGCCGGTACGATGACGGCAGCCTACAAGAATTAGATCAGAAGGATGCCATTCATGACCAGGCAACGCAGCAGGCTGATCGTGCGCGCGGCCATCGTCGCCGCGATGGCGAGCATCGTGATCGATCGCGGCGCACTGGCCCAGGGCACGGCGCCGCCGTCGATCGAGCTGCCGCCGTACAAGGGGATGCTGAAGGATGATTACTATCCCGAGGACGCGCGCGGGCATGCACTGCAGGGCAGGGCGCTGGTCGAATTCAATGTAGATGGACGCGGGGTACCGAAGGATGTCGTGATGGTCAACGCCGAACCGGCACACGAATTCGATGATTCGGCACGCCGCCTGGTCAAAAACCTGCGCTTCGAGGTTCCCGCAGGCTGGGAGCAAAGCGGTGCGACGCATCGATTCCGCATGGGCGTGCGTTACCAGATGATCCAGTGCATAAACCTCTCGCACTGCGAATCCGAGGCGCGCAACCCACCCGCCGACTACGAGGCAGCCGACCGTACCTACGTCGTCAGTATGCAACGGCGCGTCGTCACGTTCGCAGCCGGACAGTCGGTACCGCCGCCGGCAGCGGCGACGCCTGCGGCAGCGCCACCGGCGGCAGCGCCCCCGGCGGCAGCGCCACCGGCGGCAGCGCCCATGCGACCGCGAGCCGCGCCGGTTGCACCCTCCGAGGAGCCCATCTATCCGCCCGGCTGATCGCCAGCTCGCAGCCCGCATGGGGCGACGCGACCCTGCCCGGCGCACGGCCGGGGCCTGGATCGCGCTGTTGGTCGCCTGCATCGCCACGATGCCTCGGCTTGGCGCGGCACGCGATGCGGGTGCAGATGACGCGCGCGCATTGGCCGCGGGCGCGGTGGCATCGCCTGACCGCTACGGCGCGCTGGCGGCGCGCGAAATACTGAAGGCGGGTGGCAATGCGATAGACGCGGCGGTGGCGACCGGCTTCGCGCTCGCGGTCACGTACCCGGAAGCCGGCAATCTCGGCGGCGGCGGTTTCATGACGCTGTACGTGAATGGCAAGGCTTATTTTCTCGACTATCGCGAGAGTGCCCCGTCCAGAGCCAGCGCCGGCATGTACCTGGACACCACCGGCGAGCCGGTCGCGGCTCTGAGCCTTACCGGTAACCTATCCACCGCCGTGCCGGGCACCGTGCGCGGACTGGCCGCGGCACATCGGCGCTTCGGCCGCCTGTCATGGCGGCGCGACCTGGCCCCGGCAATTCGCTACGCGGCTTCCGGCTTTCAGGTGACCTCGCAACTGATCGGTATCCGCGACGGCAGCCAGGCGCCGTTCCTGCAGAGGACGAACTTCGCGCGTTACTTCGGCACGATGCACGCCGGGCAGCGCTTTCGCCAGCCCGAACTCGCCGCTACGCTGCAGCGGATTGCGGCCGGCGGAGACAGGGAATTCTATGAAGGTCGGACAGCCGATCTTCTGGTCGCGCAGATGAATCGCGGATCTCCGCTGGGCCTGATCGATCGGGCCGATCTGGCGGGCTACCAGGTTAGCTGGCGCCAGCCGGTCGAGGGCGCATGGCACGGCTACACCGTGATCACCGCACCGCCGCCCAGTTCGGGAGGTATTGCGCTACTGCAGATGCTGACCATGAAGCAGGACGCCGCTGCGCTGTTCCAGGGTGTGGCGCTGAATTCACCGCAGTACCTGCATCTGATCTCGGAGATAGAAAAGCGCGTGTTTGCCGATCGGGCGCAGTATCTGGGCGATCCCGATGTGGTGCAGGTGCCGGTGGCCGCGCTGATCGATCCGGCCTATCTGGCGCGACGCGCAGCGCAGATCGATCCGGCCAAGCCCTCGGCGCTCACTGCCGTGAAGCCCGGGCTGGAAAAGCCGCAGACCACGCATTTCTCGATCGTCGATCGCTGGGGCAATGCCGTCTCCAACACCTATACACTCAACGGCTGGTTTGGTTCCGGCGTGGTGGTCGAAGCTGCCGGCTTCCTGTTGAACAATGAGATGGACGATTTCTCGGCCAAACCAGGCGCTCCGAATCAGTACGGCGTAGTCGGGGCGGACGCCAACGCGATCGCGCCATTCAAGCGACCGCTGTCGTCGATGACACCGACCATCCTGCTCAAGGACGGCCGCATCGCGATGGTGCTCGGTACGCCCGGCGGCTCG
Source organism: Gammaproteobacteria bacterium (assembly GCA_013289615.1). Classification (GTDB taxonomy): domain Bacteria; phylum Pseudomonadota; class Gammaproteobacteria; order Steroidobacterales; family Steroidobacteraceae; genus FEN-1191. Next base: position 5,637 of record JABCZO010000040.1, read on the forward strand.
CGCATAACCACCTCGGTATTCCAGGTGCTGGCTGACGTCTATGACTTCGGCCTGGCGCTGTCACCGGCGCTGGCGCAGCTGCGCTTCCATCACCAGCTGCTGCCGGAAAACACTCTGTTTTCGGAACCGTACGCGCCATTTCCGCCGGCACTGGCGCAGGCGATGCGCGAGCGCGGCTATCGCATCGAGGCCCAGGACTACAACGGCGACGTCGAGGCCATAGAAGTGGTCGGCCGCGAGCCAGTGGCGGCGGCCGACCCCCGGGCCCGGGGAGTGGCAATGCTGGTGCGCTAGAGCGCCGGATCAGTGGCCGCTGGCGCCGCCGGTCGCAAACTGCTCCTTGCCCAACATGCCCTTGTGACTGGTATCCATCATGTCGAATACCTTGGTCTGGTACGCGATGTACTCATCGTGCGACACGGTCCCGTCCCCGTCAGTGTCGATCTTGTGCATCATCGCCTTGCTGCGCAATCCCCTGGCATAGCCGCCGGTGGCAAAGCCCGCCATTTCAGCCCCGCCGGTCGGGCTGATGAATTCCTTCGCGCTCACGGTGCCCTCTTTGTCCTTGTCGAGCATCGCGAACACCTTTTCCTGGAACGCGAGCCATTCAGCCTTGGACACCGTGCCGTCGCCGTCGGTATCGATCTTGTGCATCAACGCCATCGAGTGCAGGCCGCTGGAGTAGCCGGCGGTGGCGAAGGACACCATGTCGTCCGCGACCGAGGCCGCAGCGTAGCCAAGGGCGAATGCGCAGGCAGCCCAGATGGCTGGGCGACGGATTGGGCGTGACGTGGACATCGGTTGGTTCCCCTTAAAAAAAAGGCAATGGTGTTGTTTGGTCTCGCGCCCCCTAACGTTGCCGATCGGCAGCATCCGGCGCGCCTGCAGTCCCCAGTAAGCACTCATTATATCCTGTTGGACATGTCGAGCATCAAGCCGCCCACTAGCCGCACACGGTGTCAAAATTGCCTCACTCGCCGGCGCACTACCGGCGTCGAGCTGGGCGGATCCGGCACGCAAATCGTTTGAAACTGAAACTGCGCGCGGCCAATATAGGCGAGCGTAGACCGGCGCGCGCGCCGGCGGCGCTACCGGCGCCCTCGGCGTGACAACGACAACAAGCGGACAGCAGGGGAGAGATCGATGTTCCATCAGATATTGACGCCTGTAGCCGGCAACCTGCTGCTATCGGTCATCGTTGCGGCGTTACCGATAGCGACCGTGCTGGTGGCTCTGGGAGTGCTGCGCCGCCCCGCGTGGCAGGCCTCGCTGGCCGGTCTGATCGTGGGTTTGGTCATAGCCATGCTTTTCTGGCAGTTCCCGGCCGGACTGGCGCTTGACAGCGTCGCCGCGGGCAGTGTGTTTGCGCTCTGGCCGGTCATGTGGCTCGTCTTTAACGCCCTGTTGCTCTACAACATTGCGGTCATTTCGGGCCGGTTCGATGCCTTCCGTGACTGGGTGCTCAAGCACCTGCCGAATGACAGGCGTGTCGTGCTGGTGGTGGTCGGTTTCTGTTTTGGTTGCCTGTTGGAAGGGATCGCGGGCTTTGGTACGCCGGTGGCCATTACCACCGCGCTGCTGATGCTGGTTGGCCTGCCACCACTGGAAGCGCTGACCATGACGCTGATTTTCAATACCGCGCCGGTGGCTTTCGGGGCACTCGGAACACCGATCACGGTGCTGGCGCAGGTGACCGGCCTGCCGGCCCTCAAGTTGGGCGCTATGGTAGGACGCCAGCTGCCGTTCATCGCGATGCTGCTGCCTTTCTATGTGATTGGGATCTACGGCGGCCTGCGCTCGATGCGAGCGTTGTGGCCGCTGCTGCTGGTGGCCGGCGGCAGTTTTGCGCTGACGCAGTTCGTCACCTCGAACTACATCGACTATTCGCTGACCGACGTACTGTCTGCGTTGACATCATTGATCGTGACACTGGTGTTTCTGCAGGTATGGTCGCCCAGCACTGATGCCGAGTTTCTGATTCGAAGGCCGGTGGTGCCGGCGGCGGCGACTACGACGATGTCTCCGTGGCAGGGCTGGATACCATGGATCGTTGTGTCGGCCGTCGTCATCGTCTGGACGCGCCTCAAGGTCGCCGCCATCGGTCAGCACACCATTCCCTGGCCCGGCCTGCACAACGCAGTATTCATCACGCTCTACAACAAGGCCTACGCGGCCAACTGGGTGTTCCAGCCGCTGGGTACCGGCACCGCGATTCTGGTAGCGACCATCATCACGGCCGCGCTGGTGGGCGTCGGCCCGGGCCGTTACCTGCACGCGATCGTGAAGACCTGGAGGCAAGCCCGAATGGCCATCCTGACGGTGGCCCTGATCGTGGGCCTGGCCTACCTGATGAACTACTCGGGTCTCAACTACACGCTGGGACTGGGCGTCGCATCGGCCGGCATCTTCTTCCCGATGCTCTCGGCCTTCCTCGGCTGGGTGGCAGTATTTCTGTCCGGCAGCGACACATCGGGCAATGCGCTGTTCGGCAACCTGCAGGTGGTGGCGGCCAATCAGCTCGGCCTCAATCCGGTACTGATCGCCGCCACCAATTCGTCCGGCGGCGTCATGGGCAAGATGATCTCGCCGCAGAACATCGCCACCGGTATTTCGGTGACCAGTCTGCACGGGCAGGAGGGCCTGGTGGTGGCGCGCACCTTCAAGCACAGCATCATCCTGACAGTGCTGCTGGGCGTGCTGGTGGTACTGCAGCAGTACGTCTTCAATTGGATGATTCCGTGACCAGGTAAAACCGATGTCCCGCCCGAGTGTGGCCGAAAAACGGCGCCAGTTCCATGAGATGCATCGCAGCGCATGCTTTGTAATCCCAAATCCGTGGGACATCGGCAGCGCGCGCTTTCTGCAATCGCTGGGCTTCAAGGCCCTGGCCAGCACCAGCTCCGGATTCGCCTGGTCGCGCGGCTATCCCGATGGTCCGGTGCCGCGTGACCAGGTGCTGGCGCATCTGAGCGAACTGGTGGCTGCCACCGAGGTGCCGGTGAATGCGGATTTCCAGAACGGCTACGCGCATGAACCGGAGCATGTGGCTGAGAATGTGCGGCTCGCGATCGAGACCGGCGTGGCGGGACTGTCGATCGAGGACTCGACCGCAGATCCTGCCAGGCCACTGTATGACCTGGACATCGCGGTGGCCAGGATGCGCGCGGCGCGCCGCGCGATCGACAGCAGCGGCGGCGATACGCTGCTGGTGGGACGGGCAGAATGCTTCCTGGTCGGCCGACCGGAGCTGGAGGAGACCATCGCCCGGCTCAAGGCCTATGCGCAGGCCGGAGCGGATTGCCTGTATGCGCCGGGGATCAACACGCGAGCTCAGATCGAAGCCGTGGTGCGCGCCGTGGCACCCAAGCCGGTCAATCTGCTGCTTGGCTTTCCGAGCGAACTGACCGTGAAGGATGTCGCAGCGCTTGGGGTGCGGCGCATCAGCGTTGGCGGCGCACTGGCGCGATCGGCCTGGGGCGGCTTCATGCGCACGGCGCGACTGCTCGCAGAGCAGGGCAGCTTCGCCGGCTTCGCCGAGGCTGCTGCCGGCCGGGCGCTCGACGCCTTCTTTCGCGAAGATCTTGAGCGACGCGGCAGGCAATAGACTGCCGCCATCACGCTAGCTGCCGGAAAGAAGCGGTGATTGCAGCCGCAGCATGCGCGCTACGTCGAGTGAGTGCTCGATGGTATCGGCGAGGCGCTCGAGTATCTGCTCGCGTCGCGCGCCGTGATCCACGCTCAGCGCTTGCGGCAATCCCGCCCAATGCAGCAGCGCGGTACAGGCGGCGGACTGTTCGAACAGGCCGTGCAGGTAGGTGCCGAGGATCTGCCGGTCGGCGGAAATTGCGCCATCGTGCCGTCCGTGGCTGAGAGTCACGGCCGGTTCACCCAGCGCGGGCCCCTCGCTGCGGCCGGCGTGGATCTCATAGCCACTGACGGGTGCCTGCGCCAGGCACAGGGTGCCGTCGACATTGCGCAGCTGTTTGCGCCGTCCGAGCAGCGTGTGCATATCAAACCAGCCGAAGCCGGCGCTGCCGCCGGCCGCGCCTTCAACGCCCAGCGGATCGTCGATGGAGCGGCCGAGCATCTGGAAACCCCCGCAGATGCCCAGCAGCCTGCCGCCGTAGCGCAGGTGCCGCTGCAGGTGCCCGGTCCAGCCGTGTACGCGCAGCCATTCGAGATCGGCGCGGACATTCTTTGAGCCCGGAAGGATGATCAGATCGGCGGCGGGCGGCCGCCGGGTGCCATCAACGTAGTGCAGCTCGACCTGTGGATGCCGTCGCAGCGGATCGAAGTCGGTGTGATTGCTGATGCGCGGCAGTACCGGTAGCACCACCTGCAGCCGCTCACGCTGGGGCGCCGAAGCCGACCGGCCCGCCGGCGTCTCGCGACTGATGCCGTCCTCGGCATCCAGGTACAGCCCGTGCAGATAGGGCAGCACGCCGAACACCGGCTTGCCGGTATGCCGCTCGAGCCAGTCCAGTCCCGATTGCAGCAGTGCGAGCTCGCCCCGAAAGCGGTTGATCACGAAGCCGGTGACGCGCGCCTGCTCGCTCGGGCGCAGTAGCGCCAGCGTGCCCACCAGGTGCGCAAATACGCCGCCGCGGTCGATATCGGCAATCAGCACTACCGGGCAGTCGACCGCCTCGGCAAAACCCATGTTGGCGATATCGCCTTCGCGCAGGTTGATCTCCGCGGGTGAGCCCGCGCCTTCGACGATAACCGTGTCGTAGCTGGCCTGAAGTCGCCGGTACGAGCTCAGCACCGCCGCACGCGCGCTGCGCTTGTAGTCATGGTAGTCGAGCGCGCCCATGCGGCCGATCGCAACTCCATGAACGATCACCTGCGCGTGCGTATCGCTGTCGGGCTTGAGCAGCACCGGATTCAGGTCGATCGTGGGCTCGATGCCCGCCGCCTGCGCCTGCAGCGCCTGGGCGCGGCCGATCTCGCCGCCGTCCACGCCGACTGCGCTGTTGAGCGACATGTTCTGCGGCTTGAACGGCGCGACGCGCACGCCCTGACGGTGCAGCACGCGGCACAGTCCGGCGACCAGGGTGCTCTTGCCTGCGTCCGAGGTCGTGCCCTGAATCATCAGCGTACGCGCATTCATGAGGACAGCGGCGCAGCGCCGGCAGCGATTATGCGCTGCAACTGCGATAGCCCGTCGCTCAGCGCCGCGGGACCGGGCTGCAGGATGTCGCACGACTTGATCTCGGACAGGCAGCCGTTGCGCACCGCGGGCAACGCGTCCCAGCCTGGCCGTTCCAGGACTCTGGCCGGATTGAATTTCTTGCCGCACCAGGACGCGATCATGATGTCCGGTGCCCGGCGCACGACTTCGAGCGGATCGGGGATGATCCGGCCCCTGGCCTGCGGCTGCATCGACAGTTCGGGAAAGCAGTCCTGGCCGCCGGCGATCTCCACCAGTTCTGCGACCCATCGGATGCCGGTGATCAGCGGCTGATCCCACTCCTCGAAGTACACTCGCGGCCGGCGCGGCAGGCGCGCGGCGCATTGGCGTGCCCGATCGAGTCCCTGACGCAGCGACGCCACGAGTGCGTCGGCACGCGACTGCGCACCCACCATTGCACCCAGCAGCCGGATGAACGCGAGGATCTCCTCGACGCTGCGCTGATTGAAGATATGCACTTCGATGCCGGCGCGTATCAGCTCGGCCGCGATGTCGGCCTGAAGGTCGGAGAAGCCGAGTACCAGATCGGGATTGAGTGCGAGGATGCGCTCGATTTTGGCGCTGGTGAAAGCCGCGACTCTCGGCTTTTCGCGGCGCGCGCGTGGTGGACGTACCGTAAAGCCGGAGATGCCCACGATCCGCTCCTGCTCGCCCAGCAGGTACAGCGTCTCGGTCGTCTCCTCTGTCAGGCAGATGATGCGTTGCGGCCCGTGCAAGCTGTCGCTCATGTGGCGCGAATATTATACTCAGCGCCCCGTTTCCGCCGGAGCCTGCCATGTCAGCGAACCACACCGGATACCTGCGCCTGGGGCGACGTTGGCGCGCTGCAATGCTTACGCTGTCGGCAATGACGATCCCCGGCATCGTGCTGCTGCCGGGCGCGGCCACCGCCGCCACCGCGGGAACTGCGGGCGCCGCGGCCACGGCGCAATCCACGAAGATCGGCATTATCGGTGCCGGCAAGATCGGCGGTACGCTGGCCACGCTGTGGGTCAAGGCCGGCCACGAGGTGCTGATCTCCTCGCGTCATCCGGACGAACTCAAGCCGCTGGCGCAATCCCTTGGTCCCAGGGCCCATGTCGGCACACCGCGCGAGGCGGCGATGTTCAGTGACGTGGTGCTGATATCGGTGCCGTACGGCGCGCTGCCACAACTCGGGCGCGACCTGGCAAATGAATTGGCCGGCAAGATCGTCCTGGACACCGGCAATCCGTATCCGGAACGCGACGGGGAGATGGCGCTGGATGCGCGCCGGAAGGGTACCGGTGTGGCCTCCGCCGAATTCCTGCCCGGGGTGCGGCTGGTACGCGCGTTCAACGCGATCAACTATAAGGACCTGGCCGGGCAGGCCCATCGCGCCGGCGAGCCGATCGCCATACCACTGGCGGGCGATGATTCGCGCGCGCTTGCGGTGGCGTCGCAGCTGGTCAGGGATGCGGGGTTTGAACCGGTAGTGGTCGGGCCGCTGTCGAGCGCGAAGCGCTTCGACGTCGGCACGCCGGTCTATGTGCAGCTGTTGACAGCCACGGAGTTGCGAGCGCGACTCGGGCTCTAGCTGCCGAATGCCTCAGTGCGAATGGCCCGATACCAGCGCTGCGCTTCCTGTGCCTGCTGCGCGCCGGCGGCGGCAGAGGAGGCGGACGGGTCTTCCACCGCGACGATCCTGCCCTCCTGGGTGGTAAAGCGGCCGCGGATCGCGATCGCGCGCGTCGGGCCGAGCAGGCTATAGCACACACTGTCGAAGGCCGGCGGCTCGAGCTCGCGTCCAGCCAGCAGCGCCACGATGGCGCGCGCGCATTGCCTGGCCTGGCTTAAGGCTGCGGAGGCCGACTTCGGCATCGCATCGGCGATACAGGCGTCGCCGATCACGTGCACGTTGGGTATCAACTGCGATTCGAACGTACTGGGCGCGATCGGGCACCAGCCATGATCGGACGCCAGGCCGGCGTCGGCCGCGAGCTGCCCGGGCGCCTGCGGTGGAATGATGTTGGCGACCGCCACCGCATGGCCGGCATTGCCGGTGTACAACGTCATGTGCGCGGGCTCGACCCGCACCACGGCGCCATCCTGGGTCGGCGCGATCCACTCGATCATGCCCGGATACATCGAGCGCCAGGCATCGGTGAACAGGTCCTGTCGCGGAAAGTGATTGTTGGCATCGAAGATCAGCACCTTCGAGCGCGGCTTGTGCTGCGACAGATAGCGCGCGATCAGGCTGGCGCGCTCGTATGGTGCCGGCGGACAGCGCATCAGGCCCGACGGCACGCTGATCGCGACTACGCCGCCATCGTCCATCGCGCGCAGCTGGCGCGCCAGCAGCTGCGTCTGCTCACCGGCCTGCCAGGCATGCGGCATGACCTGTGCCGCGGCCTCGTCATAGCCTTCGATCCCGTTCCACAGCAGCCGGATGCCCGGCGCCACCACCAGGCGGTCGAACGGCACGGCCTTGCCGCCCTCGAGCCGGACCCGGCGGGCGGCGGGGTCGATGGCGTCTACGCGTGCGCGCAGCAGCCGGATGCCGGCACGCCTCACCCCTGCGCGCGATACGGTGATCGATGCCAGGTCACGCACGCCGACCAGCACCTCATTGCTCATCGGACAGGTGGTGTAGTGTTCCAGCGGATCGATCAGCGTGACGTCAACCGCCGCATCGATGTGGCGCAGATGCCGTGCGCAGGCCGAGCCGGCAAAGCCGGCTCCGACAATCACCACGCGGCGTTGTTCCGCTGCCGGCGCACTGACCGCACGGCCGAAGCCGGACACGCCATAGGCCGCGGCCAGCGCCGTCATCTGCAGCCAGCGGCGGCGCCCGATTACTGCCATTCCATCTGCTCGTACACGCGAGCCACATTGCGTGCATGGGTGCTGTCCCACAGCAACCAGTTCGGCATTTCAGCCGTCGCGACGTGCGCGATGGCATGCTGCATCGAGCTGCCCTGGGCGAGTTCGTCGCGCACACCGTCGATCAGTGCGCGCAGATAGCGGCGCTCCGGATCGAGCGCTGAAGGCAGGTCGGTGCTGAGCGGACCATGACCCGGCACGGCGCGCACGACCTGCAGCCGCGCGAGTTGGTCGATTACCGTCAACCAGCCGCTGGCGCTGCCGTCCACGGCGGGCAGGCGATCGCGAAACAGCAGATCGCCGGTCCACAGCGTGCGGCTGGCATCATCGAATACCGTAAGATCGCAATCAGTATGTGCCAACGGCCAGGCCCGCAGCTGCAGGTGCCGGCCACCCAGGTCGAGCTCCAGCGTCTGCTCCACCGGTGTGTCGGGAGCAATGATCTGCGTTGCACTTGGCGGCTGGTCGAGATCGCCGGCGTAATGCTGCAGAAAGAACTCACGACTGCGCGCCATCGCCGCGTCCAGCCCCGAGTGGCCGACGAATTTCGGCCGCTCCTGCCGGAATGCGGCGTTGCCGAGCACGTGATCAACATGCACGTGAGTATTAATCACATAGCAGATTGGAAGACCGGTGCGGCGGCGGATCGCGGCGTGCAGCGCGCGGCCGATTCGCATCGAGCCGCCGGTATCGATCACCGCGACACAGCGCTGGCCAAGGATGAAGCCGATATTGGCGATGTCGTCGTGGCCCGGAGCATCGAGTGCGAGCTGGCGCCCGAGGTGCACGAACACGCCCGGAGCCACCTCGTGGATCGTAATGGCCAGGTCGGGGGCAGCAGCGGCGACGCTCGCGTGCAGCATGATACTGGCCATCGGCCAGATCAGTGCCCTTAGGAACAACACGCGCAGCGCCGGCACCCGCATCGCGCCAGCCGGCATCTCAACGGCTGCCGCCGGCTCCTGAGCCCGTGCTGCTCGCAGCGCTCTCGGCCAGTGCGCCGCGCCAGCTGGCATTGAAGTGCGCGTCCTTGGAATCGACGATGTCCACCACGATCGGTGCCGGCAGCGGCTGATCCGACGCAATGCGCAGCGTCGGATTCTCGCTCAGCGAAATGCCGGTGTCGGCCTCGAGCAGCGTGCGGCCATCGGCGCTGAAGCGGATATGCGACACATAGTGCGAGGGGATCGGCTCGCCGCTGCGCGGATCGATCTGGAATCCCGAATTATTCGGATGGCGAATGCTGATCAGCATCGAGCGACTGTCGGGTGAAGGCCGGAAACGGATGTCGCCGAGGCTTCCCGCGCTCATCGGGCCCGGCGGGGCGGAGCAGCCGCCGCTGGCGTTCACCCAGGCGCTGCGCATCTCGAATTTTCCGTCGCTGGTCTCCGCGATCGCACGCACCGAAGTGAAGCGATCGATGCGCACGCGCATGCCGATTTCGGCCACGCGAGCGCCGCCGGCGACGTCGAAGGTCGCGGCCAGCGGCGACGGATTGTTATCGATGATCACCCGTATCTGCTTGATGTGCCCGACTGCGGCATCACCAAAGTGCAGCGTCAACGGCGTCGCCGCGGGGTCCGGTGTGTTTGCCGGAGCCGTAAGGCTCATGTAGCTGTCGTCGAGCACTCCGATGCTGCGATCCGGATAGAACTGCTTCTGCAGGTACTCCCAGGCGCCGCTCGAAGGCGTCTGGCCGTCGCTGACGGCGAATGAGGAGCCGCAGAAACCAACCGCCAGCAATGACAGCGCTGCTGCGCGCCAGCGCGGTGAGTGGCGAGCGGTCGTGGGAGCATGCACGGCGATCGTTCCTTGACGTTCGGACAGACTGGACGTTGCGCTACAGATTTTACTCTCTAACTGGTGCGTTAACCGGTGCGCTCGGCGAGCGCTGTCGCGGCGCCGATTGTCCATGCTATAGTATTGTATAATCAACTAGTTACAATAAGTTCGTCGATCCATTCTATCCAATGCCGGAGCGCCACGGCGGTGCCTGCGGCCAGATGTAACAGGCAGCCGATGTTGGCGGACAGGATCATTTGCGGCTGCGCGTGCAACAGATGAGCGAGCTTTCGCGCGCGCAGCTCGAGCGCCAGTTTCGGCTGCAGCAGCGAATAGGTTCCGGCCGAACCGCAGCACAGATGCGGCTCGTCCACCGGCAGCAACTGCGCGCCGAGCGCGCTCAACAGCTGTTCGACATCGTGCTTGAGCTTCAGGCCGTGCTGCAGCGTGCAGGGGTTCTGCAGGGCAATGCGGGTGATGGACGCGGGGCGCACGCAGCGAAGCAGCAGCGGCAATTGCGGGCCAAGGAATTGCGCCAGATCGCGGGTCGCGTCGCTGACGCGCCGCGCCCGTGCGGCATAGGCCGGATCCTCGCGCAGCAGCCAGGCGTATTCGCGTACCATCGTTGTGCAGCCCGAAGCATTGATCACGATGGCCTCGACTGCGCCGGAGTCGAGCTGTGGCCACCAGGCATCGATATTGCGCCGCGCATTCTGCAGAGCGCCGCGCTGGTCGTGCAGGTGATGACGGATTGCGCCACAGCAACCCGAGCGCGCATCCACCAGCGCCTGCACGCCGATCGCATCCAGCACGCGCGCGGTCGCGGCGTCGATCGACGGCGCCAGCGCCGGCTGCGTGCAGCCGTTGAGCAGCAGCACCTTGCGTGCATGCGTGCGCCGCGGCCAGGCACCGGGGGCGCGGTGCTCGCCGAGCCCGGCGTGCAGGGCTCGCGGCAGCGCGAAGCGCAGCGCACGGCCGATGCGCAGTGCGCCGCCGAACAGCCCGCGCCGGGTCAGAACTTCGCGCAGCAGCCAGTGCAGCAGGCGTTCATTTAGCGGACGGCGCACCTGGGATTCCACTACCGCGCGGCCGATGTCCACCAGGTGCCCGTAGTCCACGCCCGATGGGCAGGTGGTCTCGCAAGCGCGGCAGGTCAGGCAGCGATCGAGGTGCAGCTGCGTGTTGCGTGTGGCCGGCGTGCCTTCGAGCACCTGCTTGATCTGGTAGATGCGCCCGCGCGGTCCGTCGAGCTCATCGCCGAGCAGCTGGTAGGTGGGGCAGGTGGCATTGCAGAAGCCACAGTGCACGCAGGCGCGCAGGATATCGTTGGCGCTGTCGCCCTGCGTTGTTCCCTTGATCCAGTCTGCCAGCCTGGTTTCCATCGTTCGCTGCTACAGATCCGCGATCAGCCGGCCCGGATTGAAGATGCCATGTGGGTCGAAGCGCGACTTGAGCCGCCGGTGTATCTCCAGCACCACGGGCGAGAGGGAATGGAAGCGGCCACCGGCCGTGCCGCCGCGCCAGTGCAGCGCGGTGCCACCGGCAGCCCCCGCGCGCTGGCGCATGTCGGCGGCGGGCTGATCCGACGCGCACCAGCGCAGCGCACCGCCCCATTCAATCAGTTGGCTACCGGAGCCCGCAATCTGCGGTGCCGTGGATGGCAGTGACAGCCGCCATAGCGTGCTCGCGTGGCCGAAGAACGGGTGCGTCTGATCGCGCAGGCTGCGCCAAAACCGGCTTGCCGCCTCCGCGTCCAGTAGCTCACCGCCGAGGCGTTCGCACGCGGTGCGCAGGGCCGGCGGCGCGCCGGACAGGCGCAGCCACGCGTGGCCGTCATACCAGGCGGTTGCGGAAATCGGCAGTGGCTGGCCGGCCCAGCGGTTGAACAGCGCCAGGGCTTCGGACGCCGCCATCTCGAATTGCAGCGTTTGCTCCAGGCGCGGCAGCGGCAGGACCTTCAGCGACACCTCGGTGATGGCGCCGAGAATGCCGAGCGAGCCGCACAGCAGGCGCGACAGGTCGAAGCCGGCGACGTTTTTTATGACTTTACCGCCAAAGTGCAGCAGCTCACCCTGGGCGCACAGCAGTACGGCGCCGAGCACGAAATCGCGCGCCGCACCGGCCTGGAATCGCCGCGGGCCCGACAGTCCGGCGGCGATGACGCCGCCGATGGTCGGGTCGCCGCCAAAGGCCGGCGGTTCGAATGCCAGGAACTGCCGGTGCTGTGCCAGCAGGCCTTCCAGCTCGGAAAGCGAAGTGCCGCAGCGCGCCGTGATCACTAGCTCCGAGGGCTCGTAGTCGACCACGCCGAAATAGCCGCGCATATCCAGCAATGTGCCCTCGCAGCGCTCGCCGTAGAAGTCCTTGGTGCCGGCGCCGCGCAGCCGCAGCGGCGTGCTGGCGCTGTGAGCCTGCAGCACCTGATGGCGTAACTCTTGAAGCGCGCTGTCCATCTAGAACCGGGGCAGATCGGGGTGCGGCAGCTGGCCGTGGCGCACGTGCATGCGGCCGTACTCGGCGCAGCGAGCCAGCGTCGGTATGCACTTGCCCGGATTGAGCAACCCCGGCGGATCGAAGGCGCGCTTGACCGAGAAGAACGCGGCGCGTTCGGCCGGCGAGAACTGCACGCACATCGAGTTGAGCTTCTCCACACCGACACCATGCTCGCCGGTGATGGTGCCGCCCAGCTGCACGCACAGCTCCAGGATGTCGGCGCCAAAGCGATCGGCGCGCTCCCATTCGCCGCTGCGATTGGCATCGAACAGGATCAGCGGATGCAGGTTGCCGTCGCCGGCGTGAAACACGTTCATGCATTTGAGGCCATATTTGTGCTCCATCCGTTCGATCGCCTTGAGCATGTGTCCCAATCGGTTTCGCGGGATGGTACCGTCCATGCAGTAATAGTCGGGCGAAATGCGGCCGGCCGCCGGAAACGCGTTCTTGCGCCCTGACCAGAAGCGCAGCCGCTCGGCCTCGGACGCCGACACCGCAATGGCGGTGGCACCATTGGCCTGCAGCACGCGCTCCATGGCCCGCACCTCGTCGGCGACTTCATCGGGCGTGCCGTCGGACTCGGCCAACAGGATCGCTTCGGCCGCAAGGTCGTAGCCCGCTCTGACGAACGGCTCGACCGCCGCGGTCGCCTTGCGGTCCATCATCTCCAGGCCTGATGGAATGATGCCGGCGGCGATGATCGCCGCGACCGCCTCGCCAGCCTTGCCGACATCATCGAATGAGGCCATCACAACCTGCGCCAACTCCGGTTTCGGCAGCAGCTTGAGAATGACCTCGGTCACGACCAGCAGCAGGCCTTCCGAACCGATGCTGAGCGCCAGCAGGTCAAGGCCGGGCGCATCGAGCGCGCAGCCACCGAGTTCGATCGGCTCGCCATCGATGGTGCAGCCGCGCAGGCCGAGCACGTTGTGCAGCGTCAGGCCGTACTTCAGACAATGTACGCCGCCTGAATTCTCGGCGACGTTGCCGCCGATGGTGCAGGCGATCTGGGAGGAGGGGTCGGGCGCGTAGAACAGGCCGTAAGCGGCCGCGGCTTCGGACACGGCCAGGTTGCGCACGCCCGGCTGCACACGCGCGATGCGCGCGGCCGGATCGATCTGCAGGATGCGGTCGAAACGCGCCAGCGACAGCACCACACCGGCAGCGTGCGGCATGGCTCCGCCCGACAGCCCGGTGCCGGCCCCGCGCGCCACCACCGGCACTTCCAGCCGCCGGCATGCCAGCAGAACGGCGCGCACCTCGGTCTCCGTGCGCGGCAGAACGACCAGCATCGGCTGTTGGCGGAACACCGCCAGGCCGTCGCATTCATAGGGGTGCAGCTCCTCGTCACGGCTGAGTACACAGTCCGCGGGCAGCAGCGCGCGCAGCGCCTGCGCGACCGCAAGTTGACGCCCCGGTGCCGGCGCCTCGGCGACCCCACTCCAGCGAGATTCGTCGATATCGAACTCTGGTAGGAGCATGCCGCATCATGACCGGCAGGCCGCGGCCGATCAATCCGCAATCCCGTTCGTGCCCGAATTAGACCCGCCTGTACCTGCGCTGCGCGTCCGCGTTGGTATCTTCGGCGGCGCTCACCTAGACTCGATTGCATGACCGGGCATCGAGCAGGCAATCCCGACAGCGCAGACGTATGGCAGCTGATCTGGACGGTCGGCGCTCTGTTCTGGGCGATCGTGGCAAGCATCGAGATCGTCGCGTTCTGGCATGCCAGCGGCACCATGATGGACGGCGAATACGTGCCGACGTCGCCGGCTCGCGGGCTGAGCTTTGTAATGCAATTCTTCGTGGCGGCGTGCGTGTACCGGATCGCGCTGGCGCAGGGCTGGCCCGGCGGCTCGTACGCTCGGGCACGGGTGATCGTCATCCAGATTTTCCTCGCCCTGGCGTTCGTGCGCTGCGCACCGGCGGCGTACTATCTGGCCGCGGCAGCAGTCGACGGGCTCACCGAAGAACTGCACAACAATCTGAAACACGTCGAGAGCTTTCAATGGAGCTACTCGGACTGGGCCTGGGCGCTGCGCCTGTCGGTGCCGAGGTATGCACTGGGGCTGGTGCTGATCGCGCTGGTGAAGGTCGCGCGCGAATACCACCGCGAGACACTGCGCAGCGCGAGCCTGTCGATTGAATACGCCAATACGCGCATGGCGATGCTCTCGGCGCAACTGCAACCGCATTTCCTGTTCAATGCGCTGCACACCATCGCCGAGCTGGTGGATCAGAATCCGGCGCGCGCGACCACAATGCTGGCGCGCCTGGGGGATTTCCTGCGCCATGCACTCGAGACCAGCAAGCAGCGCTGGGTGAGCGTGCTGACGGAGATCAGCGGCATCGAGGCGTATCTGGCAGTACAGCAGGCGCGCTTTGGCGATCGATTGCAGGTGCACATTGCGGTGGACGCGGCGGCCGCGCCGCTGACGATCCCCTCGCTGCTGCTGCAGCCACTGGTGGAAAATGCGGTCGATCATGGGCGCGGCGCTCCCGACCAGGCGCTGCTGGTGCGCATCGTGGTGAGATGCGATCGCGATCGCCTGCAGGTGCTGGTCACCAACAGCCGGCCGCGGCTGAGCGCGCCGCTGGCGCGCAGCGCCTATGGTTATGGCCTTGGCAATGTCGATGCCAGGATGAAAGCGGCGTACGGGGAAGCGGCCACCCTGACGGTCGGCCCGGGACCTGATGGTGGCACGCAGGCGGAGGTCAATCTGCCGGCGCAGGTCAGGCCGCAGGATGAGCCGGCCGCGGCGCCAGCGCCCGCTGCCGCTGCGGCCGACAGCCGGGCGATCGAGGAGACCGTGGCGTGAGCGGGCATTCGATCGGTGCGCTGGTGGTCGATGATGAGCCGCTTGCCCGGCAGCGGATCGTGCGTCTGCTGGCGCGCGACCCCGAGTTCACCGTGGTGGCGGCCTGTGCATCGGTGGGTGAGGCGGTCGACATTGATCCGGCCGCGCAGGTGGACCTGGTGCTGCTCGATATCCGCATGCCCGAGCGCGACGGCTTCAGTCTGCTGGAGGCGCTGGATGAGCGCGGCATCGACCCGTTCGTGATCTTCGTCACCGCCTATTCCGAGCACGCCGCGGCCGCGTTTGATATCGAGGCGGTTGACTACGTGGTCAAGCCGTTCGATGACGAGCGCTTCGCCAAGGCAGTGGCAAGAGCCAAGACTATCATCCAGCAGGCGCGCGCCAGCCTCGATCGCGAGCCGCCCGGCGCGGGCGCGCTGCCCTCCGCTGCCATGCGTGCGCTGCGCTTTCCTGGCCGGCTGCTGATCTCCGAGAAGGGCCGGGTACTGTTCCTTCCCGTTCACATCATCGAGTTCGTCCAGGCGGCCGGCAAGTGCGTCAAGGTATTCGCTCAGGGTAACTGCCATATCCTGCGCGAGCCGCTGCAGGAGATCGAGGCGCGGCTGGATGCCAGCCAGTTCGTGCGCATCCATCGCTCCACGATCGTGAACGTCGAACAGATCGTGGAGCTGCAGCCGCTGTTTCACGGCGACTATGAGGTGGTGCTGAAGCGCGGGACGCGCCTGACGATGAGCCGCCGCTTCAGAAGCCGCATGTCGCCGTTCTTTGCCGGGGCGTGGCCGGCCTAGTCCGGCGCCAATCCGCTGGCGCCCGCTAATCGCTGTTGATGCCGCCGGACGCTGCCGCTGGCGCCCGCGGCGTTGTGCTGCATCTACCCGCCGCCTACCTTCGCCTGGAATCAGCAGGCGTCGGGGCGCGCATGCGGCTACTCGATCGGATCGCGCAGAGCAGCGCGGCGTTCATCGTGCGACAGGACTGCGGGGCGCTGTGGCGCCTGACCAGTGCCTGCGACTTCGCGCCGCAGCTGCAAAGCTGTCCGCTGCGCTACCTGCTGTCCGATGAGCTGACGCGGATGTGCACCACGCTGGCGTATTCGGAAGGCGATCAGCTCGCCGACTGTCTGGATCTGCTGCATGTACCCTCGGATCGCCTGTGGATCGAGTGGAACCAGGTGCCGCTGCGCGACGAGCTGCTGCGGGCGCGGCCGGAATGTCGCGGTCCGAGCATCGGCGCCGAGGTGTTGCGCAAGGGCGCGTTGATCGAGGCCGCGCGCGACGGCCGCAGCGGCGTGATGCGCACCCCGTGGACCACCAGCAACCGGCCCGATGATGCGCTGGTGGCCCCGCTCGAGACGCATTTCGATTTCGATCGCGGGTTGCCCTCGTACGGCACCGAAGCGCTGCTCGAGGGCGGGTATGCCAGCATTGTCGATGGCTATGAGCACGGACTCGATCACATCCTGCGTTGCGTACGCTATCGGTTCGACGAGACATGGCTGCGCTACTACCAGCAGCAGCGACAATCCGATGAATCGCGATGGCTGCTGGTGCGCCTGTCGCTGGCCACGGTCGCGCACGACCTGCCGGTACTGGATTTCTGCTGCAGGCGGCCCGCGGGGGGTTACCGCAGAAAGCTTGCGACGTCACGCGCCTGAATGCGAAGCGTCTGCGCGGCGCGAAGGCGCCGCTGCTGGCGCATATAGAGATTGGAGCGCCGGTGTTTTCCGATAGCGTGTGGCCGGAGGCGAGCGCCGGCGACGCCGCGCCGATCGCGCGCCGCCGCCATCACGTGCGCGGGCACCTGGTGCGCCGGGAGGATAGTGCCTACTGGCGTTCGCCGCACTGGCGCGGCCACGTGCTGCTGGGGCGTATAGAACGCCGCACCGTCAGCTTGACGTCCGGGGCGAAGTTCAACCGCGGTTTGAGCAGCAGCAATGGCGTCTAAAGATCAGCCGCGGTGGGCCGCCGACCCTTGCGCGCTCAGTGTGCGTCCGCGCCCGCGCCCGCGCCGTCGCCGGCAGTCGCTTTCCAGCGGTCGCGAAATGCGGCCAGTTCTGCGCTGCTGAGGTCTGAGACCATGACCGCGGTGAATGCGCCGGCCGGCGCCGCCATCAGGTGATAGCCGTCGGCCTGGGTGTTCAGGTGCGGATCGATGTCGATGGCGCCGAGCGGCCAGACATAGACGTTGATCTGGTGATGCCCGTGCTGATACACCAGCGCCGCTACGCGGGTCGAGCCAAGGTAGTCGACCCGGGCGCCCAGCAGTGTATCGCCCTGGTCGGCAAGTTCCGGCACCGGCGGCGAGAACGGCAGCTGGCTCGACAGCCACGGCTTGACCGTATGATGATCCGAGGACAGCACGTCGATCGGATGGGTACTCAGGAGCGCGCGCACCGAGGCGCCGATCAGCTGCGCGCGCAAGTCCGGCGCTTGCGGCCAGGAATGCCCCAGCAGGAAGCCGCCGATCACCGCGAGCAGTCCGGCCGCGAGCGCGCCGAACCACTGTACGTGCCGATCCTGGCGCCGGCGCGATGCGCCAAGCTGCGCTCTGATGCGGGCGCTGAGCTCGGCAGGCACCGGAAAGGGTATGGCCGCAGCCCGCACCTGGCCAAGCATCGAGCGCCGCTCGGCCAGCCAGGCCGAGCACTGCTGACATTCCTGCAGATGCGCGCCGACCGCCAGTCCGGTGGCCAGATCCAGCTCGTCATCCAGATAGGCGTCCAGCAGCGATCGGATTTCATCGTGCGTCATGACGCTACCCGCTGATCGCCGCGGACGATAGCGGCGAGCTGATCCCGCGCGCGCGACAGTCGCGACATCACGGTACCGATCGGACTGCCGATGATGTCGGCGATCTGACGATACGACAGATCCTCGAACTCGCGCAGGATGAGCACTTCCCGCTGCTCCAGGGGCAAGCGTGCGATGGCGAGCCGCAGGCCTTCGGCCTCGATCTGGGCGGCGACCGCGCGCACCGGATCCTCGGAGACCCTGGTCGCCTCCGTTTCAGTGCCGTCCAGTTCATGCTCCTCCAGCGGCACCTGGCCGGCGAACCGGTTCCGTGCGATCCAGGTGTGCGCCGAATTGCGCACGATCTGCAGCAGCCAGGCGCGTGCATCACCACCGCGATAGCTGTCGAAATACTGCAGTGCGCGCATTACAGCCTCCTGTACCACGTCCGCGGCGTCGGCCTCGTTGCGGCAGATCCAGCGCGCGAGATTGTACGCAGCTGACAAGTGTGGCAAGGCCACCGCCTCAAAGCGTCGTGTGCGGGCCCCATCGCCTAGCGGCATCCTTAAGACTCCTGACTACCTGGACCGCCGGGCGGCCCGGTTTATTCCAAGCCTACGGGATTCTTCAGAAGGCCGGGAATAAACCAGGCGGCCGGGAAGTCTCCTGCTACAGCCAGATCGCATTAACAGGAGATTCCAATGTCCGACGACCATCCGGCGGTGACTTCCCGTCGCCGCGCATTGAAGTGCCTCGCTTTTGGCGGGGCGGGTACGCTGTTTACCCTGGCAGGCGGCGTGCTGACGCCGATCGACCTGGCCCTGGCGCTCACCGATCGCAAGGCGAGCGGGCCGGGCGGCGTGCCACTGTTCGTCCAGATCAGCGATACCCATATCGGATTCAACAAGGAGGCCAATCCGGATGTCGCCGGCACCCTCAGGCAGACGATCGAGCTGGTGAATGCGATGCCGGCGAGCCCGGCGCTGATCCTGCATACCGGGGACATCACCCATCTGTCGCGGCCGGAAGAGTTCGACATCGCCTCGCAGCTGCTGTCACAGCTGCGTGTCACCGAACTGCACACCACACCCGGAGAGCATGACGTCGCCGACGCGACGGTGAGCGAGTACTTCAATCGCTACGGCCAGGCGTCGGATCGCCGCGGTTACTACAGCTTCGATCACCAGGGCGTGCATTTCATCAGCCTGATCAACGTGCTCAACTTCAAGCCCAACGGACTTGGGGCCCTCGGACAGCCGCAGCTCGAATGGCTCGAGGCCGACCTCAAGGGGCGCTCCGCCAGCACCCCGATCGTGGTGTTTGCGCATATGCCGTTGTGGACCATCTATGAACCCTGGGGCTGGGGCACCGCGGACGCCGATCAGGCGATGGGCTATCTGCGACGCTTCGGTTCGGTGACGGTGCTCAATGGCCACATTCACCAGATCGTGCAGAAGGTCGAAGGCCATATCACCTTTCACACCGCGCGCTCGTCCGCCTATCCGCAGCCGGCCGCCGGCCAGGGACCGGGTCCGGGACCCCTCACGGTGCCGGGCGATCAGTTACCGAGAATGCTCGGCGTCAGCAGCGTGACCGTGCAACGGCACCCAAACATGCTGGCCGTGACCGACAGCACGCTGGCTTGAAGGAGTATCCACGTTGAACACTGGAATCGATGTTGATGGCGCCGCACGCCGCGGGCGCTCGCACAAGATCAGCGCGCGGTTGTGCGCCTGGGTGTTGCTCGCCAGCGTGAGCGCAGCGGTGGGCGTCGCGGCGGAACCGTCCGCCGCGGCCCCGCCCCAGGACAGCAGCGTCGCCATACACAACTTCATGTTCAGCCCGATGTCGCTGGCGGTACCGGTGGGCACCAGGGTCAGCTGGAAGAACCTGGACGGCGAGCCGCATACGATCAGGAGCATTGACGACACGTTTCGATCCGGCGCGCTCGATCAGAACGACAGCTTCAGCTATACCTTCGATAAGCCCGGCACCTACCGCTATGCCTGCTCGATTCATCCGCAGATGGTGGCCAGCATCGTGGTGAAGTAGCCGGCGAGGGCTGCCCTAGCGCGTGATCTGGACCCCCAGGTACAGCAGCGCCAGCTGCCGATCCGGGCTCGCCTGGCCGAACTGGCGGCCGGCGGCAGCAATCAGCGCCAGCGAATCGCTCAGTTGCCAGTGCACGCCGACGTTCAGCAGCGTCTGCTGATCGTGATCGCCGAGCGATTCGTGCAGTTCAAGCATGCACTGCAGCGATGCGCTGCAGCGGTGGGCGACGATGGCGCCGAGCTGCCATTGACTGGCTGCGCCAACGCCGAAATCGCGTCCGACTTCCGCGTCGAGCCCAAAGTCGCCGAGTTTCGTCGCGGCCTCGACCGGCAGGAAGTACACCTGGCCGGCATCGGCAAGAGCGCGCCGTCTCGACGATTCGACCCAGGCTGAGGAGAATCGCGGATAGGTGGACAGCGTGTAGCCGAGATCCTGCCGATCAAGGAAACGCCACTTGACCGCGAGCTGCACCGTGCCCAGACCGGCATCCCACCCGCTGCGAGCGTCGTGTACCACGTTCAACGGGATGTCGGCATTCAGCTGGATTTTATCGCCCCAGCCGTAATTGAGGTCCGCATCCGGAGCCGCCAGCGTCCAGCGGCCGCTGGTGCGCGTCGCGATGGCCGCCAGATTGTTCTCCCAGTGCCCGTCGCCGGGGGTATCGGGATCGTCGGTCACGAGCGGCGGGCCGCCCTGGGCCCGTGCCACGTCGGGGACGCCGGCCAGCCCGGCCGTCATCAGTGCGCTCGCCGCCACGATATGGATTGGCCGCAATGATCCGCTCAACGCTGCTTTCGCCAGACGCTCGCCAGCCATGGTTGCTGCTCGAACGGCAACCCCGTGGGCCGGTAATAGTGGTCCAGTTCGATGAAGCCTGCGTCGGCCAGGTAACGCCGCCAGGCGTCCCAGTCATGGTAGGCGCCGTAGCGTCCGCGATTCCAGCCTTCTTCGTTGCTACCGCGTGGATTGGAGCTGAACAGCACGCCACCGGACTTCAGCGTGGCGCGTAGTTGCCCCAGCACACGCGCCAGCTCGACGCTCGGTACGTGGAACAGCGATGCATTGGCGAAGACGCCGTCAAAGTGCGCCTGCGGCAGATCGAGTCGGAGAAAATCCTGCTGCCATACTTCGCAGCCGCTATCAGCGCGGGCCATGGTCACGAATTCCGCGGCACCCTCCAGGCCGATGGCCACATGGCCAAGCGCGGCGAAGGCGCGCAGGTCGCGGCCCGGGCCGCAGCCGAAATCGAGAATACGATACGGCGCTTCGGCCTCGATGTGACGCAACAGCGCGCCGATGTTCTGGCTGACGTCATGATCGCGGGTAGCGTCGCGAAAGTCCCGGGCGCGCTGGTTGTAGTGCTCCAGGGTCAGATCGACGATCTGTGCTGGATCCTGGGACTGGCGATTCATGCGCAATACCCGAGCATATCCGGGAACCGCATTGTAGCGATAAGCCCGGTCCGATGGCTTCCGGCCCGCACCAATTTAAGGTATCGTAATAATTTATTTTTCAATTACTTATACGAGATATCTCAAGAAGTAATTACCCTGGCGGCAGCGCCGCAGCCCGTCCGTGGCGGCCTCGAACGGGCAGCGATTTGCGTCGGCTGCCCGCGCCACGCTGCAGATTGCCGCGCAACGCGGCCGCGTGCATTCTAGCCGCAGCAGCACCAAAGGCCGCCGATTGGCAGACATCGCGACTACCGGATCGGATCAGCTCGCGCGCCGGGCCTTGTTTGGTTTCATTCTTACCTTCATCGCCTCGCGCACAGTGGTGTTGCTGATCATGGCGCAGCGCATGCCGAACCTGTATTTCTTCATGCGCGGCACCCACGTGCATCATCTGAACTACGGCATTTTCCTGCTCGCAGGTGTCGGCGCCTATGTGCTGTTCGGTATGCCCGGCGGCAGGGCGCTGCGCATCTCGGCGCTGGTCTACGGCGTGGCGATGGCCCTGACATTCGATGAATTCGGCATGTGGCTGCACCTGGGAGGCAGCTATTGGCAACGCGCCAGCATCGACGCGATCATCGTGGTGGCTGCCGTGCTGGCGCTGGTCGGATTCGCGCGCTCGATACGTCGCTTCGAATCACGTCATCTGATCGCCTCGGTCGCAATACTGTTCGCGCTGCTCGCCTTTGGCGTGGTGCTCTACGATGCGTCGATGCGCATCGGCCGGCTGGAAGGTCCGCGGCTCAGGGAGTTGGAATTGTCCTCGTCGCCATAGTCGCTGCGCATGGCCAGTGCGATAATCGGTACGGTATCGCCGGAGATCCACATGGACTATGCAGCGGTCAATCTTGCACAGAAGTTCGGCCTGTTCGATGAACAATGGCAGCCAAGGGTGATCGCCCAGATGAACGACTACCAGTTCAAAGTGGTGAAGTTGCAGGGGGATTTCATCTGGCACGATCACCAGCACACCGATGAAACCTTTATCGTGATCGACGGCGTACTGCGGATCGATTTTCGCGATGGCGCGGTGCGGCTCGGCGCCGGGGAAATGTTCGTCGTGCCGAAAGGGGTCGAGCACAAGCCGTACGCTGAACGGGAGGTCAAGCTGCTGCTGATCGAGCCGCGCGGCGTGTTCAATACCGGCCACGAGGGCGGCGAGCGCACCGCCGAGAACGATCGTTGGATCTAGCCGTACCAGAGGGGGCAGCTTGGGGCTGGTAGGCTTTGGCCAGCCCGAAGATGGCATCATCCAGATGGCCTACGTCGTCAGGGATATCCATGCGGCGATGCGCGCATGGGTCGGCAAGCTGCGCGTCGGTCCGTGGTTCCTGCTGGATCACTTTGGCGGCGGACGGGTCGCCTACATGGACACCACGCGGCAGCTGCCGGGATTCGTCGAGCTGATAGAGTTGGGCGGTGCGTTTGAGCCGCTGTTCAGCCGCTTCTATCGCGCCGGCATCGGCTGGGACGGTGCCGACCCGGTGCGCTCCTTCATCTGAAACGTGGCCGCGGCGGCTACCGGCGCCGGCGGCGCGGCGCTAACATCGGCCTGAGACCACTGCCGTGACCAGGTCCCTACTCGCCGCCGTGCCGTTGCTCATCTGGCTGTATCTGCTGGCAGCGCGCGGGGGATTTTGGCGCGTCTCGCGCCAAATTACACCACTGCCGGCGACGCACGATCCTGCCAGGAAGGTGGTGGCGATCATCCCGGCGCGCAACGAGGCGCCAGTCATCGGCGATGCGATCAGATCGCTGTTGCAGCAGCGTTTCGCCGGCTGCCTCCATGTCGTCGCCGTCGATGATGGCAGCAGCGATGGAACTCACGGCGCCGCCGTTGCTGCGGCGGCCGGCATCGGCTTATCGGCGCAGTTGACCGTCATCGCCGCTGCCTCGCCCCCTGTGGGATGGAGCGGCAAGGTGTGGGCCATGTCGCAGGGCGTCGTGGCGGCGAGCGCGCTGGATCCGGATTACCTGCTGTTCACCGATGCCGATATTCACCACGATCCCGATCAGCTCGCCACCCTGGTTAGCATCGCCGACGCGCAGCGGCGCGACCTGGTGTCCTGCATGGTGAAGCTGCAGGTGGCCACCTGGGCCGAGAAATGTCTGATTCCGGCCTTCGTCTTCTTCTTCCTGAAGCTCTATCCCCCGGCGTGGACCGCATCAGAGCGTTTCAGGACGGCGGGCGCCGCCGGCGGCTGCCTGCTGATTCGCCCACAGGCGCTCGAGCGCATCGACGGACTGCGGGCCATTCGCTCGCAGATCATCGACGACTGCGCGCTGGCGCATGCCGTGAAAGCCGGCGGTGGTTCGATCTGGCTGGGCCTGACTGATAGCGCGCGCAGCACGCGCTCGTACGGCTCCTTCGCGCAGATCGGCCGCATGATTTCTCGCACCGCCTTCAATCAATTACGCCACTCGTACGTTCTGCTGCTCGCCACCATGGCCGGTCTGTTCCTGACTTACCTGCTGCCGCCGCTGCTGCTGCTGTCGGGTCGGCCGCTGTCGATGGCGTTGGGCGCGGCGGCCTGGGTGCTGATGTGCATCAGTTACGCACCGATGCTTCGATTCTACCGGCTATCGCCGCTCTGGAGCCTGTGCCTGCCGGCGGTCGCATCGTTCTATGCCGGGGCGACCCTGTACTCCGCGATCCAGTACCGACTGGGTCGCGGCGGCCAATGGAAGGGGCGTGCCCAGGACCTGCGCATCCGTGCGCAGGATCCCCAGGCATGAGCAATCCGGACCCTGCCCGGATGGAAGCCTTCAGCAACGGCGTGTTTACGATCACGATCGTCCTTCTGATTCCGGATGCGCGCCCGGAACGCGCACCGCCGCAGGTGCAGCACACATGATCTATCAGCTTTACTATTGGCCCGGCATTCAGGGCCGCGCCGAGTATGTGCGACTGGCGCTGGAGGAAGCCGGTGCCAGCTACATCGATGTCGCCCTGGTGCCCGACAGCCAGGGCGGGGGCGAGGCTGCGATCGCCCGTCTGCTGCACGATGAACGCATCGATCGGCCGCCGTTTGCGGTGCCTTGTCTTGCGGCTGGGCGGCAGCTGATCGGGCAGACCGCGAACATCCTGCTATTTCTGGGCGAGCGCCACCGACTGGCGCCACGCGGTGC
The DNA here is from genome assembly GCA_013289615.1 of Gammaproteobacteria bacterium. Taxonomy (GTDB): domain Bacteria; phylum Pseudomonadota; class Gammaproteobacteria; order Steroidobacterales; family Steroidobacteraceae; genus FEN-1191. Next base: position 30,127 of record JABCZO010000040.1, read on the forward strand.
CGCCGGCAGATTCTGGACCCACCAGCTGCAACTGACGATCAACGATTTCATCGTCGAGATCCACGATACCCATCATCCGCTCGGCGGCGCGCTGTACTACCAACAGCAGAAGGCCGCGGCACGGCGACGAAGCAGGGAATTTCTGCGGCACCGGCTGCCGAAATACCTGGACTACTTCGAGCGCGTGCTGCTCCGAAACGGCAAGCGCGGTGCGTGGATGGTGGGCTCGCGCCTGACCTATGTGGATCTGTCGATGGCGCAGGTGATCGCGGGTCTGCGCTATGCCTTTCCCGGGGCTGCGGTCCGCGCGCTACGGTCGCGGCCACGCCTGCGCGCGCTGCAGCGGGCGGTGTTCGAGCGGCCGCGCATCCGCCGCTACCTCGCATCCGACCGCCGCGTCGCGTTCAACAACGACGATCTCTACCGTCGCTATCCGGAATTGGATAGCCCCGGTTGACCGGGTTCCCGGTCAGCCGGCCGGTGGCGGCTGGCGATCGAACTGGGGCAATTCCTGGTCGATACAGGCCCAGGACGGCGCCTCCGACAGCCAAATGCTGGCGAGCGGCTTGCCGATCTCCGGATCATCCAGGGTGCCGGCGCGCACAAAAATCAGATGCGGGCGCGCCTCGGCCTCGCTGAACAGGTGCACGCCGCAGCTCGGGCAGAAGCGCCGATGCATCCTGTTGCCGCTGTCGGCGACGCTGATGTAATCGCGCAGCTCGCCCTGAATCCTGGTCGCGGCGCTGGCAAAGCATACATTCACCGTGCCGCTGCCGGCGCCGATGTGCTGGCACAGGCGGCACCAGCAAACGCGGGTGGTGATCGGCGCCGCCCCGATCTCATATCGTACCGCTCCGCACAAACAGCCACCGGTCACGGTCACGTCTGGCTCCTCGTCGATGGCCCAGGCCGATCGCCGGGCCGTAGGTGCCATCGTGCAGCATTTCGGGTGAAAATCAACGCTGCCTGCCGCCCTGTTTCATTGTTGCGGAGCACCGCCGTACGATGCATTGTGCTCAAGTTCCTGGAGGCCGACATGGCCATTGATCATCGATGGGTTGCAGCACTGCTGGTGGCATCGGTGCTGACGGCCTGTGCCACTACGCCGACGCCGGGCGCCGGCGCTGCGACATCGGCGGCGACGCCACCGCCGCAGCGGGTTTTCGTCACCGGGTCGCACGTCGCGCTGCCGGTGGACCCGAATACCGGCATCCCCGAGACCGCCTCGCCGCTGCAGATTGTC
>JABCZO010000041.1 GCA_013289615.1 Gammaproteobacteria bacterium
GGGATGGACGCACCTCTGGTGTTCCGGTTGTCACGCCAGTGGCACTGCCGGGTAGCTATGTGCGGACGGGATAACCGCTGAAAGCATCTAAGCGGGAAGCCCCCCCCAAGACTAGATCTCCCTGGGAGCTCGACTCCCCTAAAGGGCCCACGAAGACTACGTGGTTGATAGGCCGGGTGTGTACGTGCAGTAATGCACTCAGCTAACCGGTACTAATTGCCCGTGAGACTTGACCATATAACCTCAAGGCGTTTTGGCCGAGAGGGTGATGCATTGATGCTGATTCTCAAGGACTTCGGTCCTTAAGCATTGGCGAACGCGACAAGCGTCAAACAAAGAGTTTTCCGGTTTGCCTGGCGGCAATAGCGAGCGGGAACCACCCGATCCCATTCCGAACTCGGAAGTGAAAACGCCCTGCGCCGATGGTAGTGTGGCTGCAAGCCATGCCAGAGTAGGTCACTGCCAGGCTCCTCATGCAAGAAGGCCCCAGTACGAGAGTACTGGGGCCTTTTCTTTGTGCGCCCGGCAGGGCGCACGCTCTTGGAGAGGACTGGAGTGGTGGCGGCAACTGGTGCACTCTTAGGCGGTCCCATGCAAGCTGGGCTTCCTGCGAGCCTCCCAGTTGAAACCGACCAAGAAGCGTGCCGCGTCACACCCCGGTGAGATCGAACGCCACGGCGTGGAATCGATTCCGGACCACGACCGCAATGCCTCGATTGCCGACTTCGTCCGCATCGCCTGGGGCGGCTCCAACTCGCTCGCCACCGCTGTGCTCGGTGCCTTTCCGATCATGTTCGGGTTGTCGTTCTTTCAAGCGCTGCTCGCAACTACACTGGGCGTGTTCATCGGCGCGTGTGTGCTGTCGCCGATGGCGGTGTTCGGGCCGGCCAACGGGACCAACAATGCCGTCTCGTCGAGCGCCCACTTTGGCGTGGTCGGAAGAATTGTCGGTTCGTTTCTGAGCCTTTTGACCGCAGTGGCCTTCTTCGCGATCAGCGTCTGGTCCAGTGGTGACGCGCTCATCGGAGCGGCGCACCGACTGCTGGCCGCGCCGGAGTCGGAGACGTTGTCTGCGCTCGCCTATGCGATCTTCGCGCTTGCCGTCCTGGTCGTATGCATCTACGGCTTTCAGTTGATGCTGGTGATCAACAAGATCGCGGTCGTGGCCGCATCGACCCTGTTTCTGGTGGGCGTGGCCGCATTCTGGGGGAATTTCGACGCCCGATTCGCCGGCGCCGGATGGGGATGGGGCAGTGCGTCCTTTTGGCCGGCATTTGTGAGCGCCACACTGATTGCGCTGGCCAATCCAATCTCATTCGGCGCCTTCCTGGGCGACTGGACGCGCTACCTGCCACGCACTACCAGCCGGCGAAGCCTGATCGGCGGCTCGCTGCTGGCCCAACTGCTTAGCCTGCTGCCGTTCGTCTTCGGCCTGATGACGGCGTCGATCATCGCGCGCCGCGCGCCGCACTATCTGGAGCGGGCCGACTACGCCGGCGGCCTGTTGGCGGTGTCACCGAGCTGGTTTTTCCTGCCGCTGATGGGCCTTGCGCTCTTGAGCGGCATGTCGACCGGCACCACCTCGCTCTATGGGACGGGGCTCGACTTCTCGAGTGTGTTTCCGCGTCTGTCGCGTCCACGCGCCACGCTGCTGATCGGCATTGGTTCGTGCATACTCATTTTTGTCGGACGCTTCTACTTCAGGCTGTTCGATTCGATTACTACATTCGTCACGCTGATTATCGTCACGACCACCCCCTGGATGGTCATTATGGAGATCGGTTATCTCGTCCGGCGCGGCTATTACCTGCCGGAGTCGATGCAGGTGTTCAATCGCGGGCAGGTCGGCGGGGAGTACTGGTTTTATCGTGGCTGGAATCTTCCCGCGATGACGGCCTGGATTCTCTCCTCGGTCTTCGCGCTGGCAACAGTCAACATTCCAGGTCACTTCGTCGGCTGGCTGGGTAACCTCGCCGGCGGTATCGACGTCTCCCTGCTCGCAGCCCTCATCCTACCGACGCTGCTCTATCCCTCGCTGCTGCGGGTATTTCCCGAGCCCTGCGCGGTATTCGGTCCGGCGGGGCCGCGCTGGGTGCCCTGTGTCGCGGTGCCGATCGAGCCCATCCGCAGTGTACGCCGGACGGATGCGAGTTCGAGGCTGGCGTCAGCTGCCGCGACGCTGGAGCGCGGAGGCGCCGAATGAGCAGCGCGAGTGCCGGAGCAATCGAGACCGCCGGCGCCGCCGACTGGTATCGCCACGAGCGCGTGGGCGACGGCGTCACCCACGTCTTCGAGCAGCACATCTACCCTTTTTATCGCTGCAATATCTGGCACGTGCAGGGTCGCGAGTACGACCTGCTGGTCGACAGCGGTCTCGGGGTTGTTAATCTGCTGGCGCAGCTGCCATGGCTGCGCGCCGAGCGCATCCTGGCGCTGGCCAGTCACGCGCATTTCGACCATATCGGCGGCCACCACCTGTTTTCGCGCCGCGCCTGCCACGCGCTGGAAGCCGCAACGCTGGCGGCACCAACGGCGCGTGAGACGCTCGCCGATCGCTATGCGACGCTCAGCATGTTCAGCAAACTGCCGCCGGGGGGCTTTCGCAGCGAGGACTATCACGTTCAAGCCGCGCCGGCGACGCAGCTGCTCGAGCATGGCGATGTCATCGATCTGGGTGACCGTCAATTCGAAATCCTGCACGTGCCCGGGCACTCGCCCGGATCAATCGCCCTGTGGGAGACCCGCACGGGCGTGCTCTTCTCCGGCGATTGTGTGTATGACGGGCCACTGGTAGATGATGCGCATCATTCGGACATTCGGCGCTACCTGGAGAGCCTGCGCGCGCTGCGCGAACTGCCGGTGACGGTGGTGCACGGCGGGCACTTTCCTAGCTTCGGGCGTGAGCGCTTCAAAGCGCTGATCGATACCTATTGCGCCGCTAAGTGCGCGCCCAGCGCATGAACGCCGCCTCTTCGAGCACACCCACAGCGGAGAGCATCCTTGGCGCGCTTCGGGCCCGCGATCTGGCTCAGGCCGATGCGATGGTGCAAGCCCTGACCGCCTCGGACCCAACCGATGCACAAGCCTGGTCGCTCGACAGCGATGTTGCTGCCGCCCGCGGTGAGATGGAGCGCGCGCTGACGAGTGCGACACGCGCGCTCGCCCAGGGCGGCGACTTCTGGGATGGCATTCGCCAGGCACGCGCGCTCTGTGCGCTGGGGCGTATCGGCGAGGCGCGCGAGGTCGTGGGCCGCCTGGCACCTGACCGCTCGAGCGCGCCAGCGCAGGCCGCGATCGGTGACCTGCGCGTCTTCCTGCGAAGCTACGAGGTGGCATTTGCGTGCTACGACCTTGCGGTAAAGCTCGAGCCCTTGCAGCCGCGCCATTGGTTCAATCGCGCCGCGGTGCGGCGCTACCTCGGCCAGCTCGAGGAAGCCGAGAGCGACTACGATCGGGTGATCGAGCTCGATCCGAAGGATACGGAAGCTCGGCTCAACCGCAGTCAGCTGCGCACGCAGACCGCCGAGCGCAACCATCTCAGTGAGCTACTGCAGATTGCGGGCCAAGGATCGCTGTCCTGGCCAGCCGAAGTCGCCATCCGCTACGCGCTCTCCAAGGAATACGAGGACACCGGCCGCTACGAGGAATCCTGGCAACAGCTGCTGCGCGGGGCGCAGTTGCGCCGCCGGCATTTACGCTACGAGGTGGCCAATGATGTGGCCACGGTCGATTGGATCATGCAGGCCTACCCTGAGGGGTCGACGGCGAGCCAGGGCTGCAACTCGCCGGCACCGATCTTCATCGTCGGCATGCCGCGCACCGGCTCGACGCTCATCGAGCGCATCCTGGCGAGTCATTCGGCGGTCTCATCCGCCGGCGAGCTCAATGACCTTGCCGTCGCAATGGTCGAGGCCGTCCGGCGGCAGCTGGGCCGAAGCATCATCCCGCGCCAGGAGATGGTAGCGGCCTCGGCGCGCGTGAATTTTTCGGCCCTCGGCCGCGACTATATCGAGCGAGCGCGCTGCTGGACGCAGCACCAGGGGCGCTTCACCGACAAGATGCCGCTCAACTACCTCTACTGCGGTCTTATCTCGCGCGCACTGCCACGCGCGCACATCGTTCATGTCACCCGCCATCCCCTGGCGACCTGCTACGCCATCTTTAAGACTCTCTTCAACCAGGGCTATCCATTCTCCTATGACTTGTCCGAGCTCGGCGCCTACTACGGTGCCTACCACCGGCTCATGCGGCATTGGCTAAAGACACTTCCGGGTCGGATCTATGAAGTCTCCTACGAGCGGCTGATCGCCGACCCCGAAGGCGAGGCGCGCCGCCTGTGCGCGGCGGTGGGACTGGGGTGGGAGCCTGCGTGCCTCGAGTTCCACAGTAACCGCGACCCGGTGGCAACGGCCAGTGCGGCGCAGGTGCGCCGCCCAATTTATCGCAGTTCCCTTGATCAGTGGCGCCACTACGAAGCGAAGCTCGAGCCGCTTCGAGCTCAATTGGCCGAGGTCGGCGTTGCCTTGGATTCGCTGTAGCGGGTCACTCCCCAACCGTACCCCAGCACTTTCCACTGGCCAGCGCGCCGCGACAGCACGAAGGCCCAGGCGCCATGCTCCTCGAACCGGGTGCCGTGGGTTCGACCCGTCCAGGTCGTGGGCAGCGAAAGGTAGGCGCGCTCACCCTGCACGGAGAAGTCCCGGGCCGGTCCGAATCGGACCTTCAGTTCGCTCAACTCGTCGGCGCCGGCATGCTGCCGGAATCCCGCCTCCCACGCTGCCACGGCGTCGGCGCCGGAGAAGATGTACGGGGCATAGTTCTCAACGATCGTCACGCCGCGCGCGGCAAACATGGTCGCGTGCCTGCCCGCCGGCAACTGCGCCATAAACTGTGCGAGTGCGTCGATGGGTTGCATGATCTCGGCCGGCGGGACTTCGCCGGCCAGCGCTGGTCGTGTGCCGCCAAGAATCCAGCAAAGCAGCGACAGCGTCATCGCGGCCGTCACCGTGCGCATGCACCAAGAGCGAACCGCAGCGAGTATTCTCATCATGCTTTGCACCTAGTTTGAACATCGATTGGCGGGGCAATCGGTCGACGAGTATCTGGCCGATGCGCTCGACTTGCAAAGCCCGCACAACCTTGCTACGTTGATGTGCACACGCAGAGCCTACTTTGAAAAGTAAACGGCCTCAGTGCAACTCTCTCACGGTCTCTCACGGCCTGCGCCAAAGACCGAACGACACCTCAGTGAGCACCGTGCTGCTACAGGACCGTCTCCGTCACCCGCGCGTCGGTCGCAACACCCTGATTGCCACGGCGGTGGCCACGGCGCTTGCGCCGCCGGTCGCCGTCCTCGCCGCCGACGACTCCAACAGTCTTCAGGAGGTCGTGGTCACCGCCAACCGCCGCGAACAGAACGTTCTCGACGTTCCGTACAACATATCGACGGTGAGCGGCGCGACGCTCGAGAATGCCGACGCCACGAATCTCAATGACCTGGCACGACTGCTGCCCGGCGTGTCGATCCCGGACCTCGGCGCTCGCGCCAACAGCAGCAACAGCCTGATCATCATTCGCGGACTCAACGTCAACGACCCGGTCGCCTCGTCCTATCTGCCCTGGGGCAGCGTGCCGACCGTGTCTACCTACGTCGATGACGTGCCGCAGTTCGTCGATCTGAAGCTCGATGACATCCAGCGCATCGAGGTTCTGCGCGGGCCTCAGGGCACGCTCTACGGCTCGGGCGCGGTCGGTGGCACGATCAAGATCGTGCACAACGCGCCCGATCCAAAAGAGTTCTCGGCCAAGATATCCGTGGATACCTCGAAGACCGAGCACGCCGAGGATCCTTCCTACGCCTTCAACGGCGTGGTGAACATCCCGCTCGGCTCGCAGATGGCGTTTCGGCTATCCACCGGCTACGAGAAGTCGGCCGGGTTCATTAACGGCGTGAATGCGATCGAGTTCGGACCGAACCAGCAGCCGGTGCTTGCCGATCCCGCCAAGCCGCTCACCAGCGGGCTCGTGTACCAGACCTTGGAGCACGTCAATGACGCGCACTCGATCTACGTGCGCGCTGCGCTGCGCTGGCTGCCCACCGACTGGCTCGAGGGCAATCTGGCCTTCCAGCGCCAGAGCGATCACTCGGAGGGTTTCTCGTGGCAGACCGAGGGCTTGCGCTACCAGACCGAAGCGCTGGTGCCGCATCAGCCTGAGGCCCGGGCCACGGACCTGCAATCGCTCACCCTGACCGCCGACGCCGGTTTTGCAACCGTCACTTCATCGACGTCGTATTCGGTCATGGACGTCGATAACGTCTACGACGAGTCGCAGTTCGTCGTCGCCTACAATCTAGCGAGTCCGCTGCTCTACGGCGACTACCCGCGCGTGACGTCGCTATTCTTTCTGACCTCGCACGATACCAGTCTCACTCAGGAGCTGCGTCTGGTGTCCAAGGAGGGCGGGGATTGGGATTACGCCGCCGGACTGTTCTTCCAGCATCAGACCCAACACCTTCTGCAGCGCGAGTCGGTGCCGGGCTTTGCGGCCTGGTCCGAGCTGCCGGGCTCGGCCGATGCGGTTCCGCCGTCCACCCGCGGTGCGCCTTACGCCAACTTTGGCGACTTTCTCCAGATGTACTACGGCGGCACGCGGCCCAGTGCCCTGCAGCCGGTGGATACCAACTTCACCTATCTGCGCCTGTCCGGATTCACGGATAAGGCGTTGTACGGTGAGCTGACCCGACATCTAACGTCCCGTTGGGAGCTCACCGGCGGGGCACGCATCTTCTGGCAGGACTTCGCGCAGAGCCTGCACTCGCAGATCCCCTACGGCGGCCCGTTCTACTCGACGCTGCCGTACCCAGAGAATCTCACCGACAGCCTGGGCAGTACGATCGTGCAACGACAGCAGTCATTCCACAATCACATCTTCAAGGTTAATTCCAGTTACGAGATTGCCTCCACCGCCCGCGTCTATGCGACCTTCTCGGAAGGCTTCCGGCACGGGGGCGTCAATGCGCTGTCGATCGGCAATTGCATCTTCTGCGAGAGCGATTCGATCGTGCCCTACAAGTCGGACACCGTGAAGAACTATGAGGTCGGCTTCAAGGGCTCGATCGCGGACTGGCTGCGTTACAGCGCCGCGGTGTTCCGCGAGGACTGGGACAACGTCCAGATTCAGATCTTCGGACAGGCCGGCGATCCCGCTGTGGTCAATGGCAAGACCGCCCGCAGCGAAGGCGTCGAGCTGGAACTCGATGGGCGCCTGGGCCGACACTGGACCGGCACACTAGGCTATGGCTACACGGATGCGAAAATCACTCAGGACTTTGCGATCACCGAAGTGGTCAACGGTAGTACCTTCAACCTGGTCAATGGCCATGATGGCGACCGACTGCCGTATGTTCCGCGGCAGACGCTGACCGGGGAACTGGGTTACCAGACGCCGCTCAGCGGCAAGATGGCCCTGGACCTGCATGCGGGTGCCGCCTACCACAGCAACGTCACCACGCAGCTGAACGACACGGTGCTGGGTTATCGGGTGCTGGGCGGCTTTACGACGGTAAATGCCAGCGCCGGCCTGCAGGTCGGACCCGAGTTTCATGTCCGCCTGTTCGTCGACAACCTGACCAACGTTCAGGGCATCAGCGCCGCCGGGCCGCTGCTGCGAATCTACGACGATCCGCGCTATCGCGCCGAATACGTGACGCGGCCGCGCACAATCGGACTGCACGCCGACTACACTTTCAACTGAGGCCGCATAGTTCGAGCCAGTCCCCAGGTCATCGGTACCGAGGCGGCGACACCTCCAGCGCGCAGTGCCTTCAGCACGGTAAATGCGTACGACGCCTCGCGCGCATCGGCATCCCCCAACAGCCAGGACAGCGCCACAGAGCCGTCGAGGACAAACGTCACTCCCTACCTTCTTTGATCAAGGCCTTAATATCGATCTTCGCGCGCACCGGATTGAGCTTCTTAAATGCGAGAAACTTATCGATGGCCGCGGCGGGGTCTTTCGCCACCTGCGATTCGCACGGGATCAAGTCAGCAATGGCCTTGCCGCGATTGGTGATGGTGAATCGTTTGCCGGCCTGGACCTGACGCAGCAGTTCGGGCAGCTTGGTTTTGGCCTCATAGGCGCCGATTTCGGTTTTCACGGCAGTAGAACTCCTCAGTTAAGACTAGTTCACAGACTGGTCTATTCCTGTCAAGCGCGCAAGACGACTCTATATAGAGTAAGGTCAGTCATGGGTCATGTAGCGGCCGCGCCGGGATCCACGGTCGAAGACTTGTCAGCAAGCACAATGCCCACCGCGCGTCATTATCCAAGCGCTCCAAGGCTCGAGTGCGGGGATTGCCGGCATTCGATGCGCTGCGCGCCGGGCCTTGCTGAACCGTCGATGCACCATGGGCTCAGCCCCCATAACTACTGGAAGAGGCGGGCAAGGGCAATGGTGAGGATACGGGCTCCTCCGGGCCGTTTCATCCTGTAAGAGATGTCTTATCTTGTAAGAAATGACAGTTGCCTCGCTTGGCGGATGAGCGTTGCTATCTGTATGTGTTACAGGAAAGGCCATCGAGTGCTATGTGGGCTAACGTACGACATTCCCAGGCACAAGGTGGGTATCCTTAACGTTGATTCTACCCTACGAATGGACGCTACGATGAACGCTGAGCACAGGCAGAAATCCCATCAGGCGTCGGCCGTCGAGGTCCTTGCCAAGGAATCGAATGTATCGGAGCACGATGTGGTCCAGCTCTACGAAGGCGAACTGACTAAGCTTCGCCTTGGTGCGCACATTGTGCAATTTCTCCCCGTATTGGCGATCCGAAATGTCCGCAAAATACTGCGTAGACGCCGCACCGGAAAACAGACCGTTGCTTGAATAGATCGTTTCTTCTTCACGACAAAACCTCCGTCCCCCTAGACCTGATTTTGTCGCGAGCCTGTCAGTTGTCCCGTCGCAGCAGCACGCGGCGTCTCGTGCGGGCCCTATTCTTACAACTGGCACGCCAACAAACGGGTAGCGAAAGGCGGATTTCGACCCCTCCGGCCGGTTCGCTTAATAGAATCAACGGTCGCGGCGCCTTAACGTGCGTAATGGCACCTGAATGTGCGATGGCGTACAGATCCCCCATTCGCCTGGGCGCAAGATCTACGCTTGGTTGTTGAGCGCGGCGACTGGCAATCGCGCCGATTTTCACCAGTGGAGCAACGATTATGAATAGAACATTAGCGCTGACGACGGTGGCATTTTGCGGTCTGCTCGGCTCCGCCGCGGCCCTAGCTGACAAAGACTCGGATACGGACCGTTCACACCCCGCGGCTTTCGTGAAGGATTCTGCGATCACCACGGAAATCAAGTCTAAGCTTGCTTCGGAGCATATCACCAGCTTGGGACGCATCCACGTGGATACGGACAAAGATGGCGTCGTGTGGCTAAGCGGTTCCGCGAGAACACAGGCAGCGATCGATAAGGCTGTTTCCATCGCGCAAAATACCGAACATGTCCGGTCGGTCCACAGCGACATCAAGATCAAGGCTGACGACTGACACTCCACAAGCACCTAGCGCGGCAGGCGTGACGTGCCCTACCTGGCTGCATGACGATATCGGGTAAGGGCGTCGCGCAGCCATTGATCGGTGGTTACAGCGGGACCACTGTTGCACCTGATCGCATACGCTTCGCCGCTCAGGCTGCTCTTGGTTGCGGCCTGCTCGATAAAATCCTCCGCCGTCACGATGCGACCCATCGCCGCCAGCGCGTCGTACTTGCTGCGAAGATGCGCCTGCGCTTGCGTTGCGTCGTACCAGCTGCCATTGCGATAGAACACACAGCCGGATCGTTCGATGAATCCGAGCAGATATTTAATCTCGCTCTGAGCAATTACCGGCGGCGCGGCATGTGCGAACGGCCCATAGCTCAGGGCGCAGGCGACGCCAGAAACCACTGCCGATCGGCGGTTCAAAGTTCCCTTCCAAGCGGCAGCAGCGACAAGAGTTTGACTTTCAGCCGTTGCCAGCTGCTGTGCGCAGGCTCCTGCGTGTACTCGACGTCGTGGCCGTTCTCTTCGGTCCGCCACACCAGCCGGGACGCCGTTCCTGGCTCCCGGACCGGGCTCAACGCCAGCTGGTAGCAATTGTCAGGCTTGACCATCGCGTCGAAGCGCAGCGCTATTTGTTGCGAGAGCTCCGTGCTGTCGATGATCAAGCCGATTTCGGTATTGATACGCTTCGAACGTTGATCGAAGTTCATCGAACCGATGAATACCTTCTGGCGATTAAATACGTACAATTTGGCATGAAGCGCATAGTTACCGAAGCGTGACACGTTGACCGTCTGACCGCTGCCTCGGACGCTCCCCAGAAGCGAACGGGTCTCGTATAGCTCGACGCCGTCCTCAAGCAGCGGCACCCGATAATGGTCGTAGCCCGACTGTGCGACAAGTTCTGGGGTTGACTCCAGCGAGTTGGTAAGAACTCGCACGCGCACCTGGCGCCGCCGCAGGTCCTTCAGCAGCTGCAGCTCATCCGCGGCCGGTACCATGAATGGTGTGACGAGCAACAGTTCGGACTGTACCGCGCGCACCGATTCGACCACCGGCCCCTCGATCAGCCTGCCCGGTTGCGCTCCGCTGGCGACAACCTTCTTGTCGGGACTGTCGTACACCACCTTCGCATGCGCCCATATCAGCGGCAGCCTGCCGGAGATCATTCCCTCAAGCAGATCGCTCGTAGCGAGCAATGACGTATAGTCGATGCCGCCCGATTTCGGAACCCGCGGGTTTGATTTGCGACTTGCGTTCTCGTCATCCGTGCGAGCCATTACCCCGGTCGCGGGTGCCCCGGGTCCCAAAGCTTCGACCGGAATCGAAAGGCTGCTGTTCCAGAATTCATCGAACGTGCCGGACAGTTCGCTGACTATCGGACCGGCGGTAAAGACATCCTCATCGGCGAACTGCGACTCCGGGTCAATTTGAAAATATTGGTTGCCGATGTTCCGGCCGCCAACGAGCGCCACGGCGTTGTCGACGACCAGCAGTTTATTGTGCATTCGGTAGTCAAGCCGCGGCGCGTTCACGAGGAATTCAAGCTTTCGAAGTAGCCGCGAATGTCCTCGATACGAAGCGGGATTAAAGATGCGCAGCTCGACAGACGGCAATGCCGCGAGCCTCAGGATCTGCTCATCACCTGTTACAGTGTCGCCGTCATCGACGAGCAGGCGGATTCGCACGCCGCGATCTGCGGCATGACGCAGCCGATCGGTCAGCATACGGCCAGTCTCATCGCCCCGGAAAATGTAGTATTGAAGGTCCAGGGTTCGTTGAGCGGCATCGATCATCTGCATTCGGGCCCGAAAGCCGTCAACACCGACACTGATGACGCGAAATGCCGAGAACTCGCCATGGTCGTGTGCTGCGCTTGCAAACTGCCGACCCAGTCGAGTCTCCTCCGGGTGGGCGAGCGCCACAGAAGAAGTCTTCGAAAAGCCCGCGCCGGGCGGAAGGCCTGCGCAACCAGCTGCAGCCACAGCGACGAGCAAGGCAACGCTATTGCTGGCGGCGCTCCGAAGCGGGGCGTATCGACGCCAATTCGACACAGTCCAGAATCTGAGCATCCTGTGGCCCGGTAGTGATTGCAGCGGCCCCACTATGCACGGTGCATAGAGTTTTTCCGGCTGACAGAGAGCATAGCCATGCACAAATTCTATCGGCGCTGCCAGGGTTCCGGTGGAGTCCAAATTGCCGAGTGATGTCCAGTCTCGTCCGTATCGACGTAGGACTGAGCCCACAAAGCTGACAAGGCTTTGGTATCGGATCTCTGGAGAGCCGCGACTCTCAGGTTACCGAGTGAAAGCGACGATCGAATTCACGACTCGCGCCACGCCTGGGACCTGACCTGCGATCGACTCGGCCGCACCGATCTCCAAGCCAGATCTCACCACACCATTGAGATATACAACATGATCCATCGTCTGCACGCTGATTACATTTGGCTCCATAAAGGAGCATCGATTGAGCTGCAACACTACATCCGCGCTGATCTTCGCGTCACCCGGGCAGCCGCGAAACCCGCATTTCATATATGTGTCGTATAACGCACAGCCAGAAAGAGCATCGGTCAGGAAAAAGATCGAGACCCATGCACAAAGTGCACGTCCGGCTGCGCGGTCGGGAAGTACAGTGCAAATGATGTTCTCGATGTCCCGCGGGGTCGCCTCGTCCAGACGCTGCTTCTCTTCGGTGGAATATCGGGAACAGACGGACACGTACATTGTTGCGAGGCGGGTGGCGGCCGTCGGGCACCGTATTGTCCGGCGCCGCTTACGGACGGTGCGGGAAAAGCGGCGCAATGTACCGGTTACGCTGGGCATAACACTAATCTCTGGCGAGATATCGTACTCCTTCTGATTACGCATGCTATCTGTCGGGGGTTTGTTGGGGGCTGACCCAGCCGAAGGCTGAAGAGCAGTATCACCGCCTAGGATGATGCGAAATTTCTCAGCGTCAGCAGTACGCAAGCTGGTCTGATTGGGTTCAATCGCGGCCCCAGCAAGCGCTGTCGTAGGCAAGAGAGGTATAAAAGCAGATGAACGCAGCGCGATAGATTAATCGTGTCATTAGAAAATCCTGCCTGTGGAATGCCCTTAATTCTATTCGTCCTGGACTAGTGATGCCGCTGCGCACTGATAGGTTGACGCGCGTCCGACGATTTGCTTTGATTCCTCGGACTTCAGATCCGGGCAGAGGGGTTACTCCTATGCGTTTCTGGCTCTGGCTCTGGCTACTGGCTATTGTCGTGACGGCATCGACCAATTCGGCAGCTGACGTAGCGGCGAGCGGCGGTCCCGCGCGAGCGCTTATCGCGCTCGAGAAGAAGTGGGTCATAGCTCTGCAGAGATCCGATACCAAAACCTTGTCAACATTGTGGGCTCTGACCTACGTCGATACGGACGAGACTGGCCACCGCAGCGACAAGGCGGAAGTCTTGCGCGTTCTAAAATCAGGTGCGCTGAAGCTCCGTAAGCTCGAGCTCTCTGACATGAGAGCCTACGTGTACGGTGACGCAGCAGTCGTCACGGGGGCATCGGCACAAGATGGAGACTTCCAGGGACAACCGCTTGCCGCCAAAATCGTGTTTACCGATACGTTCGTTCGCGACGGAGACGTTTGGAAAGCCGTTGCGTCGCAGCGCACCGCATCACAATAATCTTGCGCTGGGCCGCGCTGACGCACCGCCTCGCCGCGTGGTTTGGTTATTTATTTCCGTCGGATTGGCCGTGGGCGCATGCCCAACCTCACAAGCAACCCGCGGGACCACAATACTATCATGCGATCTGCTCTAGTCTCGACGAGGAGTTCAGTCTATGAGTCACCCACTTCGACGAATCAATCCAGCACCTCAGTGGCCCAGTTACACTGGCACTTCACAGTATGTCGGTACCAGCTCGAGCACCCAGGTGGCAGTTTACGTGGATCCTTCGCTCGGCGCGCCTGCGCTGCAAAACGCCAAAGACTTGGTCGCTGATGCGGACCGGGTGGTAAAGGCAAACAATGCGATCTTCGGAACTCCCAGCGAGGCGGTCGATGTCATCATCTTTGCTTTGGGTGGCATGACCGACGGCACCGGCGGCGCGGACCACAATGCCTGCGACTATACGAGCGGCGGCGCCATTGAGGTGTGTGCCTCATTTGGCAATTCCGCAAGAGTATCCGCGCTGTTTGAGGCGGAATTAAGCGAGTGCTCGATGGGCGGAAACCTGTGCGGTGTTAGCACCGGAGAGGCCCTGTCGCGCTGGTGCGCGGCCGTCGTTGGCAACAACGCCCTGGCGGATTTCGCAACGGCGCCGGCTTGGGCCAAGAAGGGGATGCCTGACTTTGTCGATAAAACCGACGGCACCGATCAAAACGAAGTAAGCACCGGCTGCGGAATGGCATTCCTATCGTGGCTGCAGAAGCTCGGGTTCAGCCTGAACAAGATAGCCCCAGCAATGGTCAAGCTGGGCGCTGTCGGAACGCTCGCCCAGCTGTATGCGACGCTGACGTCCAGCCCGCAATCCGAGGCCTGGCCGAAATTCAACGCCGCAGCAAGGGCGCTACCTGGCATTACCAACGACGATCCGTTCGGCACAAAGGCTAGTTCCGAAAGGCACGCCAGGCTGAGCACACGGCGCGTTCCAACGGCCACTGCGAAGACTATAGGCAAACCAATGCCGAATCGCTCTCGAAGGCGGTGAGTTGATGCTGCCGGCCTGAGGTGCTCACGGCCTCGGATCCAACAGCTCATCGAGCCGTCGCCGCACGGCGGGCCACTCTGCCGCGACAATTGAATATCGAACTGAGTTCCGGGCTGTGTAGTCGGCGGCCATCCGGTGGGCCCGCAGTGTGCCGTCATACTGAGCGCCGATTCGTTCCAGTGCTGCTCGTGAGCGCGAATTGCGCACGTCGGTGTAAAAGCACACACTGAGTACCTGCCACGACTCGAACGCATGCGTGAGCATCAATCGCTTCGTCTCCGTATTGGCGGCGGTCCTGATCGCCATCGACGACAGCCAGGTGTAGCCGATCTCACAGACGTCCGGAAGATCGCGCCCGTGACGCACATGCCCGGCTGGCCACAACCATCGCTCAACATTCCAGAATCGGGTGGAGCCCAGAACAATTCCGTCCCGCATGCGTACGATCGCAAACGGATAGGCGCTCCCGGCTTCCCGCCATGACACTGCGGTCTCGACATAGCGTTGCGCCTCCATGTCAGTTTGCGGAATCGGACTCCACTGATAGAGCACGCGATCCGTTGCGGCGGCGCGCACCAGACCGGCAACGTGACCCTGATTGAGTGGTTCCAGTCGAACGTGTCGACCAGTGAGCAGAAGCTCGCTCATCGGTTGCCACTATAGCAAGACATTGATCAGGCTGTGCTGCCAGGCCGTCGGTTTCTGGGTCTACCGAGCGGCTTCAGGTTAGACATGAAGTTGGGCCGTTCATACAATCAAACGATGAGTGAAACGGGGAAGCTTCATACCGGCGGCTGTCTTTGCGGCGCGCCACGCTATGAAGCCAGCGGTGACCCCTTGTACGCCGGCTATTGCTACTGCGCCGACTGCCGCAAGGCCTCGGGTTCGGGTTTTATCCCATTCATGGGTTTTGCGAGCGCTGAGCTTCAGCGGCCAGTCCCGGCAGTTCACATCGAAAGCGGCATCCGGGATAGACGCGGTCCGTAATTCCTGTCCGGTCTGCGGTGGCCTGGTTTTTGGTGGGGAAGTTGGCAAGAGCGACTCCTTCACCATCTATGCGGGTTCCCTCGATGATCCCTCGTGCTTTCATCCGACCGTTGCCATCTTCACACGTGACCGGCCGGCCTGGGCACTGGTCGCGCCGGATATCAGGGCATTCGAGGCGCTGCCGGGCTGATCCGGCCGAGGCCGCGCTGGCCTGACCTCAACCCTGCAACCGTGTCACCAGTGCCTGGGTGAACTGCGCCGTGCCCGCCTGACCACCCAGGTCGCGGGTGCGTACCTGGTCCGCATTCAGCGTCGCGTCGATGCCGCGCCGCAGCCGCGACGCCATGTCGGTGAGCTTGACATGATCGAGCATCATGGCGGCGGCGAGCAGCAGGGCGACGGGGTTGGCCAGGCCCTTGCCAGCGATGTCGGGTGCGGAACCATGCACGGCTTCGAAGATGGCCGCCTCGGCGCCGATGTTGGCGCCCGGCGCCATGCCCAGACCGCCTACCAGGCCGGCCACCAGGTCCGACAGGATGTCGCCGAACAGATTGGTGGTCACCAGCACGTCGAACTGCTGCGGGTTAAGCACCAGTTTCATCGCGCAGGCATCGACGATCACCGTGTCCATCTCGATGCGGCCCTTGTAGTTATCGTCGTACAGGCGTCGGGCCGTCTCGAGGAAGATGCCTGTGAGCGCCTTCATGATATTGGCCTTGTGTACGATCGTTACTTTCTTGCGGCCGGTGGCAATGGCGTGGGCGAATGCATACTCGAGCAGCCGGCGGCTGCCCGCGCGCGTGTTGATGCCGGTGGCAATTGCGACCGCATGCGGATCGTCGTCGATCTGCACATAGTGCTCATGGCCGATGTAGAGCCCCTCGAGGTTCTCGCGCACCACGATGAGGTCGACATTGTCGAAGCGGCCGCCGGGAACAAGCGTGCGGGCCGGACGCAGGTTCGCGTAAAGCTTGAACTCCTCGCGCAGCCGCACATTGGAACTCCGGTAGCCGCCGCCGGAAGGCGTCTCCAGCGGACCTTTGAGCGCCAGCCGGGTGCGACGAATACTGGCCAAGGTCGCCGGTGGCAGGGGATCCTGCGCCGCCCTCACGCCTTCAAGTCCGGCAATCTGGCGGTCCCACTCAAACGGTGCTCCGAGGGCATCGAGCGCGGCCAGCGTGGCCTCGACGATTTCCGGGCCGACGCCGTCGCCGGGAATCAGGGTTACCGGTATGAGTCGGGGCATGTGGTTGACCGTGTCCTCGATCTCGGGGCCAGGGCGAGGTCAATACTGTACCTTAATCGCCGCGGTTTCCTCCGCGCTCAAGAATGCCCTGCACGCTCGCCTGCGTGATCGGACTGTCGCTTGTGTTGCCGACCATGTGGTTCCACCCATGCAGCGGCGAACTGAGTCGAATGGCATTATTCGCCACAACAGCACGAGGCGGCATCATGACTAAGGCGGCGCGAATTGCGGTCGTGACGGGCGCGGCCCAGGGCATCGGCAGGCATACCGCCGAGCTGTTGGCGGAGCGGGGTTACAGTTTGGTCCTCACTGACCGGTGTCCTCCGACGGAGACGCTGAGAACTGTGCGCGAGCGAGGCGCAGCCGTCGTAGATGTGCTGGGCGATATTGTCGACGAGGAGATTGTTGGCCAGATCGCCGAGGCGGCCAGGGCGCGTTTCGGGCGCGCGGACGTGCTGGTGAACAACGCCGCGATCAGCCTGATCGCACCGGCTGAATCCCTTTCCGCAGCGGACTATCGCCGGGTGCTCGAGATCAACCTCGTTGCGCCGTTTCTGTTGTCCAAGGCTATCGGCACGATGATGCTCGCGCAGGGCGCCGGCAGCATCATCAATGTCGCGTCGGTTGCAGGCGTCGTGGGCATTGCAGACCGTGCTGCCTACAACGCGTCGAAGCACGGGCTTATCGGGCTAACGCGTACGCTGGCGGCCGAATGGGGAGGAAGAGGGGTGCGTGTCAATGCGGTATGTCCCGGCTGGGTCAAAACCGGAATGGACCTGACCGACCAGGCAGCAGGTGGTTACACAGACACCGACATCACGGGACGCGTACCCATGGGGCGATTTGCCAGGCCAGATGATATTGCCAGGGCCATTGCATTCCTGGCGGATCCCCAGGAGAGCGCTTTTGTCAACGGACATGCTCTGCTGGTGGACGGAGGCTGGACCGCGGACGGGGGCTGGGAATCGCTGCGCCTGCGTCACCGCTGATGGCGGGTATTTGCCGTTGCGTTTTCCGCCCCGAGTTGACCGGCGGATAACTTTGGGCTCAGGGCGCGGTTTTGACCCGATGGGCGCCAGTTACTACCATGCCGTGGTCTGCGGCCCGCCTGCGGTCGCTGGAGAGAAGGCTTCCGTGCAGCACCACCCCGTCTATACCCGCACTGCCGTCGTGCTCCACTGGTTCATCGCGCTGCTGATCACCGCCGGTTTCACACTTGGCGCCACCATGACCGATCTTCACATGAGCCCTCGAAAGCTCAAGCTTTACTCCTATCACAAGTGGATCGGCATCACGGTGCTGGGGCTGGTGCTCATTCGCCTGCTCTGGCGCCTGACGCATCCGGTACCGCCCGATGAACCAATGCCACGCTGGCAGCGCGTCACCGCGCATGCCACCCACTGGCTGCTGTACCTGTTGATGATCGTCACGCCGATCGTCGGCTGGATGTACAGCTCCGCCTCCGGCTATCCGGTGGTGTACCTGAAGCTGTGGCAGTTGCCGGACCTGGTGTCGAAGAATAAACATCTGGCCGATGTGCTGGTCCAGGTGCACGGATCGCTGGCATGGACGTTGTTCCTGGTGGTGCTGCTGCACGTGGCCGCCGCGCTGAAGCACCACTTTTTCGATCGCGATGCGACGCTAAAGCGCATGCTCTCGTGGCAGCGCCCGTGACACGGGGTGCCTGAAGTCCTGGACCCAAGGAGTCGCCGATGGAACGCAATTCACCGTGGTTCAGCACGATCGCCCTGACCGCCGCCTTTGTGGCGACGGCAGCCGGTGACCCGACCATCGATGCCTCCAAGAGCAGCATCATTGCCACCTTCAGGCAGGAGAGCGTGCCGGTCGACGCACCGCTGAAGAGGTTCAACGGCCGCATCGACTACAACGCGGCGCAGCCGAACGCCGCCAAGGCGGCCCTGGAAGTCGATACCGGCAGCCTCGACCTGGGATCCACGGACTATGACGCGGAGGTGCGCAAGAAGGCCTGGATGGACAGTGGTACCTACCCCAAGGCGAGTTTCATCTCGACCTCGGTCAAGCCCGGCGCGGCGGGTCATTTCGATGCCACCGGAACCCTGACCCTGAAGGGCAAGACGCAGACGCTGACGGTACCGGTGACCGTCGGCAAGGCCGGCAGCACGATGGTGTTCGATGGCGCGTTCGAGATTTCGCGCGCCTACTTCGGCATTGGCGATAAGGAATGGAACGACGTGGTAGACGACAAGGTGAAGGTCCGCTTCCACCTGGTCGAATAAGGCCCCGACGCACACCGGCATCGCTGGGACAGGCCCAAAGTCTTGTTTTGACAGGCGCGACGGCCCGTTATGGTACATCGAATTGACAATCATTCGCATTTGCATGTAGCCTTGCAAAGTCGTCTTTCAGCATGGGCACAAGGCCCGCAGGACCGGAAATCGCCATGTACGTCTGCGTCTGCCACGGCATCACCGAGCGCCAGATTCGTCGCGCCGTCGAGCAGGGTGCGCGCACGCTGGGCGATGTGCAGATGAAGCTGCCGGTCGGCGGCTGCTGCGGTCAGTGCGAGGACTGTGCCCGCGAAGTGATACGCGATTGCCAGCGTGCCAAGGCCGGCGCCTCGACCGCTGTGGCTGCCTGAGCTCGACTCCCCGGGCCGTTCGGCCCTGAACTTCCTTCAAGCATGCCCCTGACCAGCGATCACCGCGCGGTGCTAGGCTGTCCGTCGTCGGACGGTCGTTACTGAAATACTGACCAGTGGCAGCGGGAGCCAGGCATGAAGGGCGATATCAAGATAGTGCAGCACCTGAACACGGTGCTGAAAAACGAACTCACCGCGATCAATCAGTACTTCCTGCACTCGCGCATCTACGGCAACTGGGGCCTGAAGCGCCTGCGGCAGCACGAACACGAGGAATCGATCGACGAGATGAAGCATGCCGACCGGCTGATCGAACGCATCCTGTTCCTCGAGGGCCTGCCGAACCTGCAGGACCTGGGCAAGCTGCTGATCGGTGAGACGCTGCCGGAAATCCTCGAATGCGATCTCAAGCTAGAGCGTGCCGCCCATGTCGATCTGAAAGCCGCGATCGCTGATTGCGAGCGGCTCGCCGACTTCGTGTCGCGCGAGATATTCGAACGCATCCTCGAGTCCGAGGAAGAGCACATCGATTGGCTGGAAACGCAGCTCGATCTGGTGCAACGGGTCGGACTGGAGAATTACAGCCAATCGCAGATGGAAGGCGCCAGCTGATAGGATTGGGCCCATGACATCGGAGAATCGGGTATGAAACTGATCACCGCCATCATCAAACCGTTCAAGCTGGATGAAGTACGTGCGGCGCTGTCGGAGCTGGGTGTGTCGGGAATGACCGTGACCGAGGTCAAGGGCTTCGGCCGCCAGCGCGGACATACCGAGCTGTACCGGGGCGCCGAATACGTGGTCGATTTCGTGCCCAAGGCGCGCGTTGATATTGCAGTACGCGGTGAGCTGGTCGATCAGGTAATAGATGCGATCGTGAAAACAGCCAAGACCGGCAAAGTCGGTGACGGCAAGATATTCGTCAGCGAACTGCAGCGCGTGGTGCGAATCCGTACCGGCGAGACCGACGACTCCGCGCTCTGAGCATGCCGCCCGCGCACGAAGTCGCGCCGTGCTTCATCCGCGGTGATAAGCGCTGCTGACCTCGATTTTCCCGACCATCGGATCGTTCAGGTGATATGTCACGGTCAGGGTATCGGTGCGCGCGTCTACCGCGTAGTGCTCGATGAGCGTAGCGTGACTCGAGTAACGCGCCCGTAGCTCAAAGACATCCCCGGACCAGCCGGCATCGATCCTGGCGGTGCCGTATTCGTCGATGCGGGAGAACTCTTCGTCGGTGCGGTAGTCGCGCGGCGGCACCCTGTCGGGTGTGATGCGCACGAACTCCGTACCGGTATCGAACCTGACCCGGTCCGGTGGGGTCAATACCTGCACCAGCCGGCGGCGTACCTCGGCGAAATCGGGCGCCAGCGGCCGCAACATGTCGAACTCCTCGCCCGAAGTGTCGCCGCTCTGGTCAACGCTGCTGCCACCCTGAGCACCGCCTCCCGGCCCGCCGTGGTGTCCGCCGTGACCGCCATAGCCGCCGCCGGCATTGCCGGCGTTGCCGGCATCAGGGTAGCCGCTGCGCTTACGCAGCTTTGCCTGCCAGGCTGCGATCGCCGTGCTCACCTTCGTGTCCACCAGATCGCTGGCGGACTTATCCAGCTGCCAGTGGCCCGACAGCAGAGGATTGGCGGGCGCGGTCGACCTCACGGTGGCACAGGCCATGCTGAGGCCAAGGATCGAGGCCGCCAGGATCGTGGGTGCGAGCTGGCGGCGAGGGAGGTCAGGCAATTGCGGCATCGAGGCCTGTAAGACTGGTGAAAACGCCGATGGTTCTGTCGGCGGGCGCTGCGCAAACACTAGTGTTGCCCGTCAATGCTGTCAAACGGAGTGGCGGTGCGCGCTAGACTTGGCTGATGTACCGATTTCTGCTGTACCTGGTTGCCGGCTGGTCGGGCTTTTTTGTCATGGCTATCGAACTGCTAGGCGGGCGACTGCTGGCGCCGTACTTCGGCAGCAGCATCTACGTCTGGGGTGCCATCATCACCGTCTTCATGCTGGCGCTCTCGTTGGGCTACCTGTGGGGCGGTCGAGCCTCGCTGCACGCGCCGAGCCTGCAGCGCCTGGGGTTGATATTGCTGGCCGCCGCAGCCACTGCTCTGCCGGTCCTGCTGGCGGCCGACAGTCTGCTCGAGCACCTGTCGGCTCACATCGGCGACCCGCGTTTTGGCTCGCTGGTCGCGGCCGCGCTGCTGTTCTTCCTGCCGACCTGCGTCGCCGGCATGGTGTCCCCGTACGCGGTACGCCTGCTGGTGCCGGACCGGGCAAGCGCCGGGCAGCTCGCCGGCAGGCTGTACTTTGTCTCTACGTTTGGCAGTGCCGCCGGCACCATCCTGACCTCGTTCTACCTGGTGCTATATCTCGAGGTGAACCAGATTCTGATGCTGATGCTGGGCGTTTCAGGCGTTATCGGAGTGATCGCCTGGCTGCAACCTGTCGCGGTCGACGTGTGACGGCCTGGCGAGTGCGACGCGGCCGGGCCTGCACCCTCGGACTGCTGCTGCTGGCGAGCTTTGCCGCCGCGGCCGGGCAACGGCTGGTTCACTCCGAGAAGTCGCTGTATCGCGAAGTGTTCGTCTACGAAGACGGAAATACCCGTTGCCTTTGTTTTACCAGGCTATGCGCGATCGGGCGCCAGACCTGCATCGATCTGAAGCAGCCTGATCGGCTGGTGTTCGAGTACACGCGGATGATGCTGGGCGCGCTGTACCTGAAACCCGAACCGCACAGCATCCTGATCATCGGTCTCGGCGGCGGCACGTTGCCGCGAACGCTGGAAAAACTGCTGCCGAACGCGGCCATCGACGTGGTCGAGATCGATCCGGCGGTCGTGGCCGTCGCGCAGCAGTACTTCGGCTTCCGGCCGGACGAACACGTTCATCTGACCGTACAGGATGGCCGTGCGTACGTGCGACAGGCGCTGCGTGCCAGCAAGCGCTACGAGCTGATCATGCTCGATGCCTACGAACACCAGTACATTCCCGAGCACATGCTGACGCGCGAGTTCCTGAGCGAGGTGCGCGCGCTGCTGCAGCCGGACGGGATCGTTGCCGCCAATACCTTCTCATCCAGCCAGCTCTATCAGAACGAATCGGTCACCTACAGCAGCGTATTCGGCGAGTTCTACAACCTGCACAGCGGTAATCGAGTCATCCTGGCAGCCAATGGCGCGCTGCCGTCGATCTATGATGCCACGCTCAACAGCCGTCATTTCGCGGCGGCCTTCGAGCCGTACGGATTCTCGACATCGACAGTGCTGCTGATGTTTTCAACCCATCCCGACTGGGACCCGGGCGCGCGCGTGCTGACCGATCAGTATTCGCCCTCGAATCTGCTCAACGGCCGCCCTTAGTGAGCGCCCGAAGAACTGCTGCCGGCAGGCGCATTCGTGGCGCGCGTGCGCTCGGCGTCGCGCGTGCGGTCGGTCACCTGGGCGCGCAGCTCACGCAGCTTGGCCTTGATGACGGCGGCGTTGGTCGGGCCCATGCGCAGCATCAGCTTCTGTCCCGCCGAGAGCTCTTCGAGCTTGGGGTCGGCGAACTGGAACATCACGTTGGGCCGCACCAGGGCGATATCGGTGGTGATGTCGGGGGCGGCCAGCAGGTTGTCGATGGTCACCACCAGGCGGTCATTGAAGTAGCCATTCGGATAGCCGAGGCTCTGATAGGCCTGCTGGAACAGCGGATAGAAACGCACATAAAGCGCTGCGAGCCGTTTGACATCGAGCCCCTGGATTGCCTGCACATAGGGTACGTAGCGCTGGAAATTGGCCACGTCGATGGTTCCCTGCTGATCGTTGCCGGTGGCGATGAACGCACCGGCCAGCGGCTTGGTCGGTCGCAGCTCTACGGCCAGATGCCGGCGCGACAGGTTATCGATCGAGACCACGATATGGCGCACCAGCAGCTCGGGCTTGAAGATGCGGTCGACGGCCTGTTTGCCCATGACTTCGCCGAGCGCATCGTGCAATGGCGCATCGCTCTCGTCGAGTGCGGGCAGGGGCGCCGCCGCGTTGGCTGGGCCTTCCGGCAGCGGATTGCGGATGGCCGGTGCCGGCGCTTCAGGCGTGACGGTGGTGAGATTCACTGCCGGCAGCTGCGCCAGTCGGTGCGCGCGCCAGGAAAAGAACAGCACCACGGCACTGATCAGAATCACGGCCCCGGCGGCCCACCAGATCGGCTTTCGCATGAACAGCTACCCCGTACCCATTGGCAAGTGTGCGATAAAAACTATGCTCCTTAAGGGCCGATTGCAACCGCACGGCGGCAGTGCCGCTGCAGTATGATCGCCGTCGGATTCATCTATGCGCCCCTCTGATGTTCAGCGCTGCTTCACCGATCCGGTAATGGCAGATTCAGTCGATGCCGGCACGCAATGCGCGCACGGCGCGTTGCTCGTGCGACCCGCGTGCTTCGGCTATAACGGCCAGACCGCCGCCAGCAATCGATTCCAGCAGGCCGCGCAACTGCCGGATACTGCCGAGCGCGCACGCGCTGAATTCGCCGCGTTAGCGGCCGGCATCGAAGCCGCCGGGGTGAGGGTATGCGTAGTCGACGACAGCGGCGAGCCCGTCAAGCCCGATGCGGTATTCCCGAACAACTGGGTCAGCTTCCACGCCGACGGCACCATCGTCGTGTATCCAATGCACGCTCCCAATCGGCGCACCGAGCGCCGCATGGAAATAGTGGCGGCGGTCGAGCGGCAGCTGGGCTTCCAGCGCACGCGCCTGCTCGACCTCTCCAGCCATGAGCAACACGAGCGCATGCTCGAAGGCACCGGCAGCCTGGTGCTCGATCACGTGCACCGGATCGCGTACGCCTGCAGATCGGCACGCACCGACGAATCCCTGGTTCGCGAATGGTCGGCGCTGATGCGCTATGAAGCGATGCTGTTCGATGCGCGCGGCAGCGGCGGCACCCCGATCTATCACACCAACGTCATGCTGAGCATTGGCTCGCACTGGGCGGTGGTGTGCGCCGAGGCAATCGATACGGCGGATCGTGACCGCGTGCTGCAGCGACTTGGCGCCAGTGGCCGCGAGATCATCCGGATTACGCTGCCGGCCATGTCCGGGTTCGGCGCCAACATACTCGAGCTACGCGGCACGGATGCCAGTGGCGGCGAGCGCTCGGTGCTGGCGCTGTCCGAGCGGGCATGCTCGGCACTGCAACAGCTCGATCATTGCGCCTGGGACCGGCTGCGCGAGCGCGTCGATCGGGTAATTGCGGCTGACATTGCCACCATCGAGAGCGTGGGCGGCGGCAGCGTGCGCTGCATGCTGGCTGAAGTACCGGCAACCCAGGCATGAGCGGACTCGAGCCGTTACCAAAGCGCGTCTACCGCCTGTTGTCGGACGGTCAATTGCATCCCGGAACCAGGCTGGCTGCGGATTGCGGTGTGAGCCGAAACGCGATCTGGAAGGCGATCGCAGCGCTGCGCTCGCTCGGTGTCAGCGTGCATGTGGTAGCGAACCGGGGCTATCGATTGCCGGCGGCCACGGCACTGCTCGAGCGCGAGCACATCGTCAACCTGCTGCCGGGCAGGGTCGCCGCCGGCCTGCGCACCGGACTGTGCGTCTGGCGCACGGGCTCGACCAATAGCGATCTACTGCTGCGCGACGTGCCACCGGTCGGGCACTTTGATTTCCTGACGGCGGAATACCAGACCGCGGGCCGGGGCCGGCGCGCGCGCAGCTGGTTCGCGCCGCCGGGCGGGGCGATCTGCCTGTCGATCGGCTGGTGCTTCGAATCGCTGCCGCGCGATATCAGCGCGCTCAGTCTGGCCATCGGGGTATGCGCGCTGCGCGCCATGGCGCAGATGGGCATCAGCGGAGCGGCGCTCAAGTGGCCCAACGATCTGGTGGTCGGCAACGCCAAACTCGGTGGCATCCTGATCGAGCTGCGCGCCGAAGCCGGCGGGCCGGCTTACGTGGTGATCGGACTGGGATTGAACGTTGCGCTGGGGGACACGGCGTTGCGGCAAGTCGCGGCCAGCGGCACGCAGGCGGCAGATATGAGCGGACTGGGGGCCGGGCAGCCCGATCGCAATCGGCTCGCGGCAGCCCTGATCGGCAGCACGGTAACCGGGTTGGCACAGTTCGAGAGCGACGGTTTCGCCGCCTTCGCCGGCGAATGGCGCGATGCCGATGCGCTGGCCGGAAAGCCGGTGGTGATCAGCTCCGACAGTGGCAGCGTTGCCGGCCATGCACGCGGCATCGATAGCGACGGGGCGCTGTGTCTGCAGACGCGCGACGGCTTGCAGCGATTCGTCACCGGCGAGGTGTCGGCGCGAGCGCTGTCGTGAACCTGTTGCTGCTGGATATCGGCAATTCGCGGCTCAAATGGGCCATCGTGCGCCGGCGCTACCGGCGCGCGCAGCCGTTCGCCGCACACGGGGTAGTGGAGATCCGCACATTGCGCAGTTCGGCCCTGGTCTGGTCGCGCCTGTTCAAGGCGTGCGGGACTCCCGACAGCATCTTTGCCTGCAACGTCGCCGGTCGCGCGGTGGAGCGGCAGATCCGAGCGGCGGCACGCCGCGCCGGTCTCGGAGCACCGCAATTCGCACGCAGCCGGGCCGCCGCCGCCGGAGTGCGCAATGGCTATCGTGAAGCCTGGCGCCTTGGGGTGGATCGCTGGGTCGGTCTGATCGGCGCGCGGCATGAGCATCCAGGCAAGGATCTGTGCCTGGTTGGTCTGGGTACGGCGATGACGATTGATCTGCTCGGCGCGGCCGGCCGCCATTTCGGCGGTAGCCTCGTTCCTGGTCCGCGGCTCATGATCGAATCGCTGCTCGAGCACACCGCCGGAATTCGGCGCCGTGCCGGCGGCTGGGGTGCTGCGTCCAGCTTCGATCAGGTGTTTGGGATCGGGCACGCGCGCACATCATCCGCGAGCCGGAGCAGGCCCGCTGCCTTGTTTGCGCACGACACTCATGCGGCGCTGCTGGCCGGTGCGCGCCACGCCTGCGCGGCGCTGATCGGGCATGCCATGAGCGAGGCGCGCTCGCAGCTCGGGCGCCGCCCGCGGTTGATCCTTTCCGGCGGGGCAGCGGTAGCGATTACGCCGCTGTTGCAGGGCCGCTATTGGCGCCAGGACGACCTGGTGCTACGGGGCCTGGCGGTGCTCGCCACCGCCCGGGCACCAGATCGCATAAAATCGGCGCGTGCGTAACCTCCTATATGCGCTGCTGTTCCTGAATCTGGCATTCCTTGCCTGGGGACATTGGGTCGGCAAGCCGAGGGAGGCCGTCGCGGCGCTGCCGGCCAGCCCCGCGGTGCCGACGCTGGAGCTGGTGAAGATTGCGCCGGTCAGCGCCGCGGCTGCTCCCACCCGTTGCCGCACCATTGGCCCGTTTCCCGATGCCACTGCAGTGACGGCTGCAAGCGATGCGATGCGAGCCCATGGCTGGGCGGTGCGCGATCGCGCCGTGGATTCGAGCGTGGCCGACGGCTATTGGGTGTACATCGGTGAACTCACGGCGGCCGCCCAACGCAGCGTGCTTGCCCGCCTCAACGCCGCCGGTATTCACGACGCCGCGGCGATGACACAGCCCGAGCAGTCGGACCGCGTGTCGGTCGGGTTCTTCAGCGACCAGACGCACGCCGTCCGCCGGGCCGAGCAGGTGCGTCAACTCGGTTTCAAGCCGGTGCTGGACCTGCACCAGCGTAGCGTCAGCGTGCACTGGCTCGATGTGGACCTGAAGGCCTCCGATGCGGATCTGCAACCGAAGCAATTTCAGAGCGGCCCCGGCTTGCAGGTCGCTGACTGTCCGGCCAAAGCCTCCGGCGGCTGATAAAATCCGCGCGCATTTGCTTTCAGTGACGCCGGCATAGCTCAGTGGTAGAGCAGCGGTTTTGTAAACCGTTGGTCGGGAGTTCAAATCTCTCTGCCGGCACCGATTTTCTGGGGTCTTTTCCGGTCACATCGCTGACGCGCTACCCGCTCAGTCCGCGGCAATCACCTGCGCAAGTCTGTCGGCCAGCACGGCCAGTGCCCGGCTCATCGCGGCCGCTAGCTCACCGCTGCAGGGTGCGCTGGGGGGAATCTGTACCTGCTCGGATCCACGCACAACGTTTGCGTGCGGGTTGGCGAGCGACCAGCCGGCGCGCAGGCTAACTGCGCAGCTGTCATCGCCGTAGAATTCCTCGATCGCGATGGTCAGAGCTCGACGCGGCTCGCTCGTGGCCGGCTCATCCGGATTGGCCACGAGTCCCGGCGGCAGACGCGCGGAAAGATCATCGGATAGGACGCGGCGTATCTGGCCGGGAAGCGGCGCGGCCCAGCGTTCCAGGCCCGCCACATGCACGCGGTTGGGTCCGCTGCGGGTGACGAGTTCGGGTCGATCGACCTCCGGCGCGATCGCCAACGGTTCGACGCGCACCGCAATCCGGTTCGCTACCGCCGCGGGCTGCGTCGTTGGCGCGATGTCGTTCAGGATATAAAAGCGCGTCGGCGGGCTCGAGCCGCAGCCGGGCAGCAGCGCAAAACCCAGCATTCCCACCGCTCGCAGCCAGCTGCAGCTCATTGCTCGTCTCCCTTGCGGCCGCGGATCAGTGCTTCCGGATGCTGGTCGAGATAATCGGTGAGGGCACGTATCGATCGCGCGGCTTCGGTCAGCTCGCGGATCAGGCGTGGCAGATCGATACCGCTGGCCGCGCTGCTGCCCAGCATATGGTGCGCCGCCTGCAGAGTCCGCTGCGCCGCGTCTGCAGTCTCGCGCAGGCTGTCAATCAGCGGTTTGATCTGCGGTTGGACCTCTGCGGTGACGCGATCGAGATTGCCGAGCGTTCGATCGAGTTCCTTGATCGCGTGCCCGAGTTCCGGCCCGGCGGTCAGGGTGTCGATGTGATGCACCACACTCTTCACGCTGGCAAGGATCTCGGCGATCTCGGTGGAATTGCCGCTCGGAAGCTGCGCATAGCCGTCCACCTGCTCGATGCGCGCCGGCGGCGCGTCGGGCACCATGTCGAGCGAAATCACCTTTATTCCGGTCAGGAAATTTGCCGTTGTTACCTGCGCGCGCAAGCCGCGCGTCACAAGGTTCGAGAGCCGCGCGCGGAAGGCCGCCGCAGGGTCGGCCGCCGGCGTCTCGGCTGCCGCGGCGATGCGACGATGCACGATCTCGATCCGGCTCGGATCGAGCTGCAGCGTGACGCGGGTGAACATCAGCTGTGCCTGGTCGTCGTATTGCAGATGGGCTTCGGTCACCTGGCCGATCGTGGCGCCCAGCATCTGTACCGTGGTGCCGGGGCCGACGGCGCCGGCAGCGGCGCCGGTGAAGTTCACGCGGTAGAGGAGCGTCGGGCCGTGCGGATCCTGGTGGGCGTCGTCCTGGTTGTCATACAGGCGGAACACGGCCCCGGCGTCGCTGGGCGCATTGGCGAGCACGGCGTCCGGGGTGTCGAACGAAATGCCGCCTGAGACCAGCTGTTGCCACGACGAGGCGCGAAAGCGCAGCCCGGTTACCCCGACCGACACATCGACACCGCCGGAATTCCAGAAGCGCGACTCGGGATGTATCAGGCCTTCATTGGGCGAGCGGATGAAGGCATAGATTTCGATCTGGTGATGCTGGCGGTCGAGGGCGAAACCCTCGACCTCGCCAACCGGCACGCCACGGTAGGAGATCTGTGATCCGCTCACCAGCGAACCGAGGTCGTTGGCGTGCAGGGTAAACGAGCGCCCCGGCGTGTCGGGAATGATGGCGGGCGGTTCGTCCAGTCCGATGAAGCTGCGCTCCGGCTCACCCTCGCCCGGGTACATTTCTATGTAGGAGCCGGACACCAGTGTCGACAGTCCTGAAATTCCGCCGAAGCCGACCCGCGGCCGCACGATCCAGAAGCGCGTGGCTGACGTGAGGTGCGCGACCGCCGAGCGCCGCATGCGCGCCCGCACTACCACGTGCGACATGTCGGTAGTAAGGAACAGGGACTCGACCGTGCCCAGATCCACATCCTTGTGGCGAATCCTGGTCTCGCCGGCCTGCAGGCCCTCGGCGTCAGTGAACGAGATCGTGATCAGCGGTCCGCGGTCAACCAGCGCGCGCACCGCAAGCCCGATCACGATCGCGGCCGCTACCGCCGGCACGATCCAGACCCATGAGAACCAGCGCCGGGGGAGCAGGGTTGCGTTCGGCGGTG
>JABCZO010000042.1 GCA_013289615.1 Gammaproteobacteria bacterium
CGGCTCGGAAAAGATCGGCAATTTCGAATACAACATCAATCTCAACAGCGCGCCGGCGGAGATCGCCGAGCTCGGCGACCTGCCGATCAAGAACGTGGGCGGCGCGATGGTGTACATGCACGACGTGGCCCAGGTGCACGACGGCAATGCGGTGCAGACCAATATCGTCCACGTCGACGGTAACCGCTCGGTGCTGATCAGCGTGTTCAAGAGCGGCGCCACCTCGACGCTCGACATCGTCAGCGGCATCAAGAAGATGCTGACGATCATCAAACCCTCGCTCCCCGATGCGCTCGACATCAAGCCGATCGGTGATCAGTCGATCTTCGTGCGCGCGGCAATCAGTGGCGTGGTGCGCGAAGGGGTGATCGCCGCGGCGCTGACCAGCCTGATGATCCTGCTGTTCCTCGGCAGCGCGCGCTCGACGCTGATTGTGACCACCTCGATTCCGCTGTCGATCCTCGGCGCGATCGCTGCGCTCTCCGCGATTGGGCAGACGCTCAACATCATGACCTTGGGAGGTCTCGCGCTCGCCGTGGGCATACTGGTCGACGAGGCGACGGTCACGATCGAGAGCATCAACTACCATCTCGAGCAGGGCAAGGATGTGGAAAGGGCGATCCTGGACGGCGCATCGCAGATCGTGGTGCCGGCGTTCGTGTCGCTGCTGTGTATCTGCATCGTATTCATTCCAATGTTCTTCCTCAACGGCGTGGCGCGCTTCCTGTTCGTGCCGATGGCCGAGAGCGTCATGTTCGCGATGGTGTTCTCCTTCCTGCTGTCGCGTACCCTGGTGCCGACCCTGGCGAAATACCTGCTGCGCCCGCACGTCGCCGGCGCCGAGCACCACAGCGGCCTCGAGCCGCTGGCGTCGAAGAACCCGCTGGTGCGCCTGCAGCGCAGCTTCGAGGCGCGGTTCGAGCGCCTGCGCACCGGGTATCACGAGCTGCTGGCGCTCGCCATCGGGCATCGCCGGGTGTTCCTCAGCGGCTTCCTCGGCTTCATTCTGGTCTCGTTTCTGCTGGCGCCATTTCTCGGCCGGAATTTCTTTCCGCAGGTCGATGGCGGTCAGATATTGCTGCACGTGCGTGCGCCGGTCGGGATGCGGATCGAAGAGACCGCGGCGCGGTTCGCCGATGTGGAGCAGGCGATTCGCCAAGTGATCCCGGCGGCGCAGGTAGCAGCGGTGGCGGACAATATCGGTACCTATGTCTCGTCCATCAACACAATCTACAACAACACCGGCACGATCAATGAGTCGGACGGCGATATCCAGATCTCGCTGAACGCCGGGCACCCGCCGACCGCAGAATACGTCAAGCTGCTGCGGCAGCAGCTGCCGCGCCGCTTTCCCGGCATGACCTTTGCGTTTCTGCCTGCCGATATCGTCAGCCAGATTCTCAATTTCGGCGCGCCGGCACCGATCGATCTGCAGATCCGAGGCAACGATCTCGCCGCGGACTATGTCTACGCCAACCGACTGCTGGCGCAGATCCGCCATATCAGCGGGGTTGCCGATGCGCGCATCCAGCAGTCCGCCGCACTACCGACGATCGATGTGAATCTCGACCGTACCCGCGCTCAATATACCGGCGTGACCGCTGCCGACGTGACCGACAGCATGGTCGTCAATCTGGCGAGCTCCATCCAGGTTGCGCCCACCTACTGGCTGAACGAGAAGAACGGCGTCACTTACCCGATTGCGCTGCAGACGCCGCAATACCAGATCGACACGTTGCCGGCGCTGCGCAATCTGCCGATCAACGCCAGCGGCACGCCCACCACGGTGCTCGGCGGCATCGCGGATATCCGCCGCAGCCACGGCAACGCGGTGGTGTCGCAGTATGACATCGCGCCGATGGTGGAGATCTACGCGACCACGCAGGGGCGCGATTTGGGCGCGGTGTCGAGCGACATCCAGAAGATCATCGTCCGCAACGCCAAGGACAAACCGAAAGGCGCGATCGTCGCCCTGGTCGGTCAGACCGCGACCATGAACAGCGCCTACTCCGGATTGCTGTTCGGGTTGCTCGGCGCCATCGTGCTGGTCTATTTGCTGATCGTCATCAACTTCCAGTCGTGGAGCGATCCGTTTGTCATCATCACGGCGCTGCCGGCCGCGCTGGCCGGCATCATCTGGATGCTGTTTGCAACACACACCACTCTGTCGGTGCCGGCGCTTACCGGGGCGATCATGTGCATGGGGGTGGCGACCGCAAACAGCGTGCTGGTCATCAGTTTCGCGCGCGAGAAGCTCAACGAGCTCGGTGATGCGACCCAGGCCGCGCTCGAGGCCGGATTCGTGCGCCTGCGCCCGGTGCTGATGACGGCGCTCGCCATGGTGATCGGTATGCTGCCGATGGCGCTCGGCCTGGGCGAAGGCGGCGAGCAGAATGCGCCGCTCGGCCGCGCGGTGATCGGCGGCCTGCTGTTCGCCACCGTCTCCACGCTGTTCTTCGTCCCGGTGGTGTTCAGCATGATTCATCGGCGCTACCGCCCACAGCCGGCGCCGCAATCCAGCTTAGGAGCGACCCATGTCCCAGCCTGATCGCAATACCGACCGTCTCGTGCTGCACCGGCTGCGCTGGGCGGCCGGGGCATTCGTACTCGTCGCCGTGGTCATCGTGGCGCACGGCATGGTTTCCCGCGCGGCGCAAAGCGCGCGCCTGCGCCAGTTGACCGAAACGCAGGCCGTGCCCACCGTGGCGATCGTGGCACCCACCGATGCCCAGGATCATGCGGGGTTGCAGTTGCCCGGACGCCTGGAAGCCTACATTCGCGCACCGATCTACGCTCGCGTGCCGGGCTACCTGAAGAGCTGGCGGCACGACATCGGCGACAAAGTGCAGGCCGGAGAGGTGCTGGGCGAAATCGATACGCCGGATCTCGACCAGCAGCTCATGCAGGCGCGCGCCGACCTGAGCGTCGCCAAAGCCAATGCCAGACTTGCGCAAATCAGCGCCGAGCGCTGGCAGTCGCTGGCCGGTACCGATGCCGTCGCCAAGCAGGACGTCGACCAGCGCACCTTCGCCTTGCACGCCAATATCGCCCAGGTGAAGGCGGCGCAGGCGAACCTCGACCGCCTGGTCGCCGAGGAAGGCTTCAAACATCTGAGCGCGCCGTTCGACGGCGTCGTCACCGCCCGCGAGACCGATATCGGCGCACTGATCAATGTCGGCGCGGCAGGCGGCGCGGAGCTGTTCGTGGTCTCCGATACCAGCAAGCTGCGCGTGTATGTCAACGTGCCGCAGAACTACGTGCCGAGCGTGCCGCCCGGCACCCAGGCCACGATCCGCGTGCCGGAACATCCCGACAAGACGTATAGCGGAACCGTGGAAGCTTCCGCTCAGGCGGTCAACGCCAGCAGCGGCACGACGCTGATGCAGCTCATCGTTGACAATAGCGCCGGTGAGATGATGCCGGGGGACTACGCCAGCATCCATCTGCAAATGGCCGCCGCCACCCGGGTGCTGCGCGTGCCCTCGAGCGCGCTGATTTTCGACGCCAAGGGACTCTCGATCGCCACCGTCGACGCTGGCGACCGCGTACTGATCAAGCCGGTAGCGCTGGAACGCGACCTGGGCGCGGTGGTCGAGATCGCCTCTGGCCTCACCCCGAACGACCATGTGATCGAAAACCCTCCCGATGGAATCGGCACGGGCGCCAGCGTTCGCGTCACCGGTGGGGGCGCACTCGACGCCGACGTCAGTCAGAGGAAGCACCAAAATGAAAAAGGCTAACGGCATACGCTGGTGCGCCGCCGCGCTGGCGCTGCTCCTCGGTGCCTGCTCGCTCGCGCCGCCGCTCAAGACCCCGGTCGTTCCGACTGCGGTTGCCTACAAGGAGCTGGGACCCTGGACGCAGGCGCAGCCGGGCGACCGGCTGCCGCGCGACAGCTGGTGGACGCTCTACGACAACGCGGAGCTCGACCAGTTGCAGCAGCGGCTGATCGCCGGGAACCCTACGCTGGCGGCCGCGCTGGCCAATTACGCGCAGGCACGGGCGCTCAGCGATCAGGCCCGCGCGGGCCTGTTCCCCACGCTGAGCGTCGGTGCTGATGTCGAGCGCGCTCGCGAATCGCTCAACGACCCACTTCGCGGACCCACCACGCCGACCTATTACAACGCCAATACGCTCGGCGGCAGCGTCAGCTACGAGCTCGACCTGTGGGGGCAGATTCGCAACGAGGTCGCCGCCGGGCAGGCCAATGCGGCCGCAGCGGGCGCGGATCTGGAGAACGCCCGCCTGTCGCTGATCGCACAATTGGCCGATGATTACATTCAGCTGCGCAGTCTCGATCGCGACAGCGCGATTCTCGACGAGACCGTGAAGACCTACACGCGCGCGCTCAACGTCACGCGGCAGCGCCACGATGCCGGCATCGCCCCCGGTCTCGACGTCTCGCAGGCGCAGACCCAGCTCAATGTCGCCCGCTCGCAGGCGGCGCAGACCCTGGCCCAGCGCGCGCTGATGGAGCACGCCATTGCGGCGCTGCTCGGCGTGTCGGCTTCGACGTTCTCGATCAATCCGCAGATCGTCGCCATCAACCTTCCACAGGTTCCCAGCGGCGTGCCCAGCACCCTGTTGCAGCGCCGTCCGGACATCGCAGCCGCGCAGCGGCGCATGATTGCGGCCAATGCGAACATCGGGGTCGCGCGCGCCGCGTATTTTCCCACGCTTACTCTCGGTGCCCAGGGCGGTTTCGAGAGTGGCGCCTTCGCCAACCTGCTGAGCGCACCCAGCTCTTTCTGGGCAATCGGCACGAACGCCCTGCTTACCGTCTTTGACGGCGGCCTGCGCCGGGCGCAAGTTGCCCAGGCACGCGCCGAGTTCGATGCCTCAGCCGCAAATTATCGCGGCACCGTCGTCACCGCGTTTCAGCAGGTGGAAGACAGCCTCGCCACCCTCAATCATTACCACGATGCGGCTCTGGAAGAGAAGGCCGCGGTCGACGCCGCGCAGCGTACTCTGGATCTGTCGATGACGCTGTACGTCAAGGGGGCGACCGACTATCTCACCGTGGTTACCTCGCAGACCGCCGCCCTGCAGACCCAGCTGGATGCGCTCAACCTCGATACCCTGCAGCTGCGCGCCAGCGTCGACCTGATCCGTGCGCTCGGCGGTGGCTGGCAGGATCCCGCGGCTGCCCAGAGCGGCACGGCTGCTCAGAACGGCAAGGCGGCGAACCGGCAGCAGCCCGGTTAGCCCGCGCGGGTTCGCAGGCGGTGACCGCCCGGAGGTTCGGTGCCCGCGAAGAGTATGTCTTTTGAAATGCCGTTCACCGAGGACGCAATAGAGACTCCGTGAGCCATTGCTAGAGTGCACTGGCCGATGTTAGTGGACGACATTCGCGGAGGTGCTCGTGAAAACCTATCGATGGCTCGCTCTCGGTGCGGCGTTGCTGATCACCGTGTGCGAGGTTCTGCTTTTCGATACCCAGGCGGGCCGGGATCCCCAGCAGCACGTAAGTGCCGCGGCAGCTCCGCAGGCAGACAACAACTCTGACAGGCACCGGTCTGCTGGCGAAAGCGCCTCAGTCTACTGGGCAGCCGCAGAGGCCCACAGTCCAGCGCGAATCCGTTGACGGTGACCCTGCACATCCGCAGAGGAACTTATGAAGCGCTACCGATGGCTCATTTTCCTTGCAGCGCTGCTGATCACAGTGTGCGACCTTGTGCTGTTCAGCATCGAGTTGCCCCCCGCCCCGCAAAAGCAAGCCAGCGGTGCGGCAGTCGCAAATGTCGGCGGCGCCATGCGGTCATCCGGCGGCTGAGCCATGGCGACGGCGCTACAGCGCGCGTGCATACGGCTGGGGCGCAGTCACGTCTTCTGCGCCGTGATGCTGGCCGCAGTGCTGGTCAGTAACAGCGCCGCAGCATCACCCGCGCTGTGCGACATGCGGTTGAGTGTCGAATTGACCCCGGACGTTCCGAACCCGCTCGATGCGGGATTCCTGAGCTCTCTCCTCAGCAATCAGGCCAGCTATCGGTTGACCTTGCTGGACCG
Source organism: Gammaproteobacteria bacterium (assembly GCA_013289615.1). GTDB lineage: Bacteria > Pseudomonadota > Gammaproteobacteria > Steroidobacterales > Steroidobacteraceae > FEN-1191. The sequence goes on from JABCZO010000042.1 coordinate 6,007, forward strand.
GCGCCCCGGATCCGTCATTGTGATCGAGCTCACGGGCCCGGGCCCCGAGTACCTCTGTCGGAACGTGGTCGAAGAGATGCGCAAGGATGGACGTGTGCTCTCCATCCACCGCAGCCAGGAGTCTTCGTGAACAGCGTGGCGACGAGGTTGCGGCGGTGCGCCACCCCGCGCAGGCGTGGCGAGTGTTGCTTCCTGTCCCGCTCGATGGCCACGACGCGGATATTGACGACGATCGCGCTGCCGAGCGCGCTACGCCTGCAACACTCACCGAAGCACGGGACATCAGCGCGCAGCCTGCGCCTGCCATGCTCGCCCACGACTCCGGCGGCAACGGTGTTAGCCGGTCCTCATCAGGAGAAACGACATGACACATCGAACGGTGAAACTGGCGCTGCCGGCGCTGCTCGCGCTTACCGCAGGCTGCACGACCATGGGCACGGGGTTCGGCTCGACCGCCTCGGGCGCCGACTCGGTCGCCTTCAGCTGGAAAAGCTCAGGCGCGGATCCGGTCACAGGAACAATGAACGCAACGCTAGCCGACGGACAGACCTACAGCGGACAGTTCTTCGAGATCACCAAGGACACGAGGGTCGAGAACCTCGGGCCGCTCTGGAGCGGATGGCGTCCGGGCTGGGGCTTTGGCGCCTTTGACGACTGGGACGCCGGTACGACTTTCGTTACGCACTACTCGGGTCGAGTTGTGGCCAATCTCGGTACTGTGGGGGGTGCGCACCTGCGCTGCAAGTTTGAGCTTGCACAGCCTTCCGCAGGGATGACCGGCGGAGGCCGCGGTCAGTGTCAGATGCCAGATGGCAAGACGATAGATGCGACTTTCCCCACCGCCTAACCATGAACACGCACAGCGATCAAGGGTTGGCACCTGGCGCGCGCGCCGCGCGTGGCGCGCGGTGGAAAGCGGCAGCTGTGGGGATCGGGGTCGCTGTACTCATGCGGCCGCCGGGCCTGCAAGCTGATAATTTCTCGAAGGTTTCCTACGATCCACGCACGGATCAACTGGTACTCTCGATGCTTTATCGTGGCACCAATGCGAACCATACGTTTAGCTTGCAGTGGGGGGAGTGCCAGGAGCGGAAGGGCAGCCAGCTGCACGAAGTGGCCGCTGAGGTGCTGGACGACCAATGGCAGGACGAGGAGCTCCGCTCCTATGCGAAGACGGTGCGTGTTAGCCTGGCGGGCATTCCCTGCCGACCCGCGAAACTGACGTTGCGGAGCGCACCGCGTTTTCTTTATACGCTGCTGATTCCCGCCGTGAACTGAAAGCCTGCCTGAACTCGGCTATCCGCCGACGTAGCTGATCCGCCAGATCGAGTTCGAGCCGTCGTCGGTCACCAGCAACGCGCCATCGCGCGCGGTAGTCACGCCCACGGGACGGCCCCATACCTGACCGTTCGGCAGCACGAAACCGGTGAGGAAGTCCTGGTAGTCACCGCTGGCTTTGCCGCTGTGGTGCAGTGGCACGCGGATCACCTCATAGCCGCTGTGGACCGACTTGTTCCAGGAGCCATGCTCCGAGGCGAAGATGTCCCCGCGGTACCCTGCGGGGAACTGCTGCCCCTGGTAGAAAGCAATCTGCAGAGAAGCGTTGTGCGGCTGGAGCGGCACGTCGGGCGTGATGACCCGCTCCCGCAACTCCGGGTGCGTGCCGATGTAACGGGGATCCTGGTGGGGGCCCATGTACCACCACGGCCAGCCGTAAAAGCCGCCGTCGCGCACTGAAGTGATGTAGTCGGGTACCAGGTTGTCGCCGAGGCCGTCGCGCTCGTTGACCGTGCACCACAATAGACCGGTGTGCGGATCGACCGCCAGCCCCGAGGGGTTGCGAATTCCGGAGGCATATACGCGCATGTGCGAGCCATCGGGATCGAAGGCCAGGATATCGGCGCGATACCTTTCCGCCGGGGTGATGTCAGGGTCGTCGACGTTCGATCCGGAGCCCACCGCGGCGAACAGGGTCTTGCCGTCGCCAGAAAAGACGATGTCCCGTGTCCAGTGTCCTTTGCCGTGCGGCAGATCGGCGACGTGTTGAGCGCCGCCCGTCGCCTTGAGGTCACCGTTGCGGTACGGGAAGCGCATGATCGAGTCGGCATCCCCCACGTAGAGCCACTGCGGATCCGGGCCCGGGGGATAGAAGGCGAGGCCGTACGGCTTGTTGAGATTTGCCGCGAAAACCTCGGAGCGCTCGGGTTTGCCGTCCGCGTTGAGCCCGCGGAAAACATGGAGGCGCCCGCCGCCGCTTTCCGCGACGAAGACATCACCGTTGGGTGCCACGTGGATAACCCGGGGTGTCGCCAGACCGTCGAAGTAGAGCTGGACCTTGAAGCCGTCCGGTGCCTTGGGCCACACCTCGGGCGGGCGGGCGACGATGGTCGGTGCGTTACCGGCGGAGCGGGTGGCGAATGGCGCCGGCAGATCGCCGACCGTGATCTTGTGCATCGCGCCCGGGGCCTCGAAGCGAAAATCCGTGAACGGTGCCGGTGGCGGCGGCGCTGAAATCGGCGTCAGGGCTGCGGCCGCGGGCGCCGGGGCAGCGACCGGTGCATTGACCAGGGTCTTCAGATAGGTGACGAGCTGCCAGCGCTGCTGTTCGGGCAGCGAAGCCCATGAAGGCATCGCGCCGCTGCGGGATCCCTGGGTGATGAACCAGAAGATCTCGCCGTCCGGCACGCTCTGCACCACGCCATGCGCCAGCGCCGGAACACTGCCGGTGCCTTCGGCGCTGCGTCCATGACAGGCCGCACAGTGCTGCGCGTAGAGTGTGCCGCCGGCTTGTACCGCCGACGCCTGACCGCGGTACGGGTTGTCGAGGCTCGCGGCGGACGAGGGGGCATGGTGAAACCCGGGCGGCTCGGCCCGCGCCACCCAGAGCGGCAGTAAGCCCGAAAAACCGGCGGTGGCCATCAGCACTGCCGGGCGCCAGGCCGGCCGAGCGAGTGCCTTGCGCACCGCATCGCTAGTGAGGGTTTTCGCCATCGCCTCGACTTTAAGCAAGTCCCATGGACGAAATATTTCGCGCCCACGGAGGTTCCATTTCGTTTGCAATATGAAGCGGTGGCTCGCCGCCAACGAGGCCGCCGCGGCCCGGCCCGTTCAGGGAAAGCTGTCGTGCAAGTCCGCGTCGGCGAGTTCCCTGCGCAGCGCCAGCGCGCCGACTACCAAAGCGGGCGGTACCCAAAAGCACGTGACGCCGAGCCACGCATACAGCAGCGCACCGAGGGTACAGCCCAGCGCGAACGCCAGAACGCTCACCGTCATCCGGGAGAGCCGCTCTCGAGTGGCTCTTGCCTTCTCCGGCACCAATCCCCGCATTACATCGGCAAGATCCATCATGATCTGGGTGGTAGTGCCCGTCATGATCGTTGAAGGCGGTGCGCTGGGTAGATGAACCCGGTGAGCGGCGTTTTGAATCGCCATTGCGGCGACCAGAATCATCCCGGTCGCCAGGGCTGCATAGCCGTCTGCGTTCGCGAACGGCCCAAACGAAGTGGCGAGCGTTGCAGCCAGAATCATCAGCGCAAGCTGCGCCGCCAGCAGCGTGCTCATCACCGGAAGAGAGCGGGCACGCAGACCGTATGAGCAAAGTCTCGCGAGCAGCACCAGGATGCAGAACACCGGCAGAGCGAGAACTTTGGCTAGCGCGCCCGAAGTCCCCAGAACGAGCGCAGCGCCCAGCGTTACGAAATTGCCGGTGACGTGGGCGGCGAAGAGACCCTTCAGTGCCAGATATGTGGCGGCGTCTATGAATCCTGCGTTGACGCTGAGTAAGCGGGGGAGCAGCAATTGCATAATCGTCTCCCGGCATCGCGGCGACACCCCGGGCGCTGGCTCAAGCTGGACTGAGGGAGCAGCTGACGCCAGCGTCGGTTCGAGGCGCCGTGGATGGACTTGGCTGCGGTCTTGAAATCAGGTGGTCGGTCCCCATCGGTCTCGGTATGGCCGACAGTCTGCACATCGTGTGTCCCCATTGTGAGACGGTCAACCGCATCCCCGCGGCGCGCCTCGAGGCGGCGCCGCGGTGCGGGCAGTGCCATCAACCGCTGTTCACCGGCCAGGTGACCGAGCTGACGGCTGCCAGTTTCCGCAGGCACATCGAGCGCAACGACGTACCGGTGGTGGTGGATTTTTGGGCTCCGTGGTGCGGTCCCTGTCGCATGATGGCGCCGCAGTTTTCCGCAGCCGCAGCGGAGCTCGAACCCCGGACGCGCCTGGTGAAGGTCAACACCGACGCCGAGCCGGGCCTTGCCAGTGAGTTCAACATCCGCAGCATTCCCACGCTGGCGTTGTTCAAGTCAGGTCGCGAGCTCGCGCGTCGGGCGGGCGCCACGAGCAAATCCGACATCATCAGTTTTGTGCGCAGCCAGTCTTGATACACTGGCAGCGCGGTCGAATGACCGCCCGGCGCCCGCGACAGACAGGTACTCCATGAAAAACAGTGACGTTCAGAGTGGACCACAGCCTCCGTCTCACGACAGCAAGGCATTGCATGGCGCACATCTGCGGACGTTGGAAGCTCTGTTCAGACATCCAACCTCGCACAATCTCGAATGGCAGGACGTGCTCTCGTTGATCGGGAGCATGGGCGCGGTGCAGGTCAAGGGTAACAACAAGCTTGCCTTTGAGGTCGACGGGCAGCGCCTGGTGATGCCTGAGCCACACAGCAAGGACCTTACCGCTGCCGAGGTGGTCGACGTGCGGCACTTTCTACAGCGCGCCGGCCGGGCGCCTGATGCGCGGGCGCCGGCGACGGCTCCGCAGCCGGCAGCTGCGATGCTGATGGTGGTTGTGGATCATCATGACGCAAAGATCTACCGCATCGATGCGTCCGGCAACGCAGCACAGCGGGAGATCAGGCCCTACGATCCACATCATTTTCTGCATCACCTTACGCACAAGGGGCAGTTACGCGAGCAGGGTCAGCGAGCTCCGGAGGATCCGGCCTACTACGGACTCATCGCCGCGGCGCTGGCGGGTGCCGACAGAATCATCGTGGTCGGCCACGGAACGGGAAAGAGCAATGCGGCCGAGCATCTGCTCGAATACCTGCGCACGCATCACCGCGACACCTATCAGCGGGTAGTGCGCGAAATCGCGGTCGATTTGTCCGCCATTACGCCGCCGCAGCTGCTGTCACTGGCGGAGCACGCACTGGCTCCGGCCCCCTGAGTCGCAGCAGGATATGCATCATTCCCGACTGTGCGCGGTGTTGATCGACTGCCGAACACCTGATCTTGATGGGGCAGTCCGCTTCTGGGCCGAGGCGCTGGGTCGCCCCGCGGATCCCAAGCATCCGAACAGCCGCGGCGATTACCGCATGCTGGCGACGCCGCCCGACGAGCCCGTGGTGGAGATTCAGCGCGTGGACCACGAAAGCCGGGTACACCTGGACATCGAGACCGACGACATCGCTGCCGAAGTGGCGCGCCTAACTAAGCTTGGCGCCAGGGAGGTAGCTCGACTCAAGCGCTGGGTGGTGATGGAGGCCCCGACCGGCCAACGCTTTTGCGTGGTAAGAGTACAGCGTCCCGGTTTTCCCAAGAATGCCCACCAGTGGGACTAACATCGCCACGCCGCAGCTCGTGACCAGCGCTCGCTGCGGGTAACAGAGCGCGCCCGGCTCCGACTGCTCTATGGTGCTTCGTGCAGTCTGGTATTGAACAAGAAAGGACCGCTGAACTCCGTAAGCTCGCCGGCCTTCTTGCCCGCCACCGGCTGCAGACGTGCCGACAGTGGTTTGTGCCATTTCCATGCAAGTGCGGCGACGTCGCCGAAAATCCGCGCCAATTGATCGACACCGATGTCGCCAGGATAGGGAATCGTATCCAGACCGCTACCGCAAACCGCAGAATAGGCGAGTAATGCATCCGTGGTGATCGTCCCCTCCGCCCAACGCAACGCCAACCGCTTGTCCTCCAGAACCGGAACCATAAGGCCGGAATATCCGACCTGCTTGACGGGGACCGCCTTGACCGCGGTAGTGATGATGAGAGCCGCGGTCATGGTGCCGCTCGATCCGAATCTCGCGCCGGTGTATGTTTCGATTGCGGCGCCGATGGATACATCACCGAGCGGTGCGGGAGTGGGATCCACACCCATGAAGGTCCAGCCGCTTGCTGCTGCTACCCGGGCAGCTACCGATTCGGCGACCTTGGCGTGAATCGTCAATTGCCGGGTGAGTTCAGCGAGCGCGGCCGCGAAGTTCCCGTGGGTGCGCGCGAAAACCTCCTGAACCACATTCGCGCTCTCGAAACCGATAGAGAACTGCCTCCCGGCACCGGTGTGATAAGCGCCAGGGTAGAACGGTCCGTAGGGCTTCACCATCGCGGTCGCCGTGAAGTTGAAATTTCCGTGGCTCGGGGACGCATGAGCGGTCAGGTAATGTACCAGCGCCGCGCTTTCACGAATTACGTTCCAATGTATCCCATCCTCGGCTGCAATGATGCTGTTGGCTTGAATGTTAGGCAGCGTCGACAGGGCTTTCTCGAGCAGCCGCATGACGTGCGCATCATCTGAATCGCGCATCATCGCCGGCCCAACACTTGGAATGAATCCTTGCCTCACTGACAGATCGTCAAAGGCCTGCAGGAGTCGCAGGGCATCATCAGCGGAGCGCCCGCTGACGAGTTCTGCCAGCGGCTGAGTCACGATGCGCAGGGTTTCAGTCTTGTAGCCTCTTTGGGCAAACTCGCTTGCGGCGGCACGCAAGACGGTCAGCGCCTCGGCGATCTGTCGGTCGAGGGTGGCGGGGTCGAGCCGTACGAATGCAGTGATCGCCCGGACTTTCGGCGTCGTATAGGTTTGCGCGTGAGCGCTTACGGCCATTAAAGCCAGCACCAACGTTGCTGCAGTGCCCAACTGACGATGCGTCACGGTGCGATCCTTCCTTACGGTACCGACTCGAACACCACGATTGCGGCCGCTTGAGCAGCGATTGCCTGAGTTGCGCAAGCGACGGCCTGCGACAAGATACCACCGCCCACCGCGGACAGCCCGGTGGTTCGGGGATCGACGGACGTGCGGTGAATCAGTCCGGCGGTCGGAAGATCCAAATGGCAGCCGGGCCCTTCGCAGCCCGAACAGCTACATAAAGCCGATCGAACTGAGGCACCCACAGCGACGTGCGGGCGCCTGCAGCCGTCGCAAGATGAGCGACCCTGAGCAGGCCCGCCGCCCGCGCGGCATATACATCCACAAAGCCCTCGCCGCAACTGCTGTAAATCAGGCTGCGCTTGGAGTCCACAAACAGGTCATCCGCATCGCTGCAGGCTGCAACAGTCTGCGTCATTACGCCGTCGCGAAGCCTGTAAGCGGCGAGCGTCGCTGGATGCCTGAACATGACCATTACCTGCTGACGCTCTGCATCGATTGCGAGGGGGAAGTTGGCGCGTAGATTCTTCGTGGGCCAGCTGCTCGTTTGTCGGGCAGTGACGAGATCCAGCACCGCAATCTCATGGGCGTCGGGAACGTTTGCCAGGATGGGACCGCCGTGCGGCGCCACTTGAAAGCTCTCCGGGTGCGCTTGCAGGCGAATGTCGGCGACTTTCTGGCGGCGCACCGGGTCGATGACCGCAACGGCGCCGCTTCCATAGCCGACAAGTACGCGAGTCGAGGACATGTCGATACGAATATTGTCGGCGTCCTCGCCAAGCTCGATGGCTCCTGCGGACGTCAGATCCTCTCCGTGCAGTATCCGCACCGAGCGATCGCCCGCGCTGGCCACATAAACGGTGTCGGTTGACGGTTCGTAGGCAATCCCCTGGGGCTCACGAAACCCTTGCAGCCTGCGCAGCAACCTGCGTTCCGTGAGATCCACGACGGCGACGCTGTTGTTGCCCAGCTCCGCTACATACAGTCGTCGTCGCCTGACATCCACCGCCAGGTGATCAATGCGTCCGGGCACTGTGCCGAGCGCAACCCTGAAGTCCAACGTGAGCGGCGTCGGCTCGGCAGCAGTGTCAGCAAATGCGCGCGCCGCGATGCCGAGCAGCAAGGCACAAACCAGGGACTTCATGCGCTCATCCTAGGCCCGGCACACGCGCTGTGCTTGCCCCGCTAAGCGAGACATGGTTTTGGAGCTCGGGCCGTGGGTCCGCAATGTGCCACAAAAAAATCCGACCCGGCCGGACCGAAGACCAGCCGGTCGGAGAAGTGAACAGCCCGCAAAGGGGGAAGGGTAGGGCTGTTCCAGGCGTTCACAGGATAAGACCGGGTACAGCAGTGCTTTATTCCCTGGTTGTTGCTCAATTTCCCTCTCCGGCCGCGCTTACGCGGAACAGCGGCCACGCGCACCGTCACGGCGGCCTTACGCGGTCGCACCGCTGGCGCCCGGTCCGCCTCCCGTTGACTCGGCAAGCACCGGCACCAGCTTGCGCAGCTTGTTGCGCCCGTGGAACATGCGTGTTTTCACGGTATTGATCGGACATCTCATGATGGCGGCAATCTCTCTGCACGAGTGACCGAGGTAGTAGGTCAGTTCCAGGACCGCGCGCTGATCGGCGGACAGGCTTGCCAGTGCTTGTTCCAACAGCTCAGCAAGATCCGCTTGGTCCGCGTGGTGGCGGGCGGGCTCTTCTTCGATGGTGGGAAGCAGCATCCGCTCGTGCGCGCGGTGCTCCGTCCGCAACCGATTCAATCCACGTCGATAGGCGATGCCCATGATCCAGGTCGACACCAGCGAGTCGCCGCGAAAGCTTTGAGCCTTGTCCCACACGACCATGAGAGTATCGTTGATCAATTCGTCCACCAGGTCGTGGCGGTAACTCATCCGTCGCAGAAAGCGCGCAAGCCGCGGACGGTACAGCAGGTAGAGCTCGCGCAATGCCTCGCGATCTCGCGCACCGATGCGCTGCAGCAGCCCATGCTCGCCGTGTCCACGCGAGCTTTGCGGCTGCTGCTCATTCGGCAGTTGCATCGGCTCGCCTGGCATCGGGGCGCCCTATTCTGCAGGACTCTTGGAAAGTTGCTGGTAGGTCTCCGGGGTCATCGCCGGCATTTGGCGCAGAAACGCGACCAGGTCCCAGATTGCCGCATCATCCAGGGTCTTTCCCCACGCAGGCATCGCGCTCATCTTGATGCCGTGTTTTACCGTCCAGAACGCCCGTTGCCCGTCGCGGGTGTCTTGCTGTGCAAGGTTCGGCGGGTGTGGATAGAGACCGGCGCGGATCGCGGAGCTGGTAACCCCAGGTGCGAGGTGACAGCCGACGCACAGCGCCGCATAGTGTTTGGCGCCAGCTCCGATCCTCGCCGGCTCTTCGAGATTCGGTGCTTCAATGGCGCGCGCACGGACGGCAATGGAGCGTTCTCGCAATTGCTCGATGATTGCCAACGTGATCTTGGTGTGATGATCATCGGCGCCGATGTTGTAAATTCCCGAGCCGACGAATATCGCAGCACCGATCGCCAGTGCCACGAGGGTAGCGGTAACAACCAAGGCCACTCGTACCAAGGCCCTCTCCTGCAGCCAGTCTCAGGAGACAGAAACTTCCGTGCGCATGGTTTTATTCCCTGCTGCAGTAAGTTTCTCGCGCATCCTGCGCGGCCACTGCGTTTTTTGCCGTTAAGGCCATTGCGTGGCGCAAGAGTCGGGTAAAGGGCGACCCTTCCAGGTCGCCATTTCGACGGCGGCGAGTCGCCGTCATGAGCCTGCTCGAATATCGCGAATGTGGCAGGTCCCAGCCGCAGGGCAAGCCACACCGGCGTGGTCGCCTCTCTATTTAGGTTGGTTATCAGCGCGTTTTGGCGGTGCCGCCGTTGACCTCTCTTCCCAGCTCGCGTCGCAACGCTTCTTCCCGTGCATCTTCAACGGCCAGCAAGACACCATCGGCATCAACGATCGTTTCGTCTCGTGCGAACACACCGTTGAGTGAGCTGTCTGCGGTCAGCTCACCTTTCTCGAACAGCGCCCACATCTCGCGCGCAAACTCGGTAGCGAGCAGCTCCGGCGCGAAGCGGCCGAGCGTGCCGCGGATGTTGTTAACGTCGCGCTCGAGCATCGCGAGCGCCCCATTATTGCCCGCCGCATTCACGGCCTGCGGCAGATCGATGATTACGAGCCCCTCGGCCCCGACGAGCACGTTGAATTCCGAGAGATCGCCGTGGATGAGCCCAATGCTCAACATGCGCACGATCTGCTGGATGAGGAAGCGGTGATACTCGCGCGCGGTCTCCGGCGACAGAGCGACTTCGCCAAGGCGCGGGGCAGGGTACCCGGCAGCATCGGTCACCAGCTCCATGATCAGCGTGTCGTTGAAATAGCCGTAAGGCCTGGGTACGCGCACGCCGGCGGCGACGAGTTTGTACAGCGCGTCGACTTCGGCATTTTTCCACGCCGCTTCCTGCTGCTTGCGCCCGAAACGCGTGCTCTTGCCGATTGCGCGCGCCTGGCGGCTGCCTCGCACCTTGCGGCCTTCCTGATACCGCGCACGCTTCTGAAAGCTTCGCTGTCTCATGTCCCGATAGACCTTCGCGCACCGCGTGTGCGCCCCCGAGCGCACGAGATAAACCGTCGCTTCCTTGCCGCTCTTCAGTGAGCGGATAACTTCATCGATCACACCGTCATCGATCAGGGGTTGCAGCGCGGCGGGCGTCTTCATGAATCCTTAATCGGGCAGGGAACTGTGCGGCTGGCGCGGCAGGAGATCACGCCAACTGGGTGAACCCTCTGGCATCCGTCGGGCGCACTCGCTGATTTTCCGGTTGCGACGTGCTAGCCGCAAGCGAAGACTCGTCCAGGGGACAGTCGAGGAAAGAACTCGGTGTCCTAAGCGTCAAGACCCCGGTGGTCGCCCTTTGGCGTCCCAACGGTATCCCGCACGGGCAAGAGCCTGTCGAACTCCTTCTTGACTACTTCGTAGCACTCGCAAACCCGTGCTTCCAATTGCGGTCGATCAACCACGGTGATGACACCGCGGCTGTAGCGGATGATGCCGCTGCTTTGCAACTTGCCAGCCGCCTCGGTGACTCCCTCGCGCCGTACGCCCAGCATGTTGGCAATGAGCTCTTGAGTCATGGTGAGTTCACTGGAGCTCAGCCGGTCGAGGCTGAGCAGCAGCCAGCGGCATAACTGTTGGTCGACCGTGTGATGCCGATTGCAAACCGCCGTTTGCGCCATTTGCGTGAGGAGCGCTTGGGTATAACGCAGCAACAGATTGTGCAATCCACCAATCCGACCGAATTCCGCTCGCAAGGATTCAGAGGGGAGCCTATAAGCCAGGCCAGCGCTCTGCACCAGTGCCCGACTCGGCGTCGTCTGGCCACCCAGGAAAAGAGCGACCCCAACTACGCCTTCGTTGCCAACCACCGCGATTTCGGCGGAGGCGCCGTCCTCCATCACGCGCAGAAGGGAAACAATCGAGTTGATGGGGAAATAGACATGCGACAGCGGGGCCCCGGCCTCATAAATGACCTCGCCGAGGGACAACGGAACCGACTCGAACTGGGGCGAGAGCCGTTCGAGTACTCTTGGCCTCAGCGCGGCGAGCAGGTGATTCCGCACGGGCTGCTGCATGGGCGTGCGCGTAAGATCAGGCACGACACATCCTTAAGCATCGATCTTTAGGTTCATTTCATCCTTATTGGCTCATCCTCATTTAGCGCGCGAAATTGACGCCAAGGGCTGGTTGGTCCGGGAGTCGCAAGTCCCCATTAAACCCCTCCGATTATAAGGGATACCGTCGACAAGTTCTGTTCGCTACCGCACGCATCCCCACGTAAGTCGTTGATCGGGAAAGCTTGCGGTCCGTAACCGGGAATACCTGCGGTCCACGGCCGGGAAAGCTTGCGGTCCCCGGCCGGGAAAGCTTGCGGTCCGTTGCGCACGTGCTCGCGGCGCCCTGGGCCAGCGGCTGCGGCGCTACCGTGGCCGTGCCGGCTTTCGCGGGCCCACCCTCTCTTACTGTCACCGACCTGCAATTGATCCCACATAGCACAACCAGCGGTGCCCCTGGCATCGCTGTGGCCAGGGGCTCATAGCCTGGGCCGTGCTGACGTTTGGGAGAATGTAGCGGCGCCATACCCGGCGTTCAGCGCATTCGTCTAGCCGTTGCGCTAATCCGACGGGCGGGCACCCATTACGTTGCGCGGCGATTCGACAACGACCGACGCTAAGCAACACGAAACCTGGAGCGCCGCCTCGTCAAAGCGGCGCGACCAGGTATGCCGGTCACCGTCAGGGCGGCAAACTGATCGGCCGTGAGTGGTGGACTGAACAGATTGCCCTGTCCCTCGTCGCAATGCAGAGCTTTCAGGAATGCCAACTGCGCGTGGTTCTCCAGGCCGTCCGCTACCACGCAGTGGTTGAGGCTCGCGCCCATCGCAATTACTGCGCCGACGACCACGCCATTGCCCTTGGCGGTGCTGACTTTCTGAATGAGCGACCGGTCAATTTTCAGGACATCGATCGGAAATTCCGTCAGGTAGCTCAAACTTGAATAGCCTGCGCCGAAACCATCCACGGCAAGCCGCACCCCGACATCCTTGAGTTCCATGAGTACTGCGGCACTCGCATTGACGTCTCGCATGAGCGAGCTCTCGGCAACCTCCAGTTGCAAACGATGCGGATCGAGCTTCGTCGCATCCAAGACCTCGCGCACGTCCGCGACAAAGGCCTTGTGACTGAACTCCAGTGCCGAAATGTTCACGGCCACGGAAGCTAAGCCCACGCCGGCATCTTCCCAGCGCCTGGCTTGCATGCATGCCTCTTGCAGCACCCAGCGTCCGATCTGCACCAGCAGTCCACAGTCTGCCGCGATCCCAATGAAACGCCGGGGTCGTATGAGGCCCCACTGCGGGTGCACCCAGCGCAGCAACGCTTCGGCTCCGGTAATCGTGCCGGTATCCAGATCGACCGTGGGTTGGTAGTGCAATACAAACTGTTGCAGCGCGAGTGCCTGTCGCAGGCCGGTCTCGATGAGTTGCCGCTCGCCCGCCCGCGCGTTCATATCGTTGCTGAAGAACTGGTAGTTGTTGCGTCCCCTCTCCTTCGCCTGGTACATGGCGGTATCGGCGTGCTTGAGCAGCGTCGCTGCGTCCGACGCATCATCCGGGTACGTGCTGATGCCGATGCTGGCGGTTACATGCAGTTCCAGTCCTTCGATCGAATGGGGCACTGACAATGCCGTGACTATCCTCTGCGCGGTCAAGGCCGCGTGCTCTGCATCGTTGCCTTCTGAGACCAGCAGCGCGAATTCATCTCCACCCTGCCGGCTGACCGTGTCCGAGCGGCGCACGCAACCACATAGACGCTTCGCAACAGATTGCAGTAGCTTGTCACCGATCGCGTGCCCGAGAGAGTCATTGATGCGCTTGAAATTGTCGAGATCGACGAACAGCACCGCGAGATGCGTACCGAACCGCTCGACCAGGGAGATACCTTGCGCGATCCGATCGTTGAGGAGAACGCGGTTCGGCAAATTGGTCAGAAAGTCATGTTGTGCCAGATGGGCCATCTTGGCGGTCATCTCGCGCGAGGCCATGACATCGCGAAATACTATGACCGCACCGCGGATGCGCCTGTTTGCGTCGTAAATCGGAGCCGCAGCGTCTTCGACCTGCACCTCCTTGCCATCGCGTTGGACCAGTACCGTTTCGCTGCCCATCCCCATCGGCTTGCCCGCCTGCAGTACCCGTTCGACCGGATGGCGAACGGGCGAGCCCGTGTCGGCGCTCTTGAGCGGCATCACCTCGGTGATCGCATGCCCGCGGGCTTCGTCCCGCGGCCATCCTGTCAGGATTTCCGCCGCAACGTTGAGATAGTCGATGTTGCCTGAAAGATCGGTGCCAATGACCGCGTCGCTGATCGAATTGAGCGTGATTTCAGCACGCGCTCTTTCTATGAAAATGGCGTCTTCAATCGCGTGGCGCTGGATGATGTTGCGCAGCGATTGCGGTAGCAGCGAGCTTTCAAAGTGAGGTTTCGTCAAATAACCATGCGCACCGCGCTGTACCGCTTCCGTCGCGAGCGCCTCGCCGTCCCGATCGCAAAGCGTCATGATCGGCGTATGCGGCGCCGCGCTGAGGAGTAGGTCAAGTGTTTGGATGCCCTGACAGTCGGGCAGCGACAGGTCCGTCATGATCGCGTCGATGCCGCCCGCGCGCAGCCGCTCGACACCGTCGGACAGCCGCGATACGCACTCTACGACGAACGGACCGTCCTTTGCGTCTCCAAGCGTATTGAGAAGGGTCTCAGCATCGCCTGTGTCGCCTGTGATGATGAGAACGCGATTCGTCACCAAGCAGTCATTCCTCGGTTGGCGCGCTCAAGCGGAGTTCGATCTCGCGGGGGTGCGTTGCGTTATCGCCGCGGCGTCGCAGGCGCTGTTGGGACAGCGTTGCCGTTCACTGTCGCCAACCGTTCGGTCAGCGCCTCGAGTGCCGTGCAGACGGAAGCATCGGAATTCCCGGCATGCGCGGTCGCGGCCGAAATCGCCGCCTGTTCGAGGGTGTACGCGACCGCGCAGATGTCAGGTGCCCCAAATAGCGCTGCAGCCCCGCGTACGCGGTGAGCGAATACGCGTATGTCCTCGAAGATGGGCAGCGGGTCTGTGTCGGCTGTCGCGAGCGCCGCTCCAAGAACCATCAATCGGACCAGATCGCTGCGCAGCCGGGCATAGAATGCACCCTGGAGCTCGTCGAACGGATCGTCCGGTACCATCCGTGTCGGTGACGTGCTAGGCCGATGTTCAGTTGATCTCATGCTTGACTCCCGTCGGCGCCGCGGACATCGCCGCGCGAATGGTACTCGCCGACGCGCCAGTCGCTCGATCTCTACCGCGGCTCTTGCTTACATACAAAAAGTAGTCCGCTGCGCGCAAAAGCTCGAGCGCCGAAATGCTGGCCAACTCCTGCAGCGTTTCCGCGGCCGTGACGCCAATGCTCACAGTCACGCTTAGAGGGCCGGCGCCTGTGGGAATAGGTTGGGACGCAAGCAGGTGACACAGCTTCTTGGCAACGCAGTTTGCACCGTGCAGGGCTGTTTCAGGCAGCACCAGCACGAATTCCTCGCCGCCAGAGCGCGCGATCCAGTCGGTCGCCTCACGAATACAACCGGCTGTACGTGTGAAGAATGCCTGCAATACGGCATCGCCCGCCTCGTGGCCGAATCCGTCGTTGATCTGTTTAAACCGGTCGATCTCGCAGCTCAGCACGGCCAGTGGACGCCCGTAGCGCCGCGAACGCTCGACCTCGCGTGGCAGGTATTTCATCAGGTAGGCTCGGTTGTACGCCCCCGTCAGAGAATCCGTCACCGACAAGCGGAGATTCTCGCGATTGATCGTGCGCAAGGAATGCTCGAGGCGTGTGATACGCTGACCCACCTTGACGCGCGCGAGAATCTCCGGCCCCGCGGCCCCCTTGATGAGATAGTCGTCGGCTCCAGCGGCGAGACCCATCAGCGTATCGCGCCTGGTGTTGCGTACGGTCAGCATCAGCACGTATACGTACGCCTTGCTATCTCTTAACCTCAGAGCGCGGCACAGCGCGAGCCCGTCCATGTGCGGCATCTGCCAGTCGGTCAGCACGATCTGGCAGTCCATGGTACTCATGATGCGCAGCGCTTCCTCACCCGAGCCGGCGGTGAGCACGTCGTAGCCTTCGAGGCTGAGTAGAGCAGCAAGTCGCGCCCGTACGAGCTCGTCGTCATCGACCACCAGGACGCGACATCGCCACGGCGATAGCATTTGACGCGTGACGGTGGTGTCGTTGACCTCGATCATGGGAGTCGCTGCCGCGAGGATGGGCTCAGTGGACACCCAGGCTCGCAGTGGCGGCGTATGCAGCCCGGGAACGGCTCATGCGGCGCGCACCCCATCTTCTGCTGAGAAGTGTGCGCGCCTCCGTCGCGGGCGACGGAACGGCAAGCAGGTATCCTTGCATCTGGTGACAGCCGAGGTCCTTCAACATCGCGAGCTGTTGCTCGGTCTCGACGCCTTCGGCGAGCACTGTGAAGCCCAGTTGCTGTCCCAGTGACACGACTGTGTGGACGATGGCGGCAGCCCTCGGCTCAGAGGTCATCCCATGAACCAGCGCTTTATCCACTTTCAGGCGATCCACCGGTAGCCGGGAGAGATAGCTCAAGCTGGAGTAGCCGGTGCCGAAATCATCGACAGCAATGCGTACGCCGAGGCTCTTCCACTGCGCCAGACATTCCAGTGCGAGCTCCGCATTTCCGAGCAATACGCTTTCGGTAATCTCCAGCTCGAGCCGCTCCGCAGGAAAGCCGCTGTGCTCGAGCGTCCGCGCAATGACCGCAGAGAACTCCTTGCATATCTGTTGGGTAGAGACGTTGACGCATAGAGTCGGTGGCTCCTCGCCCTGGTCGGTCCACGCCATAACGGTCTCGCACGCCTCTTGCAGAACCCACGCGCCAAGCTCGCCGATCAAGCCAGCCTGTTCCGCGACCGGGATGAACACCGCGGGCGATATTGCCTCTCTGCCGGGCGTGAACCAACGCGCGAGGGCCTCGACGCCGCAGGCGCGGCCGGTCCGGATCTCATATTGTGGCTGATAAAACAGACTCAGTTCGTGGTGCCGAATGGCATTGCGCAGACCCGTCTCCAGTCCAAGCCGCCGTTGCGCGCGTTGCTGCACATCCCCGGAGTGAAACTGCAATCGACCGTGAGACTTGCATTTGACGTCGTGCATGGCCGCGGTGGCATTACGCAGCAGGCTCTCGAAATCGCCGCCGTCGCTGGGGTATACCGCAATACCAGCACTCGCTGTCAGCTGTACTTCCTGCCCGGCGAAGCTCCGCGGTGCCGCTATCGAATCAAGAATTCGCTGCACGCGAGCCGCCGCATCAATCGAATGCGCGAGTCGGGACAGAATGATGAGAAACTCATCGGGCCCGACACGTGCGACCGCATCGCGTTCGTGCACCGCGGATTTCAGGGCGGCACCGACGCTCCTGAGCACGACGTCGCCCACCGCACGGCCAAAACCTTCATCCACCAGTCGGAATCCGTCGAGGTTGACGGTCACGAGCGCAATCAGGCTGCTGCTGTCGTGCGCGCTGACTATTGAGCGACGCACGAATTCATCGATGTATGCAAGGTTTGGCAGGCCGGTCAGCGAATCGTAATTCACCAGCTGGTGAATTCGCGCCTCGAACGAGCTGCGATCCCCTACGTCTCGCGAAATCATCGAAAAGAAGCGCGTCGTACCGTTGGTATCTTTGTGCGCGGTGACTACTTGCGATGTCGCGATCGCCGCGCCGTACGGCGCGGCGATCGCGATCTCGCCCTGCCAGCTTCCATTCTGAGTCGCGGTGTGCAGCGCCTCCTGTCGCAGGCGTGCATCCAAAGGTACCGCGCAGGTCCCGCTCCACTCCATCCCCAACAGTTGGTCACGCGAGTGGCCGAGCAGAGCACAGGCGGCATGATTGACGAACGTGATGCGTCCCGCAGGATCGCTCATCACAACCATGTCAGGGCTCGCCTCGAGAACCTCGGCCAGGCGCAGGCGCGAGGACTCAACTTCCTGCGTGCGTTCCCGCTCGCGGGCGTCGGCGATTGCGCGCCGCACTGCCGTGCCGAGGCGTAACAGATTCGATTTCAGCAGGTAGTCTGCGGCGCCGTACTTGAGGCAGGCGATCGCACCGTCCTCACCGATTGATCCGACGACGAACAGCAGCGGCGTCGCTGGACGCAGTCGTCGCACCAGATCTAGCGCGGCGCGGCCGGAGTAGCCGGGGAGGGTGTAATCGCACAATACGATGTGCGGATTGAAGTCGGCGAGCGCACATCCCAACTCGGATGCAGTCGCTACGCAACGCCACTCGAAGCCGAGACCGTCATGTTCCAACGCGTGCCGCGCGAGCGTCACGTCGGTCTCCTGATCCTCGACAAACAGAACTCTGATGCTCTCTGCCATCGCATTCCCCTCGAACCACCGGCGAACTGTCCGTTGTCATCGTCGTGACCAGACTACGGAGTCGTGGGCGGGAATTCTGTCGGGAATGTTGGACATATTGTGTCGTCATAGCTTTAACATAACTGCTGCGCGGCATGCAGCTGTTACGCCGGCGCCATGGCGTGTTCGATTGCGAAGCGGATCAACGTCGTCAGATCGGAAACTCCAAGCTTCTCCATCAATCGGCTGCGGTACGTGTCGACGGTGCGCCGTGAAAGTGAGAGGTGTTCCGCAATTTCGGCACTGGTGGATCCGGCGACCGTCAGATGCAGCACTTCGCGCTCGCGCCCGCTCAGGCGCTCGAGCGGGCTAAGTCCGTAGGAATCATCCAGTAACCCGCGGATCAGGAGTTCGGTAATTAACGGGCTGAGGTATCGTTCGCCGGCTAACACCGCGGTTATGGCTCGCACCAGTTCGACGCCGGCCGCCTCCTTGACGACGTAGCCGTGCGCGCCCGCGCGCAACGCGCGAAAGACGTGCTCGGAGGTGTGCGACACGGAAAGAACGACGACGTGGATTTGCGGGGAGATGCTCAAAATGCGCGCGGTGGCGTCGACACCGCTCAATTCCGGCAGCATGAGATCCATTACGATCACATCGGGCTTGAGGCGTGCGGCGGCGTCAATGGCCTCTTTGCCAGTGGTCGCGGTTCCGACCACTTCCATGTGTTGCTGCCTGCCGAGTAGAAGCGTAAGACCGTCGCGCACGATGCCGTGATCGTCGACCACCAGGACTCTCACGGTCCCTGATACGACTGGGAGTTCTGGCTCCATGCGTCCCTGGGTGATTAACCCATAGCGATCTCCGTCCGCGATCCTACGCTTCCTGACGCCAGGAAGTGAAGGGCTTGTCTATGTGGTCCAACGCACATAGCGAGAGCAGCTATGTGCGCATGCGCACATAGTGAGGAAGCGGAGCAAGGCACCCCTGCGGGTACGCCACATTGCTGCGCGATCTGACGGAGCGTACAGTTCCCGCGGGTCGAAGTTTGCTATCGACGGACTGGAGGCGCATGGATTTGCGTATTGCGGTGCTGCTGGCACTTCGCGCGGGTGCAGGTGCCGGTGATGGCTGAGCCGTGAATAGCGCGGTCGCGCCCGCCTACTGCCCCGAGCGTTCTGCCGAGCGCGTACTTGCTCAAGTCGTCGAGTTTGCTCCCAACGGTGTTGCCGTCACGACAGCGGCGGGCCGTATTGTGCTGGTCAACGCGGAGCTGGAGCGGATGTTCGGCTACTCGCGCAGCGAGCTCCTGGAACGCTCGATAGAATCTCTGCTGCCAGAAAGATTTCGCCTGGGCCACGCGCTGCTGCGCACAGGCGATGAGCTCGGTGATGTGCGCTCGCGCGCCATGGGCGCGGGCCGCGAGCTCCTCGGACGGCGAGCTGATGGCACCGAGTTTCCCATCGAGATCGGGGTCAGCACGTTGCAGGCGCCGGGGGAAGCCTTGGTGGTGGAAACAATCGTCGACATTTCGGTGCGCAAGCGCCTCGAGCGCATGTTTCAGAAGATGGTCGAGGCGGCGCCGTGCAGTATGGTCATGATCGATGCGCGCGGCAGGATCGTGCTGGTCAATCAGCAGGCTGAGGTGATGTTCGGCTACACGCGAGCGGAGCTGATCGGCGAGGCCCTCGAACTGCTCCTGCCTGAGCGCTTGCGCGCCACCCACACTGGTCACCGCCAGGCCTTTGCAGCTGCACCCTCGATGCGGCAGATGGGCATGGGTCGGGATCTGACTGCCCGTCGCAAGGATGGCACGGAGTTCCCCGTGGAGATCGGCCTCAACCCGGTCCCGGGCGATGAGGGCGGTGGCCTTGTGCTGGCGGCGGTGACCGACATCACCCGCCGCAAGGCAATGGAGCTCGAGATACAGCAGGCAAATGCCAACCTCGAGGAGTTCACTTACGCTGCATCGCATGACCTGAAATCGCCATTGCGTGGAATTGCCGACCTGTTGGAGTGGATCATCGAGGATCTTAACGGGCTGCAGTCGGCGGAAGTTACCCGCAATCTAAGCCGCATCGGCGATCGTATCCGGCGCCTGGAGCGCGTTATTGACGATCTGCTGACCTACGCGCGGGCAGGCACGATGTCCGCCGAGGTGATTCCGGTCGACCCGCGCGCGCTGATCGAAGGTGTGCTGGAGATTCAGCCGCTGTCGCCAGGCTTCCAGGTCACGGTGCACGTCGACGCGCAACCTTTCGTTACGGCCAAAACACCGCTGGAAACCGTGCTGCGCAATCTCGTCGCTAATGCCGTAAAGCATCATGACCGTGCGTCCGGTCACATCAACATTCGTGTTGAGGACATGGACAGATATTGCGTGTTCACCATAGCCGACGACGGTCCCGGAATTCCCGCTGCCTCCCAGGAGCGCGTCTTCCGCATGTTCCAGGCTCTCTCCCCCGCGGCCCGTGGAAGTTCCGGAATCGGCCTGGCGTTGAGCAAACGGTTGGTGGAGTCACACGGCGGCCGCATAGCGCTCGATTCTGCGGACGGGGTCCGCGGCACGGTAGTCCGTGTCTCCTGGCCGCGTTTTCGCTGGAGGAAGAGTCATGAATGATGCTCAGCTGTTGAGCCTGCTGCTGGTGGAGGACGACGATGTAGCGGCCGAGGCGGTGATGCGCGGCCTGCGCAAATATGCCCATGATTGTCCCGTGGTCCCCGCAGAGGACGGCATTGCCGCGCTGCAGATTCTGCGTGGTAAACACGATGTACGCCGGATCGCAAAACCCTACCTCGTGCTGCTTGATCTCAACATGCCGCGCATGAACGGCTTCGAGTTTCTGCACGAGTTGCGCGCGGACAACGAGCTTGGCGGTACGGTTGTGTTCATCCTGACGACGTCCGGCGCCGAGCCGGATCGCGCGCGCGCGTATCGGGAGCACATCGCAGGCTACATGGTGAAGTCGGCAGTCGGGCCGCAGTGCAGTGGACTTGCGCGCTTCTTGACGGAATATCGCGCGGCGGTTTTCCCTGCTGAGTAATGGCAAAAATACTAGTCGTCGATGACCACGCCCCAAGTCGCAAGGCCGCGGTGGCGGTCCTCAGCCATGACGGTCACGTGACACTCGAGGCGAGCGATGGCGCGGATGGGCTGGAGATGGCACGTGAGGAGCGGCCGCAGCTGGTCATCTCGGACATCCTGATGACATTGATGGACGGATATGAATTCATGCGCCAGTTGCGCGCGGACCCAAAGCTGTGCAGTACTCCGGTCATTTTCTACACCGCACATTACCACGAACGTGAAGCGCACAAGCTCGTCGAGGCCTGCGGTGTGGCGCGCGTGCTGGTGAAGCCGTGTACTTCGAAGGAGATGCTTCAGGCCGTTGACCAGGTACTGACGGGAGTATCCGAATCGGATGAGCTCTCGTTGAGCGCCAATTTCGATCGCGAGCGTCTGCTGCTGATCACCAACGAACTCGCGGAAAAGGTGGACGCGCTCGCGGCTTCCAACGCACGCTTTGTGGCGCTTACCGAGCTGAATGTGGAGCTTGCCTCCGAACGCGATCCGCATGTGCTGCTGGAAAACGTCTGCTCTGCCGCGCGCAAGCTGTTCGGCTCCCGGTATGCAGTGCTTGCTGTGAAGGAAAAGACGCTCGCCGGTAAGTTGTTTTTTGCGACCAGCGGTATCGATTTCGGTGGCAATTCGGCTCCGCCTCCGCAGATGAACGCTGGCCCCCTGGGCGACGTGCTTGCCGCGCGTCGGCCGCTGCGCGTAGCCGATTCCGGGCATCAGGGGATTCACATCGGGCTTCCGGGCAGCTACCCACCTGCTGGGGCGTTCCTCGTCGTGCCGTTGCTGTCGCCCAAGCATGTGCATGGTTGGCTGTGTCTCGCCGATAAGATCGGCGCCGCGAGCTTTGATGCCCAGGATGAGCGGCTGCTAGCGATACTGGGTGCGCTAGTCGGACGGATCTACGAGAACGGCACCGTGTATCCTGAGGTTCAACTCTAAAAAAAGCCAACCGCAAGGACGGCAATCTCTACAGTGGCCGGTTTGCGTTGCACGCGCGATGGCTCGACACCTGGAATACATCCTTGTTGCGATGACAGATCTGCAAAGGTTTTCAAGGGCCGCAGCGCCTCGTCAACCTCCCAGGGGCCGTGTCACGATGCGCAGGGTTTCAGTCTCCTAACCTCGTTGGGTGAATTCGCTCTTCGCGGCGCGCAGCACGATCAACGCGGCGCCGACCTAGCGATCGAGGGCAGCCAGTAGCCAGATTGTCACGATGCCGAATTGACGATGCGTCACAGCGTGCCCTCTCTGTGGTGTAACGAGACCAGGGTGGATTACGCACAAGGCCGCTGCAAAAGCCAAAAACCAGGCATCTTCGGGGGAGCGAGGGCGCGCGGGCGTGTGCGCGCTGGCGTCACTGCGCACCGGTCGATTGCAAATGCAACAGGAGAAGCCCAGCTCGTAACTCGCAGGCAATGGCTGGGCCATAGTCTGTGCGACCTGAAACCCGAGCTTAGTCCGTAACGGGAGTAGAGTCTGCTTCACCAGGAGCAGACGATGAAAACTAAGAGGTTCACCGAAGAACAGATCATTGCGGTCCTGAAGGAATGCGAAGCAGGGGCA
>JABCZO010000043.1 GCA_013289615.1 Gammaproteobacteria bacterium
TCGCACCGACTCGCGCTCCGGGCAGTTCTCCGCGCTCGAGCACGTGATTCTCGGTCGGCAGCTGTCGCTGGAAATCAAACCCTCGGGACGCCCGGTGCGCGAAGGCTATATCTCCTCGTACTTCGGCGAGCGCATGGATCCGTTCAATGGCGAGGACGCGTTCCACAAGGGCGTTGATTTCGCCGGCGCTGCCGGGGCCGATGTGCTGGCGGTGGCCTCGGGTATCGTGACCTGGGCCGGGCCGCGCGAGGGCTACGGCAACCTGGTGGAAATCAACCACGGCAACGGTTACGTCACGCGTTACGCGCATGGTGCCCGCACGCTGGTGACGGTCGGCGATGAAGTGGAGCGTGGCCAGGCGGTGGCCGTGGTCGGATCCTCCGGGCGCTCGACCGGACCGCACGTGCATTTCGAGGTGCTCAAGGACGGCCGCCAGATCGATCCGATGGCATTCGTCGGACACTGATCGCTCGCCTAGAGCCTGCAACGGCTCAGCCGCTCGCGCCCGCGCGAGACTGCGCACACCTGCCGCCACCGCACGAACGACTACATCGTGGTGCGGTCTACCCTTAGAATAACGAGTTTGGCTACAGCGACTTTCGTTTAAGTTGCTGAAGCGACTCGTTTTATCCAAAGGACTGTGCGTGCTACAGGCGCTGACCCGCGTATTCGGGAGCCGTAACGATCGGCTCGTGAAAAACTATACCCGCCTGGTTCGTGAGGCGAGCGCCCGGGAGTCGTCGCTGCAGGGGCTGTCGGACGATGCGTTGCGCGGCAAGACCGCGGAATTTCGTGCCCGCTTGCACAACGGCGAGAAGATCGACCAGCTGCTGCCCGAGGCCTTTGCGGTAGTGCGCGAGGCGGCGCAGCGCACGCTGCGCATGCGCCACTTCGACGTGCAGCTGGTCGGCGGCATGGCACTGCACCAGGGCAAGATCGCCGAGATGCGCACCGGCGAGGGCAAGACGCTGATGTCGACGCTGCCCGCCTACCTGAACGCGCTGCCCGGCGAGGGCGTACACGTCGTGACGGTGAACGAATACCTGGCGCAGCGCGACGCGGACTGGATGGGACCGGTGTACGGCTTCCTGGGACTGACGGTCGGGGTGATCAAGAACGCACAGGATTCGGCCGAAAAACGCGCCGCCTACGCCTGCGACATCACCTACGGCACCAACAATGAATTCGGCTTCGATTACCTGCGCGACAACCTGGCGTACCGGCTGGAGGACCGGGTGCAGCGCTCGCTCAGCTACGCGATCGTCGATGAGGTGGACTCGATCCTGATCGACGAGGCGCGCACGCCGCTGATCATCTCGGGGCCTGCGGAAGAGAGCACCGAGGTTTATGTCCGCATCAACGAGCTGGTGCCGCGACTGACGCGCCAGCAGGCCGAGGACGGCCCCGGCGACTACTCGGTGGACGAGAAGGGCAAGCAGGTGCACCTGACCGAGGCCGGCCACGAGCGCGTCGAGCAGCTGATGGCGGAAGCGACGCTGCTGCGCGAGGGCGAGAGCCTGTACGACACCGCCAACATCCGCCTGATGCATCACCTGAACGCGGCGCTGCGCGCACACGCGCTCTACAAGCGCGACGTCGAGTACATCGTGCGCGGCGGCGAGGTCATCATCGTCGATGAATTCACCGGCCGTACCATGCCTGGCCGGCGCTGGTCGGACGGCCTGCACCAGGCGGTGGAGGCCAAGGAAGGCGTACGGGTGCGCGAGGAGAACCAGACGGTCGCCTCGATCACGTTCCAGAATTACTTTCGCCTGTACAAGAAGCTGGCAGGAATGACCGGCACCGCCGACACCGAAGCGCCCGAGTTCCTGCAGATCTACGGACTGGAAGTGGTCGTGATACCGACCCATCGGCCGATGATCCGCAAGGATCAGTCGGATTACGTCTACCTGACGCAGAAGGACAAGTTCGAGGCGATCATCGACGACATCAAGGAGTGCGTGCAGCGCGCGCAGCCGGTGCTGGTCGGCACCACCTCGATCGAGACCTCGGAATTCCTGTCCGGCCTGCTGCAGAAGGAGAGCATCGGCCACCAGGTGCTCAACGCCAAGCAGCACGAGCGCGAAGCGCATATCGTGGCGCAGGCCGGCCGGCCCGCGACCGTGACCATCGCGACCAACATGGCGGGCCGCGGCACCGACATCGTGCTGGGCGGCAATCTCGAGGCCGAACTCGCCGGCATGGAGGCGCAGATCGATCCGGCCGCGCATCAGGCCGCGCGCGAGCTGGCGCGCGCCGCCTGGCAGCAGCGCCACGACCAGGTGATCGGCGCCGGCGGCCTGCACATCATTGGCACCGAGCGCCACGAGTCGCGGCGCATCGACAATCAGCTGCGTGGCCGCTCCGGCCGCCAGGGCGATCCCGGCTCGAGCCGCTTCTATCTGTCGATGGAAGACAACCTGATGCGCATCTTCGGCGATCCCACTCGCACCAAGCGGTTGCTGCAGTTCGCCGGCATGAAGGCAGGGGAAGTCATCGAGAGCGGCATGCTCACGCGCCAGATCGAAAAAGCCCAGCGCAAGGTCGAATCGCACAACTTCGATATCCGCAAGCAGCTGCTGCTGTTCGACGATGTCGCCAACGATCAGCGCAAGGTCATCTATCAGCAGCGCACCGAGATCCTCGGCACCGCCGATATGAGCTCGGCGATCGGGGAGATGGTCGAGGAGGCGAGTGCCAGCCTGATCGATCAGTTCGTGGTACCCAACAGTGTGCCGGAGGACTGGAATCTCGACGGCCTGCAGGAGGCATTCCGGCGCGACCTGAATCTGACGCTCGACCCCAGGGCCTGGCTGGCGCAGCAGCCGGAGCTCGAGGAGGCGCCGCTGCGCGCGCGCATTCACGAGAGCGTGCGCCACGCCTACCAGCAAAAAGTGGAGCGCTACGGCGCCGACATCATGCGTCACATCGAGCGCGATGTGGTGTTGCGCACGCTCGATCAGCACTGGCGCGAGCACCTGGCGGCGATGGAATATCTCAAGCAGGGCATTCACCTGCGCGGCTATGCGCAGAAGGACTACCGCTTCGAATTCAAGCGTGAGGCGTTTGAGCTGTTTTCGGCGATGCTCGATCGGGTGAAGTTCGACACCGTGTCCACGCTGACCAAGATCGAGATCCGTACCCAGGAGCAGATCGATCGCGAAGAGGCCGAGCGGCGCGAACGAATGATGAAGGCATTGCGGGCCCAGCACGCCGAGCTGCAGCCGCTGCTGGGCGGGGGCGAACCGGAGCTGGCGGCCGGCGCCGGAGCGCTCGCGGGCACAGGGGCGGTGCCCGGGCTTCGGCCGGCGGGCGCGGCCGAGGCGGCGGTGGCGCCGTTCGTGCGTGCCGATCGCAAGGTCGGCCGCAATGAGCCCTGTCCATGCGGCTCGGGGAAGAAATACAAGCACTGCCACGGTGCCCTGGCCGGCAATCAGTGACGCCAGTCGTGCGCGTCGTGGCGGCGGTGCTGCGCGACGCGGCCGGCCGGGTCCTGATCGCGCAGCGGCCGCCCGGCAAGCACATGGCCGGCTACTGGGAATTTCCCGGCGGCAAGATCAGCGCCGGCGAGAGCAGCGTGCAGGCAGTGACGCGCGAGCTGGCCGAAGAGCTCGGCGTGACCGTGCACCGCTGTCATCCGCTGCTGCAATTGCGGCATGATTACCCCGACCGGGTAGTCGAGCTCGAGGTCTTCGTGGTCGACGACTATGGCGGGCAGCCGTGCGCTCTTGAGGCCCAGGCGCTCAGATGGGTGGCCGCCGCGCAGCTTGGCGCGCAAGGGCTGTTGCCGGCCGACCGCCCGATCGTTGAGGCTCTCAATGCCGCGGCCGGCGGACAGGATATTTCTGCATCAAATTCTGCATCAAATTCTGCATCGATGAGGTGATTGCACATGGCCCAGGACACCGGACTGCCGGATATTCAGCTCGATGGCGCCGGGCTGTATCGCGAGGATATGTTTACCGATCGCAAGGCCGGCAGCATCCGACGGCTGGTGCCGGTGACGGTGGACGGGCACACCGATCCCTCGCGCAGCGTGCTGTATTCGGGTCAGACGCAGCTGCTGACGCCGACCGGGGTGTTGCCGCTGGGTTTTGAGATCGATGCGCAGTCGCTCGAAGAGGCGGTCGGCAAGTTTCCCGCGGCAGTGAAGGAAGCCCTGGACCAGGCGATCGAGGAGGCGCGCGAATACCGGCGCGAGGCGTCCTCGCGCATCGTGGTGCCGGATGTTGGCGGCGGGCTGCCGGGCGCAGGCCCGCTGCCCGGCGGGGGCAAGATCAAGCTCTAGGGTAGCGCCGCCGGGGCTGCCAGATAGGCGTTGCTCAGTTCCTGAAACTGGCCGCCATCGGTGGTGATGTTGGTCTGATGGCCCTCGCCGGTGCCGAACACGACCGCCAGTCCGCCGACCGCGGTCAGTTCGCTGGCGTGGGTGAGAAAGTAATGCACGCGGTTGTCGCGGAAGTGATAGGCGTAGCCGCCGTGGCTACCCGACTGCACGCCCATCGGTGTCTGCCACCAGATCACCGGTAGGCCGCCGATCCCGTCGTGCCAGGAGCGTATCTTGGCCAGATGCTGGCTGAAATTCGGCGTGCTGGTGTTGCTCTCGTCCCAATACCAGCCATTCGCGGTGCCATTTCGGCTGCAGCTATAAGCCCAATCCATGGTTTCAAAGCAGCCGGCATCCCGATCGAGCGTCTGGCCGACGATGAAATCGGCATGCTGTGCGCCGATGGCGTTCATGAACGCGATCACGCCGGCAGGATTGGTGGGATCACCCCAATCCGCGGGCGGAAAGCCGACATAGGCCTTGGGCGCGTATTTGCGCGCCATCGCGATCAGGCAGCCCGCGACACCGACCACGTCGTTGGACAGCCACGCGCAGTCCGGATTGCTGTTGACATGGGCAAACAGCTTGCTCGGATCCCCGCCGCTGGCCCGTATCTGCGCGAATCCCCAGAAATCGGGCTCCAGATTGACCAGGCTCGGCTTGCCATAGGCCCCGAGCAGCTGGAACAGCAGTTTGACGTTGGCCCAGTAGTTGCCCATGTAGCTGCTGCTGTTAAGGCCCGCGAGATTGCCCGCGCCCCAGGCGGCCATCTGATAGAGCGTGAACATCGGCACTGCCCCGACCGAGTCGGCCTGGGCAATGACGACATTCACATAGTCGCCTTTCGGACTGTTCCAGGTGGTCCAGTCGCCCGCGCCGAGCCCGCCGATATAGCGTTCATAGATACTGGGCTTGAGATTCTGCGACAGCACCGCGGACACCGTGTTCGCGTTATCCTGGCCGCCGAGGCCGATCAGCAGTCGATTCGGCATGCCGAGCTTGGCCGCCAGGTGTGCGGCCGCCGAGCTGCCGCTGCCCGATGGAGTGCTGGAACTCGATGAGCTGGAGGGAGCGCCGCCCGAAGAACTGCTGGGGGCAGGGTTGGAGCTGCTGCTGGCCACGGAGAACGTCGCGACGCTGTTATTCCAGTAACGCGTCGAGGAGTAGCCAGAGGTGAAGATGCCGAGCTTCACCTGGTAAGTGCCGGCCGGCGCTCCGGCGGCAATCGTGTAGACCTTCGACGCTACGCTCACCGGAACCGCAGCGCTGAATTCGGTGCCCGGCGTCTCGAACTTGGCGAGGTTAGCCCCGGCGGCGTTATAGAGCTCGACGTCGATGATCATGCCGCTGGCCGCGGCGGCCGCGACGATGCTGCCGGAGATCGTGACCGTGGCGCCGGGCGCCACCGTGCGCGGCAGCACACTGAGTGAGGGGCAGTAGCCGTTGGCGGCGCTGCAGGCGGCCGTGGCGCCGGAGGAGCTCGCGCTGCTGCCGGATGCAGTAATGGCGGCGCTGGTACCGCCGCCGCTAGTGGACGTCACTGGGTTCGTGAGCGTCGCCGGAGCCGTGGACGTCACCGGAGTCGTGGACGTCACCGGAGTCGCCGATGAAACCGGCGCGGACGTGGCGGCGCTGTCCAATGAGGCGCCGCCACAGGCGCTCAAATTTAGACACGCCGCGGCTGCGGCTGCGAGAAGCAGCGGATAGGAATGTTGCATGGCCCTGTCTTTCTTGTGTGAACAGCGAGTGGAGATGTCCGTGATACGTGTAAGTTGCCGATGGCGCAAATTGTCGCCATCCGGCGACCGACGACTGACTTTCTTTTTTGAGTTTGCGAGTGGAGTTGTGTGATACGGGTAAGTTGCCGATGGCGCGAATTGTCGCCATCCGGCGACCGATCATTCGCGTGTGCGGACAGCGCGGCGCGCAGTGAGCTCGCTCGCGTGGCAGGTCCAGCCGGGTGCGCGTTATTTGCCGGCCGGAATCGGCCGGCACTGCTCGATCGAGCGGTTAGTGTTCGCGGCGGTCAGCGTTCGGGAGGCTCGTACAAACCCGGCGCTCGCTCCTCGGCGGCTTGCGCGGCGTCATCCGCAATGGCGTGCTTGCCGGACAGCCAGGCGCCCAGATCGATCAGGCGGCAGCGATCGCTGCAGAATGGCCGGTACGGAAACTGCTCGGACCATTGAATGGCACGCTGGCAGGTCGGACACCGCAACCGCTGGGCCACGTGGCGCTCGCTAACTGCAGCACACCAGTCGGAACGCGACCTGCGCGTCGGTCTGCGTGGCGCGCTGCTCGATGCCGTTCCACTGCAGGAATCGCATGCTGCAGCGATAGTGACTGCCGCTGATTTCCGGATACAGCGGGCTATCGGCAGGCAGGCAGATGCGCAGCAGCTGGAACGGCGCGTCGCGCTCGAAGGTCACATTGAACACGCCCCCGGCAGCCACCTGATCGCGGGCGCGGCCGTTCTGGCGCGTCAGCCAGAGCAGCTCGGCGATGGCATCGCACAGCGGTCGCAGCAGCGCCAGCCAGCGCGCGAAGGCCTCGATACGCGCTTGCGCCGGCTGATTGAGCCAGAAGAAATAGTCCGGCAGGTCGAACTCGCAGGTGCCCCCGGGGATGGCGCTGCGCTGCTTGATCGAGGCCAGGAACTCGGAATCCTTCAGCGGCTGCAGCCAGGCGCCGCCGACGCCGCTCAGCTGCGCTCGCAGCCGGGCAAGATTGGCCAGCAGCGCGCGCAGCCGTGTCGCATCGATACCCTGGCGGTCCTGAAACTCGTTGAGCAGCGCCAGATGGCGCTCGAGCTCCCTGACCACGTCGCTGCGGATGTCGCCCCGGGTCAGGATCGCCAGCATGTCGAGCAGGCTGCCGACGGCAGCGCGGCTGCCCCAGGGGCTGGGTTTTTCGTTGTGGTAGACCGCCTGGCTGTAGAGGAAATCCAGCCGCAGGAAGGTGCGCATCCGCTCATTCAGCGGCTGTTCGAAAATCGAGGGCTCTGGCGCAGCTTCCGGCACGGTCGCGGGATCGGGCATGCAGCTATTGTGCTTGAGGCGCTCGCCGCCCGTAAACGCCCCGGCGCTGCCGGTCATCGGCTGGGCGCAGAGGAATGCGCCGCCGCGGCAAGTGCCCGATATGTCTGATCCAGCGCCGCCACCTTCGCCACCAGATCGGCCGGATCGGTATCGTTCACGATCACGTCGTCGGCGGCGGCAAGGCGCGCCTCGCGGCTGGCCTGAGAGTCAATCACGGCGCGAGCCTGCCCGGCATCGCAGTGATCCCTCGCCTGCAGCCGCGCCAGCTGCAGCGCTTCAGGACAATCCACCAGCAGCACGCGGTCAAAGCGCGAGCCGGCATGCGTTTCCACCAGCAGCGGCAGCACGTGAATCTGGTACGGGCCGCCCGCCTGAGCGGCCAGTTTCTCGGTGCGCACGCTGATCGCCGGGTGCAGCAGCGCTTCGAGCTGCTGCCGCTTGGCAGCGTCGGCGAACACGATGCGGCGCAAGGCGGCGCGATCAAGGCTGCCATCGGGACGGCGCAGTTGCGCGCCGAATTTCTCCAGGACCTGCGCCAGCAGCGCGCTGCCCGGGGCGACGAGCTCGCGCGCCACCTCATCGGCGTCGATGACCGGGACACCAAGGGCGCCAAACAGTCGCGACACCGTGCTCTTGCCGCTGGCAACGCCGCCGGTCAAGGCAATGCGCGGGGGCCGCCGGTGCATCAGCGCTGCGGCGCGAACAGACTCAGGTAGCGCCCGACCATTGGTGGACCCCACAACATCGTCACCCATCCGGCAGTGGCCAGAAACGGTCCGAATGGTATCGGATTGCCACGCTGCTGGCGCCGCGTCGCGATCAAGACGATGCCGATGATCGCGCCAACACCAGCCGACAGCAGCACGATCGGCAGCAGCATTTGCCAGCCGAGCCAGGCGCCCAGGGCCGCGAGCAGCTTGAAGTCGCCGTAGCCCATGCCTTCCTTGCCGGTCAGCAGGCGGAACAGGTGATACAGCGTCCACAGCGACAGGTAGCCGATGGCAGCGCCACCGATGGCGCTGATCGGATCGCGCGGCAGGCTGGCTGCGCCCGAGCCCCAGCCGGTGAGGCTCGCGAGCAGCCCCAGCCACAGCAGCGGCAGCGTCAGCGAGTCCGGCAGCAGCTGCTCATCCAGGTCGATGAAGGTGAGGGCGATCAGGAACCAGGTGACGACAACGCCGCAGGCCGCGGGCCAGCCAAAACCAAGCTGCCACGCCACCACGGCCGTGGCGATGCCGCTGATCAGTTCGACCGCCGGATAGCGCGCGCTGATGCCGGCCTTGCAATGCGCGCAGCGGCCGCGCAGCACCAGGTAGCTCAGCACCGGTATGTTGTGGATCGCAGCGATCGGCGCGTGGCAGGCCGGACAGCTCGAGCGCGGCACCAGCAGGTTGAAGGGGCGCTGGCCGGTGGCGGCGGCCGAGGTGGTGGAAGCCGGGGCGACGGCGGCGGCCGGAGCAACGCTGGCGGCCGGCGTGCTGACCAGGGCGGCACTGTGCGCCTGCCACTGCCGCTCGAGCATGATCGGCAGGCGGTAGATCACCACGTTGAGAAAACTGCCGACCACCAGGCCGACGATCAGCGCCACCGCGACCCATGCGGCGGGCGATTGCGCCAGCAGCTCCAGCACGCGTTTAGCCGACGACGGAACCGAGCTTGAAGATCGGCAGGTACATGGCGATGACCAGGCCGCCGACCAGCACGCCGAGAATCGCCATGATCAGCGGCTCGAGCAGGCTCGACATGCTGTCGACCGCGGCATCGACATCTTCTTCGTAGAAAGTCGCCACCTTGCCGGACATGGTGTCGAGCGCGCCGGATTCCTCGCCGACCGCGATCATCTGCACCACCATGTTGGGGAACAGGCCGGTGTTCTCCATCGCGCGCTGCAGGCGCTGGCCGGTGGCGACCTCGTCGCGCATTTTCATTACACCGTCTTCGTACACGATGTTACCGCAGGCTCCGGCCACCGAATCCAGCGCTTCGACCAGCGGCACGCCGGCGGCGAACATGGTGGAAAGGGTGCGCGCGTAGCGTGCGATGGCGGCCTTGTTGAGGATCGGTCCGATGATGGGCATCTTCAGCGACAGGCGGTCGAGCAGCTGGCGCATGCGGCGCGAGCGCTTGTAGAAATAGATAAACGCGTAGACCGCACCGCCGGTCACGATCGCCAGATAGACGCCGTTGTGCTGCACGAACTTCGACAGATTGATGACCATCTGGGTGAAAGCCGGCAGGTCGGCACCGAAGCCCTTGAACAGTTCCTCGAACTGCGGGATGACGAAAATAAGAAGGATCACGGTCACGATCAGGGCCACTACCAGCACGGCGGCCGGATAGAACAGCGCCTTCTTGACCTTCTTCTTCACCGCCTCGCTTTTCTCCTTGTAGGTGGCCACCTTGTCGAGCAGGCCTTCGAGCGCACCGGCCTGCTCACCGGCCTCGACCAGGTTGACGAACAGGTCGTCGAAGTACAGCGGATGCTTGGCGAGCGCCTCGTGCAGCGACGTGCCGCCTTCCACCTCGGCCTTGATCTCGAGCACCAGCTTCTGCATCGCCGGGTTGTCGTGGCCGGTGCCGATGATCTCGAACGCCTGCACCAGCGGAATTCCGGCACCCAGCATCGTGGCCAGCTGGCGGCTGAAGATCGCGATGTCTTCGGCCTTGACCCGGCCGCCGCTCCTGAAGGCCTGCGACTGCTTCTTGATGCGTGTGGCCACGACACCCTGGCGACGCAGGTCCGCCTTCAGTGACTGCTCGTTCTGCGCGACCGCGCGGCCCTTGATGCGCTGGCCTTTGCGGTCCATCCCCTCCCAGTTGAAGGAGGTATCCTTCTTGATGGTTCGAATTGCAGTGGTTGATTGCGCCATGGCTGTATTTTTCCGTTTGCTAGCCGCATCACTCGATGGTGACGCTATTGATCTCTTCCAGACTGGTCATGCCGGTCCTGACTTTCTCCAGGCCTGAGCGGCGCAGATCCCAGACGCCTTCCTTGGTAGATTGTTTGGTGATGTCGAGGGCGTTGCCGCCGGTCATGATGATGCGGCCGATTTCTTCACTGACTTCCATCACCTGGTACAGGCCGACGCGACCTTTGTAGCCATCGGTGCAACTGCCGCAGCCCTTGGGACCGTAGATCTTGATGCCGGTGGCGATGTCGCTTTCCTGGAATCCTTCCTTGCGCAGCGCTTCGGCCGGCACTTCCAGCAGCACCTTGCACTGCGAGCACAGCCGTCGCGCCAGGCGTTGCGCGATGATCAGGCTCACCGAGGTCGCAATCGCGTAGGGTTTCACACCCATGTCGACCAGGCGGGTCAGGGTCTGCGGGGCATCATTGGTATGCAGGGTCGAGAGCACCAGGTGGCCGGTCTGGGCGGCCTTGATCGCGATCTCGGCGGTCTCCAGGTCGCGCACCTCGCCGACCATCACGATGTCCGGATCCTGGCGCAGGAAGGCTCGCAGCGCCGACGCAAACGTCAGGCCGACCTTGTTGTTGACGTTGACCTGGTTGACGCCGGGCAGGTTAATTTCCGCCGGGTCCTCGGCGGTTGAAATGTTGAGATCCTCGCGATTGAGGATATTCAGGCCGGTATACAGCGACACTGTCTTGCCGCTGCCGGTCGGGCCGGTGACCAGAATCATGCCCTGCGGCTTGGCGAGGTGCTTCAGGTACAGGTCTTTCTGGAACGGCTCATAGCCGAGCGCCTCGATGCCGAGCATGGCCTGCGAGGGATCCAGGATACGCAGCACGATCTTCTCGCCGTACAGCGTCGGGCAGCTGCTGACGCGAAAATCGATGGCGCGCGTTTTCGACAGCCGCATCTTGATGCGCCCATCCTGCGGCACGCGCCGTTCGGCGATGTCCAGGCGCGCCATGACTTTCAGGCGCGCCGCGATCTTGCCGGTGAGCTGCACCGGCGGCTGCGCGACCTCTTTCAATACGCCGTCCATGCGCAGCCGCACGCGAAACATCTTCTCGTACGGCTCGAAGTGCACATCCGAGGCGCCGCGCCGGATCGCATCGAGCAGCACCTTGTTGACGAAGCGCACGATCGGCGCGTCTTCGACGTCGTCGCGCGTGACTTCGCCGCCCAGTTCGTCGCCATCGCCGCCGCTGACCTCGAGCGACTCGAGATCGACCGCCTCGTCGTCGCCGAGGCTCGGCATCTGGGTATCGAACTGCTCGATCGCCTTGTCGAGCTTGCGCTGCAGCTTGTCGTCCTCCACCACGATCGCTTCGACCGCCAGGCTGGTCTGGAACTTGATCTCATCGATCGCGTGCAGATTGGTCGGGTCGGCGACGCCCAGGAACAGCCGCTTGCCGCGCTTGAACAGCGGCAGCACCCGGTGCTTGGCGAGCAGCTTGTCGGAGACCATGCGCACCGCTTCCAGGTCGATGCTGAGCGCGTCGAGGTCGAACAGCGGCACGCCGTATTCGGCCGCAGCGGTGATCGCGATGTCGCGCGACTTGACCGCGCCGCCCGCGATCAGCTGGGTGACGAAGCTGGTTTTCTTTTCAGCCGCAGCGTGCAGCGCAGCATGCATCCCGGACTCATTGACCACGCCGTCCTGAACCAGCCGCTGGGGCAGGCCACCCAGGCTGGATCTTGGCGTACTGAGGGCCAAAGAATCATTGTCATTCATGGGCTTATACGGGGCGCGCGCCTTAGGGGACGTCCTAGTCTACTCAGTTGAGCCGCTTGAGCAATGTCAAATATGTTGGCGATGTTTGCATATCGGCCCCCGGGGCTGCGTGACTGGTTTCCCAAAAGAACAAGCCCCTCCGGAGAGGGGCCCAGGAATCAAACGTAAAGGCTGCGATTCGATGTCAGGCGTGACAGCTGGTGGGCAGGTAGGAGGCCGGGACCGTCGTCGCGGTCGCCACCGGCGCGGTCGCCAGCGCCGCGGGGGCGGGCGCGGTGCCGCATACCCAGACGACGTCGTTGTTGGCGCTCAACCCGGGGGAGATCGTCAGCATGTTCTTGCCGGCGGTCGACAGCTTGGCGTTGGCCTGCGGACCGGTGTAGGTGATCTGGATCTGGCCACCGGCGACGACGGCCACGACGCCGACGTACTTGCCACTGGAGGCACCGGTCACCGCGATACATCCCGCAGCACCTGCCGCGGCCGTCGAGGAGCAGGCAGGAAATGCGCCATTTTGAGCGTAGTACTCAGAGATCGCCGTTTTCCAGCCGGACGCGAGGCTCAGGCCTTCCGTGACCTGCGCGCGGATCGTGTAGTTCTGGTACGCCGGGATCGCGATCGCGGCCAGAATTCCAATGATCGCCACCACGATCATCAGTTCGATCAGCGTGAATCCTTTCTGCATCGTCTTCATCTCAGTCCCACAATTGCCAGATAAACAACTGCCAGAACAAAGAGAAGCCCCTGAGGCCAGGGGCTTCTCCAAGCCATCGTTGCGGCTGCCGCTATTAGGCGTGGCAGCTGGTCGGCAGGTAGGACGCCGGGACCGTCGTGGCAGTCGCCACCGGCGCGGTCGCCAGGGCAGCCGGGGCGGGCGCGGTGCCACAAACCCAAACCACGTCGTTGTTGCCGCTCAGCCCGGGCGAGATCGTCAACATGTTGACACCAGCGGCCGACAGCTTGGCGTTCGCCTGCGGACCGGTATAAACGATCTGGATCTGGCCACCGGCGACGACGGCGACGGTGCCGACGTACTTGCCACTGGAGGCACCGGTTACCGAGATACAACCCGCAGCACCCGCCGCAGCAGTCGAGGAGCAGGCCGGGAACGCGCCATTCTGAGCGTAGTACTCAGAGATCGCCGTTTTCCAGCCGGCCGCAAGACTCAGGCCTTCCGTGACCTGCGCGCGAATCGTGTAGTTCTGGTATGCCGGGATCGCGATCGCGGCCAAAATACCGATGATCGCCACCACGATCATCAACTCGATCAGTGTGAAACCTTTTTGCATCGTCTTCATGTCCGCAGGACTCCGTGTATGTAATGGGCTGCGGCCACGCAGCCGCAGTGCGAATCATGCAACCCCCGTGCCAGTGGCGGCTATGATCACAACTTATTGTTTTAGTATAGTTATTTTTTTGACGCTGGCCGGATTTGACGTAACCACTGGCCGCGGATGACGACACGGCTGCCGGGCATTGTCAGCATCTGACAGCCCCTGTCACCGCCGCCGGCAGCGCCTACTCGATGCCGAGCTTCTTGACCCGATAGCGCAGCGCCCGAAAGCTCATGCCGAGCAGCTTCGCCGCCGCGGTCTTGTTATAGCGCGTCTGCTGCAGTGCCTTGAGGATCGCGGCGCGCTCCATGGTCTCGAGCTGATCGCCCAGCGCAGCACTGGGAGCGGCGAGGCTGGTCGGGCGCTCGGCGCCGACACCCTGGCCGCCCGCTGTCACCGTGGCTGCTGCGACCGGCGGCTGGCGCAGTTGCAGGTCCTCGACATCGATCACACCCGAGACCGATAGCGCGATGGCGCGCTCCAGGATGTTCTCGAGTTCGCGTACGTTGCCGGGAAACGAGTAGCGCTGCAGCGCCAGCCGAGCCTGCTGGGTGGCGCTGGGCAGCGGGGCGCCGATACGCGCCGACAGCCGCTGCAGCATCGTATCGGCCAGTTCCGGAATGTCCTCGGCGTGCTCGCGCAGCGCCGGCACCCGAATCTCGATCACGTTGATGCGGTAGAACAGGTCCTCGCGAAAGCGGCCGAGCGCGACCAGCTCGGCCAGATGCTTGTGCGTCGCTGACAGCACCCGTACATCGACCGGCACTTCGCGCTGTTCGCCGATCGGCCGCACGGTCTTCTCCTGTATCAGGCGCAACAGCTTGACCTGCATGTGCAGCGGCAGGTCGGCGACCTCATCCAGGAACAGCGTACCGCCCTCGGCGCTCTGCACCAGGCCGCGCTTGTCGGCGATCGCGCCGGTGAAGCTGCCGCGCTTGTGGCCGAACAGTTCACTCTCCATCAGCTCCGACGGAATGGCGCCACAGTTGACCGGAACGAACGGCGCGTCGGCGCGCGCGCCGGTCTCGTGAATCAGCCGCGCAACCAGCTCCTTGCCGGTGCCCGACTCACCGGTGATGTGCACCGGTGCCTGGCTGCGCGCCACCCGCGCGATCAGCTCGCGCAACCCCGTCATGCCGGGCGAATGGCCGAGCAGGCGCGGCTCATGCGCCGGGATCGATGCCGCGCTGCCGCGCCGGTCGGTGAGCTTGATGGCCTTGGCGACCAGCTTGCGCAGTACACCGAGGTCGAGCGGCTTGGAGACGAAATCGAAGGCGCCCAGCTTGAGCGCGCGCACCGCCGATTCGACATTGCCGTGGGCGGTGATCACCGCGACCGGCACGTCGGCGTGCTGCTGCTGGATCCAGGCGACCAGGTCGAGCCCGTCGCCATCGGGCAGCCGCATGTCGGTCAGGCACAGATCGAAACGGCGCTCATTGAGCTTGGCGCGGGCGCCCGCCAGGTCAGCCGCCGAATCGGTCGCCAGGTTCATGCGGCTCAAGGTCAGCGACACCAGCTCGATCAGATCCGGCTCGTCGTCGACGATCAGTACGGTGGGCTTGCTCGGTGTGTCCAATCAATACGCTCAGTGCGCTGCCTGATGCTGGTTGTCGGCCCAGCGGCTCGGGTCGGAAAACACGATGCGGAAGATGCTACCCCCGCCATCGCGCGTCTCATACAGCAGGGTCGCCCCATTGGCCTGTCCGAGTTCGCGCGCCAGAAACAGGCCGAGCCCGGTGCCGTGCGCGGCGCGGGTGAAGAATGGCTCGAAAATGCGCTCCGCGTCGGCCTGCGCAATGCCCGGTCCACGATCGGCGACCTGCAGGTAGGGCCGGCCGACGCCCGCCAGGCGACCGAAGCGCAGTTCGATCGGCGCTGCCGCGGCGTGCGGCAGCGCATGCGTGACGCTGTTCTGGCACAGGTTCCAGAAGATCTGGTGCAGCTGGCTGGCATCGATGCGCAGCTCAATGTCCTCGGAGCCCGGATCGATGGTCAGGCGCTGCCGTGGCAGCTGCAGGGTGTCGCAGAATTCGTCGCGAAAGCGCCGTATCCAGGCCTCGAGCATCAGTTTTTCCGGTCGCGGCGCCTCGCGACGCGAGAGCTGCAGGATGTTATCGATGATGCCGCTGACGCGGGTCGAATGGTCCTGCATGATTTCGGTCAGGCGGCGATCGGCGCTGCTGAGCGCCGGGGATTCGGCCAGCAACTGCGCCGCGTGGCTCATGGCGCCGACCGGATTGCGGATCTCGTGGGCGATACTGGCCGACAGGCGCCCCAGGGCTGCGAGCTTGGTCTGCTGCACCTTGGCCGCCAGGTCGCTGGTATCTTCCAGGAACACGATGATCGGGGCCGGTGCGCTGCTGCCGAGCGGTGCGAAGTGCGGATGGATGACGCGCGCGCCGTCGTCGGCTACAAAAGTGCCGGCACCGCCGCGCAGGATCAGCGTCTCATCCTTGCGCCAGGTGGACAGCAGGTAGAGCAGTCGCGGGGCAACCTCGCCGAGCAGCGCGCCAGGCACCGCGACATTGTCGCCCAGCAGGCGGGCCGCCGACTCGTTGATCAGCCGGATACGGTCCGAGGGGTCCACGACCAGGATGCTCTCGCGCAGACGCTGCACGATGTACTGCGACAGCTGCGCGAGGTTAGCCAGATCGAGCTCCTGGCGACGCACCAGCGCTTCGCTCTCGCGCAGGCGACTGGAGACCGGCCAGGCCATCAGCGCGACCAGGAACAGCACCGCGCCGAGCATGCCCGCCAGCGAGTAGTCGTAGGTCTGGGCGTTGCCGGCGAACACCGCCAGGATCTGCTGCGTCAGCAGCCCGAGCGCGGCCAGCGCGGCGATGCCGAGGCTGGCGCGGCCCTCCGCCAGCAGCGCCAGGGCGCCGACCGGGATCACCAGAAGGATCCCGAGACCGCTGGCGACGCCGCCGCTGCAATACAGCAGCGCGCAGATCGCCGTCGTATCGAGCAGCATGTGCACGAACACCAGCGCATGGCGGCTGCGCCAGCGCCCCCTGCCGCCGAAGGCCACGATCGCGCCCAATGCCCAATAGACCATGCAGGCGAAGGTGAACAGCTGCGGATCGCTGGCCCCGACGGTGGGGGTCGGGCGGGTCAGCTGCTGCAGGGCGAACAGCACCGGGGGCAGCAGCAGGCGGTACAGGTTGGCCAGGCCGACCACCCGCCAGGCCAGATCGCTGCCCGAGGCAGCCGCCGCGGGCACGCTGGCGGGCGGCAGTGACGCCACGGAGGGCGGCGGGATGGCGGGGGGCTCGCGCGGCGGTGTCGTCGCCTCCCCCGGTGCACCGGCAGAGGCCGCGCTCATCGGGTCAGGGTTCGCCATGCGGGGCCGCAATGTAACATTGAAACTGTCCGGGAAAGGCGCACTCTAAGTATTCAGGTCGCGTTCACGACGTCCGTGTCAACCTTTCAGAACGTAGGTCGTTACCATGCAGCATATGACTAATCAGCCACTTAAACTGCGAATCTGGTCCGTTCTGGGGCTGTCGGCACTGCTGGTCGCCTGCGAGGCGCCACCGCCGCGACGCACCGTGGTGGCGAGCGAGCCGGTGCCGGCGCGCATCATGGTGTATCCCGCGCAGGGGCAAAGCCCCGAGCAGCTCGAGCGCGACCGATACGAATGCCACGTCTGGGCGGTGCAGCAGACCGGCTTCGATCCTAGCCGGCCGGGCCTGGCGCCGGGCCAGCGCGTGGTGGTCGAGCCCGCCAATCCGCCGGGTGCCGGTACCGCCGTCGGCGCGATCGCCGGGGCGATCCTGGGCGCGGCGTTGGCCGGTCCTCGCGATGCCGGCTTCGGCGCGGTGTTTGGCGGCGTGACCGGCGCTGCGATCGGCGCATCGAGCGACGTCAATGCGCAGGCGCAGGCCAATGTGGAACAGGCCCGACTCGACCAGGGGTACGCACGCAGCGAGGCCGCCGCCTCGAATTATCGACGGGCGATCAGCGCCTGCCTGGACGCGCGCGGCTACAAGACCGCTTGAGGGCAATAGGCATATGAGGAACGCATCCGACAGATGGCTGGCCTGGCCGACGCTGGCACTGCTCACGCTCGCGGCCGCGAGCGTGAGCTACGCCGCGGATCCGCGCCACGAGGAACCGCGCGAGCAGGTGAGTCGCTCGGGCGCCGGCCGCGGCGAAGTGCTCGATAACCGCTATAACCACGGTCACTATTACCCGCCGCGCGGCGCCGTGGTACGGGCGCTGCCCGGCGGCTATCGGCCGTACTACTACCATGGCAGCCGATTCTATTTTTCCGGCGGCATCTGGTATGCGCCCGGGCCCTACGGGTTCATCGTGACGCGCCCGCCGGCCGGGCTGTTCCTGACCGTGCTGCCGCCGTTCTACACCACCGTGTGGGTGGGGGGCGCGCCGTACTACTACGCGGACAACGTTTACTATCAGTGGCAGCCCGGCGCCAACGGCTATGCGGTCGTGGACCCCCCGGAAGGGGCAGATCAGCCGGGGGCGCCGCCGGCGGCGCCGGCTGATGACTTCTACATCTACCCGAAGAACGGGCAGGCGCAGGAGCAGCAGGCGGCCGATCAGTACGAATGTCATAACTGGTCCAAGTCCCAGACCGGCTTCGATCCGACGCAGCAGGGCGGCGGCGTCGCGCCCAATGAGGGTGGTTCGCGTCGCGAACAGTATCAACGCGCAATGACCGCGTGCCTCGAGGCGCGCGGCTATAGTGTCAAATAGCCGACGCTGCGATTCGCCAGCGCCCGGCTAATTGCCGCGTTCGACTGATTTTCTAAGGTGGCGCGCTAGCCTCGGCCGCAGGTTTTCCGCGATAATCGCCAGCTTTTCCGCACCGGGGTTGGTCGCGAATGAACCTGCACGAATATCAGGCGAAAAAAATTCTCGCCGCCTACGGCATCCCGGTGCCCGAGGGTCGCGTGGCGGGGAGCGCCGAGGAGGCGGTCGCGGCCGCGCAGGCGCTCGGTGGCACGCTCTGGGTGGTCAAGGCGCAGGTGCATGCGGGCGGTCGCGGCAAAGCGGGCGGTGTCAAGCTCGCGCGCGATGCCGAACAGGTGCGCGCCGCCGCTGCCGGCATGCTCGGCAAGCGACTGGTCACCAAGCAGACCGGGCCGGGCGGCTTGCCGGTCGAACGCGTCTATGTCGAGTGCGGATCCGATATCGAGCGCGAGCTGTACCTGAGCCTGACGCTCAATCGCGAGCGCGGGCGCATCGCGGTGGTCGCCTCGGCGGCCGGCGGTATGGAGATCGAGGAGGTCGCGCACGACACGCCGGAGAAGATCCTGTCGGTGACGGTGCATCCGGCGAGCGGCCTGGAACCGTTTCAATGCCGCCAGCTCGCCTTCGGACTGGGATTCACACTGGCACAGATCGAGCAGTTCCAGTCGATCGTCACCGGCCTGTATCGACTGTATCTGGAGCGCGACGCGAGCCTGATCGAGATCAATCCGCTGATCGTCACCAAGCGCGGCAGCCTGGTGGCACTCGATGCCAAGCTCGACATCGACGCCAACGCGCTGTTCCGCCAGAAGGACATGGCGGCGCTGCGCGACCCGGGACAGGAAGACCCGATGGAGCAGCGCGCCAGCGAGCACGATCTCAATTACGTCTCGCTCGACGGCACCATCGCCTGCATGGTGAATGGCGCCGGTCTGGCGATGGCGACCATGGATCTGATCAAGCTGCACGGCGGCCGGCCAGCGAACTTCCTCGATGTGGGCGGCGGTGCTACCAGCGATCGCGTGACCGCTGCGTTCAAGCTGATCCTGTCCAATGCGCAGGTGCGCGCGATCCTGGTCAACATCTTCGGCGGCATCGTGCGCTGCGACCTGATCGCCGATGGCATCATCAATGCCGTGAAGAACGTCGGCGTCGCAGTACCGGTGGTGGTGCGCCTGGAGGGCACGAACGCGCCGGCGGCGCGCGCGCGGCTGGCCGCGAGCGGCCTGGCGATCATCGCCGCCGCCGACCTGACCGATGCGGCCAGGAAAGTCATCGCCGCCGCCAGGAAGGCCGCCTGAACCGGCAATCACGCGCCCGGCCGCAGCCTCAAGGACCCGCATGAGCATTCTTGTCAACAAACGCACGAAAGTGATCTGCCAGGGATTCACCGGCAAGCAGGGTAGTTTTCATTCGGAACAATGCATCGCCTATGGCACGCGGCTGGTG
Organism: Gammaproteobacteria bacterium; assembly: GCA_013289615.1. Taxonomy (GTDB): domain Bacteria; phylum Pseudomonadota; class Gammaproteobacteria; order Steroidobacterales; family Steroidobacteraceae; genus FEN-1191. Next base: position 19,506 of record JABCZO010000043.1, read on the forward strand.
GGCGGCGTGACCCCCGGGCGCGGCGGCGAGAAGCACCTGGATCTGCCGGTATTCGATACCGTGGCCGAGGCGGTGCGCGCGACCGGCGCGACCGCGAGCATGATCTACGTGCCGGCGCCGTACGCGGCCGATGCGATCCTGGAAGCCGCCGATGCCGGCATCGAGCTGGTGGTGTGCATCACGGAAGGGGTGCCGGTCAACGACATGGTCAAGGTCAAGGCGACGCTGTCGGGTTCGCCGACGCGGCTGATCGGCCCGAACTGCCCCGGCATCATCACGCCGGGCGAGTGCAAGATCGGCATCATGCCGGGTTTCATTCACCGCAAGGGCTGCGTCGGGATCGTGTCGCGTTCGGGCACGCTGACCTACGAGACCGTGTTTCAGACCACCAATAACGAGCTCGGTCAGAGCACCTGCGTCGGGATCGGCGGTGATCCGGTGCGCGGCATGAATTTCATCGACGTCATCGAGCTGTTCGAACGCGACCCGCAGACCGAGGGCATCATCATGGTCGGGGAGATCGGCGGTTCGGATGAGGAAGCCGCGGCCGAGCATATCCGCCGTTACGTCAGCAAGCCGGTGGTGACGTATATCGCCGGCGTCACGGCGCCTGCCGGCAAGCGCATGGGCCACGCGGGCGCGGTGATCGCGGGCGGCAAGGGTACTGCGGCCGACAAATACCGCGCGCTCGAGGCGGCGCGGGTGCGCACCGTGAAGTCGCCGGCCGAGCTCGGTCGGGCGATGGCGGAGCTGCTCGGCAAGCGCCGCGCGCAGGCGGCAAAGAGCGCTGCCAGCAGGGCGTCGAAGGCGACGCAGGAGGCATGGCAACTATTGCCGCGGCCACGCGCGCTGCGCGGGGCGGGCTCGGCCGCCGCGTCTGCGCCGGACAAGGTGCCAAGGAAGGCGCTAAAGAAGGCGCTAAAGAAGTCGGGCAAGAACGCGGCCAAGAGATCGCCGCCAGGCCGGCGCACCGGCAAGCCGGTGGCCGCGCAACGCGGCAGGCGCAGCCAGCGCGCCAGGGGCGCCGCGCGAGCGCGGCGCTGAACGGCGCACCTGCGCCCCGCCCATTCACCGGGAGTGCCGGTGGCACCTACCGACAGACTTAGGATCGCGCTGGCGCAGCTGAATCTGCTGGTCGGCGATGTGCGTGGCAATCTCGAGCGCGTGATCGCCGAGGCGCGGCGCGCGCGTGACGCGCTGCATGCGGACCTGGTGCTGTTTCCGGAGCTGACGCTGTCAGGCTATCCGCCCGAGGATCTGCTGTTCCACCGCGGCCTGCGGCGGCAGATCGAGCGCGCGCTGTCCGAGCTGAAGGCGGCGGTACCCGAGATCGGCGTGATGGTCGGTTATCCGGAGTACGCTGACGGGCAGATCTATAACTCGGCGCTGCTGCTGCGCGGCGGGCGCGAGCTGGCGCACCACCGCAAGGCGGTGCTGCCGAACTACAAGGTGTTCGATGAGAAGCGCTATTTCACCCCGGGTACGCAGGCCACGGTGCTCGATTTCGACGGCTGGCGCCTCGGCCTGCTGATCTGCGAGGACGTATGGGAGCCAGCGCCGGTGCAGGCGGCGAAGGCGCTCGGTGCCGAGCTGCTGCTGATCATCAACGCCTCGCCGTACGAGATCCACAAGCAGCGCGAGCGCGAGCAGGTGCTCGGGGATCGGATCCGCGAAACGCAGCTGCCGGCGGCGTACGTGAATCTGCTGGGCGGGCAGGACGAGCTGGTGTTCGACGGCAATTCGTTCGTGATGGATGCACAGGGGCAGCTGGTGATGCGCGCCGAGGCCTTCAGGGATGGCCTGTACAGCGTCGAATTCGAGCGCCGGCCAGCCGGGCTGGTGCCGCTCGCGGGCACGATCGCCCCCGAGCTGTCGGACGAGGAAAGCGTGTATCGGGCGCTGGTGCTGGGGGTGCGCGACTACGTCAGCAAGCATGGTTTCCCGGGCGTGGTGATGGGACTGTCGGGCGGCGTGGATTCGGCGCTGACGCTGGCGATCGCGGTCGATGCGCTGGGAGCTGAGCGCGTGCACGCGGTCATGATGCCATCGCGCTATACCTCCGACATGAGCCGCGAGGACGCAGCCGCGCAGGCCAAAGCGCTCGGCGTGCGACTGAGTTCGATCTCGATCGAAGACATGTTTGCGGCGACCCTGCAGGCGCTGGCCGGCGAATTCGCCGGCCGCAGGCCCGATGCCACCGAGGAGAACATCCAGGCGCGCTGTCGCGGCGTACTGCTGATGGCAATCTCGAACAAGACCGGCCGCATGCTGCTGACCACCGGCAACAAGAGCGAGATGGCGGTCGGTTACGCGACGCTCTATGGCGACATGGCGGGCGGATTCGCGCCGATCAAGGACTGCAGCAAGCAGCTGGTCTACCGGCTGGCGCGTTATCGCAACACGCTGTCAGCGGCGATCCCCGAGCGCGTGATCGAGCGCGAGCCCACGGCGGAGTTGCGGCCCGAGCAGAAGGACACCGACTCGCTGCCGCCGTACCAGGTGCTCGATCCGATACTCGAGAGTTTCATCGAGGACGACCTGTCGGTCGAGGAGATCTGCGAGCGCGGGTTCGATCGCGCCGTGGTCGCGCGCGTGCTCGACATGGTCAAGCGTGCCGAGTACAAGCGGCGCCAGGCGCCGCCCGGCGTACGCGTGAGCCGGCGTGCCTTCGGCCGCGACTGGCGCTATCCGATCACCAACGGCTATCGCCGCTAGCTCATCCGCGGCGCCAGATCTGCCACCAGTGCTTGCCGCTCGCGTTCTGCGACTCGTTGGTCGCCGGATAGTTGGCCTGATAGACGCGCTCGACGTTGGCAGCCAGTTCGGTGTAGCCGAGGCGCCGATAGCACTCGAGCATGATGGCGAGTGCCTGCTGCTCGGACGGCGAGCCGTCGTATTGCTCGATCACCCCTTCGGCCCGGCGCGCGGCCGCGATGTAGGCGCCGCGCCGTACGTAGTAGCGCGCGACGTTGACTTCGTACTGGGCCAGCCGGTTTCGCAGGTAAGTCATGCGGCGCAGCGCATCGTGCGCATAGTCGCTGTTCGGATATTGCGTGACCACGGTGCTGAAGGCGTTGATCGACTTCAACAGGTCGGCCGGCGGCCGCTTGGCCATGTCCACGCCGAAGAAGCGCTCGATTGAATATGGGGTGCGCTCGAAGTAGATCAGGCCCTTCATGTACCAGGCGTAGTCCACACGCGCGTGGGTCGGGTTCTCGCGCAGGAACTGGTCGGCCGCATCGATCGCGGTTTCCTTCTCGCCCTTGCGGTAGTAGCAATAGATGACGTCGAGCCGCGCCTGGCGCGCCTGGTTGGTGAACGGGAAGCGCGACGTCAGCGCCTCGTACTGCTTGATGGCATACTCGAAGTCGTTGTTGATCAACGCTTTGTGGGCGTTGCTGTAGAGCGTCTCGGCGCTCGCGGTCTTGAGTTTCTTGGCCTGCGTGTGACAGCCGGCGAGCAGGCAGAGCGAGGCGATGAACAGCGCGCCCAGCAGCCGCCAGCGACCTGGGGCCGCAGTAAGTGGTGAACTCAAGGAAGGACCCTAAGAGAATGAATCGTTGATTGATCCAGTATAGCTGACCCGCCCGATGCCACCTGAGTTCCAGACCCATCGCCTCGAACTGCCGCCGGCAGCGGCCGGACTGCGCCTTGACCAGGCGCTGGCCGCCGCGCTGCCGCAGTACTCGCGCGCGCGGCTGCAGCGCTGGATTCGGGACGGTGCGGTGCGGCTGGGCGGCAGGGCGGCGCGTGCACGCGACCGGGTCTGCGGCGGCGAGCAGATCGTGGTCGAGGCGCATTTCGCCGCCGATGACAGCGTCGGTGCCGAAGCGCTGCCACTGCACATCGTGCACCAGGACCGCGAGCTGCTGGTGCTCGACAAGCCGGCCGGCCTGGTGGTGCATCCCGGGGCGGGCAATCGCGCGCATACGCTGCAGAACGCGCTGCTGGCGCACGATCCAGCGCTGGCGCGCGTACCGCGTGCCGGGCTGGTGCACCGGCTCGATAAGCAGACCAGCGGACTGTTGATCGTGGCGCGAACACCCGAAGTGCATACGCGACTGGTCGCGCAGCTGGCCGCGCGCGCGATCGGCCGCGAATACCTGGCGCTGGTGGTCGGACAGCCCACCGGCGGCGCTCGTATCGATGAGCCGATCGGTCGCCACCGCAGCCTGCGCACCCGCATGACGGTGCGCAGCGATGGGCGTGAGGCGATCACTAATTTTCGTATCGAGGAGCGCTTTCGCGTGCATACGCTGCTGCGGGTGCAGCTGGAGACCGGGCGCACGCACCAGATCCGCGTGCATCTGGCGCATGTCGGCCTGCCGCTGGTCGGCGATCCGGCCTACGGCGGCCGGCGCCGGCAGGTCGCCGGCGAGGCCGCGGCGCTCAACACCCTGTTGCATGCCTTTCAGCGCCAGGCGCTGCACGCGCAGCGACTCACGCTGACGCACCCGGGCACCGGCCGCCAGATCAGCTTCGACACGCCGGTGCCGGCGGATTTCCAGGCGCTGCTGGCGGCGCTGCGCGAGGACGCCGGCGTGGCCCGCGCGGCCGCGCACCGCTCCGGACGCACGGCGCTGCGTGGCCGGCGGCGCGGTAAGTCGCGCAGCCCATGACTGCGCCGGTACTGCTGCTACCGGACTGGCCTGCGCCGGCAAGCGTGCGCGCGGCCTTCACGCTGCGTGCCGGTGGCGTCAGCACCGGCCGCTATGCCTCGCTCAACCTGGGCGCTCACGTCGGCGATGACGCGCTGGCAGTGTCGGAGAATCGTCGTCGTGTCGCCGCCGGGTTGGGGTTGCCGGCCGAGCCGTTGTGGCTGTCGCAGGTGCACGGCACCGCGGTGGTGGCGGCCGATGAGCTGCCGCCGGATGCGGCCGTGCCGCAGGGCGACGCCGCGCTGACGCGGCAAGCCGGGCGCGTGCTGGCGGTGCAGGTCGCCGATTGCCTGCCGGTGCTGCTGGCGCAACGCGACGGCGAGGCGGTGGCAGTGGTGCACGCGGGCTGGCGCGGACTGGCCGCCGGCGTCATCGAGTCCAGCGTCGCGGCGCTCGGTTACGACGGCGAGGAGCTGCACGCCTGGCTGGGACCTGCCATCGGGCCGGCTCATTTCGAGGTCGGAGAGGAAGTGCGGGTGGCATTTTGCGCCCACGACGGCCAGGCGGCGGCGGCATTCGCAGCCAACGAGCGCGGCCGCTGGCAATGCGACCTGCAGGTGCTCGCCCGGCAACGGCTGTCGGCGCTGGGCGTGCGTTCGATCCACGGCGAGCTGCGCTGTACCTACGGCGAGTCCGATGCGTTCTATTCGTTCCGGCGCGATGGCACCACCGGACGCATGGCGGCATTGATCTGGCTCAATGCCAGCCCATGCTAGAGTGACCGCTCGCTCGAGCGAAGCTGCCGCCCAGGCAGACGATGGAACAGCCGGCCATGGCCCTGGTATGGATTTTATTAGCCACGTTCTTCGGCGGCGTGCTCAGCGCGGCGTTGGCGAGCGCGTTCCTGCTGCTATCGGAAGCGCGGCGTACCTGGCTGCTGCCGCACCTGATCAGCTTTGCCACCGGAGCGATGCTGGCGGCGGCGCTGATCGGGTTGCTGCCCGAGGCGATCGCCAGCGTCGGCCCCGGGCGCATCCAGGCCATCGGCGCTGCGGTGCTGGCGGGCATCGCGCTGTTCTTCGTGCTGGAGAAGCTGGTGCTCTGGCGTCACTGCCATACCGAGGACTGCGAGACGCACTCGCCGCACCAGGCCGATCGCGATCGCGCCGCCGGCTGGATCGTGCTGTTCGGCGACGGCGTGCACAACGCGTTCGACGGTGTGCTGATTGCGGCAGCGTTCCTTACCGATACCAAGCTCGGGGTGGTGACCACGATCGCGATCACCGCGCACGAGATACCGCAGGAGCTGGGCGACCTGGCGGTGCTGCTGCACGCGCGCATGAGCCCGGTGCGTGCGCTGTGGTTCAACGCCGCCAGCAGCCTGACCTCGATCATCGGCGGGCTGGCCGGCTATTTTGCGCTGCGGCGCACGCTGGATGTACTGCCGTACGCGATCTCGGTGGCCGCCGCCTCGCTGATCTACGTCGCGGTCGCGGACCTGATTCCGGGCCTGCACCGGCGGGTGGACCTGGGCGCCGCGGCCGCCCAGGTGCTGCTGATCGGCTGCGGTGTCGCGGTGATCGTCGCGGCTGAGCTGTGGCTGGCGTAGCGGCCCAAACAG
>JABCZO010000044.1 GCA_013289615.1 Gammaproteobacteria bacterium
GATCGTGGTAGAACAGGTGCAGCCACAGGACATCCGCTGGTTGCGTGGCCTCCGGCATCGCCACGAGGTCCGCCGAGACGGCTTCGACGTTCTCTCGGCCCGGCTCCTTCGCAAGCGCGCGCATGCGGCCGACCGGATCGTTCTTGAATTGGGCGACTTCGGCCGGCACGAAGCTGTAGACCCGTCCTTCGGGTCCCACGATGTCGGAGAAGAGACGGGTCCAGTCGCCGTCGCCTGGGTAAACGTCGATGACGGTGGAGCCCGCATCGGCTCGTGCGAACCGGATCAACTCGGACAGCTTGGATTGGTCGTACATCGGGATCTCCTTTACGGTTGGGCATTCGACGAGCGCACGGCGCGCTCGAAACCCGTCACTGCGGGTGCATATCCGGGGTTGCCATGGCAACCAATCAGGTGCGCGGCGTCTTACCCGAGGACTTACTCGTGGGCGAGGGAGGAGGACAGATCGCGGTAGGCGTTGGCCTGGGCGAGTAGAGTCTTCGCTTTGCCCTCGAAAGTCTGCAGCGCGTCAGCGCCTGCGGCGAATCGAGCGGGAGGTTCCTTGAGTGCGGCGAGTTGCAAGATCGCGTTGGCGAGCTTGGCCGGATCGCCGCCCTGTTTGCCATTCATGCCGCTCCACGCAGTGACGGTCTCCCTAGTACGCTCAGCGTAATCGTCGATGGAGGGTTTCGCGTAAGTGGTGGATTGAGTGGAGAGCAGTTCGGTGCGGAAGAAACCGGGTTCGACTAGCATCGTGCGAATGCCGAAAGAAGCGACCTCCGGGGTGAGCGACTCAATCCTTCGATACCGAACTTCGCTGCAGCATATGCTGTGCAGAACTTTTGGCCGGTGATGCCGGCGGTCGATGAGAGAGTGAGGAGCAGCCCGGAGCGCTGCTTCCGCATCACCGGCAGGGCGGCCCGAGTCACGTTCATCGGGCCGAACAACAGCGTCTCGATCTGATTGCGAACCTGGTCGGGACTGAGCTCCTCGAAGAAGCCGGCATAGAAGTTGCCGGCATTGTTGACCACGACGTCGATCCGGTCGAACTTGGTGACGGCGGCCGCGACTGCGGCGTGTGCGTCCTCCAGGCGAGTGACGTCGAGCTTGATCGCCAACAGCTCGTCGTGGTGCCCGATCGCCGACGTGACCTTGGCGGGATCGCGACCTGTGGCGACAACCGCGTGGCCGGCGACCAGCGCTGCCTTGGCAATGTCGAGGCCCAAGCCACGGCCTGCGCCGGTGATGAGCCAAACCTTCTTGCCAGTCATGGGAAGTTCCTTTCTCTGGTGTCGTGCTGCCCGCACCCGAATGGGCGATTTCGATGTAGCCAGTGTCGGCAACTCCCGATCGAAGCACGATGAAGGGTAGCGTCGAGTATAGAGCGTTGAACGTCGGCTTTGTTCCGACCAATATGGCCGATCGTATGCCCGCAGTTGGCCGGGAGTTGCCCGTCGCGATAAAACAATTCACGTCTCGACAGCCAATCAGGTCCAGAGCGTCCCCGCTACCGATGCGTGGCCTCGCGAGGCGCCTCGCCAGTTAACTGTGCTAGCGTCGAAAATGTTTGACGGCCCGCCGTTGTTTGCCCTTATAACGACGCGGCAGCTTTGCGGATCCACAATGGAAAGGGCCCGCTTTCACGGGTCATCCAAATCGCGCTCTCAAGTGAGTGGTAGCGGGGGCAGGATTTGAACCTGCGACCTTCGGGTTATGAGCCCGACGAGCTGCCAGACTGCTCCACCCCGCACCAGGAGGCCGCGCATTCTACACCACGCGTGCCGGAAAACCCCGAACAATTCACCTGTTCGCGAACCTCGAAGACGTGCAGCTCCGCCCGCATCAAGCCAGTGCGCGATGTCCACAAGCTGGGCGTCGCTGACGGTCCACCATCGCAGCATAATGATAATATTATTCAGTAGCTTATGAAGCTTCCATCAACTCTTACGGCAGTACCCGCTGGCAGATGCTGAGCAGCGCATTCGGCAGCAGGCCCATGAGCGTCACGGCCGCGGTATTGAGCAGCAGGATGAGGCGCATGCGCGGGCGCGCTTCCGGCACCGGCCGGTCCCCGGGCGAGTCGAAGTACATGTACCACACCACCCGCAGGTAGTAGAACGCGCCGACTACCGAGACCAGCACCGCGAAGGTCGCGAGCCAGACGTGGTTGCCGCCGAGCAGCGCCTGGATGATCCACAGCTTGGCCCAGAAGCCGACGAATGGCGGCACCCCTGCGGTGGAAAACATCAGCGCCAGCATCATCGCGGCCAGCAGTGGATCGCGTGTGGCCAGCCCCTTGAAGTCGGCGATCTCCTCGTGCTCGAAGCCGCTGCGGCTCAGCATCAGGATCATGCCGAATGATGCCAATGTGGTGATCACGTAGGCCACCGTGAAAATCAGCGCCGCCTGGTAGCCGGCGTTGTTGCCGGTTGCAAAGCCGAGCAGCACGAAGCCGGCGTTGGCGATCGCCGAATACGCCAGCATGCGCTTGAGATTGGTCTGTGCGATCGCGCCCAGGTTGCCCACCAGCAGCGACAGCACCGCCACCGCCATCAGCATTTGCGTCCAGATCGCGGGAGCTCCGGCCAGCCCGTGCGTCAGCAAGCGCAGGATCAGCGCGAACGAGCCCAGATTCGACACCGTGGCGATGTACAGCGTCACACTGGTGGGTGCCCCCTGATAGACATCCGGCACCCACATGTGGAATGGCACCGCCCCAAACTTGAAGGCGATGGCGACGACCACGAACGCGATACCGATCATCAGCGCGGCATCGGGGCCGCGACGCACGATTCTGCTGAGCTGATCGAGATCGAGGGTTCCGGTCAGGCCGTAGAGCATCGACATGCCGTAGAGCAACACGCCGGAAGCGATAGCACCAAGCACGAAGTACTTGATGGCTGCCTCGGCTGCGATCCCGGAATCGCGATCGAAAGCCACCAGCGCGTACAGCGACAGCGACAGCAGCTCTAGCCCCAGGTACACGGTCAGCAGGCTGTTGGCCGAGATCAGCACGAAGATCCCAAGCAGCGCCGTGAGGCACAGGACGTAGTACTCCCCTCCGCGCATGGCGCGCTGTTCCAGGTAGTCCTGCGAATAAAATATCGCCGTCGCCATCGCGACAAAGCCGGCCATCTTCAGAAACCCGGCCAGCGAATCGGCGACGTACAGCCCGTTAAACAGCAGGAAGCGCTGCGTGGTCAGGCCGTACTGGCCTGTCAGCGCCACACCGACGGTCAGCGCCACCATGGTCAGCGTCGCGGTCAGACCGCGGCGGCCGGCCCCGAAGTAGACGTCGCACAGCAAAATCAGGCAGGCCGCGCACGCCAGCGAGATCTCAGGAATCGCCAGCGTCAGCGGACCACTTGGCAGCATAGCGGCCGGCAGCGCAGCCCCGATCATGCGGCCCCCGGAAGCTTACTGGTCAGCATCTGCTGCAGCAGGTGCTGCACCGAGGCTTCCATCATGTTGAGCATCGGCGCCGGCCAGACACCGAGCAGCAGCACCGCCAGCGCCAGCACGCCAAGCACCAGGAACTCGCGCGGATTGAGATCCTGCATCTTTGCGACCTGCGGGTTCGCGACCTCGCCAAAGATCACGCGCTTGACCAGCCACAGATTGTAGGCGGCGCCAACCACCAGGATGCTGGCCGCCAGCAGCGCGAACCAGAAGCTGGCCTTGAAACTCGCCAGGATCACGAGGAACTCACCGACGAAGCCCGACGTGCCGGGCAGGCCGGAATTCGCGAGCGCAAACAGCACCATGAGGGCGCCGAACTTGGGCATCACGTTGATCACGCCGCCATAGGCGCTGATGTCACGGGTGTGCAGGCGATCGTACATCACGCCGATGCACAGGAACAGCGCGCCGGAGATCAGGCCGTGGGAAATCATCTGCACCACCGCGCCATCGAGGCCGTTGACCGCGCCCTGCGCCGAGCCGGTGGCCGCCATGATGTAGAACACCAGGAACGCGCCCAGGGTCACAAAGCCCATGTGCGCGATCGAGGAGTACGCGACCAGTTTCTTCATGTCCTGCTGTACCAGCGCGACGAACGCGATATAGACGATCGCGATCAGCGACAGCGTGACGATCAGCCAATCGAGTTCGTGGCTGGCATCGGGTGTGATCGGCAGGCTGAAGCGCAGCAGGCCGTATCCGCCCATCTTCAGCATGATCGCCGCGAGGATCACGGAGCCGCCGGTTGGCGCCTCGACGTGCGCATCGGGCAGCCAGGTGTGCACCGGCCACATCGGCACCTTGACAGCGAACGCCAGCAGAAAGGCGATGAAGATCCAGCGCTGCTCGGCAAGCGTCAGGGGCAGTTGCTGCATCGCTGCGATGCTGTAGTCACCCGCCTTCAGGTACAGGTAGATCAGCGCCACCAGCATCAGCACCGAGCCCAGAAACGTGTACAGGAAGAACTTCAGGGTCGCATACACGCGCCGCGGCCCGCCCCAGACACCGATGATGACGAACATCGGGATCAGCATCGCTTCCCAGAAGAAGTAGAACAGCAGCGAATCGAGCGCGCAGAACACGCCGATCATCAGGCCTTCCATGATCAGGAACGCCGCGTAGTACTGTGCCGGGCGCTTGTCGATCTCCGACCAGCCGGCGATGATCACCGGCACGGTCATGAATGCGGTCAGCAGGATCAGCGGCAGCGAGATGCCGTCAATGCCGAGGTAATACTGGGATCTGAGTGCCGGAATCCAGGCCAGCCGCTCGATGAACTGGAAGTTCGCGGTGCCGTTGGCAAAGCCGGCATACAGCGATACGCAGGCCGCGAGTGTCAGCAGCGAGCTGAGCAGCGCGGCCCAGCGCGCCGCACGTGCGCGCTGATCGCCGAAGGCCAGCGTGACCAGCCCGCCGGCGATCGGCAGCCAGATGACGACGGAGAGCAGGCCGAGTTGCTGCATGCCTATCACGACCTTCGCGCTAGATATGAATCAAAAACCAGCCCAGCGACACTGCCAGCCCGATGATCATCCAGAAGGCATACGAGTACAGGAATCCGCTCTGCAGCCGCCGCGTCACGCCGGCCAGCCGGCCCACCGCTTCGGCCGAGCCATTGACGATCGCCCCGTCGATCACCGCCTGATCGCCGCCGCGCCACAGGAGCAAGCCCAGGCCGCGCGCCAGCGGGGCCAGGACGTTTTCATTGAACCAGTCGAAATAGTACTTGTTGACCAGCACGCGGTTGAGCCCGCTGAAGCGCTCGCGCAGCGCATCGCCCCGCTCGGGGTGCCTGAGCACGAACCACCAGGCGCTCAGCACGCCGAACGCGGCCAGCCACGCCGGCGCCGCCGTCAGTGAGTGCAGCGCAAACGCCGCCGGCCCGTGCCATTCGGCCTTGAGCTCCCCGACTACGTCGTGGCCTTCGAGCACGGTGATTGCGCTGCCGAAATAGCCGCCGAACAGGATCGGCTCGACGGTCAGGTAGCCGATGATGACCGATGGAATGGCCAGCGCGACCAGCGGTGCCTTCATGTCCCAGCCGACATCGTGAAAGTGCTCGCGCGCATGCTGGTCGAGGCGCTCAGGGCCATGGAAGGTCATGAAAATCATCCGGAAGGTGTACAGCGCCGTCACGAAAACGCCGAGCAGCACGCACCAATAGGCATAGCCGGCGCCATAGCGCTGCGAGGCATGCACGGCGTCGATCAAGACATCCTTGGAGTAGAACCCGGAAAACAACGGCGTGCCGATCAGCGCCAGCGCGCCGATCAGCGCGGTCCAATAGGTCAGCGGCATGCGGTGGCGCAGGCCGCCCATCTTGCGCATGTCCTGCTCGTGGTGCATCGCGATGATGACCGCGCCGGCGGCGAGGAACAGCAGCGCCTTGAAGAAGGCGTGCGTCATCAGGTGAAACATCGCCACGCTATAGCCGGAAACGCCGAGCGCGACCGTCATGTAGCCGAGCTGCGACAGCGTCGAATAGGCGATCACGCGCTTGATATCGTTGTTGACGATGCCAAGAAAGCCCATGAACAGCGCCGTCGTGGCACCGATCACCAGCACGAACGACAGTGCGGTCGGCGAGTACTCGAACAGCGGCGACATGCGCGCCACCATGAAGATACCCGCGGTCACCATGGTGGCGGCATGGATCAGCGCGGAGATTGGTGTCGGGCCTTCCATCGAATCCGGCAGCCACACGTGCAGTGGCACCTGTGCAGACTTGCCCATCGCACCGACGAACAGGCAGATGCACACCAGCGTAAGCGCCGACCACGCATGTCCCTGGAACACCATCAGGCTCTTCGTGGCCACGGACGGCGCTGCGCTAAACACAGTCTGGTAGTCGAGCGAGCCGGTGAAATACAGCACGCCGGCGATGCCGAGCAAAAAGCCGAAATCACCGACGCGATTGGCCAGGAACGCCTTGAGGCTGGCGAAGATCGCACTCGGCCGCGTGTACCAGAACCCGATCAGCAGGTAGGAGACGACCCCGACCGCCTCCCAGCCGAAGAACAGCTGCATGAAGTTGTTGGCCATCACCAGCATCAGCATCGAGAAGGTGAACAGCGCGATATAGGCAAAGAAGCGCTGGTAGCCCGGGTCATCGCTCATGTAGCCGATCGTGTACACGTGCACGCACAGCGACACGAAGGTCACCACCGCCATCATCAGCGCGCTCAAGCGATCGATCAGGAATCCCACCTGCATGCGCACCCCGTCGCTGACCAGCCAGGTGTAGACCGTGCCGTCGAAGTTCGGCGCCTGGTCGAGCAGCAGCTGTTTCAGCACCAGGCAGGACAGCACAAAGGACAGCGCCACCGCGCCGATGGCGACCGCCGCGGCGCCACCGCGGCCGATCGCCTTGCCGGCCAAACCGGCGATCAGCGCCGCAGCCAGCGGCAACATCGGGATCGCAAGCAGCAGATTCTGGTTCATGACGGCGCCGATCAACCCTGCAGCTGGTTGAGCTCTTCGACATTGATGCTGCGCCGCTCGCGGAACAGCACCACCATGATCGCAAGCCCGATCGCCGACTCCGCGGCGGCCACCGTCAGCACGAAGAACACGAAGATCTGTCCGTCGAGCTGCCCCAGGTGGCGCGAGAAGGCGACGAAATTGAAGTTGGCGGCCAGCAGCAGCAGCTCGATGCACATCAGCAGCAGCAGCACGTTCTTTCGGTTCAGGAAGATGCCGGCTACCGACAGCGCGAACAGCACCGCCGACAGCGTCAGCAGATGGGCGAGCGTGATCATTCGCGATGCTCCGAATCCATCTTCACCAGGCGCACCCGTTCGCTCGCCCGCGCTGCCACCTGGCGCCCGACGTCCTGCACCTTCAGATTCGGGCGATGGCGCAGCGTCAGGGCGATGGCCGCGATGATCGCGACCAGCAGCACCATCGCCGCGATCTCGAACGGATAGGCGTACTTGCTGTAGAGCAGCGCGCCCAGCTCCTGGGTATTGCTGTAGTTGGCCGGCAGCGGCGCGCCACCGCGGGTCACGTCGATGCCGAGCCTTTTGGTCAGCACCACGCCGGCGATCTCGAGCACGATGGCGCCGGCCATGATCCAGCCCAACCAGGCGAAGCGGGTGAAGCCGGCGCGCAGCTCCTCAAGGTTGATGTCGATCATCATCACCACGAACAGGAACAGCACCATGACCGCGCCGACGTATACCAGCACCAGGACGATCGCAAGGAATTCGGCCTCGATCAGCAGCCAGATCGCCGCCGAGGTGACGAAACACAGCACCAGGGACAGCGCCGAATACACCGGATTGCGCGACACGATCACGGCCACGGCCGCCATTACCAGGATGGTGGCGAAGATGTAGAACAGGATCAGCGGCAGCACGGCGGTTCCCTATCTCCCAGGTCTTCAGGTCCTCAGCGGTAGCGCGCGTCCGCGCTCTTGTCGGCGGCGATCATCGCCTCGTAGCGCTCCCCGACCGCGAGCAGCTTGTCCTTGTTCATGATGTTCTCGCCGCGATGCTCCATGTGATACTCATGGATGCGGGTCTCGACGATCGCATCAACCGGGCAGGCCTCCTCGCAGAAGCCGCAGTAGATGCACTTGAACAGGTCGATGTCGTACCGGGTGGTACGTCGCGTGCCGTCGGCGGCAACGTCGGAATCGATCGTGATCGCCAGCGCCGGGCACACCACCTCGCACAGCTTGCAGGCAATACAGCGCTCCTCGCCGTTGGCATAGCGGCGCAGCGCATGCAGGCCGCGAAAGCGCACCGACTGCGGCGTCTTCTCCTCCGGGTACTGCACCGTGACCTTGCGCCGGAACAGCGAGCGCGCGGTGACCGACAGGCCCAAGAGCAGTTCGGTTAGCATGAAGGTCTTGAACGGATTTGCCATGGTCGTGCTAGTGCTTCCAGGGACCCACCTGATACCAGCTCAGCAGCGCCTCGACGCCGATCCACACCAGCGTTGCCGGAATCAGGAACTTCCAGCCCAGGCGCATGATCTGGTCGTAGCGGTAGCGGGGAAAGGTGGCGCGAAACCACAGGAACAGGAACAGCAGAACGAACATCTTGACCAGCAGCCAATGGGTGCCCGCGATCGCCAGCAGGCTGGTGCCGCCGAGCCACCACGGGAAGCCGTCCAGCGGACTGAGCCATCCGCCGAAGAAGAACACCGCGGTCAGGCCCGCGATCAGGATCATGTTGGCGTATTCGGCGAGGAAAAACAGCGCGAACGCCATGCCGGAGTACTCGACGTGAAAGCCCGCGACGATCTCCGATTCGCCCTCGGCGACGTCGAACGGCGCGCGGTTGGTCTCGGCCACGCCGGAGATGAAATACACCACCAGCAGCGGCAGCAGCCAGAACCAGTTCCAGGCCAGCGGGCCGCCGTGCTGCTGGGCGACGATCGTGCCCAGGTTCAGGCTGCCGGCCGCCATCAGAACGCCGACCAGCGCAAATCCCATCGCGATCTCGTAGGCGACCATCTGCGCCGCCGAACGCATCGCACCGAGAAAAGCGTACTTGGAGTTCGAGGCCCAGCCGGCGAGGATCACGCCATACACACCCATCGATGTCAGCGACAACACGTACAGCAGGCCGGCGTCCACGTTGGCGATTGCATAGCCGGGCGCGATTGGCACCACCGCCCAGGCGGCGAACGCGGGAATCAGCGTGATCGCGGGGGCGAGTCGGAACAGGATCTTGTTGGCACGCGCCGGAATCACGATCTCCTTGATCAGCAGCTTGATGACGTCGGCGAACGGCTGGCCCATGCCCGGCAGAAAGCCGAAAATCCTCACCCGGTTGGGGCCGATGCGCATCTGCATCCAGCCGATCACCTTGCGCTCCCACAGCGTCAGATAGGCAACGCTCAGGATCAGCACCACAGTGAGCAGCAGCGTGATCGCCGTCGAGTGCACGTAGGGCGGCATCTGCAGCCAAAGGTTGCCCAGCGATTTCAAGCCGCCCCTCCATACAGCTGCGCAGCGCTACGCCCATCGCGCGTGCGCAGCAGCGGCCCCGCGCGGCGCAGCACCGGATCGATCTGGTACATCGGCAGATCCATCACCGCCTCGGTGGCCGCGACCTGCAGCGCGCTGGCGGCGCCAAACAGCGGTTGCGGCGCGCCCTCGAGACGCGCCTTGAGCTCATCGCGTACCGCCTCCGATGACTGGTAGTCGAAATTCGGCAGCTCGAGCAGATTGCCGAGCACGCGCAGGATCTTCCACGCCGGGCGGCAGGAACCCAGCGGTTTCGCGGCCCCGCCCTGGCTCTGCCAGCGGCCCTCGAGGTTCACGTAGGTGCCCGATGTCTCGGCAAAGGTGCCCGCCGGCAGCAGAATGTGCGCCGCGCGCTTCATCTCCTCGCTCGCGTAGGCGCCGACCGCCAGCACGCAACGAGCGCGCGCCAGCGTCGCCAGCGCGCCCGGCATCGCGGCATCCGCCCATGGCTCGACGTTGAGCAGCAGGTAGCCGGGCAGCGTCTGCTCTAGCATCTGCCGCGCCGTGGCCCCGATGCTCGCACGCGCCGCGCCGCCGGCGCTGCGGTGCGGCACCGCGCCGGCCAGGTACCCTCCGGCCGCGTTGCCGCCCTCGGCCAACTCGCCCAGGCTGGCGCCGGTCACTGCCGCCAGCGCGCGCGCGAGTGCCCGCAATTCGCTGTAGCGGCTGCCGCGTGCGGCCAGTGCACCCAGCCAGATGGCGCGCCGCTGGCCGCTCTTGAGTGTTTCGGCAATCGCACGGTGCTCCTCAGTTGGGGCAACACCGGCCAGCAGTGCGCCGAGTGCAGGCTGAGCGCTCGCCCCACCCAGCGCCGCCAGCAGCACGCCGGCCAGATCGGCGACCTGGCAGGCTGGCGCCGACAGCACGCTGTGCGCGACCGCGAAGAAGTAGTCGAAGCGTGCCGGATTGATGAAACTGATGCGTGCGCCGCGCAGGCTGGCCTTGCGCACGCGGTGCGCGAGAATCGGCAGCTCGCGCCGCAGGTTCGAGCCGATCACCAGCAGCGCGTCGAGCTTGTCGATGTCTGCGATCGGCAGTCCGAGCCCCGGCGTGAGCGCATCGGCCGCCTGATCGCGAAAGTCGCGCTGCCGCAGCCGATGATCGATGTTGGCGCTGCCCAGCCCGTCCGCCAGCCGCGACAGCAGATACAATTCCTCGAGCGTGCTCGAGGGATGCGCCAGCAGCCCGACAGCGCCGGTCTCTGCGGCGGCGGTCTTCAACCCCTGTGCGGCTGCGTCGAGCGCCACGTCCCATTCGACCTCCTGCCAGCTGCCATCGGCCAGTCGCATGCGCGGGGCGAGCAGCCGGTCCTCACTGTAGACGCCCTCGTAGCTGAAGCGGTCGCGATCGGCGATCCAGGTCTCGTTGATCTGCTCGCACGGCCGCGGCACTACGCGCATCAGCCGGCCGCGCAGCACGTGACCGTAGAGCTGCGTGCCCACGCCATCGTGCGGCGAGATCAGCGGGACCTGCGTCATCTCCCAGCCACGGCCGCGGTAGCGGAACGGCTTGCTGTTGAGCGCTCCGACCGGGCACAGGTCGATGATGTTGCCCGACAGCTCGTGATCGACGCTGTGCTCGATGAAGGTCCCGATCTCCATGTTCTCGCCGCGCCCGGTGGCGCCCATCTCCTGGATTCCGGCGATGTCCTGGCCAAATCGCACACAGCGAGTGCAGTGGATGCAGCGCGTCATGTCGGTGGACACCAGTGGCCCGAGATTCTTGTCCTTGACCGAGCGCTTGCGTTCGGCGAAGCGCGAGATGTCGCGGCCGAAACCCACCGCCAGATCCTGCAGTTCGCACTCCCCGCCCTGATCGCAGATCGGGCAGTCGAGCGGGTGGTTGATCAGCAGGAATTCCATCACCGAGCGCTGTGCGCCGATGGCCTTGACCGAGTGGGTGAAGATCTTCATGCCCTCGGCAACCGGCGTCGCGCAGGCCGGCAGCGGCTTGGGGGCCTTTTCGACTTCGACCAGGCACATGCGGCAATTGGCCGCCACCGGCAGCTTGTCGTGATAGCAGAACCTGGGCACGTAGACACCCTCGCGATCGGTCGCGCGAATGATGTTCTCGCCCTTGCGCGCCTTCATCGGCACGCCGTTGACTTCGATATTGACGAATTCCTCGCTCATGCGGCCTGCCGCTCGGCCTCGACGATGCTGCGCCCGCCGTGATCGATCATGTATTCGAACTCGTGACGGTAGTGCTTGAGGAAACTCTGCACCGGCCACGCGGCCGCATCGCCCAGTCCGCAGATGGTGTGTCCCTCGATGCGATTGGCGACGTCGAGCAGCAGGTCGAGCTCACTGCGGTTGCCCTGACCGGCCAGGATGCGCTTGAGCGTACGGTTGAGCCAACCGGTGCCCTCCCGGCACGGCGTGCACTGGCCGCACGATTCCGCCATATAAAAGCGCGTCAGGCGCTCGAGCGTCCTCACCATGCAGGTGCTCTCATCCATGACGATGACCGCGGCCGAACCGATGCTCGAGCCGGCGGCCTTGAGCGAGTCGTAATCCATGTTGGTCTTCAGCATAGTCTCACCCGGCACCACCGGTACCGAGGAGCCGCCCGGGATCACCGCCTTGATCTGCCGGCCCTTCCAGATACCCCCGGCCAGCTCGAGCAGGTCGGCAAACGAAATGCCCAGCGGCACCTCGAAGTTGCCCGGCCTGGCCACGTGACCGGAGACCGAAAAGATCACCGTGCCGCCCGAATTCTTCGGCCCCAGGTCGGCGAACCACTGCGCGCCCTTGCGCAGGATGGTCGGCACCGAGGCATAGCTCTGGGTGTTGTTGATCGTGGTCGGCATGCCATACAGGCCGAAGGCGGCCGGAAACGGCGGCTTGAAGCGCGGCTTGCCGGTCTTGCCCTCGAGCGAGTCCAGCAGCGCCGTCTCCTCGCCGCAGATGTAGGCGCCGGCGCCGACGAAGACATGCAGATCGAAATCGACACCCGAGCCGAGGATATTCTTCCCCAACAGGCCGGCGTCATAGGCTTCCTGCAACGCCGCCTCGAAGCGCGGAATCGGCTCGGCGAGGAATTCACCGCGGATGTAGTTGTAGCCGACCGTCGCGTTCATGCAGTAGCCACCGATCGCCATACCCTCGATCAGCGAGTGCGGGTTGAAGCGCAGGATGTCGCGATCGTGGCAGGTACCGGGCTCGCTCTCGTCCGAGTTGCAGACCACGTATTTTTGCATGGTCGCGTTGCGCGGCATGAAGCTCCACTTCACGCCCACCGGGAACGCAGCGCCACCGCGCCCGCGCAGCCCCGAGGCCTTGACCTGCTCGATCAGCTGCTCGCGCGGCGGCTTTTCGGTGAGGATCTTCTTCCACGCCTCGTAGCCGCCGACGCGGCCGTAGGTCGAAAGCGTCCATGGCCGCTCGTACTTGAGCGGCTCGAAGCAGGTCAAATTCAGCTTATCGTCCCAGGCGCCCATACATCTTCGCGCTCACTTGAGTGCGTCCAGGATCTGATCGACCGCCTCGGGCGTCAGATGCTCGTGGTACACGTGATCGACCATCATCATCGGCGCACCGGTGCAGGCCGCCAGGCACTCCTCTTCGCGCTTGAGAAAGATGCGGCCGTCCGGCGTGCTCTGGCCGGCACGGATGCCGAGCTTGCGCTCGACATGCGCCTCGATGTCCTCGCCGCCGCGCAGCATGCACGAGATGTTGGTGCAGACACTGACATGATGGCGGCCGCACGGGTGGGTCTGGAACATCGAGTAGAAGCTGGCGACCTCGTACACCTGGATCGGCGGCAGTTGCAGGTGCAGCGCCACCGCATCCATCAGCTCCGCTGTCAGAAAACCGTGGTTCTGTTCCTGCGCCGCGCGCAGCGCCGACAGCACGGCCGAGCGCTGCCGCCCCGGCGGAAACTTGCCCATCCAGCGATCGATCTCCTCGCGCGTGTGCGCGGACAGTACCGGCGCCTTGCGCTCCTCGACGCTCATCAGCGATCGACCTCTCCGAACACGATGTCCTGGGTGCCGATCACCGCCACCACATCGGCCAGCATGTGACCGCGTACCATCTCGCCGAGAGCGGCCAGATGTACGAAGCCCGGCGGCCGGCACCTGACGCGGTAGGGCTTGTTGGCGCCATCCGACACCAGGAAAATCCCGAACTCACCCTTCGGCGCCTCGACCGCGGCATAGGTCTCGCCTTCCGGCACGCAGTAGCCTTCGGTCATGAATTTGAAATGATGAATCAGCGACTCCATATCGCTCTTCATGTGCTCGCGGCTGGGGGCGCGCACCTTGCGATCGTCGACCATCACCGAGCCCGGGTTGGCGCGCAGCCAGTCCACGCACTGGCGGACGATGCGATTGGACTGGCGCATCTCGGCCACGCGCACCAGGTAACGGTCGTAGCAATCACCATTGACACCGACCGGTATGTCGAAATCGAGCGCCGAATAAACCTCGTACGGGCGCTTACGCCGCAGATCCCACTCGATGCCCGAACCGCGCAGCATCGGCCCGGAAAAGCCGAGCTGCAGCGCGCGCTCGGGGGACACCACTCCAATGTTGACGGTGCGCTGCTTCCAGATGCGATTGTCGGTCAGCAGCGTCTCGTACTCATCCACGCGCGCCGGAAATTTATCGGTGAAGGCCTGGATGAAATCCAGCAGCGAGCCGGTGCGCGCGGCGTTGAGCCGGTCGCATTGCTTCTGGGTGCGCCAGCGCGAGGGCAGATAGCCGGGCATCGACTCGGGCAGATCGCGGTAGACCCCGCCCGGACGGTAGTAGGTG
The DNA here is from genome assembly GCA_013289615.1 of Gammaproteobacteria bacterium. Taxonomy (GTDB): domain Bacteria; phylum Pseudomonadota; class Gammaproteobacteria; order Steroidobacterales; family Steroidobacteraceae; genus FEN-1191. The sequence goes on from JABCZO010000044.1 coordinate 14,193, forward strand.
GCGTGCATGCGCGTGCCCGACACCGCCTCGTAGCAGTCCATCAGGTCCTCGCGCTCGCGAAAGCAGAACAGGAACACGGTCATCGCGCCGATATCCAGTCCGTGCGCGCCGAGCCACATCAGGTGATTCAGGATGCGGGTGATCTCGTCGAACATCACGCGGATGTACTGCGCGCGCGGCGGCGGCGACAGGCCCAGCAGCCGCTCGATCGCCGCCACGTAGGCGTGTTCGTTGCACATCATCGACACGTAGTCGAGCCGGTCCATGTAGCCGATCGACTGATTGAACGGCTTGGATTCCGCCAGCTTCTCGGTGCCCCGGTGCAGCAGTCCGATGTGCGGATCGGCTTTCTGGATGGTCTCGCCGTCCATCTCGAGCACCAGTCGCAGCACGCCGTGTGCCGCCGGATGCTGCGGGCCGAAATTGAGGGTGAGATTCCTGATCTCAGGCATGATCCGCTCCCGGAGCACCTGGCACCGGCGCACGCTCCCCAGGCGGGTGGTCGTGCAGCACCGGGTCATAGCGATTGTCGTGGCGGATCACGCGCGGCACCAGGGTGCGCGGCTCGATGCTGACCGGCTCGTAGACCACGCGCTTCAACTGTGGGTCGTAGCGCACCTCGACGTTGCCGATCAGCGGGAAATCCTTGCGAAACGGATGACCGATGAAACCATAGTCGGTGAGGATGCGGCGCAGGTCCGGGTGTCCGCGGAACAGGATCCCGAACAGGTCGAAGGCCTCGCGCTCGAACCACTCGGCACTGGCCCAGATGCCGGTCAGCGAGTCCACCATCGGATCCTCGACGCCCGCCGCCCATACGCGCAGCCGCAGGCGCTGGTTATGGGTGATCGACAGCAGCTGCGATACCACCGCATAGCGCTTGTCGCCCGCCAGCGTGTGCGGCGCGGCGCGATTCACCCCGCGGCTGAAGCCGGTGGCGGTGGCCGAATCGGTGCGCCACTCGGCGCGGCCATAGTCGAGGTAGTCGACCCCGCTCAGGTCCATCAGCATCTCAAAGCGCAGCTGCGGCTCATCGCGCAGGATGCCGGCAACTTCCAGCAGATGTTCACTGGCGACCTCGATCGCGAACTCATCGGCCAGTGAGCCATAGCGGCGTACGCGCTCGCCCAGCACAGCCGTGACCCGTACGGCGAGGTCCTCGATGTACGCTGGCACTTGCCTCGTTTCCTTGTATGCCCTGCCGCGAGTCAGGCGCGCGCCGCGGTCTGGCGCTCGATCTTGCGCTGCAGCTGGATCACGCCATAGAGCAGCGCTTCGGCCGTGGGCGGACATCCTGGCACATACACATCGACCGGCACGATCCGATCGCAGCCGCGCACCACCGCGTACGAGTAGTGGTAATAGCCGCCGCCGTTGGCGCACGAGCCCATCGAGATCACCCAGCGCGGCTCGGGCATCTGGTCGTAGACCTTGCGCAGCGCCGGCGCCATCTTGTTGACCAGCGTTCCGGCTACGATCATCACGTCGGATTGGCGCGGACTGGGACGGAACACGACCCCGAACCGGTCCAGGTCGTAACGCGACGCCCCGGCATGCATCATTTCGACCGCGCAGCAGGCCAGGCCGAAAGTCATCGGCCACAGCGAGCCGGTGCGCGCCCAGCTCACCAGGCTGTCGACCTGGGTGGTCAGGAACCCGCGCTGCGCAAAGCCTTCCGAATCGGGTATCGCTAATCCCACTCGAGCGCTCCCTTCTTCCACTCGTAGGCGAAGCCGATGACGAGTATCAGCAGGAATATACCCATCACGATCAGCCCGAAACCGCCGGTGCGGTTCAGCGAAACCGCCCACGGAAACAGGAACGCGATCTCCAGATCGAAAATGATGAACAGGATCGCCACCAGGTAGTAGCGCACGTCGAATTTCATGCGATTGTCTTCGAATGGTTCGAAGCCGCATTCGTACGGCGACAGCTTTTCCGGGTCGCTGCGATAGCGGGCGGAAAGGCGCCCAAGCACCGATCCCAGGCCCAGCAGCACCGCTGCCAGCAGCGCGGCTATGCCCAGAAATATCAGTATCGGCAGGTAGTTGCTCAGCATTTCCAGGTCGTCAGTAAAAGGGGCGGCATGTTGCGCTTGCGCGTACATTGATCCGCCCCTTGGTCGACATAGTGTATCAGGCGATGCGGACTTGTGGTGCCGACGGGGAGATTCGAACTCCCACACCTTGCGGCGCTAGCCCCTCAAGCTAGTGTGTCTACCAATTCCACCACGTCGGCGAAAATTACTTCCGGCTTGCTGGCGCCGGCGAATCCGGCGCGCTCCCCGAGCGGCTGGTCTCGGCGCCGGTCGCAGGACCGGTCGCCGGAGCGGTCGCAGGGCCGCTTGCAGGAGTCGGCGACGCGCCGGCCGCGTCGGCACCGCCGCTGCTGGCGCCGCCGCCCCCGCCCAGAATACGCGGCACGGTGCTCGCCGGCGCGCTCGGCGTCGCCAGCTGCTCGAGCAGACTGGCGGCCGGTGCGTTGCTCCTGCGGGCACCCACGTATGCCAGCGACAGGCTGGTGATCATGAAGATCGCCGCCAGGATGGCGGTGGCGCGCGACAGCGCCGTGCTCGCCCCCCTGGCGCCAAACACCGTGCCCGAGGCCCCGGCGCCGAAGCCTGCGCCCGCTTCCGCGCCTTTGCCACGCTGGAGCAGCACCAGCGCCACGATCGCCGCGGCACAGAAGAAATGAATGATCATCAGAAACGTATGCAACATCTTAAGGTCCCGCTCTCAACCGCGCGCCGCGGCCACGATGCTCAAGAATTCCTCTGCTTTCAGCGAGGCGCCACCGATCAGACCGCCGTCGACGTCGGCCTGCAGAAACAGCTCGCGGGCGTTGCCCGCCTTGACGCTGCCGCCGTATAGGATCTGCAAATCCGCGGCGATTTTAGCATCCCGCTCCGCCAACCGCTGACGGATGAAGGCGTGTACATCCTGTGCCTGCTGCGGCGAGGCGGTACGCCCGGTCCCGATGGCCCACACCGGCTCGTACGCCACCACCGCACGTGCAAAGCTGCCGATCCCGGTCAGCGCCACGACAGCCTCGAGCTGCCGGCCGACCAGTTCGTGCGTACGCCCGGCCTCGCGCTCGGCCAGCAGCTCGCCGACGCACAGGATCGGCAGCAGTCCGCGCGACTGTGCGGCGGCGAACTTGCGCGCCACCAGTACATCGTCCTCGCCGTACAGGCCGCGCCGCTCGGAATGCCCGACGATCACGTACTGGCATCCGACGTCTTTCAGCATCGCGGCCGAGACTTCGCCGGTATAGGCCCCCTGCGCCTCGGCGCCGACGTTCTGAGCCCCGAGCTTGACCGCCGCGCCGCGCAGCGCTCGCGCCAGCTCGGCCAGATACACGAACGGCGGACATACCACGCAGTCCACGGTCTCGAGGTTCGGAGCGGCCAGGATCGCCTCGATCAGCGGCCCATTGTCGGCCCGCGAACCGTGCATCTTCCAGTTGCCGGCAACGAGTTTGCGTCGCATGAGTTACGATGAGCCCCCGTTGCTAAGGTCCCCGGCGCCCCCAGGGCTTACCGCCTCAAAACGGTGCCATCCCGTTTTTGGGCGCGCGGATGATAGCCACGTGGCCAGCGCCCCGCAATGCCCAGCCCGCTATGGCCACGCGCTCGCCATACTTAGCCCCCCCGCAAATGCCGGCCGCGCCTAGATCGGCGCGGTCTCGGGCGCGGCCGCGGTCCGAACCGCGTCCGCCAGCTCATCGGCACAGCCGCGAACGTCGGCGGCATCTCGGCCTTCCACCATGACGCGGATCACCGGCTCGGTACCCGAGGCCCGCAGCACCACGCGCCCCTCGCCCTGTAACTGCTTCTCGATCCGCCGCACGGCGGCGGCGATGGCGGGCACCGCGGTCGGGTCGAAGCGGCGCGCGACTTCAACGTTCAGAAGCACCTGCGGCAGCTTCTCCATGCCGGCCGAGAGTTCCGCCAGCGAGCGTCCGGTCTGCTTCATGATGCTCAGCACCTGCAGCGCCGTGATCAGCCCGTCGCCGGTAGTGGTGCGATCCAGCAGCAGTATATGCCCCGAGGTCTCTCCGCCGAGCATGCCGCCGCTGTCCTTGAGCTTCGCGAGCACATGCCGGTCGCCGACCGGCGCACGCACGAAATCGACCCCCAGTCGCCTGAGCGCCACCTCCAGGCCAAGGTTGCTCATCACCGTGCCGACCACCGGCCCGCGCAGGCTTCCGGCAGCTTTGGCCGCCGCCGCAATGACGAACAGCAGCTGGTCGCCATCCACCAGGCGCCCCAGGTGATCCACCATCACCACTCGATCGCCGTCACCGTCGAAGGCGACGCCGACATGCGCATGTACGCCCGGCACGGTGAGCTGCAGCAGCTGCGGCGCAGTGGAACCACAGCCATCGTTGATGTTGCGGCCGTTGGGCGAGCAGCCGATCGGCACTATATCGGCGTCCAGATCGGCCAGGATGCGCGGCGCAACCTTGTAGGCGGCGCCATTGGCGCAATCGATGACGATCTTGAATCCCGACAGGTTCACGCCCGCGGGCAGCACGCCGGCGCAGAACTCCTGGTAGTGCAACAGCGCGCTGTCCACGCGGCGCGCGCGGCCGAGTTCGCGTGAGGCACGCGTCAGCGGCACGGTCGACAGCTGCGCTTCGATGCGTTCCTCGAGTTGATCCGACAGCTTCGCACCCTCGCCGTCGAAGAATTTGATGCCATTGTCCTCGTACACATTGTGCGACGCGCTGATCACCACACCGAGCCGGCAGCGCAGGTGGCGCGTCATATAGGCGACCGCCGGCGTCGGCAACGGGCCGGTCAGCAGCACATTGGCGCCGGCAGCGACGAAGCCGGCCTCGAGCGCGGCCTCGAACATGTAGCCCGACACCCGGGTGTCCTTGCCGATCAGTACCGTGCCGCCATCGCCCAGCACCACCCGGGCGGCCGCACTGGCCAGGCGCAGCGCGAAATCCACAGTCATCGGATCCGCCCCTACGCGACCGCGGATGCCGTCGGTTCCAAAATAAGCTCTGCCCACCTCAACTCCTCTGTCTGACGGCGCTGGCAATTCGCACCGCATCCACTGTGGCCGCTACATCGTGCGCGCGCACGATGTGCGCGCCGTGCAGCACCGCAATCGTCGCCAACGCCAGACTGCCGGCCAGCCGCTCCTGCGCCCTGCCGCCCAGCGCCGCCACCATCGATTTGCGTGACAGGCCGACCGCCAGCGGCAGCCCGAGCGGCTCGAATTGCGGCAGATCGCGCAGCAATTGCAGATTATGCGCCAGTAACTTGCCAAATCCGAACCCGGGATCGATGCACAGGCGCTCGCGTGCGATACCGGCATCGGTGCAGCTGCGCACGCGCTCGGCCAGGAAAACTTTCACTTCCTCGACCACGTCGTCATAGTGTGGGGCGATCTGCATAGTCGCCGGCTCACCGCGCATGTGCATCAGGCACACGCCCAGTTCGCTGGCAGCGACCGCCTCGAGCGCCCCCGGCGAGCGCAACGCCCGTACATCGTTGATCAGGTGCGCACCCGCTGCGCTGGCGCGCCGCATCAGTTCGGGGTTGGAAGTGTCCACCGAGAGCAACACCGGTAGCCGCGCTGCAACGCGTTCGAGCACCGGCAGCACGCGCCGCAGTTCTTCGTCGCTGGCCACTGCGGCCGCACCCGGGCGCGTGGATTCGCCGCCGATGTCGATGATCGCAGCGCCCTCGGCCACCATGCGCTCGGCCTGCACCAGGGCGGCATCCGGATCCAGGCAGCGGCCGCCGTCGGAAAACGAATCGGGAGTCACATTGAGCACGCCCATCACCACCGGGCGGTCCAGTTCAAGCACACGGCCGGCGCACAGCATTCGCATCGGCGGGCTCCCGTGCTCATGCCCCGCACGCACGCTGGACATCACAATTCAGCTGCCACCACAGGGAGGCATCGGGCTATAGGGTTCATTTTTGTAATCAAAAATGAACCCTATAGCCCGATGCCTCTGTGCGATGTCCCGTTCTAGTGTTGTCCGGCCGGCCGCGCGATGCCGTCGGCAGGGGTGCCGGCCGGGGCAATCGCCGGCTTGCCGCTGCCGGTGGTCGGAGTGCTGTCGTCCCAGCCTTCAGGCGGCTTGGGCGTGCGCCCGGCCATGATGTCCCGGATCTGGTCGTCGGCCAGGGTCTCGTACTTGATCAGGGCCTCGGCCATCGCATGCAGCTTTTCCAGGTTGGTCTCCAGGATCTGGCGCGCGCGCTTGTAATTCATCTCGATCACGCGCCGCACTTCCTCGTCGATCGCGTGCGCAGTCTCGTCCGACACCTGCTTGTGCTGGGTGACGCTGCGGCCGAGAAACACCTCGCCGGACTCCTCCGAATAAGTCAGCGGCCCGAGCCGGTCGGACAGGCCCCACTTGGTGACCATGTTGCGCGCCAGCTCGGTCGCGCGCTCGATGTCGTTCGACGCGCCGGTGGTCACCGCATCCTCGCCGAAGATCAGCTCCTCGGCGATGCGGCCGCCGAACAGCGTCGCAATCGAGCTCTCCAGGCGCCGCTTGCTCATCGAATAACGGTCCTGCTCGGGCAGGAACTGCGTAACGCCCAGCGCGCGGCCGCGAGGAATAATGGTCACTTTGTAGACCGGGTCATGCTCCGGCACGCTGATACCTACAATCGCGTGGCCGCCTTCGTGGTAGGCCGTCATGCGCTTCTCGGCGTCCGTCATCACCATCGAGCGCCGCTCGGCGCCCATCATGATCTTGTCCTTGGCGCGCTCGAACTGGTCCATCGACACCTGGCGCTGGTTGGCACGGGCGGCGAACAGCGCTGCCTCGTTGACCAGGTTGGCAAGGTCGGCGCCCGAGAATCCGGGTGTGCCGCGCGCGATCAGTGCCGGCTTGACGTCATCGCCCAGCGGCACGCGCCGCATGTGCACCCGCAGGATCTGCTCGCGGCCGCGCACGTCGGGCAGCGGCACCACCACCTGGCGATCGAAACGGCCGGGTCGCAGCAGCGCCGGATCGAGCACATCGGGCCGGTTGGTGGCGGCAATGACGATGATGCCTTCATTGCCCTCGAAACCGTCCATCTCCACCAGCAGCTGGTTGAGGGTCTGTTCACGCTCGTCGTGGCCGCCGCCCAGGCCGGCGCCGCGGTGGCGTCCGACGGCATCGATTTCATCGATGAATATGATGCAGGGCGCGTGCTTCTTGGCCTGCTCGAACATGTCGCGCACACGCGAGGCACCGACGCCGACGAACATTTCGACGAAATCGGAACCGGAAATCGTGAAGAATGGCACCTTGGCTTCCCCGGCGATCGCGCGCGCCAGCAGCGTCTTGCCGGTCCCGGGTGAACCGACCATCAGCACGCCCTTGGGGATCTTGCCGCCGAGCTTCTGGAACTTGCCCGGGTCCTTGAGAAAATCGACGATCTCGGCCACTTCCTGCTTGGCCTCGTCCACCCCTGCGACGTCGGCGAAGGTCACGTTGACCTGATCCTCCCCCAGCAGCCGGGCGCGGCTCTTGCCGAACGACATGGCGCCGCGGCCACCGGCCGCACCCTGCATCTGGCGCAGCAGATAGACGAACACCACCAGCATCAACAGCGCCGGTGCCAGCTGCAGCAGCAGCTGAGTCAGGAAATTCGGTTGCTTGGGCGCCTGGCCCTCAACCGCGACATTGGCCTTGAGCAGGTCGCCGATCAGGGAGGTGTAGTTGGTCTCGGGGTTATAGGTCTCGAACTGAGTCTTATCCTTGAGGATGCCGCGAATCTGATCGCCCTGGATCACGACACTGTCCACCCGGCCGGAATGAACGTCGTTGTAGAACTCCGAGTAGGTCAGCTGCTGTCGCTGTGGCCCCGTGGGCATGTAGCGGCTGAACACCGCCAGCATCACCAGCACGATGACCACCCAGAGCAGGATGTTTTTTGTCAAATCGTTCAACTTGATTTCACCATAATGTTGCGCGGCGGCACCGCCGAGGACGAAATCGTGACAAGGACGCTACACCATCCTCCTCCCGGAGGCCAGCAAGTAGGTTTCAGAGCTGCGTGAACGCGACGCCTCAGGTTTCAGACACCTGACGCGAGCGAAGCGGGTGCGCGCCAACGCCACCAGCTCCTCAAAACCGGCTCCTTGCAGGACCTTGATCAGGGCGTCGCCACCCGGTTTCAAGACTTCCTGCGCCATATCGAGTGCCAATTCGGCCAGATACATGCCGCGGGGAGCATCGATCGCGTCCATTCCACTCAAATTCGGAGCCATATCCGATAACAGCAGGTCCACCCCGGCCGCGCCGAGGGCGTCCTTGAGCTGCCGGAACACGCCGTCCTCACGAAAGTCGCCCTGCAGGAACTCGACCCCTTCCAGCGGCTCCATGGGCAGCAGGTCAGTCGCGACCACCCGGCCGGAAGGCCCTAGCCGGCGACGTAGGTACTGGCTCCACGCGCCCGGGGCTGCACCAAGATCGAGCACCACCATCCCGGGCTTCACCAGCCGCTCACGCTGGTCGATCTGCTCGAGCTTGAATACCGCGCGCGAGCGCCAGCCTTCGGCCTGGGCACGCTTCACGAACGGATCGGAGAAATGTTCGCGCAGCCAGCGCTCGCTGCTCTTGGATCGGCGCGCCATGTTCGCTATAGACCCACTGCTTGACGGACGGGTTCAGCGCGCCTGCGCCGACCTGCCTATCATAAGGCAATGCAACTCTCGGACAAGCAACTGCGCTTCCTGCGCGGTCGCGCCCACACGCTCAAACCGGTGATTCAGATCGGCAACAACGGCCTCACCGCCAGCGTGCTGCTGGAGACCCGCCGCGCGCTGGCCGACCACGAGCTGATCAAGCTGCGCATCCAGGCCGCCGATCGCAGCGCTCGCGATGCGATGCTCTCCGAGCTGGTGCGCGACACCGGCAGCGCGCTGGTCACACGCATCGGCCACGTCGCGGTGCTGTTCCAGGCCAACCCGAAGCTGTCGAAATACCCGCTGCCAGACGGCTGACCAAGGGCGGCCTGACCATCCGTAAGAGGTACTGACCATATAGTGAATTTTTTGATTACAAAAAATTCACTATATGGTCAGTACCTCCTGCTGGTGACCTGGGCACCCTCGGTTAGACGTATTTGACTGAGACAATTTCGTAGCTTCGGGTTTTGCCTGGCGCGGTGACCTCCACGATGTCGCCCTGCACTTTACCGATCAGCGCGCGCGCGATCGGTGAGGTGATCGAGATGCGGCCGCCGCGGATGTCGGCCTCGTCCTCGCCGACCAGCTGGTAGGTGACCGCATTGCCCCCGTCCTGATCCTCGAGCTCTACCGTGGCGCCGAACACCACCTTGCCGGTCGCCGGTAAACTGGCGATATCAATAATCTCCGCCGCGGCCAGCCGCGACTCGATCTCCATGATCCGCCCTTCGATGAAGCCCTGCTGTTCGCGCGCCGCGTGATACTCGGCGTTCTCCGACAGGTCGCCATGACTGCGCGCCTCGGCGATCGCCTTGATCACCCGCGGCCGATCCGTGGACTTTAGTCGCTTGAGTTCGACGCGCAGCAGCTCCGAGCCGCGCAGGGTCATCGGCGAGCGCTTCATGTACCCACATCCCGCCGCGGCGCGGCTTCATCGAGCACACCGACCTCGCGGTGCAGGTCCTGCAGCCGGTTGACGTCGACCTCGTCCACATGGTCGAGCGCCTCGCAGGTCGCGAGCGCCGCGGCCAGCGTCGTGTAATAGGTGATGCGCCGGTGCACCGCCTCGCGCCGGATCGAATTCGATTCGAGGATCGCCTGCTTGCCCTCGGTGGTATTGACGATCAGCTCGATCTCGTCGTTCTTGATCATGTCCACGATATGCGGCCGTCCCTCGCGCACCTTGTTGACGCGGCGGCATTCGATGCCGGCGGCCATGAGCGCCGCGGCCGTGCCGGTGGTGGCGATCAGATTGAAACCATGCTCGATCAGCCGCCGCGCCAGCGGCACCGCGCCGGCCTTGTCGCGGTCGCGCACGCTGATCAGGCAGCAGCCCGAGCGCGGCAGTATGACGCCGGAAGCGGACTGCGACTTGGCGTAGGCCTCGCCGAAGGTGCGCCCGGTGCCCATGACCTCGCCGGTGGATTTCATCTCCGGACCAAGGATCGGATCGGCCTCGGGGAACTTCAGGAACGGAAATACGGCTTCCTTGACCGAATAGTACTTTGGCACGCGCTCGGCCAGCACGCCCAGCTCGCGCAGCTTGCCGCCAGTCATGACCCGCGCGGCGATCTTGGCGATCGGCACGCCGGTCGCCTTCGACACGAATGGTACCGTGCGCGAAGCGCGCGGATTGACTTCCAGCACATAGACAATGTTGTTCTGGATCGCAAACTGGACGTTCATCAGCCCGACCACGTTCAGCGCGCGCGCCAGCTTGCGCGTCTGCAGCCGTAATTCGTCCTGCAATTCGGCCGACAGGCTGTTAGGCGGTAACGAGCAGCTGGAGTCGCCCGAATGCACACCGGCCTGCTCGACGTGCTCCATGATGCCGCCGATCAGCACATCGGTGCCATCGCAG
>JABCZO010000045.1 GCA_013289615.1 Gammaproteobacteria bacterium
GCGGCCCTGGAGAGGCTGGTGCGCTCGATGGCCAGGGACGGCGTGCAGCGCGATCAGCCGATGCGCGAGGTGTTCGCGCGCATCGGCGACAAGTGGAGCACGTTGCTGCTGCACCTGCTGCGCACGGGTAATTACCGGCACGCGGTGCTGCGCCGGCTGGTCAGCACGGTCGGCGCCGAAGGGCGCATCTCGCAGCGTATGCTGACGTTGCGCTTGCGCACGCTCGAGCGCGACGGCCTGATCGAACGTCGCCTGATCCCCTCTACCCACCCGCCCGGCGTCGAATACGCCCTGACCGAGCTCGGCCGGTCCCTGAGCGCGCAGATCGAGAGCCTGATGCAGTGGATCCGCGACCACATGGCACAGATCCTCCAGGCGCGCACCCGCTTCAGCGAGGCGCTCGAATCCGACCCTTAAGGCTTCAGCGGCCCGCTACCGAGACATTGGCCGCAACCTGCGACAGCGCATCGCCGGTGGCCCGCTCGAAAGCCGCGACCACCGACTGCATGCGGTCAGCGTCGGCGGTCACCTTGCTGTCGGCGCCGAAGCTCACGATGACGTCGCGATTGCCGCGCCTGCCCAGAGTGCACACCAGCGCCACATGCACCGTCGGCGGCCCGGCGCCGGTGTACTCAGCCTCGAAATGAAGCAGCTCCAGGCTGAGCACGTAATCGGAAGCGAATGGGCCAGCGTCCGACTCGACCATCGAGAAGCGGTTCGACGCACGTAAGGCATCGATCGCGAGCGTCTGCAGCATGGCAGCTGAGGTGCCGGCCCAACGAGCCGCGCCGTAATAGTCAAGCCGCGCGCCGGGGCGAAGCACGACGATGCCGTCGGTTGCAAGCCCCGCGGCCGCCAGCGGCAGCGTGACCTGAACGGTGCCGGCGGCAGGCGCGGCCGCGGCCGGCGGGCTCGCCGCCCAGGTCGGGCGCAGCACGTACAGCTGCGCTATCGGCAGATTGCTTTTCAGCCCGCCGCTGCAGCCGCCGAGCAGCAGCAAAGCCACTGCCAGCGCGCCTGCGAAGCCTGCGAACCTCATGGCGGTATCACCACGCCAGTGGCCGCCGGCTGGTAGAGCAGCTGCGACGGGTTGTCGCGCAGGCTGCGCGACAGGTCGCGGATCTCCTGGGCCGCCTCCCGGCTGTCGCGCAGCAACAGCTCGATCTGCGGCAGCCCGCCGCGCACGAAGCCGCTGAGTTGATCGCGATTCTCGGCGACGAATGCGTCGAGACCGCCGGTGGCGCGCTCGAGATTGTCGCTGCTGGCGCGCAGTTTCTGCACCGCTGCGACGAAGTCGACGCCCGCGGTCTGAGTGACGGCGTGCAGGTCGGTGATCACCCGGTGGGCGTCGTGGATGGTCGAGCGCAGCTCGTCGACCAGCGTGTCGATATTGGCGGCGGTGTGCGGCAGCTGGGCCGAAGCCCGCTCGAAATTCGCCACCACGCGCTCGACGCCCGCGATGTTCTTGTCCGACACGAGCCGCGTGGAACGGTCCACCAGTTCATTCAAGCGCGCGGTCAGCCGCGGCAGGCTGCTCAGGAAAAGATCGAAGTCCGAATGCGACGAGCGGATCACCTGATAGCGCTCGCTCGGAACCGCAGCCAGGATGCGACGCCCGGTGTCATCGGCGCGCTGCTGCTCCAGATCGATGTACAGCAGGCCGGTGACGCCCTGCAGAGACAGCTGCGCCAGCGTGCGCTCCGAGATCGGGGTGGTGGCGTCGATATCGGCGATCACCTGTACGCGGTTGGCAGCGCGTGGATCGATGCGGATGCGTACCACACGGCCGACGTCGACGCCGAGATAACGCACCTGGCCGCCGTCCGACAGTCCACTGACGCTGCCATCGAAATAGATCTCGTAGCGTACGTAATAGCGATGCTCGATGCTGGCCGAATACCAATACACGAACAGGAACCCCATCACCAGCACCAGCAGCACGAAGCTGCCGACCGCGAGGTAGTTTGCTTCACGTTCCATGTCAGCTCCCGCGCCGGCGGGCACGCTCGCCCTGGAAATAGGACTTTATCCACGCATTCGGGTTGTGCACGATGGCCTCGAGCGTGTCGCTGATCATGCGCCCGTCGACGATCACGCCCACCCGGCTACAGGTGCGAAAGATGGTATCCAGGTCGTGTGTAATCATCACCACCGTCAGCTTCAGTTCGCGCTGAAGGTAAATCAACAGCTCGTCGAATGCCGAGGCGCTGATCGGGTCGAGACCGGAGGTCGGCTCGTCGAGGAACAGCAGCACCGGATCGAGCGCCAGCGCGCGCGCCAGCGCCGCGCGCTTGATCATGCCACCGGAGAGTTGCGCTGGATACTTGAGGGCGGCCTCGGGCGGCAGGCCCACCAGCTGCACCCGCATCAGGGCGAGCTCGTCCAGAGCGCGCGGCGTCAGCCGCAGGTGCTCGAGCATCGGCAATTGCACGTTCTGACAGACGTTGAGCGAGCTGAACAGCGCGCCCTGCTGAAAGGTCACGCCGTAGCTCGCCTTCAACCCATGCAGTTCCGCCGCACTCAGGCTGCCGAGCTCGCGGCCGAGGAAGCGTACGCTGCCGGCATTGGGCCGGCGCAGGCCCAGTATGGTACGCAGCAGCACCGATTTGCCGGCGCCCGAGCCACCGATGATGCCGAACACCTCGCCCTCGAACACCTGCATGTCGATGCCGTTATGCACGATCTGCGCACCGAAGCGGTTGACCACGCCCTGCACCTCCACCAGCGCGCGCATCAGATATCGAGCTCCATGAACAGCACCGCGAACAACGCATCGACCAGGATCACGAAGAAGATCGACTGCACCACGGCGAGCGTCGTCAATCGTCCCAGCTCGCGTGAAGAGTCGCGCACCCGCATGCCGCAGTAGCAGCCGGAGATCGCTATCAGGCAGGCGAATATCGGCGCCTTCACCACCCCGACCCAGAATGTGGTGCTGGCGATCGCGCCCTGGGCACGGTGCAGGTACTGCACCAGCGGCATGTCGAGCAGTGCGTGACACAGCAGTCCGCCGCCAACCAGACCGATGATGTCGGCCACCAGCGTGAGCAACGGCAGCGCGATCACCAGCCCGAGCAGCCGCGGCAGCACCAGCACCTCGATCGGATCCACGCCGATTGCCGACAGCGCGTCGATCTCCTCGTTCAGCTGCATCGCGCCGATCTCGGCGGCAAAGGCGCTGCCGGAACGCCCGGCGACGATGATCGCCGTCAACAGAACCCCGAGCTCGCGCAGTACTCCGACGGTCACCAGATCGACCACGAAAATGTCGGCGCCGAATTTGCGCAGCTGTTGCGCCCCCATGTAGGCGAGGATCACGCTGATCAGGAAGGCGATCAGCGCCACGATCGGAACCGCGGTGGCGCCGGTGTCGTACACATGCCGCGCAATCGACACCGGCCGCAGGCGCAGGTGCCTCAATGCGCGCATGAAGGCGACGCTGATGCGGCCCACGAAGCTCACCCCGCCGGTGATATCCTGCGCACCACGCACCGCGCGCCGGCCGAGACTCTCGACCGCCCGCTCCGGATCGAGCCATTCGATGACATGGGTGTTGGCGGTGATGTCGCCGGTCTTACAGCGCTCCACCAGGGCGAGGGTTGCGGGCTCGAGACCCTGGAATTGAACGATCGCGCCGGCAGCGCGGGCACGCTCAAGGAAATCGCGCAGCAGCCAGGCCCCGGTCAGATCGAGCTGCGCCTGCGCGGCGGCGATGCTGATCCGGTGCAAACCGGCAAAATCGACCGAGTCGAGCTCGGCCTCGATATCGGTGAAGCGCAGCGCGCGCCATTCGCCGCTGAGTTCCAGCTTAAGCTCATCCGCATTGCGCCGCGCTGTCAGGTACATGCGCCGGTGGTTCGGCTCAGGCGAGGGTCTTGTGCGTGCCGTCACACAGCGGCGCCCTGGCGGAGTGCTTGCAGGCGCAGAAATAGACGCGCCCGCTGCGCTCGGCCACGTACTCGAGCGGCTTGAAATCGCTGCCCTGATGCGCGCCGCTGCAGAACGGCTGGGTGCTAGAGCGGCCGCAGCTGCACCAGTAGTAGGTCTTGCCTGCCTCCACATCGACGGCGATCGGGGCGCGCGCGGCCACTGTCGGCTGGGTCATGAGGGCTCCATGGGCGCTGCTACATCGAACGCCGCCGATGCTAGCAGTGTTGGCGCATGCGCGTCAGCGCCCGCGCTGCAGGTGCGCCTCGAGGAACCACAGGTAATCGCTTGTTCGAATCGTCGGCATTGCCGATGTCTATTGCCGATGGCGCGGCGGCGGCTTCAGGAATCATCCCGATAGCGGCGCAGCCGGATCGTCAGCGCGAGCATCGCGGCGGCGGCCAGCAATCCGCACCACAGACGCACGCTTGCCAGCAGGTTGAGCGGACTGAGCATCTGCATCGAGAAGCGCAGGTTCTCGATGTCGCTGTCATCCGGCGTATTCACCATGGCACCCACAGCGACGTCGCCGTGCTCCTCGAGGCGGAAAGCCAGGTGCAGCAGTTGGTTGACCCCGCCGTCAAACAGCCGGCCGACGTAATTGGTGCCGAAAATCATGTGCTCCAGAATGATCAGCAGCACTGGCGGCACGAACACCCAGACATAGGGCGAGCGGCGCGCCCAGACCGAGACCAGCATCAGGTAGGCCGCAAAAGGTGCGTACCAGAGCATGGCCGCGAGCAGTCCGTAGAGAATGATGGCCTGCATTCGCAGCCATGCCAGCGCGTCCCACAGCGCTGCGACACCGTGGCCGTTGATCAGCAGCTCCTGGTTGCGCAGCACCAGTATCGCGCTGCCGACCAGGCTGGTCGCCGCGGCAATCACAGCGGCGCCGAGCGGCACCAGCACCAGGCCGACCAGCAGCTTTACCAGCACGCCGCGCGCATCGGTCACCGGCATCGAGCGCCAGAACAGGATGCTGCGATCGCGGCGCTCGCCGTACAGGCAGTCGATCAGGTAGGCGGTGGCCTGGATTGCTGCCGCCAGGAAGAACGGTACCGTCCATCCAAGCACCACCAGCTCGACCAGCGGCGGCGGAACGGGCCCGTCGTAGTGCGTCGCCGCGCTGCTGAAGTCGAACTGAATATGGCCAAAGACGGCGGCCGCCAGCAGCATCACGGCGGCGATGGCGAGCGGCACAATCCACAGCCCGCGGTGCTCCCAGAACTCGCGCTGGACCTGTATCGGCAATGCTTTCATGGCGTTGCCACCTGCATCTTGGCGACAAACAGGTCGGCGATTGACGGCGTTCGCAGCTCACCGAGCCCGGCCAGGCTGTGCGCCGGCCGGCCTTCGTACAGCATGATGGTTCGGCCGAACAGCTCGCGTACGTGGAACGGATTGAGGGTGCGGGCGGCCTCGATCTTGCCGGCAGCGACAGTCAGCTGCTGAAAGCGCCCGGGCAGATCGTCGACCGCCGCGTCGAGTACCACCCGCCCGCGGTCGATGAACAGCACGTCGGTGAGCAGATTCTCCAGCTCCTCGACCTGATGGGTGGTCAGCAGAATCGTGCGCTCCTTGTCAACGTAGTCGTTGAGCAGCGCGTCGTAGAACTGCCGGCGATAGACCAGGTCAAGCCCGAGAGTCGGCTCATCAAGCACCAGTAAGCGCGCATCGATCGCGAGGATCAGCGCCAGGTGCAACTGGGTGATCATGCCTTTCGACAGCTCGCCGACCCGGCTGGCGCGGCGGATACTGGTCGTGGCCAGCACCTGCTCGGCGCGTTTGCGATCGAAGCGCGGGTGCACGCCGGCGACGTAGTCGATCGCATGCGCGACGGTCAGCCAGCGTGGCAACACCGCCGCATCGGCGATGAAGCAGACCTGGCTCATCAGCGCGTTGCGATCCCTCGCCGGTTCCATGCCGAGCACCTGCACGCTGCCCTGATAGGGCGTGAGTCCGAGGATGGCCTTGAGCGCGGTGGTCTTGCCGGCGCCATTGCGGCCGATCAGCCCTACGATGCGACCGGGCTGCAGGCTGAAGCTGACCTGGTCGAGCGCCAGGAAGCTGCCGTAGCGTTTGCTCAGATTCCTGGCTTCAATGATCGTGGCCATCGTCGTTGTCCTTGTTGACCGTGGGCACCGGGTCCGGCGTCGGCGCGACCGGTGCTTGCAGCAGCTGTTCAACCGACAGTCCCAGGCGGGCGATGGTGGCGCGTACTTTTGGCCAGTCGCTCTCCAGAAAGCGCCGGCGCTCGTCGGTGCGCAGCGCGGCGGTGGCCCCGGCACTGACATACATGCCGCGGCCGCGGCGCTTTTCGACCAGCTGCTCGTCGACCAGCTGCTGGTAGCCCTTGAGCACGGTCAGCGGATTGAGCCGGAACTCGGCCGCGACGTTGCGCACCGAGGGCAGCGCATCACCCTCCTTGAGCACCCCTTCGAGGATCATCGCGACCACGCGATCGCGCAGCTGCCGATAGATCGGCTGGCTGTTGTCCCATTGCGTGTCGATGTTCACGTGCTGTGCTGGCCTTCAGGAGCGGTCCGGGGCGTGGAAGCCCGGCCGGACTGTAGCAAACCGCGCGCCGTCGCCCTGCCACCCGGGTGCCTTGCAGCTCAACGCACTCGCGCCAGCGTCATGCGCCGCGCGCTGTCGGGGGCGGTGCTGTCGGGCGGCAGCGTCGTGGAGGCGATCCGGTATTGATGCTCGCCGGCTGAGCGGATGATGACCTGGGTCGTGAGGCCGGTCATCGCCACCGCGAGAGCGGCGCATATCATCAGCCGCAGCGGCTTGCCGAACGAACTGTGGGGATTGCTGTTCATGTCCGATGCTCCTGTTGGTTGACTAGGTCGGCGCACCGCCGATACTCGGCTGTGCTTATGTACTGGTGTTGTATCTAACTACAACACTAGCTCTGTGTCAATACCCCCAGCACAATCTGCGCGGGCAGTCGCGCCGCGAGCTTGCCGGGCACGGAACTGTCACTAGAATCAGCGCTCTTTCCGCCCCTGGAGCTCTCATGAAGCAGCCCCTGAACGTTGCCATCACCGGTGCCGCCGGCCAGATCGGCTATGCGCTGGCCTTTCGCGTCGCCTCCGGAGCGATGCTCGGTGCCGATCAGCCGATCAATCTGCAGCTGCTGGAGATCACGGCGGCACTGCCGACGCTCGGCGGCGTCGCCATGGAGCTCACTGACTGTGCGTTTTCCACGCTCAATAAGGTCGTGGTCACCGACGATGCGCGGGTGGCGTTCCGCGACTGCCAGGTGGCGCTGCTGGTAGGGGCGCGCCCGCGCGGTCCCGGCATGGAGCGCAAGGACCTGCTGCTCGCCAACGCGCAGATCTTCTCCGCGCAAGGCAAGGCACTCGATGCGGTCGCGGACCGAACGCTGCGCGTGCTGGTGGTCGGCAATCCGGCTAATACCAACGCGCTGATCGCCAGCCGCAATGCGCCTGGACTGGATCGGCGCAGTTTCACCGCCATGACACGCCTGGATCACAATCGGGCGCTGTCGCAACTGGCGCAAAAGACCGGCACGCATGTCAACGACATCAGGCGCCTGACGATCTGGGGCAATCATTCCTCGACGCAGTACCCGGATGTCAGTCACGCGCTGGTTAAAGGCAAACCCGCCAGCGGCCTGGTCGATCGCCAATGGCTCGAGCAGCACTTCATTCCCACGGTGCAGCAGCGCGGTGCCGCCGTCATCAAAGCCCGCGGCTCCTCCTCGGCGGCATCGGCCGCCTCCGCTGCGATCGATCACGTGCGCACCTGGATGCTCGGCACTGCAGAGGGCGACTGGACCAGCATGGCCATCGCCTCGGACGGCAGCTATGGGATCGGGGAAGGCCTGATCTATTCCTATCCGGTCAGCTGCAGCAACGGCGGCTACCAGATCGTGCCGCGACTGGCGATCGATGAGTTCAGCCGCAAACGCATGGATTTGAGCGCCGCCGAGCTGCACGAAGAGCGCGACGGCGTGCGCGAGTTGCTCGGCGGCTGAAGCGCGCGTGGCGGCGCGCAAGCGGCTATAGTGCCGCGCGCGACGAGTTTCACAACAGCAGGGGCGAATCAATGATTGGCGCCATCATCACCGTGTGTTTCATCGTCGCCGTGCTGTATCTCGCCTACCGGCGCCTGCCGCTGTTGTTCTTCACTATCGCCTTCACGGCGTTGCTGCTCGCCTACGGCGTTCTCGGCCATCCGGCCGGTGCCTGGCAGAGCCTGCTGTGGCTGCTGCTGGCGTGCTTCTGGCTGCTGAACCTGCGGCCGCTGCGCATCGCGCTGATCAGCCGGCCGTTCATGCGCACCTATCGGCGCCTGCTGCCATCGATGTCCGATACCGAGCGCGACGCGCTCGAGGCCGGCACGGTGTGGTGGGAAGGCGAGCTGTTCACCGGCAATCCCGATTGGCGCAAATTGCATGCGGCTGCCGGCCCGAAACTGTCGGCCGAAGAGCAGGCCTTTCTCGACGGCCCGTGCGAGACCTTGTGCCGCATGCTCGATGACTTCGACATCACCCACTGGCGCGGCGATATGCCGCCGGAAGTGTGGCAGTACATCAAATCGCAAGGCTTCTTTGCGATGATCATTCCGAAGCGCTACGGCGGCCTTGCGTTCTCCACCTACGCGCATTCGTGCGTGCTGGTGAAGCTTGCGGGCCGGAGTGTGACCTGCGCCTCCACGGTCGCGGTCCCGAATTCGCTCGGTCCGGCGGAACTGCTGCTGCACTATGGAACCGAGGAGCAGAAGAATCACTACCTGCCGCGGCTCGCGCGCGGCGAAGACATTCCATGCTTTGCGCTGACCGGACCGCGCGTCGGCTCGGATGCCGCAGCGATTCCCGACACCGGCGTGGTGTGCCGTGGCCAGTGGCAGGGGCGGGAAGTCATCGGCCTGAAGTTCAATTTCTCCAAGCGCTACATTACCCTCGCGCCGGTAGCGACCCTGGTGGGCCTGGCGTTCCGGATGTTCGATCCGGAGCATTTGCTGGGCGAGAAGGTCGACCTCGGCATCACCTGTGCGCTGATACCGCGCGACACACCGGGCATCGAGATCGGACGGCGCCACCTGCCGCTCAATATCGCGTTCCAGAACGGGCCGGTACACGGCCACGACGTCTTCGCCCCGCTCGACTGCATCATCGGGGGATTGGCGATGGCCGGCTTGGGCTGGCGCATGCTGGTCGAGCAGCTATCCGTGGGCCGCTGCATTTCCCTGCCCGCCAACGCCACCGGTGGTGCGCTGGTCGGCATCTTTGCTACCGGCGCCTACGCCCGCATACGCCGGCAATTCAATATGCCGATCGGCCGCTTCGAGGGCGTCGAGCAGGTGATCGCGCGCATGGTGGGCTTGGGCTACATCATGGATGCGGCGCGCAGCGTGACCACCGCGGCGATCGACAACGGGGAAAAGCCGGCCGTGCCGGCCGCGATCCTCAAGTACCACGTCACCGAGATGGGACGGCGCGTGGGCAACGACGCGATGGATGTGCATGGGGGCAAGGGCATCATGCTCGGCCCGAACAATTATCTGGGCCGCGGCTACCAGTCGATTCCGATCGCGATCACGGTCGAGGGTGCGAACATCCTTACGCGCAACCTGATCATCTTCGGCCAGGGCGCCATTCGCTGCCATCCGTTCGTGCTGCGCGAAATGAATGCGGTGCACGACCAGGATCGCGCACGTGGCATAGCCGCCTTCGACCGCGCGCTGTTCGGCCATATTGGTTTCACGATTTCCAATGCGGCGCGCTCATTACTGATGGCGCTGAGCTTCGCGCGCTTCGAGCGTGTGCCCGAATCGGGACCCACCCGGCGCTACTACCAGCATATCGAGCGCTTCAGTGCCTCATTCGCTTTCGCCACCGACGTCGCCATGCTGACCCTGGGCGGCTACCTGAAGAAGAAGGAAACCATATCGGCACGGCTGGGCGACGTGCTGTCGGCGATGTACCTGGCCTCGATGGTGCTCAAGCATCACGACAACGAGGGACAACCCCCGGAAGAGCTGCCGATCGTCGAATGGGCATGCCGTGAGCTGCTCTACCAGGCACAGGAGCAGCTGCACAGTGTGCTGCGAAATTTCCCGAACCGCGCGCTGGCCGCGATGATGCGGCTGCTGATCTTCCCGCGCGGCCTGACCTATTTTGCCCCAAGCGACCGGCTCGGACACAACGTCGCAGAGCTGGTACTGAGCGACACCGACACCCGCACCCGGCTGTGCCGCCTGGTGTATCGCAGCGTCGAGCCGGGCAACCCGCTCGGTGCGCTGCAGCAGGCGCTGCAACTCGCCGCCGTAGCCGAGCCGCTGGAGAGGAAATTACGGATCGAGGGCCAGAAGACCGGACGCCTGAGCGCGCTCGATCTGCCGGGTCAGATCCGGGAGGCGCGTGCACTGGGCATCCTGACCGAGGCCGAAGCACAGCTGCTCGCCGACTACGACCGCCGCGTCATGCAGATCATTGACGTGGACGACTTCGCGCCGCATGAGCTCGGGCTAGTCTCGGCCAGAACATTTCCGCGGGCGATCGCTCCAACCACTGAAGGAGATCAGACATGCGCGTCCTGACGATAGTACTGGCCCTGGCCTGCGGTGCCGCCGTTGCCGACCAGGCCGCCGCCCCGGCCGGCGCCGTGGTCTACATCATCCAGCCGGCCGCTGGCGCCAGGGTCAAGAGTCCGGTGACGGTCGTGTTCGGGCTCAGCGGTATGGGCATCGCGCCGGCCGGGGTCAAATTCGACAATACCGGGCATCACCACCTGTTGGTCGATACCGAGCTGCCGGCGGACCTGACGCTGCCGCTGCCGGTGAGCGACGGCATCCGCCACTTCGGCAAGGGCCAGACCGAAACCAGGCTCGACCTGCCACCGGGCAAGCACACACTGCAGTTGGTGTTTGCCGATTTCACGCACACGCCGTTCACACCCAACGTGGCTTCGAAGAAGATCACGATCACGGTGACAAAGTGACGTCGACGCCGCTCAATTGATGGCGCGCCAATGTATCTGTCGTTCTTCGGTATTGCCGAGAAGCCGTTTGCCATCACGCCCGATCCGCGCTACCTGTACCTGAGCGCGCGGCATGCGGATGCGCTGGCCCATCTGGTGTACGGCATCAACGAGGCCGGCGGTTTCATCCAGCTGACCGGTGAGGTCGGCACCGGTAAGACCACCACCATTCGTTCATTGCTGGCGCGGGCACCGAAGAACGCCGAGATCGCGCTGATTCTCAATCCGAGGCTCTCACCCGGCGAGTTCCTGCTGACGCTGTGCGAGGAGCTGGGGATGGGCGCCGACGACAGCAAGGCTGGCAACACCAAGGAACTGGTGGATCTGCTGAACCGCTACCTGCTGCGGGCGCACGCGCAGGGACGGCGCGTGGTACTGATTGTCGATGAAGCGCAGAACCTGTCCCCGGAGGTGCTCGAGCACATCCGGCTGCTGACCAATCTGGAGACCGAGACCCAGAAGCTGCTGCAGATCATCCTGATCGGCCAGCCGGAACTGCGCAAACTGCTGGCGCGCGAGGACCTGCGCCAGCTCGCGCAGCGCATCACCGGCCGTTATCACCTCGATCCGCTGTCGCGCCTGGAGACCGCGGCGTACGTGCGCCATCGCATGCGCGTTGCCGGCGCCACGGCCGACATCTTCACCCGCGGCGCATTGCGCGAGGTCTACAACGTCACCCGCGGAATTCCGCGGGTGATCAACATCATCTGCGATCGGGCGCTGCTCGGGGCCTATACCCAGGACCTGCATCAGGTGCCCGCCGCGCTGGTGCGGCGCGCCGGCGCCGAAGTGTTCGATCAGGATCTGTCCCCGCGCTGGATGCCGCTGCTGATCGGCGGACTCGCGGTGGCGGTGCTGGTCGGCAGCGCGGCACTGCTATGGCGCAATGGCCCGGAGCGGCGCCTGCCTGGCCATTCGGGTGCCAGCGCGAGCGCGGCGCCGCCGGTCAGCGTAGCGCCGGCATCGCTCGCGGTGGCACCGGCGGTCGCGCCCAGCCCGTCTGCCGCCGAGCTCAGCGCTGGCGGCTCGGCGCCCGCCGCGCCGACGCCGGCCGCTGCGAGCGCCCCGGCACCGACCTTCGCACAGATCCTGGCGATGAACCGCAGCGGCGCCGACACCGATTCCGCATTTGCACAGCTGTTCGCCCTGTGGCAGGCGGTCTACGTCCCAGGCAGGACCGACGGCTGCAGCCAGGCCCTGGCCCAGGGATTGCGCTGCCTGATGCAGCGCGGCTCGCTGGCACAGTTGCGCATGCTCAACCGGCCGGCCATCCTGATGCTCAGCGACGAGGCCGGCACACCCAGCCAGGTCGTGCTGCGCGCGCTCAGGGATGACACGGCGCAATTGCAGATCGGTGCTCAGAGCGCGACCATCAGCATCGCGGAACTCACGCGCCTGTGGTTCGGGGACTTCGTGCTGCTGTGGCATCCGGGCGGCAGGGAGGTTCGCGACCTGAGTGCCGGCATGCGCGGCGCACCGGTGCGCCAGCTACGCGAGCAGCTCAATCGCTGGAGCGGCGCCGGCAGCAACGCCTCGACCAGCGACGCTTTCGATGGGAGCCTGGTGCAGTTGGTAGAACAGTTTCAACGCGCCAATCGTCTGGCGGTCGACGGCATTGCCGGCGTTGAAACGCAGGTCGCGCTGGATGCCGTGCTGGCGGAGCCGGATTCGCCGCTGTTGCAACCGCGCTCCGCCCAACAGGCCTCGACCCGGGGTGGCTGATGTCACTGATTCTCGACGCACTGAAGAAGTCTGAGGCCGAACGGCAGCGGCAAACCGGACCGACGCTGCTCGAAGTGCGAGTCACACCGCCGCGGCGCCGCTATCCCGGCTGGGTGATTGCGGTCGGCGTGCTGCTGGTGGTCAACATACTGCTGCTGCTGGCATTCGTCGTGCACCGCCCGGTCGCCGCACCGCTCAGCGTGCCCACTGCAGGCGCCGCCGCGGCACCGCTCGCGGCGCCGGCGCCGAGCACTCAAAGCTCGTTACCCGCAAGCGTCGCGCCGATGGCCGCGGGCGCAGCACCAGCGCCTACGCTCTTGCCGGCATCTGCCGGCGGTGAAGCCGGCATTACGGCCCTGCCGCTCAGAGCCGTCCCCGAGTCCGATCCGATGGCTGACGGCCAGAACAGCCTCGGCAATCCCGCCGACGACGAGCCGGCGGTGCCTGCGGGTGCTGCCAGCCACTATTCCAGCCTGCCGAGCTTCAGCGATGTCGGTGGCGATCTTCCGCCGCTGCGGCTGGACCTGCATGTCTACGCGGAGCGCGCCCGTGACCGCTACGCGCTGATCAACATGCACCGGGTGCACGAGGGTGACGTATTACCCGAAGGACCGCGGGTGCTTGCGATCACCCGAGAAGGAGTTGCGCTGGACTATCGCGGCCAGGAGTTCATGCTCCATCCGCAGTAGCCGGCTTGGCTTCCCTGAGCAGACTCTGCAGATCGAACAGCGGATCCGCCGCCTGTTCGGGAGTCGGCGACAGCCCATGGTCGAGCAGCCGCTTGGACTGCATGTGGTCCTGCACGCGGCTTAGCGAGTCGACCGCGATCAGGCGCCCGGCCTGGAAATAAAAGGCCGAAAACGCCGGCTTCTGCACATCGCCGCGCGTCACCACCTGGTCGTAGCCGTGGCTCAAGCCCACCATCTGCAGCTTGATGTCGTACTGGTCGGACCAGAACCACGGCGCGGCTCGAAACGGCCGCTCGCGCCCCAGCAGTGCCACCGCCGCCGACTTGGCCTGCTCCACCGCGTTCTGTACCGACTCGAGCCGCAGCAACCGGCCATCGGCCAGCCGGCGCGCAGTGCAGTCACCGGCCGCTGCGATCGATGGATCGCTGGTGCGCGCACACTCATCGACCAGGATGCCGCGGTCGCAGGCCAGCCCGGCAGCGGCGGCCAGCCGATCATCCGGTACCACGCCGATACCAACCACGACACAGCCCGCCGCGTATTCCCGACCATCGGCAGTACACACCGACTCGACGCAGCCGGCGCTGCCGCGCAACTGCGTCACCTGCGCATTGAATACCAGCTCGACCCCGTGCGCGCGATGCACACGCTCGAACGCCTCCGACACGATCGGCGCGGTAACCCGGGACATCAGCCGCGGCAATCCCTCGAGCACCGTCACCGCAGCGCCGAGCTTGCGCGCACTGGCAGCCACTTCCAGGCCGATGAATCCGCCGCCGATCACCACCACCGGCCGACCTTCGGTCGCGCAACGGCGCAGCGCGGCACTGATCGCGCCCGAATCCGCGATCGAGCGCAGGCTCAGCACCTGCCCGAGCGATGCGCCTGGCAGCGCCAGCGCGCGCGCCAGCGCTCCGGTGGCGAGCGCGAGCTTGCTGTAGGCGAGCTGCTCGCCGTTGGCAAACCGCAGCCGCGAGGCAGCGCGATCGATCGCGGTCACTTCCGTATCCAGCTTCAGTTCGATCCGGCGGCGCACCAGCGCATCGGCGCCACGCAGCGATAGCGCGCTGAGCGCGCCGGGCTCGAGCAGCCATTTCTTCGACAGCGGCGGACGCTGGTAGGGCGGGTGCACCTCGTTGCCGATCAGCAGCAGGTCGCCCGTGTAGCCTTCCTGGCGCAGCGTTTCGGCGATCTGCACGCCGGCCTGGCCGGCGCCGACAATAAGGATGGGTGCCTGGGAATCCACCAAATAGTCCGCTCCCGGTCAGCTCTGCCGGTCTGGAAATCGTACGCTAAGGCCATCGAGCCCCGGTTCGACGATCAGCTGACAGGACAGCCGGCTGTTGGGGCGCCGCTCCGCTGCCACGTTGGTCAACATCAGCGTCTCATCATCTGAGGGCGGAGGAAGTTTGTCCAGCCACGGATCCTGCACGTAACAATGGCAGGTGGCGCAGGCACAGTTACCGCCGCACTGCGCCTCGATGCCGTCAACGCCGGCATCCACGGCGCCACGCATGACGCTGGTACCGGCGGCAAGCGTCAGCGTACGGGTCGCGCCGCCAGGCTCAATGTACGTGACTTGCGGCATGCCATACCCTAGGCCCCCGGTCGGGGGCCGCCAGTGTATATCCGGTCGCAAGCCCGATACCGACGTTGAAGCAAAAGTACAAATTCAAATGAGTTCCGTCCATTCCTTCGGCCGTGCGATTCATTAGTCTGCAGCCTTCGGGCTGTGCGCGGCGCGGCTTGCGGAGGCATCATGTCGACAACCCAGGTCGCCATCATCGGCGCGGGCCCGTCCGGGCTGCTGCTGTCGCAACTGCTGCACACGCGCGGCATCGATTCCATCGTACTCGAGCGGCAGACGCGCGAGTATGTCGAGGCGCGCATCCGTGCCGGACTGCTCGAGTGGGGGACGGTCGATCTGCTGAACGAGGCGGGTGTCGGGGCGAGAATGATGCGCGAAGGTCTGGCGCACGACGGCGTCGAACTGGCGTTCGACCGCCGCACACACCGGATCGATCTGAAGGCACTGACCGGCCGACGCGTGATGGTCTACGGCCAGACCGAGATACAGAAAGACCTGGCGGACGCGCGGGTCGCGTCAGGCGACCGCATCGTGTGGGAAGCGAGGGAGCTGGCAATCCATGACTTCGATGGCCGCCGGCCGCGCGTGAGCTACACCCATGGCGGCGAGCGCGGCGAGATCGAGTGCGAATTCATCGCCGGTTGCGATGGCTTCCATGGCGTCACACGCGCCAGCGTTCCAAAGCAACGGATCAGCCTGCACGAGCGAATCTACCCGTTTGGCTGGCTCGGCATCCTCGCGCAGGTTGCTCCGGTCGCCGACGAGCTCGTCTACGCCAATCACGCACGTGGCTTCTCGCTGTGCAGCATGCGGTCGAGGACCCGCAGCCGCTATTACCTGCAGTGTCCGCTCGACGACACGGTTGAAAGCTGGCCCGATCAGCGCTTCTGGGAAGAGCTGCAGGCGCGCTTGCCGGATAAGTATGCCGCGCGTCTGGTTACCGGCCCCTCGATTGAGAAGAGCATTGCGCCGTTGCGCAGCTTTGTCGCCGAGCCGATGCGTTTTGGCCGGCTGTTCCTGGTCGGTGACGCGGCGCATATCGTGCCGCCGACCGGGGCCAAGGGACTCAACCTGGCGGTGGCGGATGTCCGGGTGCTCTACCAGGCGATCGTCGAATACTATCGTGCGGCAAGCGAGACACTGCTGGATGAATACTCATCGCGGGCGCTGGCGCGGGTCTGGAAGGCCACGCGATTCTCGTGGTGGTTCACGATGCTGATGCACAGATTCTCTGACGAGACTTTCGCCTACAAGATGCAGCTCGCCGAGCTCGAGTACATCACCGGGTCGCAGGCAGCGGCCCTGGCGTTTGCGGAAAACTACGTCGGACTGCGGTGTTAGCAGCATCGCCACGGCAAACGGCAAGGTCACTTTTACCGTCGGGGGTACCAATCTGACCGATAAGCGCTACGTCACCACGGGGCAGCCGCAGATCGCGGGTGGTGTCATTTTCGGCACCTACAACCCGCCGCGCGAGTGGTATGCCACGCTTGGCATGAAGTACTGACGAGCAGCGCCGCTGGCGGCCATGGACGGCGCCGCCCGGAAATTGTACTTTTCGAATCATGCCACCGCGCCTGAATCGCCGCGGAACCTCGGCCGACCGGGCAGACGTCCCTGCCTTTTTTCTTTACGGCGAACCGCTGCGTGCGCCGGATGCACGCACCGTGCATGTCGAGACCATTGCCGCGCGCAGCAGTCTGTATGACTGGAAAATCCGCGCCCACCGCCACCGCGACCTGCACCAGGTCCTGATCGTCTGGCGCGGGCCGATCGAGGCGCAGCTCGACGGTGCGACACGGATACTGCGCGGCCCGGCATTGGTGATCGTGCCTCCGCTCACGGTGCATTCCTTCCAGTTCGGAAAACAGACCGACGGGCTGGTGGTCACCTTCGCGGCCGGACTGGCGCGTGAGATCTTCCGCGACACCACCAGCCTCGGGCAGATCCTGGACCGCCCGGCCGCGGCAGGGTTGCGGCGCAGCCAACTCGCCGCCACCGACCTGCAGCAGCTGGCGACGATGCTGTTGCGCGAGTCGTCGCGCGCAGCCACCGGTCGCGACAGTGCGCTGCACGGGCTGCTCACGACCCTGCTCACCAACGTCGTGCGCATTTCGGAAGGCACGGCTGCCCCGGCGCCGAGCGTCGCCAACCGCGAGCGCGAAATGGTGGCCGGCTTCCGTGAGGCGGTCGAGCGGCGCTACCGTGGTCATCATGGGGTGCGCGCCTATGCGCGCGAAATCGGCACATCGGAGGCCGCGCTGCGCAAGGCCTGTGTCAGGGTGGCCGGCCAGTCGCCGATGCAGCTGATCCATGCGCGAATGCTGATCGAAGCAGAACGCCAGCTGCGCTACACCGGCATGTCGATCACGCAGATTGCCTACTATCTGGGCTTCGAGGACCCGGCCTATTTCAGCCGCTTCTTTACCAAGGGCATGGGTGCCTCGCCACGCAGTTTCAGGCGCAGCACCGGAACGAGCTGACTGGGATTCACACCAGCTCCTTGCGGTACAGGATCCAGTCCTGCATCGGCCGCGCGCCAAAGCGGCGGTAGAACTCGATTGCCGACTCGTTCCAGTCGAGGACCGACCACTCCAGGCGGCCGCAGCCGGCCTCGCGGGCTCGCTGCTCCAGCGCCGCGAGCAGTGCCAGTCCAATACCCTGGCCGCGATACGCCGGACGCACGAACAAATCCTCCAGATACAGTCCCGGGCGGCAGAGGAAAGTCGAGTAATTGAAGAAATAGAGAGCGAAGCCGGCCGCCACGTCGTCCCAGTCTGCCATCACGGCGTGTGCGAACCGCGGTTCGCCGAACAGGTGCCGATGCAAATCATTGACATCGCCAACCATCTTATGTTGCAGCCGCTCGTACTCGGCCAGCTCGCCGATCAGCTCGAAGATGACCGGAACGTCTGCCGCTTCAGCGGCACGCAGGCGCAGCATCGCGGTTCTCCTGACAGGTGAGGCACGTCACATTATCGCTGGCCCGGTGCCTCGAGCGTCACAGTTCCGTCGCCGCCTTCCGGGCGCGGCATTGTCCGTATCGACAGACAGCATAGAGTCCGTGGGATCAGGCGATATTCTGCCCTAAACAGTCGAATTATACGGAGTCGGATGAACGCGCGAGCCGCCCCACCAGCCCCCGCCGCCGCGGGCCGTGCCGCCGCGCCCGCGGAAGCGACCGGCGCCACCCGCGCGTCGCTGTCGATCGTCGCGTTGTCGGAAGATCCGATGCTGCTCGAGGCACTGACGCTGGCCGCGATCGACCACGCCGCCGTCGTCAGCTCGCCATCGGCCGACCGCTTTGCCGATCAGCTGGTGGCGAACACGGCGGCCGTGGCGCTGATCGATGCCGCCGTGGCACCGGCGCCGCTGGATGCCTTCATCGCCACCGTGCACCAGCAGTTCCCGCAGATGTTGCTGCTTCTGGCCGCACCGGCGTCGCTGCAAAATCAATTCGCGGCGCAACTAGCCGACGGCACGATATTTCGCTTTGCCCACAAACCCGCGTCGGCACAGCGCCTGAAACTGTTCGTGGATGCCGCACTGCTGCGCCGCCAGGCGCTGATCGATCAGGCCATGGGCCTGCCGTTCGCCGGCGGCCCCGCGATCGTGGATCCGGCTGCCCACAACCCGTTCGGAGGCGCCGGCCGCCGCCGCCCGCTGCGGATCGTGGCCTGGGTACTCGCCATACTGATCCTCGGGGCGCTGGGCGCGCTGTTGTGGCGCCGGCCGCTGATCGGGGCTGCCCCGACTGCCGCGGGCGACACCCCGAGCGCAGCCGCCAGTTCCGCGGCAGCCGCCTCGCCGGCAGCCGAGGCGGCTCGGGCAGTCGAAGCCGAGCGCGATGCGATCGACCGCGCAGCCGCCGATCGTGCCGAGCGCGACCGGCTGATCAGCGAAAGCGAGGCGCGCGAAGCGGCGCTGGCCGAGCAGGTCAGGCGCACCGCTTCCGGCGCACGCGCCGACCAGGCCCGTGTGTTCGTGCAGCTGGCGCATAAGCGCCTGGCGAGCGGCGCGCTGCTGGAGCCCGGCGATGACAGCGCACGCACCTATATCCAGTCAGCAGTCTCGCTCGCGCCCGACGATGCGGAGGTGCGCGCGGTCGCGGTAGCACTTGGCGAGGCGCTGATCGGCAAGTTGCGCAGCGCGATCGCCGCCGGCGACGCCGATGCGGCGGCGCGTTGGCTGCAGGCCTGTCGCGACTACCATGTCAATGATGCCACGCTGGAGCAGTTCAGCACGCAGCTCTCCGATCTGCAGCACGCCCAGACCTCGCAAGCCGAGGAATGGCTCGCCTTGCAGCGCGACTTCAACCAGCACCTGGCCTCCGGACAGCTGCTGGAGCCTGCCGATGAAAATGCGCTCGCCAATTACCGCCGGCTCAAGCTGGTGGACTCCGACAACGCCGCACTGCCGGTGATGCTGCACTCGCTGCGCGGTGCGCTAGCCGCCGACGTGCAGACGCGCATCGCGCGCCATGACCTCAGCGGCGCGGATCAGCATCTGCATGCTGCTGTGGATGCCGGTCTCGATGGCGAGGAACTGGCTGGCGCCGCCAGCGCGCTCGAGCGTGCGCAGGCCGCGGCCACGCCCGCGGTAATTCCAGAATCCCAGCTGCAGCGCCAGCACTTCGTAGCGCCGCTTTACCCGCCCGACGCCCTGGCAAAGGGCCTCAGCGGCGCGGTGGAACTCGAATTCACGGTCACCCCCGCGGGCGCTGTCACCGACATCAAGATCCAGGCGGCTGAGCCGCGCGGCGTATTCGAGCACGCGGCCATCGCAGCGCTGTCGCAGAGCCGCTATCGTCCGGTGGAGCGCGACGGCGTGGCGATCGCCCAGCGCGTGCGCGTCAGGCTGCGATTCCAGCCATGAACCCGCGTGTACTCATCACCGGCGCCGAACGCGAGCTGCGCACCTGGCTGCGCCATCACATCGAGATCCTCTGGCCCGACGCCACGGTCGAGGAGCTGGAACCGGCCGAGCTGGAAGCGCGCGCCGCTGGCCTGACGACCAAGAACCTGGACCTGATCGTGCTCGGCGCGCAGTGCGGCGAGGCGCTGGAGGACCCGGCCGCGGGTCTCGATGCGCTGCGCCTGCTGCTGCGCCGTGATGCCATGCCGCCGGTGATCGTCATTGCCTCCGGCGGCAACGAGCTGAGTGCCGTGCGTGCGATCCGGCTCGGCGCCGCCGACTACCTGCCGCGCCCGCTTCTCAATGCGCAGCGGCTGGCAACCGCGTTGCGCCTGGCATTGCGCACGCGGCGCCGCGCGCAGCCGTCGCGTGCACGGCCGGCCAGGACAAATCGCATCGATCCCTCGCACCTGGATCTGCCGCAATACGCCATCCTGCACAAGCTCGGCGAGTCTTCGCGCGCCGTGGTCTACTTCGCCCACAGCATCACGCTCGGACGCAACGTCGCCCTGAAGATCAGCAAGCCGACCGTCGAGGATGCCGAGGAGAGTCGTGAGTTCGCGCGTGAATACGCCGCGATCTGCGCAGTGCAGCACCGCTCGGTGGTGGAGATCTACGATTACGGCTTCCACGCGGGGCGCGAATTCATCGCGATGGAATACTTTCCGTGCGGCGACCTGAAGACGCGGCTGCAGCAGCCGATGAGCGTGGCCGAAGGGCTCGGTTACGCGCTGCGAATCTGCGGCGCACTGCGCGTCATCCACGCCGCCGGGTTGATTCACCGTGACCTGAAACCGCCCAACGTGATGCTGCGCGAAGACGGTTCGGTGGTGCTGATCGATTTCGGGCTCGCCAAAGGCCTGGAGTCGACCGGCCAGAGCACCGCCATCGGCGTATTGCGCGGCTCGCCGTATTACATGAGTCCGGAACAGGCCCAGGGTGTGCCGCTCGATGCGCGCAGCGACCTGTATAGCGTCGGCGTGATGCTGTTCGAAATGCTCACCGGCGCCAAACCTTATGTCGGCAACAGTGCAGTGGAAGTCATGCAGCAGCACGTGCATGGTCCGCGACCGCCGCTGCCGGCGGAATTCTCGGCGTTGGAAGCGCTGCTCGACAAATTCATGGCACGCGACCGTGGCTCGCGCTTCCCGGATGCCGTCACTGCCTACGCGGCACTGATGGCCGCCATCGACGCGCTGGCCGCGCAGGGCGCGCCGGCCGCCGCCGAGGTAACCGAGTCATGAACGAATCCGCCATCCAGGCCATGCCGCCGGCGCTGCTGGTTGAGATCGAGACGCTGCGCGATCAGCGCGACCTGTACCGATCGCTGCTGCTGTCCGAACTGACTGCGCTGGCCAGCTTCATGGCGCACGCGCTCGAGACCGTGGAGCGCATTCGTGCGGCGCTGCGCCTGTCGACGCGCGACGCCGGCGCGTTTCGCGGCAAGATCGAACGCCTGCAGAATGAACTGTCCGGGCTCATGGACGCGATGATCGGCCTGCACCTGCCCAGCATCGCCTCACGAGTGAGCAGCGCGCAGGAGACGCTGCGCCCCATCGGGCTGCGCCAGGACATCAGCGGCAATGACCTGCTGCCGGCCATGGTCACGCTGGAGGAACTGTGCAGTCATCTGCTGATCGCCGCCGACTGCGCCGCCGTGCACCTGCCGCCCGCCGATGAAGACAACGCCGCGGATGAGCTGGAAGCCGTCCAGCAGCGCGCGCAGCCAAAGTTCGTGGCAGCACTGCAGCAGCTGAGCGATCGATTTGCAATCGAACAGGGCAAGCGCGTGGCTCTGGTGACCATGGGCCTGGAAGACATCCCTGAGCCCTGGATCAGCACGCTGTTCGATCTGCTCGGGCAACTGCTGCGCAACTCGATCGAGCACGGCATCGAGGCACCGGCGCTGCGCACCGAACGAGCGAAGCCGGACATGGGCACGCTGGTGGTCGAGTTCATCGACCGCGGCCCGCAGGGCTTCGACCTGAACATGCAGGACGACGGCGCGGGCCTTGACGGTGAACGGATCGCCGAAGTTGCAGTCAGACTCGGCCTACTGAGCGCGGAGGCGGCCGCTAATATCGATCCGGCCCGGCTGGCGAGCGTGATATTCCAGCCCGGCGTCACGACCTCGAAAATCGCAGGGCGGCGCGGCCTCGGACTGCAGATTGTGCGCGATCACGTGCAGCGGCTCGGCGGGCGGCTGCAGGTCGCGGCCAAGCGCGGCCAGTTCACGCGCTATCGGATTTCCTTTCCGGCGCTGTCGGACACCGGGCTTGGTGCGCAATTGCCCGCTTGACACTAAATTGACATGACGCTGCAATGTTGACCGCCATAAGGGGCAGTCATGCGGCTTGTCGATACAACACTTTTCTTCTCGCCCACCAGCGGTGGTGTGAAGCGCTACCTGACCGCCAAGCACGCCTGGCTGGCCACGCACAGCGCCCACCGTCACTCGCTACTGGTGCCCGGCAGCCATACCCGCCTGCGGCCGGGCGACATCAGCACCGTGGCCGGCGTACAGCTGCCTTTTACCTTCAACTACCGCCTGCCGCTGTCGCTGCGCACCTGGACGCGCATGCTGCTCGCGCTCGAACCCGACCTGATCGAAGTCGGCGACGTGTTTCACCCGGCCTGGTGCGCCGCCCAGGTCGCGCGCCAGCGCAATATTCCGCTGGTCGGGTTCTTCCATTCGCATCTGGCGCAGGTGCTCGGTCGCCGCTTCGGCAGCAGCATCGAATGTGCCATCGCGCACTACCTGCGCCAGGTGTACTCGCGATTCGATCTGGTGCTGGCGCCGAGCCGCCTGATGAGCGCGTACCTCGCGCAACTCGGGGTCGCGCGCAGCGCCTACCAGCCGCTAGGGGTGGATACCGAGGTGTTCTCGCCGGCACGGCGCATGCTCGATCTGCGCCGCGTGCTGGCGCTGCCGGACGATGCGCGGCTGCTGGTGTTTGCCGGCCGGTTCTCCCAGGAAAAGAACCTGCCGGTGCTGCGCGAGGCGATGGCGCTGCTGGGCAAACCCTATCACCTGGTGCTGATCGGCGGCGGCCGCGCCGCGCGCCCGAGCCACAATGTGAGCGTGCTGCCGTATCGACGCGACAGCGTCGAACTGGCGCAATGGCTGGCCTCCGCCGATGCGCTGGTGCACGCCGGCAGCAGTGAAACCTTTGGACTGGTGATCATCGAGGCGATGGCCTGCGGCCGCCCGGTGGTCGGCGTGCGCGCCGGCGCGGTACCGGAACTGGTCGATGATCAGGTCGGAGAACTGGCCGAACCCGACAGCGGCGCGAGCATGGCGCAGGCGATCCGGCGGCTGTATGAGCGCGACCTGGATGCCCTGGGGGCCAGGGCACGTGAACGCGCGCTGCGCCGCTTCACCTGGACACAGGTACTGCAGCTGCAGCTGAGCAGCTACGCCAGCGTGCTTGGCCGGTCACGCGAACCAGGCAGCGTTCGCCGCGCGATGCAGCTGCGCCCGCAGGGTCCTTGATTTCACCTGCCGCGTATCACCGCCGCCATCGCTACGGCGTGCAGTCATAGATGGTCATGCCGCCGTTGCCGTCGCCCACCGCCAGGCGGGCGCCGTCGCGCGAGAAGCGCAGCAACGTGCAGTCATCGGCCAGCAGATGCGCATCCTGTGGCGCGTTCGCGGCGCCGACGCGCCATAGCAGCAGCCGCCGGTCGCGCGCCGCCGATACCAGCCAGCTGCCGCTGGGTCGGAAAGCCAGCGCCGTGATGCGCTCGGAATGCGCCTGCAGCTCGATCGGCCGCGAGCGTTCTGCGCCCTTGCCGCCGAAGTCCCAGACCAGCAGTGCCGCTCCGGCCGCAGCCGCGAGAAAGCGCCCGTTGCCGCTCCAGCCGGTGGCGAACACCTTGGCGCCCAGTCCGGGCAATTCCGATTCGTCGTCGCCAGCGATGTTCCACACATGCACGCTGCCATCCTGCATACCGGCCGCCAGCAGCCGGCCGTCGACATTCCAGCTCGCCGTCAGGCAGGCGCCGCGCCAGGGGTAATCGCGCGATTCGGGTCGCGGCTCGAGGCGGTGAATGCGCACGCCGCCGTTGCCCGCCGCAGCGATCTGCGCACTCTTTGGCCGCCACGC
>JABCZO010000046.1 GCA_013289615.1 Gammaproteobacteria bacterium
TAGGATCCTGCAGCAGGACAAGCCCGAGATCGATGCACTGTTGCAGTCCTACCATGCGTCGGAGGGGTTGAACTGAGCACCTTGACGGCCATGCAGCGCAGAAGTTTTGCAATGCTGTAACCACTGCCAGGGCTCCTGCGAACTAAGCTGTGTGAGCCCTCAATCCGAATCGGGAAGGGCAGGAGAGTCCCCCTATGCCTGGCAGTCACGGTCAATCCCACAGCCCCGAAACCCAGTGCGTGGACCTGGCCCGTCGCCGGATGATGTGCTGCGCACTGGCCTCCGTCGGCGTCATCGGAGCGATCGCCGTGACGGGGAATGACCCGGCAAGCGCGGCCGCGGAGGTAAGCGAGGTGGCGATTGAGAGTTTCTCGCCTGCCGGTCAGAGCCAGGGTGTCAGCGCGCTGCCGAAGATCGTGCGCACCGAGGCACAGTGGCGCCAGCAGCTGTCGGGGGTGTCATGTGATGTCACCCGACGGGCAGGCACTGAGCAGGCATTTACCGGCGCCTTGTGGAACCAGCACGCCGACGGCCTGTATTACTGCATCTGCTGCCAGACGGCGCTGTTCGACTCGCGCACCAAGTTCGAATCGGGCACCGGCTGGCCGAGTTTCTGGCAACCGATATCGAAGCACAATGTGCTGGAAAACAGCGACAATAGTCTCGGTATGCGCCGTACCGCGGTATCCTGCCGACGCTGCGACGCGCATCTGGGCCACGTGTTTGACGACGGCCCGAAGCCAACCGGCTTGCGCTATTGCATGAACTCGGCAGCGCTGAACTTTTCAGCGCGCGCCTGACGGACAAACTGTAGTGACAGGACGGAGATTTCCATGAGCAGCCTGAAGCTTTCTGTCGTCACCGCGTCGATCGCCCTGGGCGTACAGGTCTGGGCGCTGAGCGCCGCAGAACCGCCGGTCTCGGCCTCAACCTCGCTCGCGGGCATCCCGAGCGCTGCCGGTTCCCTGCAGACCGCGGTGCTGGCCGGAGGCTGCTTTTGGGGTACCCAGGGCGTATTCGAACATGTGAAAGGCGTCCGGCAGGTGCTGGCCGGCTATTCGGGCGGCGAGAAAGCGACGGCCGATTATGGAACCGTGAGTACCGGGACCACCGGGCATGCCGAATCGATCCAGATTACCTTTGATCCTGCGGTCGTCTCGTACGCCGATATCCTGCAGATCTTTTTCTCGGTGGCGCACGATCCGACCGAGCTGAATCGGCAAGGTCCGGATACGGGCACGCAATATCGTTCGGCGATCTTCTTCGCCGACGAAACACAGCAGAAGACGGCGCTGGCGTACATCGCCCAGTTGGATCAAGCCCACGTGTTTGGCCACCGCATCGTCACGCGTGTCGATCCGCTCAAAGGGTTCTATCCCGCGGAGGGCTACCACCAGGATTTCCTCGTCAGAAATCCGCGCTACCCGTACATCGTCTACAACGACTTGCCGAAGATCGCGAATCTGAAGCGCGAATTGCCGCAATTCTACGTCGGCCAGCCCACCCTGGTAGCCGCCGCGAAATAGCCGCCGCGTGGCGCGACCACTGTCAGCTCATCGCACAAGTCGGATCCTGGATAAGCTGTAGCAGCGGGGGTGCGGTGAGTGCGGCCATCAGCGCCGCGACATCGCCGATTCGTGTGCCGAGCGCCGCGGGCACGATCTCACAGGCTGCCACCGCCTCGGGCAGTGCCTCGCGTGCAACCACCTGGCGCGCCGGCGCCAATATTCGCTCACCGAGTGCGACCGCCAGCGATCCGAGCACGATGAGCTGCGGATTGAGCGCATCGACCAGCAGGGCGATTCCCTGTCCCATGCGCTTGCCGGCGGCTTCGGCCACCGCCAGCGCATCGCTCTCGTTGTTCAGCATCGCATCGACCAGTTCCCGTATCGGCGTGTCCGCGCTCCAGCGCTGCGGAAATAGCCGATGCGCAAGCTGCACCAATCCGGCGCCGGACGCGAACCCCTCCCACGACCCGGCTTTGCCGAAGCCCTCCGGACCCTCGGGTGACAGGCGCCAGTGCCCCACTTCGCCGGCGGTATCCGAGGCGCCGTGCACGATCTGCCCATTGACGACAAATCCGGCGCCCAGGCCGGTCCCGAAGGTCAGGAAGATCAGGTGGCGAATTCCGGTCCGGGACCGGCCGACCCCGAAGTGATATTCGGCCAGCGCCCCGGCATTGCCGTCATGTTCGACGTAGACCGGCAGCCCGGACATGCTCTGGCTCAGGCGGTCCTTGAGCCGCGTGTGGTGCCAGCCCGGAAGATGTGGCGGATTGTGCAGCACGCCGGCGTCAATGCGCAGCGGACCTCCGATCGAGACGCTGAGCGCGACGATCTCGCGGCCCGCGACGCTCGCCGCGGCCACCAGCTGATGGATCAGCGCCAGGATCCCGGGAAGAGTCTGTTCGAATGGCCGCGTGGCTTGGGTGGGTATTTCCCGCCGCTGCAGGATGTCGCCGGCACCAGTGCCCTCGACGCAGGCGATCTTTGTTCCGCCGATATCCAGACCGATCAGCGAGCGCAGCTGAGGTGCCAATGAGATCTCCGTGTGGCAACGGTCATGTTCGGGGAAGCCGCCCGGCTTGGCAACCGCGACGGCCACGCGGCTTTCGTCGTGAAGTGTGGGCCGTGGCGCCGGCCCGCTGCCGCACCGCAAGCCGCTCAACAAGTCTAAACACCGGCCTATACTTGGCGACTGCGCCTGCCGGCGCGTTAGCGCATTACGCGCACCCGCACAGCGCCGCCCTGGCAGGCGCTCCTGCAGGTCGAGACAACGGCTCGGACACGAGGGGATTGAATTGGACGTACACGAATATCAGGCGAAGGAACTGCTGTCCGGTTTTGGCGTACCGATCCAGCGTGGATCGGTCGCCTACGGTGCCGAGCAGGCGTCATTCGTCGCATCGGAACTGGGCGGATGGCATTGGGCCGTCAAGGCGCAGATCCATGCCGGTGCGCGGGGAAAGGCGGGCGGAATCAAGCTCTGCAAGACCTACCATGAAGTCCAGGACGCGGCCAAGGGCATGCTCGGCCGGAGGCTGGTGACCAGCCAAACCGGACCCGAGGGCAAGATCGTGCAGCGCGTCTATGTCGAGGTGGCGGAGAAATTTGAACGCGAACTGTATTTCGGCATCGTGCTGGACCGAAAAGCGGAACGCGTCCGCATCATCGCTTCGACCCAGGGTGGCATGGAAATTGAGGAGCTCGCCAAGACGTCGCCGCAGTCGATCCTGCAGGTCATGGTCGAGCCGGCGGTGGGCTTGCAGCCGTTTCAGGCCCGTGAGCTCGCGTTCGGACTAGGTCTCAACATCAAGCAGGTGAGCCGCGCGGTGTCGGCCATTCTCGGCGCGTACCGTGCCTTTCGCAGCCTCGACGCCAGCATGGTGGAGATCAACCCGCTGGTGGTGACCCGGGATGATCGCGTGATTGCGCTCGATGCCAAGATGTCGTTTGACGATAACGCGCTATTCAGGCACCCGGATGTGGCTGAGATGCGCGACCCGTCGCAGGAGGATCCGCGCGAAGCGGAGGCATCCCAGGACAATCTGAGTTACGTCGGCCTTACCGGCGACATCGGCTGCATCATCAATGGCGCCGGGCTCGCGATGGCCACGATGGACACCATCAAGTACGCCGGTGGCGAGCCCGCCAACTTTCTCGACGTGGGCGGCGGCGCGTCGCCCGAACGCGTGACGAAGGCATTTAAGCTGGTACTGTCCGACCGCAACGTCAGGGCCATCCTGGTGAATATCTTTGCCGGTATCAACCGCTGCGATTGGGTGGCGCACGGCGTCGTACAGGCGGTGCGCGACATCGGCATCAAGGTGCCGCTGGTGGTGCGTCTGGCGGGTACCAATGAGAGCGAAGGTCGCAAGATCATCCTCGACAGCGGGTTGCCGATCATCGGCGCCGAGACGCTGGCCGACGCGGCGCGAAAGTCGGTGGCTGCCGCCCGTTCGGCTTGATCGGTCTGCTTAAGGATCATGGCATGAGCATTCTGATAGACGAGACGACGCCGGTGATCCTTCAGGGCTTCACCGGAGACAAGGCGACGTTTCACGCCAGGGAGATGATCGCCTACGGCACCAACGTCGTAGGCGGCGTGACACCCGGCAAAGGCGGCCAGCAGCATCTGGGTCGTCCTGTGTTCAATACCGTCAAGGAGGCGGTGCGGGCCACCGGCGCCACCACCAGCCTCGCCTTCGTGCCACCCGCATTCGCCGCCGATTCCCTGATGGAAGCGGCAGACGCGGGGCTCAAGCTGGTGTGCACCATTACCGATGGCATACCGGCACAGGACATGATGCGGGTGAAGCGCTATCTGATGCGCTATCCGAAGGACAAGCGCACCATGGTCGTGGGTCCGAACTGCGCCGGCATCATCAGCGCCGGCAAGGCCATGCTCGGGATCATGCCGGGGCACATCTATCGGCGCGGCAACGTCGGCATTGTTTCGCGATCCGGAACCCTGGGGTACGAGGCCGCGGCGCAGATGAATGCCATCGGCATCGGTCAGACCACCAGCGTGGGCATCGGCGGTGATCCGATCAACGGCAGTTCGTTCCTCGACCACCTGATATTGTTCGAGCAGGACCCTGAAACCGAAGCGGTCGTGATGATCGGCGAGATCGGCGGCCCGCAGGAGGCGGAGGCTGCCAGATGGGTGATGGAGCACATGAGCAAGCCGGTTATCGGCTACGTCGCCGGGCTGACCGCACCCAAGGGGCGGCGCATGGGTCATGCCGGCGCCATCATCTCCACCAGCGGCGACAGCGCCCTGGAGAAAGCCGAGACCATGAAAGCCTACGGCCTGACGGTCGCGCCCAGCGCCTGCGAACTGGGGTCCACCGTCGCCGAGGTGCTCAGGAAGAATCCCGGACGCCGCATCACGGCCTGATCGAGGCTACAAATGAGCTTCACCACGATCGAGCAGGCTAACCCGAGGTTGCACCGCTCCGAACTGGCGGTGCCGGGCACCAATCCGGCGTTGTTCAGCAAGGCGGCGAAATCCAGCGCCGATATCATTTTTCTGGATTGCGAAGACGCCGTGGCGCCGGACGACAAGGAGCGGGCTCGCAGCAACATCATCCACGGGCTCAACCAGGTGGATTGGGGCAGCAAGAGCATGATGGTGCGTATCAACGGACTGGATACCCACTACATGTATCGGGACGTGGTGGACATTGTCGAAGGCTGTCCACGGCTCGACATGATACTGATCCCGAAAGTCGGCGTGCCTCAGGACGTCTATGCCGTGGACGTGCTCGTGACTCAGATCGAGTTCGCGAAAAGGCGCGAGAAACGCATCGGCTTCGAGGTGCTGATCGAGACCGCTCTGGGCATGGCCAACGTGGAGGCAATCGCGCAGTCATCGCGACGACTGGAGGCCATGAGTTTCGGTGTAGCCGACTATGCCGCTTCCACCCGCGCCCGCACCACGGTCATCGGCGGTGTGCATAAGGATTCCGGGGTGCTGACCGATAAGGATGGCGACAATCGGCGGCAGTACTTCTGGTCCGATCCATGGCACGCTGCACAGACCCGCATGATGGTCGCCTGCCGGGCCTATGGCCTGCGGCCGATCGATGGACCGTTCGGCGATTTCAACGACCCGGACGGCTATATCGCCGCGGCCAATCGTGCGGCCGTCCTGGGCTATGAGGGCAAGTGGGCGATCCATCCTTCGCAGATCGAACTGGCAAACCAGGTCTTTAGCCCGTCGCAAGCCGAAGTGATCAGGGCCAGGCGCATTATCGAAGCCATGGCACAAGCGGCGAAGGAGGGCCGGGGCGCGGTTTCCCTGGACGGCAGGCTGATCGACATCGCCAGCATCCGCATGGCGCAGGCACTGCTCGCCAAGGCCGACTCCATTCCGGGGTTCGCCGCGAACCCGGCGTAGCCAAGCTCCAGAGCCTGCCAGGCGCCGCCGCCAGTTTGACAAGCAACGCCCCTTGTATGACTGTATGCATACGATAATACACGGAACCCCTGTGCTTTCAACCCTGCGAATCGAAGACAATGGCGTGCCAATCTACGTGCAGATTCGCGATCAGTTTCTGGGCGCCATCGGCAGCGGGCTGCTGCGCCCCGGGGCGCGGCTTCCGACCATGCGTGAGGTGGCGGTGGCGCTGAAGGTGGATCTGAACACTGCCCGCCATGCCTACGACGAGCTCGAGCAGACCGGTGCCATCGTCATCGTCAGGGCCCGTGGGACGTATGTCGTGGACAAGCCCCCGCCGCTGGACAGCGCGCGGCAGGCGAAGAAAGTGGAGGGCCTGGCTCACCAGGTGGTTGCACTGGCAGTTGCTGCAGGGCTCGATCCTGGCGATGTGGCACAGCAAGTGATCCGAATCAGCAAGCGACAAGGAGTCAAGAAATGAATGCTTCCGGCACCAATGCTCCGGCCAGCGTGATATCGGTGCTGCTATTGGGGTCAGCACTGCTGATTTTTCGAATGAACCTCGGTTCGGAATGGCTGACGGGCTATGCCGTGCCGGCGCTACTGTTCGTGAGCGCGATCCTGGTTCGCCTGTCGCTACTGATGGCCAAGCAGTGGGAGCGGGCGGTGGTATTGCGCCTCGGGAAACTGCATGCGATTCGCGGACCCGGGATGTTCATGATCGTGCCGTTCGTGGATAGCGTGACGGCCTGGATCGATCAGCGCATCCAGACTACACCGTTCAATGCGGAGCAGGCGCTTACCCGGGACACGGTGCCGGTAAATATCGACGCCATCCTGTTCTGGCAGATCCACGATCCGGAGCGTGCCGCGCTGGAAATCACCGACTATCGACAGGCGATTCTGCGCGTCGCCCAGACCACGCTGCGCGAGATGATCGGCTCCTCGCCGCTGAGCGCGATTCTCTCGGAGCGCCAGGCTGCCGACCAGCAGCTGAAGGAGGATATTGGGCGCAAGACCGCCGAGTGGGGCATCGCGGCGGTGTCGGTCGAACTGCGCGATGTGGCCATTCCGGCGCAGTTGCAGGACGCCATGAGCCGTCAGGCTCAAGCCGAGCGCGAGAAGCAGGCACGCATCATCCTGGGATCGGCAGAACAGGAGGTGGCGCAGAAATTCCTCGACGCCGCCAATATTTACGCGCAGAACCCGACAGCACTGCAACTGCGTGCCATGAACATCATCTACGAGACCACCAAGGAGCGCGGCTCGATCATCCTCATTCCGTCATCGATGGTCGACAGCATGAACCCCGGCGGCGTGCTGGGACTGGCCGCTGTGGCCAATGGCCGATCCGCGCCGGTCGAGGCGCCTCAACCCGTGCAGCCGCTACCGGCCTCGGCCGGATAGCGGCGAGCGTTCGCGCTTATTGGGATGGCTCTGAACAAATTTTGCTGGTGCTATACTCGGCTCGTCGATCGGATGTGTCATTCCGCATGTGAACAGACTCGGAGGCTCCGGTGACGACGACCCGACGGGAGTTGCTGACCGCAGCATTGACCGCAGGTGCAGCCGCCATGACACCCCCCATCACCAGCGCCGAGACCGGTCATGACCACGATCATGACCATGACCACTCGCATCAGAAGCTGCCGTCTGACCCCGCGCTGCGCGTTAAATCGCTCGAATCGCTCCTGGTGGAAAAGGGGTTGGTCGATGCGGCAGCACTCGACGCCGTAGTCGAAGCCTATGAACACCGGATCGGTCCGCGCAACGGCGCGCGCGTCATCGCCAGGGCCTGGACCGACCCGGCCTACAGGCAACGACTACTCACCGACGCGACTGCTGCGATCGCAGCACTGGGCTTCTCGGGCTCCCAGGGAGAGCACATGGTGGCCGTCGAAAATACGTCTCAGGTGCACAACCTGGTCGTGTGTACCCTGTGCTCCTGTTATCCCTTTCCGGTGCTCGGCCTCCCGCCGGTCTGGTACAAGTCACCGGCGTACCGTGCCCGTGCGGTCATCGACCCGCGGGGAGTGCTGCGCGAATTAGGTTTGGAGATTGCCGATGAGGTCGAGATTCGAGTCTGGGACAGCACAGCGGAGATTCGCTATCTCGTGGTGCCGGAACGGCCCGCGGGGACCGAGCACCTCAGCGAGGAAGAGCTCGCTGCGCGCGTGACTCGCGACTCAATGATCGGAGTCGCCAGAGTCGCCTAGGCGATGCGGTGACAGTAGGAGGGAAAGCGCTCCGATGAACGGCATTCACGACCTTGGCGGTATGCAGGACATGGGGTACATCCCCTACGAAAAGACCGAACCGGTGTTTCATGAGCGCTGGGAGGGCCGCATCTTTGCGCTGAATCGTGGCACCGGCGCCTGGCGCAAATGGAACCTGGATGCGTCGAGGTTTCAGCGCGAGCTCATCCCGCCGGAGGAATACCTGCGGATGAGCTATTACGAGCGCTGGGTTGAGGGTCTCGTGGCGCTGCTCGTGAAAACCGGACTTGTCACCCACGAAGAGATCACGTCCGGTAAACCCTCTCCCGGAGCCTCCAAGCTCGTGCCCGCCCTCACGCCTGACAAGGTCTGGCCCCTGCTTGCCCGTGGCGCTCCCGCAAATCGGGACGTGCCGTCCGAACCTCGATTCCAGGCGGGTCAACCCGTGCGAGCCAGGAACATCCATCCCGAAGGGCATACCCGCCTGCCGCGCTATGCGCGTGGTAAGGCCGGAGTCATCGTGCGCGATCATGGCGTGTTCGTCTATCCCGACACCAATGCGCTCTTTCAGGGCGAGCAGCCACGACAGCTCTATTCCGTGCGGTTTAGCGCGCAGGAACTTTGGGGCCCCCAGGCAAGAGCGCAGGATTCGGTGTATCTGGATATGTGGGAGTCCTACCTTGAGCCCGCATGAGCCGACGATCGACTCGAACCGCATCGGCTCCTTGCCGCGATTGCCTCGCGAAGGTCTCGAGCCAGTGTTTGCAGAGCCTTGGCAGGCCCAGGCATTTGCGCTCGTCATCGAACTTTCCAAGCGCGGCTACTTTACTTGGCCTGAATGGACACAAGCGCTTGCGCAAGAATTAACAGGCGCCGCAGTGAGTGGCGAGAGCGACAATGGGTCAAGATACTACGAGCATTGGCTCGCTGCCTTAGAGCGGCTAGTCCTCGCGAAAGGCCTAACCGATAGCACTGCGCTGGTGAGACGAAAAAGCGCCTGGACTGACGCCTATCGACACACGCCGCATGGAAAACCGGTGGTTTTGCCCACAACATTGAGCAGTTGAGCAGCCATGAGACATGGGCTGCAAGAGACATCGCTCGAACTGTTCGGATAACTCAACCGCTTCCGCATTCACGATTGGATCTACTTCAAACGCGCCGGGCGGAG
Organism: Gammaproteobacteria bacterium; assembly: GCA_013289615.1. Lineage (GTDB taxonomy): Bacteria > Pseudomonadota > Gammaproteobacteria > Steroidobacterales > Steroidobacteraceae > FEN-1191. The sequence goes on from JABCZO010000046.1 coordinate 9,289, forward strand.
GCTCACGGCAGTTCCGCGGCAACAGGCGGCATTGGCGGACCGACCGTCGCTGATCGGCTCAAAACCGGCCGCGCGTCACAGTTTATTCACTGCCGAAAAGCAGACACGCATGATTGGAATCGCGCAAGGCGCCAGGTAATTTATCACCTGCTACGTTATCTGGCATGACCCGCACTGCCAGATCAAGTAAGCACTCAACACGAAGTACCTCGGACGATAGGCCTCGGTACTGGTTCGGACCGAGGCCTGTTATGGGTGGTAGGCGGCCGCTGGACTGGCGCGGTTGGGTGACCATCGCAGTCTGGATGACCGTGTGGCTCGCCTCCATTCCGTTCGTCAATTCGCCGGACCATCCGTTTCTGAGCCTTGGGTTCTTTTTCGGTTGGCTTGCCGTCTGGATTGCAGTGAGTGAGTGGAAAGGCGAGCCTTGATCGGCCGGTCGCGACCGGCTCATTTGGGGTCATGACCCGCCCAATAGCGGTCGGTGGCCGTTAGCGTACCAATGGCCCCTTTCCTGAAGTCACCCCTTATTGATTGAACGCGTACACCAGATTCAATGTGGTCAGGGTATTGACCTTCCTGAGTCCCGCCGGAGGCTCGGTATTTTCCTGATAGGTAAAGCCCGCACTGAGCGCCAGTTTCTTCGACATGTTGACGACCACCGCCAGATCGTTCTCCAATGAGGTATTGCCCGCACCGGACTCCACCAGTCCCTTGTCGGTGAGCTTGGTGCTGGCATTGAAGATGTGCGTGTAATCGAAGCCCGCGGTACCGATCGCGTTGCCGCTCGACTCGCCGGGGGTCCGGGCGATTACTGCGCCGCTCGCATCCATCGTCAGCAGTTCCGGCCGCAGACGGCGGTAGCCGGCGCCGATCTGCGCGGTAAACTTATTGGCAGCGCTGTCGAGGAATTTGTACCCGACGCCAGTAGTGGCGCTGGCCTGGTACTGAAAGCCGCTGAATTCGTCCTGCAGGAAGTGCAGAGCCACAAAGCCGAATGCGCGCGGTGTGAATTTGACATCGGATTGCAGTAGCGCGGCCCAGCGCTCCGCGGCGGTGATTGCATTGCTGCGTCCGTACAGGCCTTCAAGATGCAGCGAGTACTTCCAGTCACCAACGAGGTCGGCAAGATCGATTTTCGCGTTGGCGGAGTCGGTATCGCTATTGCCGCGAGACATCACATAGCCGGCCTCGCCCTTGCCGGACCACCCCTGCGCCGGTGGCGGCGGCGGCGCATCATCGGCAATGGCCGCGGCCGCGGTAACCATGAACGCGACGACGCCGGCCGAAACACAACTTCGAATCATCCGGAACTCCAGGGCAGTGGCAAGCGTTCAGGCAACGGCAATACGCGCTGGTAGGGAACTCCGGCGCCTGGCCGGGCGGAGGAGCATAGCGAGGCCGGCTGCCGGCGTCACCCCGGCACGCAGGCGGCGCTTCCCCAGCGACCGACCGTCTTGAGCTGTTCGGCGGGCGCCAGAAACAGCGGCGCCGGCGCTGCGCTGCTCGTTGCCTCAAGCGCAGTCGGCGCCACCTCGTGCAAGCCGGCGCGGGTATCGGTATCGGCCAGCGCCTCGGCCAGCGCCTCGGGATCAACCCACGCCAACCGGCCCGCGAGCAGCTTAAGGTAGATGCGGCCAGTGCGCTGATTGCAAAAATTGCATTCGCGAAAGGTGTCGACGCAATTCCTCAGGAATGTGGTGTTACGCTCGGGCGCCAGCAGCGCCTGATTGCCGAACAGCTGCGCGGGGTTCGTGGCGTCGATGTTCACTTTTCGAAACCGCTCAATAGCGAGCAGGCTTGTGACATCGAGCACGTTCAGGACGTGGTTCCAGCCGAACGCCACAGTTCGCGGGTCCTCACCCTGGGGCACACTATTATCCAGAAATTCGAAATGCACCTGCTTGTCGCTGCGCTGAATCCAGGTGAAGAACAGCCGCGGAATTCCACTGTATGCCTCCACCGAATGCGCAAGGGTATCGTCGACCGCCTTATACCGACCTACCGCCAGTCCGCGGTTCCAGGCGCGTTCGACCAGAGCGGCCGGCGGTGTAATGACGCAGAACAGGTACACGATCTGCCCGAATCGGGTCAGCAGATTGCTGCCAGCCTCGTTGGAGTCCGGCGCAAAGCTGTCGAATCTGAAACGGTCGATAAGCAAATGCGATATCCGGCCACGCCGCGCCTTTTGTGCCATGTAGCGATCGAGCTTCTGGTCGACGATGCGCAATTCGTCGCCGGTGAATGCGCCACCGTATTTATAGGCGGCTCCGAGCGTCCCATAGTCGAGTAACAGCTTGCGCCAGATGTCGGGGCTGACCAGGGCAAATTCACTCCAGGCGACGCCGATGCGTCCGGCCAGCGCCTTCTGCAGCGGCCGGATCGTGCTCTTCCCGGCGGCTGACGGCCCCTTCAGGTTCATCACGACCGGGTGTTGCTGCGGTGGCAGCAGCCGATAGCCTTCCAGCTCGGCGGCGGCAGATAGCCATGGATCGATCAGCCGCCCGATGGCATCGCTTGCCAGCTCGTTGACCGCAACATCGCCGGTGACCGAGGCGATCATCGCGTGGCCGGCCCAGATACTGCCGTGCTTGATGAGCAGTGCCGATACGACGCGCGCCAGGGCGCGGGTCACGGTCGCCTCGATCGTGTCGGTCGAGGAGTGCGACCGGCCTTCCCATTCGGCCACCAGCGTGGCGATCTGTGTACCGCTGCCGTCCGACGCCGGCGCGGCGGCAGGCACGCGCGCGAAGCGCGCAAACAGGCCAGGTTTTTTCGGGTTTGCAATGCTGCCGGGGGCCGGTGTCGTGGCCGGCAGCAACCGAGCCAGTTCTCGTTCGATGAGCGCGGCCGCCGTCCGGCGTACGCTGTCGTAGGTCGCCGTGATGGCCGGCATCTGCGGTTCGATGTGCCGCTCAAGCAGGGTGCTCGTCATGCGACGGAAGTTGATCCCGAGGTCCTCGATGCGCTCGCCGTCGGGGACTGAGAATTCTGCGGTAACCCGAATGAGGACCTCATGCAGCGCCAGGCGAGACGGCCTGACAGCGACGATCTCGGCGGCTTCGAGGCCGAAGAGGTCAGAGATCTCCGACGCCGTGGCAAGGCTGGTAAAAACGCAATCCGGCCGGAATAGCGTGCAGAGGTGTCGCAGCTCATCCGGGATGCGCGACGAGATTCCAGGGTTCCAGGCGTCGAACTGGCGTTGGTCGATATCGGCTGCGAAAGTGGGCGTCATTGCTGTTGAAAGACTGTCAGAGACTGTCTCGCGGCGCCTCGATGCTCGCCGCCGTCCATGTCAGTAGCAGCAGGTCAAGCGGCGCGATCGCGAAGGATGGCACAGACAGGGACACAGTCTGGGGCCCCAGCAGCACACTATCATGCGCGGCGAGTTCTATGTCTGCATGCGCCTGGCTGGCGGCCATCGGACCGGCCATATGTGTGCGTAGCGTGCCGCCTGCAAGGTAGAACACCGCTTTCAGCGCACCGGCCACGAGCGGCACCTCGCGCTCGACGGTATCCCGGATTCGGACGACTGAGATTATTGTGCCCGGTTCGCGAACCATCAGACTCAGGTCACTGCAGGCTCCATCGATCAGCACACACCCGGTCTGGACGTCGCCGGGAAAGAAGGCGGTGGCACCGACCGTGTCCAATGTCACCGGCTCCTGATCGCCGATAGCGAGACGAAATCCCTTACCGCCGATCAGCGTGACGGAACGTCGATAGCCAGCATAATTGGAAAATGGTCCACTGGCCGTGACCGAGGCCAGGCTCAGGCGCCACAAATACTCGGCGTCGGCGCCCGGTTCGCGCGCAATTTCCCGCGTGACGCCCAATCCATTGCGCCAGGGCATGGAGCGGTATTGATCGCGCGGCAGGTGCAGGCTGCTGCTCGTTATCTGCCGCTCTTTGTCGGCTTTCAGATCGGCAGGGCTGTCACGGTCTGGCAATTCCGGGACTCATATCGGGGGTGGGGACTGAGGGCTGAGCGCCAATCCCAATCTACACGGCGCCTTCGCCATGATCGACGCCCCGGTAGCTACAATGACTATAAAATCATTCATAATAAGTATGTTACACGTTATACAAAGATTTTACTTTAGCTGCCATCACGCTATCACGCCACACGCCATCGCGGATCATCCAGAGTCGCAACGGGCTTGCGCGGACGACCGCGGTCCGCGCGCGCCTGAGTCTCCCCGACTCGATAAGCGCACACCTACATGCGGAAGCGCAGTTGTTTCCTCGTCTACGAATTAAAGTTCAAACCGGGCGCTAGCTTTTGTAACCAATGTCCAGGGATTGAAGATGAATATGCCACCCGCAGGCCGACTGGTACGCAGCGTTGCGGTGTGTCAAGCGCTGCTGCTCACCTACGGATGTTCCACGACTTCTCCGGACGCGAACGCCGACCGACAGGGCGATCCGCAGCTCGCCGCGCGTGTCAAGGATGTGCTTTCGCGCGATCAGCGCGTCTATGCCGCACACATCAATGTGACCGCAGAGCACGGCGGGGTGGTGCACTTGTCCGGGATGGTCGCCTCGGTAGGCGATCTGAATCAAGCCAAGTTCGACTCGCAGTCGGTTTCCGACGTGCGCGCGGTAGTCGACGACCTGCAGATCGAACAAGGCGGCCCACGCTGATGATCACCGCTCGACCCTCGTTTCCGGGGGTGCACGGTGATAGCATCGCCTGCAGGGGCGCCTGCAGCAAGCACAGCGGGGTTGACGTCTGGTTCGTGCTCTAGGCGCATCAGATCGCGCAGAACAAATCGTCGAATCCAGGAGTGAACCATGACCAGGATCTTCAATACACAGCGCCTCCGCGTGATGGTCGCGGCGGCGGCGCTGCTGGTAGGCGCCGGGACAGCCGTGGGTGCAGATGTCAAAGTGCAACTGACCGGAGCAGAAGAGACGCCACCGGTGACGACGTCGGCGTCGGGGACCGGCACGATAACGATCGCGGCTGACAAATCGGTCAGCGTTACTATCACAACGACCGGTGTCGACGGCACGGTCGCCCATATCCATGTGGGCGCACCGGGCGTGGCCGGGCCGCCGATCATCACGCTGACCAAGGGCGCGAATGGAACATGGTCGGCGCCGGCGGGCTCCAAGCTGACAGATGAGCAATACGCCAGCTTCAAGGCCGGCAACCTGTACGTGAATGTCCACAGCGCTGCGCATGCGCCCGGTGAGATTCGCGCGCAGCTCAAACCTTGACCACTTGCTAGGCTTGAGAGGCTGCGCCGCGCTGATGCGCTGCTCAGCCGTCAAGCCTGCTTCGGGGAAATCAGGGAGTTCCCGTAAGGGAGGGTGCTTTCGCCCTATCCTGACTTCGATCGTGGGCATAGCCGCCGCGGCAGTCGCGGCGGGTGCCGAGCAGGGTGATCTGGCGGCGGCTGCCCGCTCGATATTGGGGGCGAGGCAGGGTGTCTATGTTGAGGCGACAGATGGCGTGACGCTGCTGGCGCAGTCCGCGGACCAGCCGGTGCATCCGGCCTCCGTTTCGAAGGTGCCCACCACACTGGCGCTGCTGCGCAAGTTCGGCCCCGAACACCGATTCATTACCACCTTCGCGGCCAGCGGTGCCATTCATGGCGGGACGCTCGATGGCGACCTGTCGGTCGAGAGCGATGGCGATCCTTATTTCGTTGATGAGAACGCATTGCTCGTGGTCGAGCGGCTCAACGAGATGGGAGTGCAACGCGTCGCGGGCACTCTGATCGTGCGCGGCGCATTGACATTCGACTGGCAAGGCGATCCGGGCGCGTTACGACTTCGCGCGGCGATGTCCGGAATGGCGCCTCCCGCGGCATGGGCGGTCGTGCGCGAGATCGAGGCTGCAACGGCCAATGCGCCGGCGAGGGTTTCCCTGACACCCCCTGCCGTTCAGTTTATGGACACTGCCGCCTCTGCAAATACCGTGGCCGGCAGCCCGCCGGTCGAACGGCCACTGCTCATTCACCGCTCGCAACCCCTGCTGTCGCTCGCGAAATCCCTGAATGATTACTCCAACAATATCTTCAAGCCGTTGGCGGATGCGGCGGGGGGTGCGGCGGCGGTCGAGAGTCTCGCGCGCAGCGTGGTGCCGGCGGCGATGCGCTCGGAGATCACCCTGGGCGACGGGGCGGGTACCGATCCGAGCAATCGCCTAAGTCCGCGCGCGGCAGTGAAACTGTTGCGCGCGCTCGCACAGGAACTCGCGCTCACTGGATACGCTCTGTGCGATATCCTGCCGGTTGCCGGGGTAGACGCGGGTACATTGAAAGACCGATTGAACGCGCCAGAGCAAGTCGGCCGCGTAGCGGGCAAGACCGGTACGTTTGGCGACTATGGCGCCAGTGCCCTGATCGGCGCCATCCCCACGAGCGACCGCGGAATCGTGTATTTCGCCATTCTCAATCACGGTATCCGCGTACCCGAAGCCAGGCGGCGACAGGATCGCTTCGTGCGCGCGTTACTGCTGCGTCTGCACAGCGTGGCCTGGAACTATCAGGCCGATACACGTCCGGCCGTGGCGCGGGCCGAGGTCCTGAGCGCACCCTAGAAGGCTTCCGACCAAGGTCGCAAATCGAGTTCCTGGGTCCAGGCACTGCGCTGCTGCCGGTGCAACATGAGGTAGCATTCGGCGATCCGGTCGGGATGCAGCATGCCGTCTTCGCCGAATCGCTCATCGGCGTTCGCCATGAACGCCCTGGCCCGATCGCCGTCGATTACGCCGTCGACGATGACATGGGCGACGTGAATGCCCTTGGGGCCGAATTCGCGCGCCAGGCTCTGCGCGGTCATGCGCAGCGCGGCCTTCGCCGCCGAGAACGAAGTGAAATTGGCGCGACCACGCAAACTGGCGGTCGCGCCGGTGAAGATCAAGGTGCCGGCCTGGCGCTCCAGCATCCGCGGAAGCGCTGCCTGCGCCAGCAGAAACGCGCCGAGGGCGTGGGCGCGCCAGTGTTCCTCGAACACCTTAGGGTCGACCTGAAGGAACGGGGAAGGCCGGTTTCCGCCGGCATTGTGGACCGCAACGCTCAAGGGTCCCAGGGCTTCGGCGCTGGCGACAAAGCGCGCGACATCGGCAGCGCAGGTCACGTCGCCGCTCTCCACCTGCGCTGGCGAGCCGACCGCGGCGATACTCTGGGCCGCCTGGCCGAGCTTGTCGCGGTCGCGGCCGGCGATGACCACACGGTAGCCCGCAGCGGCAAACGCGCGCGCGGCGGCGGCACCGAGCCCGCGGGCGGATCCGACTCCCAGGACCAGGGCGCTGCTCGGCCGTGTATCGATCATGGCTGCGCATCCATCTGCTGCTTCGTCCCGCACGATGATGCCCTTGATCGCCGCTTCGGGATAGAATTTCCGCGCCCGGGCCGGCAGCGCCACACGCTCGGCCAGTGCCAGGCTACCGACAGGGCGAAATTATGAATTCGATCTCGCGGTCGCTGATTGCCGCACAGAACAAAGCCGAGGCGTTATTCGAGGAGGTCGTCGGCAGCGGCATGATTCGGGCCGGAAAACTTGAAAGCGAACTCACCGACGAGATTCATTGCCTGGCGCAGGCTCGCTTTGGCCTGCGCCGACATTGGCATACGCGCCTGGCGCGCCGCTGGATATTGGAAATTCACTTCATCGATCGACAGCGAATGATCGGCGGATTTTTAGAAGAATTGCTCACAATCGATGCCGATGGCACCGATTGATGGCAATGCCGACGGCGATGTCGTCTAATTCGACGGCACGAAGCCCACACGAGCGGGCCTTGGAGATTGCGATGTATCGGTGGCAGCGACCAATTCTCCCGCTGGTCCTGGCGGCGGCAGCGCTGACGATCGGGCTGAGCGGCTGCGAAAAGCGTGCGGCGCCAGGGTCCGTGTCCGCGCCGGTGCAGCCCAGCGCCGGGGCTCTGGATGCCGCGCGCCTGGCTGCAGCGGCAGGCGAGCCGGACCAGTGGTTCACGCCCGGCCGTGACTCGAGCGGGGCGTATTACTCGCCGCTCGGTGACATCAATGTGGGCAATGTGTCGCGGCTCGGGTTCGCCTGGCAGTATCACCTGGGATCGCATCGCGGCCTCGAGGCTACCCCGATCGTGATCGACGGGGTGATGTACGCGGTCGGCAACTTCGGTCATGTCTATGTGCTCGATGCTGCCAGCGGCCGCGAGCTCTGGACCTATGACCCCGAGGTTGACGGTCAGTGGGGCCGCTACGCCTGCTGTGACGCCGTCAATCGCGGTCTGGCGGTCTGGAACGGTCGCGTCTACGTCGGCGCGCTCGATGGTTATCTGCATGCGATCGACGCGGCCACCGGCAATCGGCTGTGGAAAGTGGATACGCTGCCGGCTCGCGGCCCTAAAACTCCCTACACGCTCTCGGCGGCGCCGGTGATTGCCGGCGATCTGGTCATCGTGGGCAGCGCCGGTGCCGACTTCGACGGTGCCCGCGGTTACGTCGCCGCATACGATCTGCAGACCGGTGCATTCCGCTGGCGCTTCTATACCGTGCCCCGCAATCCCAAGGAGGGCCCGCAGGATCAACCGCATCTGGTCGATGCGGTGAAGAGCTGGGACCCTCGCCACCAATGGGAATCGGCCGGGGGCGGCACCGTGTGGGACGGCATCAGCTACGACCCGGAACTGAAGCTGCTGTACGTTGGCACCGCCAACGGGGCGCCCTACAACATCAAGCAGGACGGTCGAAAGGGGGGCGATGACCTGTATACGGCGGCGATCGTGGCCATCCACGCGGACACCGGACAGCTCGCCTGGTACTACCAGACCACGCCGGGTGACCGCTGGGACTACGACAGCACGCAGAAGATGATTCTGGCCGACCTCGACCTGGGGCAGGGGCCGCGGAAGGTGCTGATGCAGGCCTCGAAGAACGGCTATTACTATGTGCTTGACCGCTCGAGCGGCCAGCTGCTGTCGGCCAATAATTTTGCCTATGTGAACTGGGCCAAAGGCATCGACCCGAAGACCGGGCGGCCGATCGTCGCGCCTCAGGCGGACTACCAGAAAGGCGCAAAGCTGATGTTTCCGGCCAATGCCGGAGCGCACAGCTGGCAGCCCATGTCCTATGACCCGCAGACGAAATTGACCTACATCCCGACCATGGAATGGCCGATGGTGTATTTCGATTCCGCCAACTTGCGGGCCGGCCTGATCGAAGGCTTCTTCACGGTTCCGGCATTTCCCTCGGAGGATTACGATCCGAAAGCGCTTGCCAGCCTGTATGGGCCGCTGCCGTCGCTGGCGCAACTCGACCGCGGTTTGCCGCCAGCCAAAAGCCGCGGCTTTCTGCGTGCCTGGGATCCGATCCATCAGCGACTCGCCTGGGAGGTCCCGAGCCTGAGCAATTGGGACGGCGGGGTGCTGTCCACCGGCGGCGGACTGGTATTCCAGGGCGACGGCGCCGGCTATCTGAACGTCTATACGGCCGACAGCGGCAAGCAGTTGGCACACGTGCCGTTGGGTACTGGCGTGATGGCGGCGCCTATGACCTACCGGGTCGCGGGCACCCAATATGTTGCCGTGCTGGCCGGCTACGGCGGAAACATGGTGGGTTACCCGTTGCGCGCGAATTACGCGGCCTACACGCGCAACAACGAGGGCAGGATCATCGTCCTCAAACTCGATGGCGGGGCTGTGCCGCTGCCGCCGTTATTGGCCGAGCGAGTGTTTCCCACGCCACCGGCGCACGAGGCAACGGCCAGTCAGATCGCAGCCGGGGAGGTGCTCTACAATCGCTTCTGCGCCCGCTGCCATGAGTTGGGCCCGGGAGTGCTGCCTGACCTGCGCGCCTTGAGTCCGGGCCTGCATGCCTCGTTCTATGACATCGTGCTCAAGGGCATACTGGCACCGGTGGGCATGGCACGCTGGGATGACGTGCTGTCGCGAACCGACGCTGAGTCGATTCACGCCTATATTGTCGACCAAGCGTGGCAGGCCTACAACGCGCAGATGGCGACCGCCAAAAACGGGCCAGCACATGAGTAAGGCGAGGGGGTAGGCCAGCCAGGCTGTCGCAACGACAGTGGCGCCGCAGAATATGCCTGAAGATTTCATTATCGAGACGCGCGGCCTGATGAAAGAATTCAACGGCTTCGTCGCGGTGAGCGACGTCGACCTTCGGGTGCGTCGTGGCCAGATCCATGCGCTGATCGGCCCGAACGGTGCCGGTAAGACCACCTGCTTCAACCTGCTCACCAAGTTCCTGATTCCAACTCGCGGCCGGATTCTCTACCAGGGCGACGACATCACTTCTGCACGTGCCGCCGAGGTCGCGCGCCGTGGACTGGTGCGCTCATTCCAGATGTCCGCGGTGTTCCCCCATCTGACGGTGCTCGAGAATGTCCGCATAGCCCTGCAGCGCAAGCTGGGCACGACCTTCCATTTCTGGAAGCGTGAATCGAGCCTAGCGGTTCTCAACCCGCGGGCGATGGAATTGCTCGACGCGGTGGATCTGGCGTCGTTCGCGCGCATGGTGGCGGTCGAGCTGCCCTACGGGCGAAAACGTGCGTTGGAAATTGCCACCACACTGGCGATGGAGCCCGAGCTGATGCTACTCGACGAACCCACGCAGGGCATGGGACATGAGGACGTGGAGAAAGTGACCGCCCTGATCAAGCGGGCGTCTGCCAATCGTACCGTGCTGATGGTCGAGCACAACATGAACGTCGTCGCCACGATTGCCGATACGATCACGGTGCTCCAGCGCGGCCGGATCATCGCCGACGGCAGCTATGCGGACGTGTCCAGAAACCCGCTGGTGATCGAGGCCTACATGGGATCGGCGGACGGCGGGCAGCTGGGCGTGCCCGCATGAGGGCGGAAATGCTGCGCGTCAGTGGCCTGCACGCCTTCTACGGCGAGTCGCATATCCTGCATGGTGTCGATTTCAGCGTGACCCGCGGCGAAGTGGTGACGCTGCTGGGCCGCAACGGGGCCGGACGCACGACCACCTTCAAGGCGATGCTCGGCCTTGTCGGCAACCGCTCCGGATCGGTGATGATCAACGGCCGCGAAGCCATCGCCCTGCCGCCGCACCGGATTGCCCACCTTGGCGTCGGCTACTGCCCGGAGGAGCGCGGCATCTATGCCAGCCTGTCGGCCGAGGAAAACCTGCTGCTGCCCCCGCTGGTCGGAACGGAAGGTATGTCAATCGACGAGATTTATGGCATGTTCCCTAACCTGAAGGAACGGCGCGACACCCAGGGGACGCGCCTTTCCGGGGGCGAGCAGCAGATGCTGGCGGTGGCGCGCACCTTACGCACCGGCGCCAAACTGCTGCTGCTGGACGAAATCTCGGAGGGGCTGGCGCCGGTGATCGTACAGGGACTGTCGCGGACCATTCACGACTTGCGCAGCAGGGGATACACCATCGTGCTGGCGGAGCAGAACTTCCGTTTCGCCGCGCCGTTGGCGGACCGCTTCTACATCATGGAGCACGGCCGTATCGTCCAGGGCTTCGCCGCGACTGAACTTCAGAAAAAAATGACAACGGTGCACCAGTTCCTTGGCGTCTGATTCTCGAGTAACCACTCTAGGGGGCGGAAATGAAAATGAAGACATGGGCGATCGGACTGGCGGCGGCCGTTGCGGTCATGGCGGGCGCGCAGCCCACACATGCGGCCGACGAGGTCGTGATCGGTGACCTTGACGATTTGTCCGGAAACTATGCCGACGTGGCCGGCGCGGGCGCGGTCGAAGCCATTAAGATGGCTATCGCTGACTTTGGCGGCACGGTGCTCGGCCGGAAGATCGTCGTCCTGGTCGCAGACCACCAGAACAAGCCCGACATCGGGGCGTCGAAGTTCCGTGAGTGGGCGGATCAGAACGGACTCAACGTGCTGCTCGGCGGATCCAATACCGGTGTCAATATTGCGATGGCCAAGGTCGCGGCGGCGAAGAAAATACCCTTTTTCCCCATCGGTCCCGGCGGCGCGTCGTTGACCAATGAAGATTGCACTGCCTACACCACCCACTACGTCTACGACACCACGGCGCTGGCCAACGGCACCGCCACCTCGATTGTGCAGAACGGCGGCAAGACCTGGTTCTTCCTGACCGCGGACTACGCCTTCGGCACCCAGCTGCAGACCGCCGCGACCAAGGTGGTCGAGGCGAACGGCGGCAAGGTGCTCGGCGCGGTGCGAGTGCCGCTCGCGGCCGCGGACTTTTCCTCCTTTCTGCTGCAGGCGCAGGGCTCGGGCGCGCAGGTGCTGGCCCTGGCGAACGCGGGCGAGGATTTTAGCAACTCGCTCAAGGCCGCCAACGAATTCGGCATCACCAAGAAGATGAAACCGGCGGCGCTGCTTGTGTTCATCAACAACATCGACAGCCTGGGCCTTTCGACCGCGCAGGGTCTGTACCTGACTACAGGATGGTACTGGGACCTGAATCCGGAAACGCGCGCGTTCGCCAAGCGCTTCTTCGAGAAGATGAAGAAGGAGCCGACCATGGATCATGCCGGCTTTTACTCAGCTACACTGACCTACCTGAAGGCCGTCAAGGCCACCGGAACCACCGATTCCGACAAGGTCATGGCGGAACTGAAGAAGACCAAGATCAACGACATGTTCGCCAAGGACGGATATATCCGCGCCGACGGGGTCATGGTGCACGACATGTACGTGATGCAGGTCAAGTCACCGCAGGAGTCCAAATACCCCTGGGACTACTACAAGGTATTGAAGGTGATGAAGGGCGAAGAGGCGTTCGGGCCGATTACCGGTCTTTGCCCGCTCGCACCCAAGTAGCCGCCGCGGTGCCCCGCTGTAGCGGCGGGGCAACTTCCGAGCGCGCCAGGCGGCCCTGCTTCTTTCCACTGGAAATTTCGTGACTGACATCTTCGGCATTCCGGTCGCCGTGATACTCGGACAGCTGATGCTCGGCCTTGTGAACGGGTCGTTCTACGCGCTGCTGAGCCTTGGGCTTGCGGTGATCTTCGGCCTGATGGGCATCGTGAATTTTGCTCACGGCGCATTCTACGCATTGGGCGCATTCGCGGCACTGCTCGGGCTGCAGGTATTCGGGGTCAACTACTGGGCCGCACTGGTGTTGGCGCCGCTGGCGGTCGGGCTGGTCGGCGTGGCGGTAGAGCGGCTGTTCCTGCGCCGCCTGTACCGGCTCGATCCGCTGTACGGCCTGCTGATGACCTTCGGTCTGGCGCTGGTCATCGAGGGCACGCTGCACCAGTTCTTTGGGGCGTCCGGCCAGTCCTACCCGGTGCCGCGCGCGCTCCAGGGGGTGTTCAATCTCGGCTTCATGATCCTGCCGATCTATCGCGCCTGGGTGATCGTCGTGTCGGTTGCGGTCTGCTTTGGCACCTGGTTCGTCATCGAGCGCACCCGCCTGGGCGGGACGCTTCGCGCCGCCACCGAGAACGCCCCGTTGCTGCAGGCCTTGGGTGTGAACGTACCGCTGCTGGTGGTCGCCACCTATGGCGGTGGCGTAGCGCTTGCAGCGCTGGCCGGCGTGCTGTCGGCAC
>JABCZO010000047.1 GCA_013289615.1 Gammaproteobacteria bacterium
ACAAGCTGGCGCAGCAGCACGGCGATCAGTTCATCGCCAGCGAGCTGTTCGTGCTGGCGGCGATCGAGGATCGTGGCGCGCTCGGCAAGGCGCTCAAGGAAGTGAAGGCCACGCGCGCCGCGATCGAGAAGGCGATCGACGAGGTGCGCGGCGGGGAGAAGGTCGATGATCCGGGCGCGGAAGAGAAGCGCCAGGCGCTCGAGAAATACACGGTGGACGTGACCGCGCGTGCGCGCGCCGGCAAGCTCGATCCGGTCATCGGCCGCGATGATGAGATTCGCCGCACGATCCAGGTGCTGCAGCGGCGCACCAAGAACAATCCGGTGCTGATCGGCGAGCCCGGGGTTGGCAAGACCGCGATCGTCGAAGGCCTGGCCCAGCGCATCGTCAACGGCGAGGTGCCCGAGGGCCTGAAGAGCAAGCGCATCCTGGCGCTCGACATGGGCGCATTGGTAGCGGGCGCGAAGTTTCGCGGCGAATTCGAGGAGCGGCTCAAGGCGGTGCTGACGGACCTGGCCAAGCAGGAGGGCCAGGTGATCGTCTTCATCGACGAGCTGCATACCATGGTGGGTGCCGGGCGCGCGGAAGGCTCGATGGATGCCAGCAACATGCTCAAGCCGGCGCTGGCGCGCGGGGAGCTGCATTGCGTCGGCGCCACGACGCTCGATGAGTACCGCAAGTACATCGAGAAGGACAAGGCACTCGAGCGGCGTTTCCAGATCGTGCTGGTGGATGAACCGAACGTCGAAAACACGATCGCGATCCTGCGCGGGCTCAAGGAGCGCTACGAGGTGCATCACGGTGTCGAAATCACCGATCCGGCGATCGTCGCGGCGGCTACCTTGTCGCACCGCTACATCACCAACCGGCAGTTGCCCGACAAGGCGATCGACCTGATCGATGAGGCGGCGGCGCGCATCCGCATGGAGATCGACTCCAAGCCCGAGGCGCTCGACCGCCTGGAGCGGCGGATTATCCAGCTCAAGATCGAACAGGAGGCGCTGAAGAAGGAAGCCGACGACGCCTCCAGGCGCCGGCTGTCGACCCTGCAGCAGACCCTGAAGGGCCTGGAGAAGGAATACGCCGACCTGGAAGAGATCTGGAAGGCGGAGAAGGCGGCACTGCAGGGCGCGAGCAAGATCAAGGAAGAACTCGAGCAGGCGAAACTCGAGGTCGAGCAGGCGCGGCGGGCGAGCGACCTGGCGCGCATGGCCGAGCTGCAGTACGGCCGCATACCCGAACTGGAGAAACGGCTGGCACAGGCGCAGCGCGCCGAGCAGTCCACGCCGCAACTGGTGCGCAACAATGTCACCGAGGAAGAGATCGCCGACGTGGTATCGAAGTGGACCGGCATTCCGGTGTCGAAGATGCTCGAGGGCGAGAAGGAAAAGCTGCTGCGCATGGAGGAGGCGCTGGAGAAGCGCGTGGTCGGGCAGCACGAGGCGGTGCGCATCGTTGCCAACGCCATCCGGCGCTCGCGCGCCGGCTTGTCGGATCCGCGGCGGCCGACCGGCTCGTTCATGTTCCTCGGCCCCACCGGTGTCGGCAAGACCGAGCTGTGCAAGGCGCTGGCAGAATTCATGTTCGATACCGAAGAGGCGATGGTGCGCCTCGATATGTCCGAGTTCATGGAGAAGCACTCGGTCTCACGCCTGATTGGGGCGCCGCCTGGCTATGTCGGCTATGAAGAGGGCGGTTACCTGACCGAGGCGGTGCGGCGCCGGCCGTACGCGGTGGTGCTGCTCGATGAGGTCGAGAAGGCGCATCAGGACGTGTTCAACGTGCTGCTGCAGGTGCTCGACGACGGCCGGCTGACCGACGGCCAGGGGCGTACGGTGGATTTCCGCAATACCGTCATCATCATGACGTCGAACCTGGGGTCGCAGGTGATCCAGGAAATGGCCGGCGAGGGCAACTACACGCGCATGAAGAGCGCGGTGATGGAGATCGTGCAGCAGCACTTTCGTCCCGAGTTCATCAACCGCGTCGACGATATCGTCGTGTTCCATCCGCTGGGCACCGATCAGATTCGCGCCATCGTGGAGATCCAGCTCGGCTACCTGCGCCGGCGGCTGCTCGATCGCAACATGGAGCTCGACCTGGACGACAAGGCGCGCGATCTGATCGGCGAGGCGGGCTTCGATCCGGTGTATGGCGCCCGGCCGCTGAAGCGAGCGATCCAGCAGCAGATCGAGAATCCGCTGGCGCAGCGCATCCTGCGCAACGAGTTCCTGCCCGGGGACCGGATCCGCGTGACTGCGCGCGGCTCGGAGCTGGTGTTCGAGAAAAAGCGGGAAATGCGAGCGACGGGGTAGGTAGCGGCTAGCGCGCCTTGACCGGATAGGGCGAGCCGTCGCGATGGCTGTAGCCTTTGATGCCCGGCTCGGCGACCATATCGATGTCGGAATAGACGCAGCGGTCGCGGGGGTCGGAGTTGCCAATTTCCAGCACCCTGGCGCGGCGGTCGGATTTGTTGACCAGGTGATGGCCGTTCGGATCGCCGGCCTTGAAGGCCGCGCAGTCGCCGGGTCGCAGGGTCTCCTCGCCGCCGTCGGTGATCAGGGTCAGCTCGCCCTCCACCACCCACACGAATTCGTCCTCGAGGCTGTGCCAGTGGCGCTGGCTCGACCAGCCGCCGGGCGGGATCACCGACAGGTTGACGCCGAAGAGCGTGAGTCCCTGCGAGCGGCCCAGGCGCTGGCAGCTCTGGCCGCGGCAGGGCTGGTCGAAGGGCGACGGATAATTGGAGCCGTCTTCCACGGCGACTGCGACAAGGTTGATTTTCTTCATGGCGTGCGAGTCCGGAAAAAGTAACCGTACCGAGCATTCTATCTAAAGGACCAGGCATGACGATGACCGATCTGAAGCGCCACATTGTCGATGTGCCGGATTTTCCGCGGCCCGGCATTCTGTTTCGCGATATCACGCCGCTGCTGCGCCGGCACTTCGACGCCACGCTCGAGGCGATGGACGGCCTGTTCAGCGATCAGGAGTGGCAGCAGATCGACGCGCTCGGGGGCATCGAGTCGCGCGGCTTCATTCTGGCGGCGGGACTTGCAGCCCGGCGGCACAAGGGCTTCGTGCTGATTCGCAAGCAGGGAAAGTTACCGCCGCCGGTGGTTTCGGCGGCCTACGAGCTCGAATACGGCAACGCCGTGCTTGAAGTGCGCTCGGGTGGTGGCCGGCTGGCGCTGATCGACGACGTGCTCGCGACCGGCGGCACGATGCGGGCCGCCGCCGATCTGGCGACACTGGCCGGCTATCAAGTGCTCGGCCTTGCGGCGCTGATCGATCTGCGCCTGGCCGGGGATTTCATCTGGCATGAGCTGCCACTGCGCCGCGTTATCCGGTATGACTGAGGCCGCCGCCGTCTATAATCGGTTCGGACCACTACCGTTTTCGCTGGAAAAATATGCCGTTTTACGAATACGAATGCAGCAGCTGTCGCTACTACGCCGAGGTCATGCAGAAGATCACGGACCAGCCGCTGAAGAAATGCCCCTCCTGCGGCAAGAGTACCTTCAAGAAATTGATCTCGGCGCCGGTGTTTCGCCTCAAGGGCGCGGGCTGGTACGAGACCGACTTCAAGTCCGACAAGGACAACCAGCGCAACCTGGCCGCTAGCGATAAGGAAGAAACAGCGAGCAAGGCCGACAGCACGGCCGAGACCGGCGCGCCAGCCGCTGACGACAGCAAGAGCGAGAGCAAGACCGATGCCAAGGCCGATGCCAAGGCCGATGCCAAGGCAGACGGCAAGAGCGACTCCACCAAGAGCGACGCCAAGACGGCAGGTAAGTCCGAGAAGGCGGCGCCGGCGGCCGGGCGCACGGCGCCGGCACCGACCACGCGAAACATAGCCACCCGACACGTTGCTGCCCGCGCCGCGCACGGCAAGAGCGCGGCCAAGCGCGCCCGCCCGGCCAAGCGCAAAGCGGGCAAACGCCGGGGCGGCCGGTGACCGGTGAGGTCATGCGCCGGTTCATGCGCCGCTACGTCATAGCGGGGCTGCTGGTATGGGTACCGATCGTCGTCACCGTGCTGGTGGTGCGCTTCATCCTCGACCTGATGGACCAGACGCTGCTGCTGCTGCCGGCAGCAGTGCGGCCCGAAGCGCTGTTCGGGTTCCACATACCTGGCCTCGGATTGCTGCTGGCGCTGCTGCTGCTGATCTCCACCGGCATGCTGGTCAGCAACATCATCGGCCGCAGCCTGGTGGGATTGTGGGAAGACCTGCTCAATCGCATCCCGTTCGTGCGTGCGCTCTACAGCGGCGTCAAGAGCTTCTCTACCACGATCCTGTCGAATCAGGGCAATTCGTTCAAGAAGGTGATGCTGATCGAATATCCGCGCAAGGGCATCTGGAGCGTCGGCTTTCAGACCGCTGGCGACATGCCACTCATCAGCGCGCACACCGGTGAGCCGCAGGTGTGCGTGTTCATTCCCACCACTCCGAATCCGACCTCCGGCTTCATCATGATGGTGCCGCGCTCGCAGGCGATCGAGCTGGATATGAGCGTCGATGCGGCGATGAAGATGATCGTGACGCTCGGCGTGGTTGTGCCGGCAACACCCGCAACCTAACATTCGCGCCCAATTCCTTACGACGAAAGCCGATGCGGACCCATTACTGCGGCCAGGTGACCGAGAAACTGATTGGAGCGAGCGTGGCGGTGGCCGGCTGGGTGCATCGCCGGCGCGATCACGGCGGGGTGATATTTGTCGATCTGCGCGACCGCGAGGGCCTGGTGCAGGTCGTGTTTCATCCGGATCAGCAGGCAATATTCGTCACTGCGGAAAAACTGCGTCACGAGTTCGTGGTGCGGGTGCGCGGCAGCGTGCAGCCGCGGCCGGCCGGCACCGTCAATGCCAACCTGGCCTCCGGACGCGTAGAGATCGTGGCCAGCGAACTTACGCTGCTCAATCGCTGCGATCCGCTGCCGTTCCAGCTGGACGAGGCGGTCAGCGAAGAGGTGCGGCTGCGCTACCGCTACATCGACCTGCGACGCGACGTCATGAACCAGCGCCTGCGCCTGCGGCATCGGATCACACGCTCGATGCGCGGCTATCTCGATGCGCAGGGTTTCGTCGACATTGAAACCCCGATGCTGACCAAGGCCACGCCCGAGGGCGCGCGCGACTACCTGGTGCCTAGCCGCACCCACGCGGGCAAGTTCTTCGCGCTGCCGCAGTCGCCGCAGATCTTCAAGCAGCTGCTGATGATCGCGGGCTTCGAGCGCTACTACCAGATCGTGCGCTGCTTTCGCGACGAGGACCTGCGCGCCGACCGTCAGCCGGAGTTCACGCAGCTCGACGTCGAGACCTCGTTCCTGACCCAGGATCAGATCATGCAGCTGATGGAGGGCCTGGCGGTGACGCTGTTCCGCGAGGTGCTGGCGGTGGAGCTGCCGCAACCGTTCGCGCGCATCAGTTACGCGGAGGCGCTGCGCCGCTACGGCTCGGACAAGCCGGATCTGCGCGTCGCGCTGGAGCTGGTCGATGTCGCCGAGCTGGTGAAGGACTGCGACTTCAAGGTGTTCTCGGCGCCCGCCAGGGATGCCGGCGGCCGCGTCGCCGCGCTGCGCGTGCCGGGCGGCGGCGCGCTGACACGCAAGGAAATCGACCAGTACACCGCGGTGGTGGCGCGCTATGGCGCCAGGGGCCTCGCCTATATCAAGGTCAATGAGCGCGCACGCGGCCGTGACGGCCTGCAGTCGCCGATCATCAAGTTCCTGAGCGATGCGGCGCTCACCGGGATCCTTGCGCGCTGCGGGGCAGCCGACGGCGATCTGGTTTTCTTCGGTGCCGACAGCGCCAAGGTGGTCAACGATGCGCTGGGTGCGTTGCGACTGAAGGTCGCGCACGACCTTAAACTGGCGAGCGCGGGCTTCCATCCGCTGTGGGTGGTCGATTTCCCGATGTTCGAATGGGACGCCGATGCCAAACGCTGGGCGGCGATGCATCACCCGTTCACCTCGCCGCAGAGCGACGATCCGGCGCTGCTGCTGGCCGATCCGGGCGGCGCGCTGGCGCGCGCCTACGACATGGTGCTCAACGGCTCGGAGGTCGGCGGCGGCTCGGTGCGTATTTTCCGCGAGGAGCTGCAGTCGGTGGTGTTCGGCCTGCTCGGCATCGGTGCGGAAGAGGCGCGCGCGAAATTCGGCTTCCTGCTCGATGCGCTGCGCTTCGGCGCACCGCCGCACGGCGGCATCGCCTTCGGCCTGGACCGGCTGGCGATGCTGATGGCAGGCGCCGACAGTATTCGCGACGTGATCGCATTTCCGAAGACACAGACGGCGGCCGACCTGATGACCGATGCGCCGACCGAGGTCACCGAAGCGCAGCTGCGCGAGCTGCACATCCGCGTGCGCACGCCGCCGCCGGCATGAGAGATGCCGAGCGCAACCGTCGTCTATGTGCACGGCCTGTGGATGACGGGTATCGAATCGATATGGCTGCGGCGGCGCCTTGCGCGCCAGCGCGGTTATCGGTTCCAGGTGTTTCGCTATGCCTCGGTACGCGCGCCGCTGGCGCGCATTATCGAGTCGCTGCGCGACAGCATCGCCGCGGCCGAGACGCCGCGGGTGCATCTGCTCGGACATAGCCTCGGCGGACTTCTGATCCAGCGCTGCCTCGAGCGCTACCCGATGCGCCAGCCCGGCCGCGTTGTGTTCCTCGGCACCCCGGCGGCCGGATCGCATGCGGCGCGGCGCCTGGCGCGATCGAGCCTGGGGCTGCGGCTGCTCGGCGCCGCCAGTGCCGAGGAGCTGCTGGCCGGGCAGCCGCGGCGCTGGGACAGCGGGCGCGAGCTGGGCATCATCGCCGGCACGGTGCCGTTCGGTTTTGGGCGAATGCTGCTAAAGTTCAACGAAGGCAACGACGGCACGGTTGCCGTGTCCGAGACTAAAATGGCCGGTGCCGCGGCTTTCCTGGCGGTGCCGGCGACACACTCAGGTTTGCTGTTATCGGCGCGGGTCGCGCGCGAGGCGGGGAGTTTTCTGGAATATGGAAGTTTCGGAAGGTAATTCGGCCGCCGCTGCCGTCCTGAGATGGTTGCGGGCGCACGTGATCGCGCTCGCTATCCTGGCAGGGCTGCTGCTGCTGTATACGCTGGCCGGATTCCTGCTGCTGCCACGCATCGCCCGCAATGAGGCGATTGATTACGTGCAGCACGATCTTGGGCGCAAGCTGTCCATCGGTGCACTGACGTTCAATCCGTTCTCGCTCGCCACCGAGATGCGCGATCTGGCATTGAGCGAAGCCGATGGTTCGCCGATTGCAAGCTTCACACTGCTGCGCATCAAGTTCAGCGCGACCTCCTCGCTGCTGCATCGGGCCTGGACCTTTGCCGAAGTGCGGCTAGAGCAACCGGTGGTCAAGGTACTGGTCAACCCGGACGGCTCGCTCAACCTGGCCAAACTGGCGCCGCCCGCCACGCCAAAACCGCCCGCGCCCGAGTCCACGTCGGTGCCTGCGGTACGCATCGGTGCCTTGACGGTCAACCGCGGCCAGGTGCATTTCGAGGATCGCACTCGCGGCCAGCCATTTACCGCGAACCTAAGTCCGATCGAGTTCGCACTGACCGATTTTCGCACCCAGCTGCAGTTCGAGAACCGCTATCGCTTCAGCGCCGCGACCAGCGCCGGCGAGCAGCTCGACTGGTCCGGGCAATTCTCGGTGCGGCCGCTGGGGTCGAACGGCGAGTTCGCCATTACCGCGCTCAAGGCCTCGACCATCGCCGCCTACCTCGAGGACGCGCTGCCGTTTGCGTTGACCAGCGGCAGCATCGACCTGCACGGCGACTATCGCCTCATCGCCGCCGGCGAAACCAGCCTGTCGCTGACATTGCCAAGCGTCAAGCTGCACGCGCTGGCCGTCGCCCCCAGGGGTGCGCAGGCGTCGGCGCCGGCGACTGCGGACAAGGCCGGCGCCGCCACCCCGTGGATACAACTGCCGGAAGTAGACGTTGCCAATAGCACCATTGCATTGTCGGAGCGGCGGGTCGGCATCGGCCAGGTGACGCTGCAGAACCCGTCACTGCAGATCTGGCGCGAAGCCGATAACAGCCTGAACCTGCAGCGTCTGCTGGCGCCGGCCGCGGCCGCAGCGCCGGCGACAACGGGCGCGTCGGCGCCATCGGCGCCGTCGGCGGCCTGGAAGATCACGCTGGCGAAGCTGGCCATCGATGGGGCGAGCATCGCCGCGGAGGATCGCAGCGTGAAGCCGGCGCTACAGCTGAAGATCGCGCCGCTGACGCTGAGCGTGCAGAACTATTCGAGCGAGGGGGCGCAGCCGCTGACGATCGATCTGGATACGGGGCTGGGCCCGACCGGGCACCTGCACGCCGGCGGCACGCTGGCACTGTCGCCGATGAGCGCGGCCGTGACGGTGGACCTGAAGGAATTCGATCTGCCGCCACTGCAGCCCTATGTGTCGCAACAAACCGATATGACGCTCTATCGCGGTCGGCTGGCATCGCAGTTGCAGCTGGCCTATGCGGCCAGCCCGCAGAAAGGCCAGCCGCAGCTCAAAGTGGCCGGCGCAATCCAGGTCACCGACCTTGCAACCCGTGACAACCCCACCAGTACCGACCTTGTCACCTGGAAGGCACTGCAGGTCGTCGGGCTGCGCTATCAGGTCGGCCCGGATGCACTGGATATCGATCAGGTGCGTGCACTCGGTGCCTATGGTCGCGTGATCATCGGTACCAATGGCAGCCTCAATGTGTCCGAGGTGCTGCGGCCGGCGGGATCCGCGCCGCCGCCGAGCCCGGCGGATACCACGTCCGCGACATCGGTGAAGAAGGCGACAGCGGCAAAGGCGGCACCCGCCCAGCCGGCAGCGAGTGCGACCTCGACCGCCAGCACCGGCATGCCGATTCACATCAAGCGCGTGGAAATCCGGGATGGGACTGCAGATTTCACCGACCACTCGGTCGAGCCAAATTTCTCGGCCGCGATGCTCGGACTGCATGGCTCGGTGGTCGGCCTGTCCTCGGATCCGGCCTCGCGGGCACAGGTGACGCTGGATGGCAACGTGGATCAATATGCACCGGTGTCGATCAAGGGGCAGTTGAGCCCGTTCGCGCCGGCGTCCTATACCGACATCGCGTTGAGCTTCCATAACATAGAGCTCACGACCTTCAACCCGTATTCGGGCAAGTTCGCCGGCTACAGCATTGCGCAGGGCAAGCTGTCCACCGATCTGCATTACCACGTCGAGAACCGCAAGCTCGAGGCGAGCCACCACGTCGTCATCGATCAGCTCGAATTCGGCGCCGCCACCGACAGCAAGCAGGCGGTGCCGTTGCCGGTGAAGCTGGCTGCCGCACTGCTGAAAGACCGCCATGGCGTGATCAGCCTGGATCTGCCGGTCAGCGGCAGCATCGACGATCCGACCTTCAAGATCGGCCCGATCATCTGGAAGCTGGTCGTCGGCCTGATCACCAGGATCGTGACTGCGCCGTTTGCGTTGCTGGGCTCGCTGTTTGGCGGCGGCGAGCAGCTCGCCTACATCGATTTTCCAGCCGGCTCGGCGCTACTGACCGACAGCGAGGCGCAGAAACTTCCGAAACTGGCGCAGGCACTGGTCGAGCGGCCGCAGCTCAAGCTCGACATCCCGCTGCATACCATCAGCGCCACCGATGACGAGGCGCTGGAGAAAGCTGCGCTCGAGCAGGCGCTGGCGACGGCTGCGGCGAGCCCCCAGGGCGCCAAGCATGCAGCGAAGCGCGATAACTCCGCCGGCGCGCAGTCGCCGCGCCTGACGGCGCTGGCAGCGCTGTACCGGCAGAAGTTCCAGGCCGAGCCGGTGTACCCGGCAGAGCTCGGCGCTGCGGCGGCGGCTACCCAGGGCAGTGCGCCGCCCGCCACGGCGCCGGAAACGCAAGTCCCAGCCAAAGCCGACGCCGCAAAAGCAGCCGCGGGCAGCCAGGATGCCGAGGCTGCCCGCGTTGCCTGGCTCGAACAGGAGTTGCTGCTGCAATTCAAGCCGACGCGCGATCAGCGTGAGGCGCTGGGACGCGGGCGTGCCGAGGCTGCGCAGGCGGCATTGCTCAGCAACAAGGAGTTGCCGCCTGAACGGGTGTTCCTGACCGAGCGCGAGTCGGGGGGTGGCCCGGACGGTCAGGTGCGCATGGAAATGAAACTGCAGTAGCGGGATCACTGCTGCGATCGCGCCAGCCTGCGGCCGGCGCGAGCGATTGATGGCGCCAATGGCTGTGATCAACAAGCCCCATCACCGCTGCGCGTACGCCGGATGTAGAGTGCCGGCTGGCAGCGTCAGCAGTCGCGGGGAATGTCCAATGAGAACGGGTGTGCGGGTTTTGGGTGCGATCGCGCTCATAGTCCTGGGCGGCGCTGTCATCGCACAGTCGCCGCCGCCGGGTGGCCCTCCTCCGGGTGGCCCTCCGGATCTGAAGAATCCGGGCAATGCCAACGGCCCGCCGCCGGGTCCGTTGCCCGGAGCGCCGGGCGGCCCGCCACTGGGGCCGCGGCCGCCGGATGTGGTGGCGCGCAGTGTGTCGATCGATGTGGCGGTCGACCTGGCAACGGCGATCGTGGCCTCGTGCAAGGGTTATCACGTCGGCGTCAGCATCCTGGATGCTGCCGGAACGCCGAAGCTCTATTACATACCTGATGGTACCGGCGGCACGCACGCCTACACCGGCTATCGCAAGGCCAACACGGCGCTCTCGTTCAGGATGCCGTCGGGCAAGGTTGCCGCCGCGGCACAAGCCGAACCGGCGATTGCCGCGAAGCTGGCAGCCGATGCGAACAACTACGTGACCTGGGCCGGGGGCGTGCTGATCATGGCCGGCACCGAGGTCATCGGCGCGGTCGGCGTCAGCGGCGCTGAGCCGAGTGCGAAGGATGAAGCCTGCGCACTCGAGGGCCTCAAGAAGGTTCAGTCGCGCCTGAAGTGAGGCTGCGCGCGAGCTGGCGCAGTTCGTACAGCAGTTCGAGCGCGCGGCGCGGCGTCAGTTGGTCGGGTTCGATGGCAGCGATGCGCAACCGCAGCTCGTCGGTGGGCGGCGCGACCGGCGCCGGCTGCAGCGCTGCCGGCGACGCCAACGCCGCGCCTGCTGCGAACAGCGGCAACTCCGGCTGCGCTGCGGCGCCGGCGCGCCGGTTGGCGAGACTGCCGGCCTCGAGCTGCGCCATGTAGCCACGTGCCTGCGCGATGACGTCGCGCGGCACGCCGGCCAGTTGCGCCACCTGCAGCCCGAAGCTGCGATTCGCGGGGCCCTCCCTGACCGCGTGCAGAAACACCAGCGAGTCGCCATGCTCGGTGGCATCCAGATGCACGTTGGCGCAGCCGTCGATCTCTTCGGCGAGCGAGGTCAATTCAAAAAAGTGGGTCGCGAACAGCGTGCAGGCGCGCAGCCGCTCGGCCATGTGCCGCGCCACCGCATAGGCGAGCGATAGCCCATCGAAGGTGCTGGTGCCGCGGCCGATCTCATCCATCAGCACCAGGCTGTGGGCGCTGGCGTTGTGCAGGATGTTGGCGGTCTCGGTCATCTCGACCATGAAGGTCGAGCGGCCGCCTGCTAGGTCGTCCGCCGCGCCGATGCGGGTGAAGATGCGGTCTACCGGTCCGATTTCGGCGCGAGCGGCGGGTACGAAGCTACCCAGGTGGGCCAGCAGCACCACCAGCGCGATCGAGCGCATGTAGGTCGACTTACCGCCCATATTTGGCCCGGTGATGATCAACATCCGCCGCCGCTCATCCATCGCCAGGTCGTTGGGAACGAACGGCGCATCGATGAACTGCTCGACCACCGGGTGTCGGGCGGCCTCGATCATCAGCCGCGGTTCGGCCACCAGCGTCGGCTCTGACCAGCCGAGCGTGGCTGCGCGCTGCGCCAGCGCTGCCAGCGCATCGAGCGTGGCGATCGCGTCGGCGGTTTGCTGCAATCCGGACAGTGCTTCGATCAGGCGGCTCAGCACCTGATCGTACAGCTCCTTCTCGCGCGTCAGCGCCCGCTCGCGCGCGCCGAGTACCTTGTCCTCGAAGCTCTTGAGCTCCGGGGTGACGAAGCGTTCGGCGCTCTTAACCGTCTGGCGCCGCAGATAGTCGCTCGGCACACGCTCGGCCTGCAGCCGCGAGACTTCGATATAGAAGCCCTGTACGCGGTTGTAGCCCAGTTTCAGGTTGCCGATGCCGGTGCGCTCGCGCTCGCGGCGCTCCAGATCGAGCAGGAAACCGTCGGTGTTGCCGGCGATCAGGCGCAGCTCGTCGAGCCCGGCATCGAAGCCTTCGGCGATCACGCCGCCGTCGCGCAGCAGCGGCGCGGGCTCGAGCGCAATCGAGCGCTCGAGCAGCACGCGCTCGCCGGCGTGCTCGCCGATGTGCCGCTGCAGGCCGATCAGGGCCGGTGAGTCGAACCCGGCCAGCGCAGCGCGCAGGCCGGGGGTGGCCGCGAGCGAGGCGCGCAGCTGCACCAGATCGCGCGGCCGCGCCGAGCGCAGCGCGACGCGCGCCAGGATCCGCTCCAGGTCGCCGATCTCGCGCAACTGCTCGCGCAGCGGCTCGTAGCGGCGCGATTCGGCCATGGTGGCGATGGCGTGATAGCGTTCGCGCAGTACCCCTTGCGCGCGGATCGGCCGATTGAGCCAGCGCCGCAGCGCGCGCGAGCCCATCGCGGTGACGCTGCTGTCGAGTACCGCGAACAGCGTCGCCGCCTCGTTGCCCGACAGGCTGGTATCGAGCTCCAGGTTGCGGCGCGTCGCCGCGTCGAGGCCCAGGCTGTCGGCGCGCTCCTCGACCCGCAGCGCGCGAATGTGCGGCACGGCCGATTTCTGCGTGTCGCGCACGTACTGCAGCAACGCCCCGGCGGCACGGATCGCCAGCGGCAGTTCGTCGACGCCGAAGCCCCTGAGGTCCAGGGTTCCGAGCTGATCGGTCAGCAGACGCGAGGCGCTGGCGAGCTCGAAATGCCAGGGCGCACGGGTGCGCACGACCAGCGGCTGGCGGCACAGCGCCTGGATATCGCGTGCCTGATCCTCGGCCAGCAGCAGTTCCGCGGGCCGCAGGCGCTCGAGTTCGGCCTCGATGGCGCCCGGCTGCTCGGATTCGAGCACGCTGAAACGGCCCGACGACAGCTCGAGCCAGGCGAGGCCGAAACGGT
This sequence comes from Gammaproteobacteria bacterium, assembly GCA_013289615.1. Classification (GTDB taxonomy): domain Bacteria; phylum Pseudomonadota; class Gammaproteobacteria; order Steroidobacterales; family Steroidobacteraceae; genus FEN-1191. The sequence goes on from JABCZO010000047.1 coordinate 13,127, forward strand.
TGCGTTCGGTCAGCAGCGTGGCCAGCAGCGTCTCGCGGCGCTGCTCGAGCAGCGCATCGTCGGTGACCGTGCCGGGCGTCACCACGCGCAGCACCTGGCGTTCCATCGGTCCGCGGGCCTTGGCCGGATCGCCGATCTGTTCGCAGATGGCGACCGATTGGCCGCGCCGCACCAGGCGGGCCAGATAGGCGTCGAGACTTTGCACCGGTACGCCGGCCATTGGTATGGCTGCGCCCGCGGACTGGCCGCGGCTGGTCAGGGCGATATCGAGCAGTCCGGCGGCGGTGCGGGCGTCCTCGTAGAACAGCTCATAAAAATCGCCCATGCGATACAACAGCAGCGTGTCCGGGTGCTGCGCCTTGATGCGCAGGTACTGCTGCATCATGGGGGTGTGCTCAGGGGTGTGAATCAGGTCAGCCAAGGCTTACATTGTTCTTAATAAAATCAAATTAGTATCTCGCAAAACCGGTTCCCGAGAAAAAGCCATCGCCGACCTTTTTCCGTGGCGCGGACCGAGGATTTTCGCGCCCGGCCAATGCCGCCAGAGAATAGCGCCAAATCCCGGGGCACAGTCGCTTCCCCGAGCCAGCTTGGGTGCGACCAGCAGCGCTGCGGGATGCAATGCGGCCGCCTAATTACCCAGCTGCTCGCCAGGCACGCCGAGCCCAAAATGCGCACGCACCTTGGCCAGGATTTGCGCATCGGTCATTTTGTCCTGTGTTTCCACAGCGCTCACGCGCGTGCCCAGTTTCATCTTCACCAGGCGCTTATGCAGTTCACCCTTGGCCTCTCCCGGCCCGAAAAGCAGCAGGGTTTCGAATTGGCGCAGGGCGGCGATGACGGCGTCGTAATAAATGTTGAGTTCGCCAGTCAATGCCCGCTGCCGACTGTCATCGGCAGGAACCTGGCTTGCCTCGTAGGGACCCTTCAGTGGCGAGTCGCCGCTGCGTTCCGGGTGCCGTTCCACTTTCGACAGGATCGTCGTCGTATGCTCACCGGCAGCGGTGAGAGATACCAGCACGGCCTTCCTGTGATCGATCCACACCCCAGCTTTGCCAGTCATCGTCGTTCTCCCAGCTTGCTCATTGGACCAGACGCGAACCTACAGGGCTGAAGCCTGCGCAGCAGAGTAGATGGCGTCTGTTGGCTAGCGCACACCGACTCACGTGCCAGCATCGCTGCCCTGAGTCAAAGACCAAGCGTAGCGCAAGTCTCCCAAACGCGGCCGCCCGCGCCCCGGGCGTTGCCGTGACCGAGGGGCTAAGATTGCGCCACAGCGGCGCGGCCGGGACGGCCGGCGCGATCTTCCGGAGGGTGAGGATGGCTTTCAGACTCTACAGCGACGATCTCAAAGATGGCGCCGTGCTGCCGCAGGCCCAGGTATTCAACAGCTTCGGACACAGCGGCGGCAACCTGTCGCCGCAGCTGTCCTGGGCAGAGCCGCCCGCGGGCACTCAGAGTTTCGTCGTGACACTGTACGACCCCGACGCGCCGACCGGCTCCGGGTGGTGGCATTGGGTGGTGGCGAACATCCCCGCGTCCTGCACATCGCTGCCGCGCGGCAGTGGCAGCGGCCAGCGCGGCCTGCCGGCCGGCGCGCTGCAGGCGCGCAATGACTACGGCACGTCGAACTATGGCGGCGCGGCGCCGCCGCCGGGAGCCCCGCACCGCTATATCTTCACGGTGCACGCACTCAAGGTTCCGCACATCGACGTCAATGCCGGCAGCAGTGGTGCCATGGTGGGCTTCATGGTCACGATGAACACCCTGGGCAGCGCGTCGTTCACGACCCGCTACGGGGTCTGACGCCCGGCATGAGTTCAAAGGCGGGCAGGCTGTGGCGGGCAGGCACGGGCACCGGGGCGTAGCGGCGTGGCCGACACCGCTGCCGATCTGAGCGACCGGGCTCTGCGCTCACTGGCCGAGAGCGCGGGCGCGCTGCTGCTGGCGGCCGCGCGCCGCGTCGCCACCGCGGAGTCGTGCACCGGTGGCTGGGTGGCCAAGTGCCTGACGGACATTGCCGGCAGCTCGCAATGGTTCGAGCGCGGCTACGTGACCTACTCGAATCCGGCCAAGGAGCAATCGCTCGGCGTCGCCGCCAGCGTGATCGAAACCTTCGGCGCGGTCAGCCGCCCCACCGCGGAGCAGATGGCGGCCGGGGCACTGCATGACAGCGGCGCCGATATGGCGGTGGCGATCACCGGCATCGCCGGGCCTGACGGCGGCAGCGCCGACAAGCCGGTGGGGCTGGTGTGGTTTGCGCTGGCGCAGCGCGCCGCACCGCCGCTGGCCGTGCAGCACCAGTTCGCGGGCGATCGCGAGGCGATCCGGCGTGCGGCGGTGGCGATCGCGCTGCGGCTGGTGATTGCAGCGGCGGGTGCCAGCGGGCAGCCCTGAGTTGGCAGTCCTGAGCTGGCGGCACTGAGGCGGCTGTCGTGAGGCGGCTGTTTTTCGCGCTCTGGCCGGATGGCCCGTGGTCGTCGCGGCTGATCGAAGCCGCGGCGCCGCTGTTGTGCAAGGTGGGCGGACGAGCCCTGGCGAGCGTTGATCTGCATGTGACGCTCTGTTTCCTGGGTGCGGTCGGCGAGGCGCAGTACGCGGCGCTGTGCGAGCGCGCCGGCCAGATCGAGGCGGCATCATTCGCGCTGGCGTTCGAACGCCTGGAGTGGTGGCGTGAGGCGCGGATCGTGGCCGCGACCGTCGCGCGCCTGCCGCCGGCGGGCGTGGCGCTGGCAGCGGCGTTGGCGAAGGCGGCGCAGCAGGTCGGACTGGCGCCGGATCTCAAGTCCTGGCGGCCGCATGTCACGCTGCTTCGGGGCGCCACTTTGCCGCGCCTGCCGGTACAGCGGTCGGACGATGCATGGCCGGCGCTGCACCTGACGCTGCCGGTGACGCGCTTCTATCTGGCGCAAAGTCAGGGGCTTGGGGCGCAAGCTTGCGCTCGCGCGGAGGCGCCGCGTTACGCCACGCTGGCGTCGTGGCCGCTGCAGCCTTGAGCGCTGCACTCGGCGCGCTGCATTTTCGTCGCTCCGCCGCCGTTTTGCGCCCGCGCCTGGCGGCGTCTTGTGGGATAATTCGACATCAATTGTGCCGCACTAATTCCCTAAAGGACCGCCACGCATGGAACCACGCATCGACGAGAACCGGAAGAAGGCGCTGGCCGCCGCGCTAGGGCAGATCGAGAAGCAATTCGGCAAAGGCTCGGTCATGCGACTGGGCGATGCCTCGGCGGCTTACGATGTCGAGGCGGTATCCACCGGCTCGCTGGGACTGGATATTGCGCTTGGGATCGGCGGCCTGCCGCGCGGCCGCGTGGTCGAGATCTACGGTCCGGAATCCTCGGGCAAGACCACGCTGACGCTGCAGGTGGTGGCGCAGATCCAGCGCGGCGGCGGTACCGCCGCGTTCGTCGATGCCGAGCACGCGCTCGATCCGTCCTATGCCGAGAAGCTCGGCGTCAACGTGCAGGACCTGCTGGTGTCGCAGCCTGACACCGGCGAGCAGGCGCTGGAGATCACCGACATGCTGGTGCGCTCGGGGGCGGTCGATGTGGTGGTGATCGACTCGGTCGCGGCGCTGACGCCCAAGGCGGAGATCGAAGGCGAGATGGGCGAGATGCAGATCGGACTGCACGCGCGGCTGATGTCGCAGGCACTGCGCAAGCTGACCGGCAACATCAAGCGCTCCAATACGATGGTAATTTTCATCAACCAGATCCGCATGAAGATCGGCGTGATGTTCGGCAATCCGGAGACCACCACCGGCGGCAACGCGCTGAAGTTCTACGCTTCGGTGCGGCTGGACATCCGCCGCATCGGCGCGATCAAGAACGGCGAGGAAGTAGTCGGCAACCAGACCCGCGTCAAGGTGGTCAAGAACAAGGTGGCGCCGCCGTTTCGCGAGGCTGAATTTGAGATCATGTACGGCTCGGGCATCTCGCGCGAGGGCGAGATCATCGAACTGGGTGCGGCCCATGGCATCATCGACAAATCCGGCGCCTGGTACAGCTACAACGGCGAGCGCATCGGCCAGGGCAAGGACAATACGCGCCTGTATCTGCAGCAGCACAAGGACATCGCGAACGATATCGAACAGAAGATCCGACTGAAACTGCTGCCGCCCGTGCGTGTTGAGGAAAAGACAGCCTAAGGGCCGCGCGAGCAGCGAGCAGGCCGGCGATCCGGCGGCGGCGCTGGCCGCGGCCGTGACGCTGCTGGCGCGACGCGAATACTGTTCGATCGAGCTGGGCGCGAAGCTCTCGGCACAGGGCTTTACGCCCGAGGCCGTGCGCCCGGCGCTCGCGCAGCTGATCGAGCGGCGCTACCTGGACGATGAGCGCTACGTGCGCCAGTTCGTGGCGATTCACGCCGAACGCGGCCAGGGGCCGCAGCGCTTGCGGCGCGAGCTGGCGGAACTGGGGCTGCCGGCGGCGCTGATCGAATCTCAACTGGAGTCGCACGGCGATTGGGCGGCACTCGCGCGCCGGGTGCTGACGCGGCGCTTCGGTGCCAGCGCGCCGCGCGACTGGCCCGACAAGGCGCGGCGGATGCGCTTTTTGCAATATCGGGGCTTTTCCAACGATCATATTCGCTCCGCCCTCGGCGCCGATGCGACCGACCTAGACACGGACCTGGATGCAGACTCGTAACACATGACTGTAAAACCGACCTACATGAGCGCCAGCGACGTGCGGCGCGCGTTTCTCGACTACTTTCGCGGGCACGATCACACGATCGTGCCGTCCTCCTCGCTGGTGCCGGGCAATGACCCGACGCTGCTGTTCACCAACGCCGGTATGGTGCAGTTCAAGGACGTGTTCCTCGGCAAGGAGCAGCGCGACTACGTGCGCGCGGTGACCAGCCAGCGCTGCGTGCGCGCCGGCGGCAAGCACAATGACCTGGAGAACGTCGGTTACACCGCGCGCCACCACACCTTCTTCGAGATGCTGGGGAATTTCTCGTTCGGCGATTACTTCAAGCGCGAAGCGATCCGCTACGCGTGGGAGTTTGTCACGGGACGGCTGAAACTGGATCCGGCGCGGCTGTGGGTGAGCGTGTACTGCGACGACGATGACGCCGCGGATATCTGGGTCAACGACATTGGCATGGTTCCGGAGCGCGTAAAGCGCATGGGCGAGGCATCGAACTTCTGGGCCATGGGCGATACCGGTCCGTGCGGACCGTGCAGCGAGATCTTCTACGATCACGGCCCGGATGTGGTGGGCGGGCCGCCGGGCTCGCCCGACGAGGACGGGGATCGATACGTGGAGATCTGGAACCTGGTGTTCATGCAGTACGAGCGCGCCGCCGACGGTACGCTCGCGCCGCTGCCGAAACCCTCGGTCGACACCGGCGCCGGACTGGAACGCCTGGCCGCGGTGATGCAGGGCGTGCATTCGAACTACGACATCGACCTGTTTCGCGAGCTGATCACGGCGGCAGCCGAGGCCACCGCTGCCAGCGATCGCGCGTCGCCGTCGCTGCGCGTGATCGCGGATCACATCCGCGCCTGCAGCTTCCTGATCGTCGACGGCGTGGTGCCTTCCAACGAGGGCCGCGGCTATGTGCTCCGGCGCATCATCCGGCGCGCGGTGCGCCATGGGTATCAGCTCGGCCAGGCGCAGCCGTTTTTCTATAAGATCGTGCCCGCCCTGGTGGCGAGCATGGGCGAGGCGTACCCGGAGCTGGCGCGCGCGGCCGATCAGGTGGCGCGCGTGCTGCGGCAGGAGGAGGAGCGCTTCGCCGAGACGCTCAGCGCCGGCATGCTGCAGTTCGATGCGCGCATGGGCGAGCAGGGCGGCGACACGCTGCCCGGAACCTTGGTGTTCCTGCTGCACGATACCTACGGCTTTCCGCCGGACCTGACCGCCGACATCGCGCGCGAGCGCGGGCTCAAGGTCGACATCGCCGGCTACGAGCGCGAGATGCAAGCGCAGCGCGAGCGCGCACGCGCGGCCAGCAAATTCGGCGTGGATCAGCGCGGTGGGACACAGGTGGCCGAGCGCAGCGAATTCTGCGGCTACGAGGCACTCGAGTGCCAGGGACGCGTGGTCGCGCTGCTGCGTGACGGTGCCAGCGTCGAGGCGCTCGCTGCGGGCGAGCGCGGTGAGGTGATCCTGGATCGTACGGTGTTCTATGCGGAGGCCGGAGGGCAGGTCGGTGACACCGGTGAGCTGCTGGGCGCTGCGGCCACGCGCTTTGTGGTCGAGGATACGCAGAAGCGCGGAGCGGCGCATTCACATATCGGGCGCATGGAAGCCGGCCGCCTGCAGGTTGGCGACAGCGTGCAGGCGCGCATCGATGCCGAGCGTCGGGCTGCGATCCGGCTCAATCATTCGGCGACGCACCTGCTGCACGCGGCGCTGCGCGAGGTGCTCGGCACGCACGTCACCCAGAAAGGCTCGCTGGTGGCGCCCGATCGGCTGCGCTTCGACTACTCGCATTCCCAGCCGCTGTCGGTCGCGCAGCGCCTGCAGGTCGAGAAACTGGTCAACGATCAGATCCGCGGCAATGCCGAAGCGGCGACCCGCATGATGGATTACGAGCGCGCGATCGCGGCCGGGGCCATGGCACTGTTCGGCGAGAAGTATGAAAGCCGGGTGCGTGTGCTGTCGATGGGCGAGTTCTCGACCGAGCTGTGCGGCGGCACGCACGTGAAGCGCACGGGAGATATCGGGATATTTCATATCGTCAGCGAAACCGGTGTCGCGGCCGGGGTGCGGCGCATCGAGGCGGTCACGGGCCAGGCCGCGCTCGACTACGTCAACCGGGTGGACACGCTGCTGGCGGATATCGCGCAGCTGGTCCACGGCTCGGCCGACGACGCGGCCACCAAGGTGCGCGAGGCACTGGAGCGGATCCGCGCACTGGAGAAGGAGAACCGCGGCCTGAAGGACAAGCTGGCGCTGGGCCAGGGCACGGATCTTGCGGCCAGCGCGGTCGATATCGGTGGCGTGATGGTGCTCGCGACCCGGGTGGAGGGCGCTGACGCGGGCGCGCTGCGCTCCGCGGTCGATCAGCTAAAGAGCCGCTTGGGATCGGCCATCGTCGTGCTCGGTTCGGTCGAGTCGGACTCGAAAGTGGTGCTGGTCGCGGGTGTCACGCACGATCAGACCGGGCGCGTGAAAGCGGGCGACCTGATCGGAGCGGTGGCGGCCCAGGTCGGCGGCAAAGGCGGCGGCCGGCCGGACTTCGCGCAGGCCGGCGGCAGCAAGCCGCAGGCGCTCGACGAGGCGCTGGCCAGTGTGACACCGTGGGTGCGCGCGCGACTGGCGGCACATTGATGAATTTTAACGTGCTCTTTTAGCGCTCTCAGCCGAGACTGTTTGCAACGGGAACAGTCGGAGTGGCGGGACAGTGGCGTTTGCGCGTCCGATCCGACCGCGACCCGTGTCCGTGCGGCGCGCCCCGCACCGCAGTCGCCGCATGCCATATGGAGGACCCCCTTGTGCTTATCCTGACGCGTAGAATCGGCGAGACCGTAATGATTGGCGATGAGGTCACGGTGACCGTGCTGCGCGTCAAGGGCAACCAGGTGCGTCTCGGCGTGAATGCACCCAAGTCGGTCTCGGTACAGCGCGAGGAGATCTTTCACCGCATCAAGCACGAAGGCGCGGAAGCCCCGCAGGCGGAAGAAACCACGCCGACCAGCTAGAGTTTCCGCGCTCGGGCAGCCGTTCTTTGCCCTGACACCACCGCTTCAGTATGATTGCGCCGCGAACCGGCGCCGCCGGCACTCGCTCACGGAGAGATGGCCGAGTGGTCGAAGGCGCACCCCTGCTAAGGGTGTAAGGGTCAAAAGCCCTTCGAGGGTTCGAATCCCTCTCTCTCCGCCAA
>JABCZO010000048.1 GCA_013289615.1 Gammaproteobacteria bacterium
CAGCCAAAGCCCCGGCAGCCAAAGCCCCGGCAGCCAAAGCCCCGGCCGCCGCGGCCCCGACCAGCGAAGCCCCGGCCGCCGAACCCCCGGCCGCCAAAGCCCCGGCCGCCAAAGCCCCGGCCGCCGCCGCCCCGGCCAGCGAAGCCCCGGCGCCTGACCCCGAGGCGCAGCGCAGCACGCAACTGCTGGTGCTGGGCGCCGGTCCGGGAGGCTACACGGCGGCATTTCGCGCCGCGGATCTCGGACTCAAGGTCACGCTGCTCGAGCGTTCGGAAACGCTGGGCGGTGTGTGCCTGAATGTCGGCTGCATCCCGTCGAAGGCGCTGCTGCATGCGGCGAAGGTCATCGAAGAGGCGCACGAGATGGGTGCGCACGGCATCGAGTTTGGTCCGCCCAAGGTGGATACCAAAAAGCTGCGGGCCTGGATGGTGAGCGTGATCAAGAAGCTGACCGGCGGGCTGAGCGTGCTGGCCAGGCAGCGCAAAGTCGAGGTAGTGCGCGGCGTGGGCAAATTCGTCAGCCCGCACGTGCTCGAGGTCACCCAGGGTGGCAACCCCCAAGGGGGCGCGAGCCAACGGATCCGCTTCGACTACTGCATCATCGCCGCAGGGTCCGAGCCGATGCGGCTGGCGTTCATGCCGCAGGATCCACGCGTCATCGACTCCACCGGCGCGCTCGAGCTGCCGGACAGTCCTGGCCGCTTCCTGGTGATCGGCGGCGGCATCATCGGCCTGGAGATGGCCTGCGTATTCGACGCGCTGGGTGCGAAGGTCAGCGTGGTCGAACTGACCTCGCAGCTGATGCCGGGCTGCGATCCGGACCTGGTGCGCCCGCTCGAGAAGCGCATCAAGGCGCGCTACGCCGAGATCCTGCTCAACACCCAGGTCAACGCCGTGACGGCCGCCAAAGAGGGCCTGCAGGTGAGCTTTGCGACCAAGGACGGAGTCAACAGCAGCAACACCTACGATTATGTGCTGGTCGCAGTCGGACGCACGCCGAACGGTCGCTCCATCGGTGCCGAGGCTGCAGGTGTGCTGGTCGATGAGCGCGGGTTCATCGCCACCGACAAGCAGATGCGCACCAATGTGCCGCATATCTTTGCGATCGGCGATGTCCGGGGCCAGCCGATGCTCGCGCACAAGGCCAGCCACGAAGCCAAGGTGGCGGCCGAAGTGGCGGCAGGCCACAACAGCTCATTCGACGCGCGCGTGATTCCATCGGTGGCCTACACCGATCCCGAGGTGGCCTGGGTCGGGCTGACCGAGAATGCGGCCAAGGCGCAGAACATCAGCGTCGAGAAGGCAGTTTTTCCATGGGCCGCCAGTGGCCGTTCGCTGTCGATCGGACGCGATGAGGGCTTCACCAAGCTGCTGTTCGATCCGACCACGCATCGTCTGCTCGGCGCCGGCATCGTGGGTACCAACGCCGGAGAGCTGATCGCCGAGGCGGCGCTCGCCATCGAGATGGGCGCGGATGCGGCCGACATTGGCCTGACCGTGCACGCGCATCCGACCTTGTCGGAGACGGTTGCATTCGCGGCCGAAGCCGTCGCCGGCACGCTGACCGATCTGTACATACCGAAGAAGCGCTGACGCAGGACTGATTCCTAACCCGGTTGTTACCCGCGCGGCACCGACATTGTTACCGCGTCCCATCACTATAGGCGTGCGCGGCCTGCAAGGCCGCGGGCTGTGCTTGGCTTGATGGGAGTTGTGCATGGGATTTTCGCTGCCGATGGCCGCGCGCCGCAGCGCGCGTGCCGCGCTGGTGCTTGCGCATTTGCTGATCGCTTCGCTTGCGTTGCCGCTGGTCGCGCGCGCGGCCGATGCCGCCGCCGACGCGTCGTCGCCCAGCGATGTTGCCAATTCGGATACCGAATCGCTGCGACGAGAATTGCAGCAGGAGAAACAGAGGATCCAGGCGCTCGAGCAGCGGCTGGCAGCCGACGAGGCGGCGCACGCTGGGGCAGCGACAGCCGCGCAGGCTGGCGCCACCAATCCAAATGCGCTGGTCGGCAGCTTTGGCTCCCGGGGTTTTACGCTGCAGACAGTCGATGGCGCCAACCAGATCCATTTCCGCGGCAACCTGTCGGTGGACGATCGCGACTTCAGCGATTCATCTACGCCAACCAGCGCCGATACCTGGCTGATACGCAAGCTGCGCCCCACGCTCGAAGGCACGCTCGATAACATCTACGACTTTCGCTTCATGCCGGACTTCGGCCTGGGCAAGGCCATTATTCAGGACGCGTGGGCCGACGCCCGCATTGAGCCCTGGCTGGTATTTACTTTTGGGAAGTTCAAGGCCCCGGTCGGCCTCGAGCGCCTGCAGCTCGAGCAATTCGCACGCTTCATCGAGCCGGCATTGACCGCGGACCTGCTGCCTTATCGCGACCTGGGCGGCCAGGTGGGCGGCAGCCTGGGCAATGGCCTGCTGAGCTACGCCGTCGGCGGGTTCGATGGCGCAGTCGACGGCGGCAGCACCGATGGCAACAGCGTGCCCGATGCCAATTCGACCGGCAAATTCTCCTGGCACGGCCGCATATACTGCAAACCGTTCCTGAACACGGACTGGAGCGGGCTGAATGGCTTTGGATTCGGTGTCGCGGCGACCTATGTGAACTGGAAAGGGGTGGCATCGGCGAGCACCACCACCAGCCTGCTTGCAAGTTACAAAACCACCGGCCAGCAGCCGATGTTTTCCTACCGAGGCAATACCGCAACCGGCGCGATCAACAATGCGACCATTGCCGATGGCATCGAGCGGCGGCTGGTGCCGCAGTTTTATTACGCCTATCGAATGGTGAGCCTGCTGGGCGAATACGTCGTTGAGGATCAGCAGGTGCATCGCACGCTCAGCGCCGGCGGGTCGCGCGCGGCAACCATGCACAACAGCGCCGAGCAACTGCAGTTGGCGGTATTCCTGACCGGCGAGAACGAGACCTTTGACAGTGCCACCCCGCGCCGTGATTTCGGCCTCGGCAAAGGTGGACCCGGCGCCTGGGAATGGGTGGCCCGCTATCACCAGCTCGATTTTGACGCGGCGGCGTTCGAAGGCGGCGCCGGCTCATTTGCCAATCCGGCCAGCGCGCCGCTGGCCGCGCATGCGCTGGGAACCGGTGTGAACTGGTACCTAAGCCGTAACTTCAAGATACAGCTCGACTATGAGGTCACCCGCTTCAACGGCGGTGCGGGCAACGGCGATCGTCCGGACGAGCGCGTACTGACTTCGCAGTTTGCACTGATCTTCTGATCCGGGCGCGCGCCACGGTGGCCTCGGGTTTGCCGCGGTATGCGCATCTCGTTATAGTGCATAGTATATAACGACGCCGAACCAATGACGACGGCGCAACCGAAGCTCGACACCCTGAAATTGAAAGTAATTGAAACTGGAGTGACGACGTGACAATTGCAAACGCGACTACCCGGCACGCGCTATCCATTGCCGCGGTGAAGCGCAGCTTGAATGTGCTGCTTCTAGTGGGAGTCTTGACGACCGCAAGCGTCGCGTTTGGCCAGCAGAAAACCGGTCCCGACCTTGGCCAGGACGATAGCCTGACGTGGCATGGCATCACGCTGTTTGGCGTCATCGATATCGGCCTGCAGTACGAAGACCACGGCGCACCGTTCAGCGATTCTCATCCGGCGGGCAGCAATAACATCGTTCAAAAATACAGCCGCCAGTCGGCGTTCGGGGCTACACCCAGCAACATGGGCCAGTCGAGAGTGGGTCTGCAAGGCGCGGAACCGCTGGTCGCAGATCTGCAGGCAATCTTCAGGATCGAGACTTTTTTCAATCCGCAGTCCGGCCAGATCAGTGATGCGCAGAAGTCCATGGTAGCGAACAATGGTCGCAGCGCTGCGACGCAAACCGTCAACCTGAATTCCAGCGTAGCGGGGCAGGCGTTCCAGAGTGCCTACGCCGGTCTGAGCTCGACCACGTTTGGCACCGTGACGTTCGGGCGGCAGCTCACCCTGATGGCCGACGGAGTGAACAAATACGACCCGAATTATGGCTCGCAGGCATTCTCGCTGATCGGCATGTCGGGTCCCTACGCCGGCGCCGGCGACACGGAAGACAAGCGTCTCGATTCATCGTTGAAGTACTACGCCGCTCTCGCCGATGTCTTTCATGTCGGTGCGCTGTACAAATTCAGCGGCGCCACCGGTTCCGCCAACAGCGCGTACCAGTTCGATCTGGGCGGCGAATATGCCGGGGCCTCGGTCGATGCCTATTACTCCAAGGCCTATAGTGCGATCTCGAGCGCGCCGCTGAGCGCGGCACAGGTGCAGGACTTGACGACGGTGGGTAACCCGGCGTTTGGTTTCCCGGTGGGTAACTCGCTGGCCGCCACGATTTCGGATAACACCACGTTCTCGGTGATGGGATCGTACAAAATCGACCCGCTGAAATTGTTCGCCTCCTATGAGCATATCCAGTACGCGAATCCGAACACGCCCATCAAAGCCGGCTTTACCGATATCGGCGGCTATATCCTGGCATTCGTCAATGTCCAGTCCGGCCCGACGGCGACCTTTGCCAAGGACAGGATTCTGGAGGTCTACTGGGCCGGTGCACGTTACACCGTGGCCTCGCGCCTGGACCTGACGGTGGCCTACTATTCGGTCAATCAGAACGCCTATGGCACCGGTGCGAACAGCGGCTGTTCGACCAAGCTGTCGGCGACCTGCAGCGGTACATTGGAGGCGTATTCCTTCGACGCCGATTACATCTTCACCAAGCACTTCGACGCCTATGCGGGTGCGATGTACAGCGCCGTGCACGACGGCTTTGCCAACGGCTACCTGTTCCAGACCAATAACATCAACCCGACCATCGGTGTGCGCTTCAAGTTCTAGTTCGCGGCTGCCACCGCGGCGCCGAGCCCCCTGGCGGGCAGCGGAAATTTCAGGCGAAAGCAACTGCCGCTGCCGCTCGCGCTGTCCACTTCGATTTCGGCGCCGTGCGCACTGCAGATCGAGCGCACGATCGACAGTCCAAGACCGGCACCGCCATCCTCTCGGGAGCGCGCCGCATCGACCCGATAGAAACGATCGAACACACGTGGCAGATCATCGGCCGGGATGCCGATGCCGCTGTCGCGTACCTCGAGAATCCCGTGGTCGTCGCGCGCCAGAGTGCGCACGGTCACGATTCCGCCGCGCGGGGTGAACTTGATGGCGTTGTCGAGCAGGTTGACGATCACCTGTTTCAGCCGGCCGCCATCACCGCGTACCGTCACTGCCGATAGCTCGGAAGAGCGCAGCTGGATGCCGCGGTCCTCGGCCACCAGGCGCATCTGTTCCACCGTGCTGGCGGCGAGTGCGCCCAGGTTCACCTCGACCCACTCGCGCTGGGCGTCGCCGGCATCCAGTCGTGACAGTGCCAGCAGTCCTGACACCAGATGCTCCAGGCGCGCGACCTCTTCCAGCACGCTGCCGATGCGCTCGCACACCTCCCCGCGATCGACTTCGTTGGCCACGAGTTCCTGGAGTTCGCCCTTGATGACCGTCAATGGCGTGCGCAGTTCATGCGAGGCATCGTCCAGAAAGCGGCGCGAGGCACGAACCGAGTCGCGCAGGCGGGTGAGCATGTGATTGAGGGAGACTGACAGGCGTTGCAGGGCGTCGCCGGTAGCGACCACTGGCAGCCGTGCGTCCAGATCCTGCACGCTGATCTGTTCGGCGGTCTGCGACATGCGCTCGACCGGCCGCAGCGCCCAGTGGACCAGCAGGTAGCCGCCGCCGGCCGCACATACCACCAGCACCGGCAGCATCAGGCCGAGCAGGCTCAGCAGCCGGTGCTGCACGGCCTCGATCGGCCCGAGCGCAATACCGAGTTCGATCAGGTAGTGGCCTGATGAGGTGTCGATGGGAGTCATGCTGACCATGAGCTGGCCGCTCGCCGTGGCGATCGGGCGCACCACCGCCCGGGACGACCATGCGCCGCCCTGAGCGGGGATGGTGGCGGCATCGAAGCTGCGGTCCGCAGGCTCACCGGATCGATACACCGGGATTGCAGGGGCACGGGTCACGCGCACGAAGCGGTTGTTGAATTCCGGCGCCACCCGGGTGTCGATCGCCGCGGCAATCGCGCTATCCGAGATATCCGCCGGCGCATCCCGCAGAATCTGCTCCACCTGCACCGAGCGTCGCCGCAGCGAATCGCGCATGTTGGAACGCAGGTACTGCTCGAGTCCGTAGAACATGCCGACCCCGACCAGCGCGAAGGTCGCACTCAGCAGTAGCGCGTACCAGACCGCGAGCCGGAACGCGAGCGAGCGATGATTCATACCTGGCCCGGGTCGTGGATCTCGTCGGCCGCGCGCACGCAGTAGCCGACACCGCGCACCGTGTGGATGAGGCCGACCGGGAACGGCTCGTCGATCTTGCGGCGCAGATAGCGTACGTAGACATCGACGATGTTGGTGGCGCCCTCGAAGCTCTGATCCCAGACGTGCTCGAGGATCATGGTGCGCGAGAATACCCGTCCGGCCGAGGACATCAGGTATTCGAGCACCGCGTACTCCTTGGCGGTCAGGTCGATGCGTTGACTGCCGCGGCGTACCTGTTGCGTGAGCCGGTTGAGCTCCAGATCGGCGATCCGCAGCACGTCGGTGCGCTCCACTGGCGCACGGCGCAGCAGCGCCTTGACGCGCACCAGCAGCTCGGCGAAATCGAACGGCTTGGTCAGGTAGTCGTCGGCGCCGGCCTCGAACTGCTTGACCTTGTCGTCGGTGGCATCGCGGGCCGTGAGTACCAGCACCGGCAGCGTGCTGCGGATCCGGCGCAAGCGCCGCAGCAGCTCCCCGCCGCCCAACTTCGGCAGCATCAGGTCGACGATCAGCAGATCGTACTGATAGGCATCGAGGTATCGCTGGCCTTCCAGCCCGTCGCCTGCAATGTCCACGGCGAAGCGCTCGGCTCGCAGGCCACGGGCCACGAAGTCGGCCAGCTTGCGATCGTCCTCGACTATCAGCAGGCGCATGCGCTAGCGCGCCGCTCAAAAGCACATCGGGACGCGGGCGCCGTGGCTAACCCGATCCGAGGAGCCAAGGTTTGTCGGAGTGTCATCAGACTGCAATATTCCCGTCTCTATCATGCAATACAGCCAAAACACACTGCACGGGTTCGGGGAACACCAGGCAGGCGAGCCAGCCGCAGCAGGATCGGCCCCGCCGCCGTTGCTCGAGCGACCGCGGCGTGAGCGTGATTATTTATTCAGCGCGGGTCAACAATCTCAGGAAGCATCTTGATCGGTCCCCCTAAGGCGGGCAGGTCAGCCGCGGTATCGGATCGCCCACGCCGCGGCGACTAAAGTACACGGAGACTGTTGAATTTTAGTAAAAATTTCAGGAGCAGCGAGTGACCAAGTTCCCCAGCACACTGACGATGACGCTGCGCGCAGTCGCTCTGCTCGGTGGCGCGATGGGCCCGGCCCTCGCGGCCGATATTTCAGGTGCCGGTGCGACCTTTCCTTACCCGATCTATGCCAAGTGGGCTGAAGCCTACAAGGCGCAAACCGGGATCGGCCTGAACTACCAGTCGATCGGCTCAGGCGGCGGTATCAAGCAGATCGAAGCCGGCACGGTCACCTTCGGCGCCTCCGACAAGCCGCTGGAGGCCGCCGATCTGAAGCAAAACGGGCTGGTGCAATGGCCAATGGTCATCGGCGGGGTGGTGCCGGTGGTGAATATTCCCGGCGTCAAGCCGGGCGAGCTGCTGCTCGATGGACCGACGATCGCGGCGATCTACATGGGAGACATCAGCCGCTGGAACGATGCGGCAATCCAGAAGCTCAATCCGAAGCTGAGTCTGCCCAAGCTGGACATCGCACCGGTGTACCGTTCGGACGGTTCCGGCACCAATTTCCTGTTCACCAATTACCTGTCGAAAGTCAGCCCGACCTTCTCGCAGAAGATCGGCGCCAACACCTCGGTGCAGTGGCCGGTGGGCATCGGTGCCAAGGGCAACGAGGGCGTCGCGAACCAGACCACGCAGACCGGCGGCGCGATCGGCTACGTCGAGTATGCCTACGTCAAGCAGACCGGCATGACCTACGCCAAGCTGCTCAACCATGATGGTCACTACGTCGCACCCGAAGCCAAGTCCTTCCAGGCTGCCGCAGCCAGCGCCGACTGGGCCAAAGCCGAGGGCTATTACCTGATCCTTACCGATCAGCCGGGGGCCGATAGCTGGCCGATCACCGGTGCAAGCTTCATCCTGATGCACGCGCAAAGCAACGATCAGAGCACGGTGCCGGCGCTCAAGTTCTTCGACTGGGCCTACCGCAGCGGCCAGAAGATGGCGGAGGAACTCGATTACGTGCCGCTGCCCGACAAGGTCTCAAAATTGGTCCAGAAGACCTGGCAGGACTCGCTCACCGTGGACGGCAAGCCAGCCTGGCCTGCCAGGTAAGCCGCAGGTTCGACACGGTGTTGCGAGGCGCAAGCGAGCCATGAGCCAAGCCACATGAACCTCACCAGACAGGCGGGATAATGTCGGCGATCACGATTCCCTACCGGGCGCAGCTCAAGCGCGAGGCACGCTCCGAATGGGTGTTCCGTAGCCTGACCATGGCCTCGGCGGCGCTGGTGTTGATACTGCTGGCGGGCGTTCTGATGGCGCTGTGCTATGGCGGCTGGCCGGCTCTAAGGACCTTCAAATTCGGCTTCCTCACGCATCAGATCTGGAATCCGGTTACCGAGCAGTTCGGCGCGCTGGCGGCGCTGTATGGCACGGTGATCACGTCTTTGATCGCGATGCTGATCGCAGTGCCGCTGGCGTTCGGCATCGCCGTGTTCCTGACCGAAACCTGTCCGCTGTGGCTGCGCGGACCGATCGCCAGTTGCATCGAATTGCTGGCGGCGGTGCCGAGCATCGTGTTTGGCATCTGGGGCCTGTTCGTGCTGGCCCCGGTGCTGCAGCACGCGGTGCAGCCGTGGTTGATCGCCACCTTCGGCGATCTGCCGTGGATCGGCAAATTGTTCCGCGGGCCGCCCTATGGCATCGGCCTGATGACCGCAGGATTTGTGCTCGCGGTGATGGTGCTGCCATTCATTACTTCGGTGATGCGCGAGGTGTTCCTGGCGACGCCCCGATCGCTGAAGGAGGCTGCCTATGGTCTTGGAGCAACGCAATGGGAAGTGATCTGGGACGTGGTGCTGCCCAATTCGCGCGCCGGCATCATCGGCGGCATGATGCTCGGGCTTGGACGGGCGCTCGGTGAGACCATGGCTGTGACCTTCGTGGTCGGCAACGCGCATCGGATATCGACCTCGCTGCTGGCGCCGGGGACCACGATATCCGCCAGCATCGCCAATGAATTCACCGAGGCGGTGGGCGGCCTGTACACCTCCTCGCTGATCGCGCTCGGCCTGCTGCTGTTCGTGCTGACCTTCACCATCATCGCCGCGGCGCGACTGCTGCTGCTGCAGATCGAGCGCCGCGGAGCGCGCATATGAACAATATCAAGCGGCGCAAGATCACCGCCACCGTAGCGCTCGGGGCTTCCGGAGTGGCCACCGCGATCGGACTGGCATTCCTGGCGGCCATTCTCTGGACGCTGTTTTCAAAGGGCCTCGGCGGCCTGTCGTTGAGCGTGTTTACCCAGACCACGCCCGCGCCCGGCAGCAGCGGCGGCCTGCTGAATGCGATCTATGGCAGCCTGGTCATGACGTTGCTCGGCGTGCTGATCGGCGGTCCGATCGGCATTCTCGCCGCCACCTACCTGGCCGAGTACGGTCGCAGCGCGCGCCTGTCCACGGTGATCCGCTTCATCAACGACGTGCTGCTGAGCGCCCCATCGATCGTGATCGGGCTGTTCGTCTACACGCTGGTGGTGGTGCCGATGGGCCACTTTTCGGCGCTCGCCGGCGCGCTGTCGCTCGCGATCATCGTCATTCCGGTCACGGTGCGCACGGCCGAGGACATGCTGCGGTTGATTCCGCAGAGCATGCGGCATGGGTCTGCGGCGCTCGGCGCCCAGCCGTGGCGAACCATCACCAGTATCGTCTACCCGGCGGCACGCAGCGGTCTGCTGACCGGCGTGCTGCTGGCGCTCGCGCGCGTCAGTGGCGAGACCGCGCCGTTGCTGTTCACCGCGCTCAACAACCAGTTCTGGAACGCGAACCTCAACCAGCCGATGGCGAACCTGCCGGTGGTCATCTTTCAGTTTGCGACCAGCCCCTACCCGAACTGGCAGTCGCTGGCCTGGGCCGGTGCACTGCTGATCACGCTGTTCGTCCTTTTCCTGAGCATCATCGCCCGGCTGATATCCAGCATGTTTGGCGTGCGCGAGAACCGGGTGGAGTAGCCGCGTGCGCCGCTCGATCAGTGAGTGTTGCCAAAAAGACACATCTGAAACTTTGATTATTTAGATATATGATATAGAATGTTCGTTAAATCCAACAATAGATCTGCGGGAGCACAAGTCATGGTTTATGGGAATTCGCCCTCCGAAGTGGGGGCATCTGGGGTTCGCGGCAGGCTCGCCGGAGCGCTGATCGCGATGTCGGTACTGCTGGGTACGTTCTCGGCCGCAATGGGCGTCGCGCAGGCACAAAATGCCCCCATGGCGGCGTCTGCCGACGACAGCCTGACCTGGCACGGCGTCACGCTGTACGGCATCGTAGATATTGGCCTGCAATATCAGAATCACGGCGCCCCGATCAGCGACTACTTTCCTCCGGGTTCGGAAGATGTAATCCAGAAGAACGCCAACAAGTCGGTGCTCGGATTCACGCCCAGCAACCTGAGCCAGTCGAGAGTCGGCCTTTCGGGCAAGGAGCCTCTGGTCGATGACTGGTCGGCGGTATTTCGGCTGGAGACTTTCTTCAACCCGCAGTCCGGCGAGCTCTCGGACGGCTTGAAATCCGTCGCGCTGAACAACGGGCGCGCACTGGCGGCTCAGAATAGCGGCGTTGACACCAGCGTCGGGGGTCAGATCTTCACGCAGTCCTATGCCGGGTTCAGCTCCAAGACCTACGGCACGCTGACCTTCGGTCGACAGAACACCACCATGGCGGACGGCATTGCCAAGTACGACCCGATGGCGGCGTCCCAGGCGTTCTCGCTGATCGGGTTTTCCGGAACCGCAGCCGGTGGTGGCGACACCGAGGATCGACGCCTTGACTCCTCGTTGAAATATGCCGGCGTGTTCGGACCGATGCATGTGGGTGCCCAGTACAAGTTCAACGGCACGCACGGCAGCGCTGCCACCGCCTTCGAGGCCCAGTTGGGCGCCGATTACGCGGGCGCGTCGCTCGATGTGTACTACGTCAACGTCAAGGATGCCATTGGCGCCGCCGCGCTCAGCGCAGCACAGGTGACTGACTTGCCGACGCTGGGCTATCCGGTGAGCAGCTCCCTGGTCGGCACGATTTCGGACAATACGACCTATGCCATCATGGGCATGTACGATTTCGGCGCGCCGAAGATCTACGCCTCCTATGAGCATATCCAGTACGCGAATCCGACCGATCCTCTTGCAGCCGGCTACGTCGATGAGGGCGGCTATATCCTGGCCTTCGTCAATGTTCAATCCGGCAAAGAGGCGACCTACGCCAAGGACAAGGATCTGGATATCTACTGGGCCGGCGTCAAATACGCGTTCAGCCCGGCATTCGAGATGACCGCGGCTTACTACGGCATCCGGCAGAACAGTTACGCCACTGGTGCCAACGCCGGCTGCTCCACCAAAAAGGCCGGCAACTGCAGCGGCACTGAAAATGTCTACTCGATAATGGCGGACGTTCGCCTGAGCAAGCGTTTCGACGTGTATGCCGGCGCGATGTACAGCGAAGTGTCCGACGGCCTGTCGAACGGCTTCCTGAACACCTCCTCCGTTGATCCGACGATCGGCGTGCGCTTCAAGTTCTAGCTCCGCGCATCGGCGGTCTCATGGCCTGCAACCGGGCCATGAGACCGGCTGCGGTGGCGCCGTCCTTAGCGCCAGCGAATCGCAAGCAGCTGGCCGCGCCTGAGCGTCGCGCCGCTACCCTCGATCACAATGGCGTTCTGACCAAAGCACACGCCGCGCAGCTGCGCGTCGTAGCGGTAGCTGCGCAGCGTTCGCAACGGCTCGTCGCCCTCGACCTCGCCGCTGTCCTGATTGGTGAGCGTGATGCGGCAGCGGGTGCAGGCCTTCACCAGCTTCAGTCGCACGCCGGCGCCGCACAGCTCATCGATGCGGTCCTCATCGTAGGGCTGCAGCTCTTCCAGCACGATATTCGGTCGGAAGCGGTTCACCGGCAGCCGCGCGGGGAGACGGCTGTTCAGATCGGTCAGCGACGCGGCGTTGAGTGCGAGGATCGGGAAGCTGTCCGAGAAGCGGTTCTCGGCCTCGAATTGGCCGGTCCAGGCGCGCGCGCTCAGTCGGCGCTGGGCCGGATCGAAGCGCACCAGGCGGCACGCGCGGCCGAGGAATGCATACAGCCAGGCGGCGGCCTCATCGCCCTCGTCAAATGCCTCGCAATGATCGCGCCAGATGCTGACCGCGCGCCGCTGCCCCTGGCGCGATAAGGGGATCGAGAGCTGCGGCAGCTGCGGGGCCGCCAGCAGCAGCGCGCTCGGCGACAGGCGCGGCGTGAGCAGCGCCAGGCGCGGCAGTTCGCGCTGGGTGATGAAGCGCCCGGCATTCGTCACCAGCATCCAGCGCCGGTCGTCCTCAAAACCGGCTTGCGTCAGCAGCGCCTGCTCGAGTTCGACGCCCGCCGCCGATTTGACCGGATAGCAGTGCAGGGCGGCGATGCGCGCGCTGGCGCTCACAGCTTGCGCAACCGCTCGAGGTAGACCGCGTCGTCGGCAGCATGGCCGTCGCGCTGCGCTTGCCACAATACGCCGGCCAGCACCTCGATCATGCGATGTTCGGCCGCGTGGCCGGATGCCAGGCGCGCCGCCAGACGGCTGCGAATGGCGCTGATGCCGATCGGTCGCTCGGTAGCGAGCTGCTCGCGCAGCGCCAGGTGCAACCCCATGTGCAGGAACGGATTGTCGCTTCCCGCCCGGGCTGGGAAATCCTGCAGCAGTGCATCGTCGGCCTGCAGCAGCGGCTGATATTCAGGATGTTCGGCGATCACATCGGCAATCTGCGCCTCGAGCGGCTGCAGCGGCAGGCGTTCGCGCCACTTGCGCCAGGCTTCGCGGTAGGCGCTGCGCAGCGCATCGCGGCCCTGATCGGCAAACAGGCTCACGGTGGCGTCTTGTGCGGGTATTCGCACCAGCGCGCGATCGGGCAGCGCGGACAGTCGGGCACGCGCGCCTTGCAGATGTAGCGGCCGTGCAGTATCAGCCAGTGATGCGCGTGCTGCATGAATTGCGCGGGAATGACCCGCAGCAATTCATCCTCGACCGCGCGCGGGCTGCTGGCGCGCGCCAGCCCGGTGCGGTTGGCCACCCTGAAGACGTGCGTGTCCACGGCCAGTGTCGCTTGGCCGAAAGCCACGTTCAGCACCACGTTCGCGGTCTTGCGCCCCACGCCGGGCAAGGCCTCCAGGGCTGCGCGCTCGCGCGGCACCTCGCCGCCGTAGCGCTCGAGCAGCAGTTTGCAGGCGGCGAGGATGTTGCGCGCCTTGGTGTTGTACAGGCCGATGGTGCGGATGTAGCGCTTGAGGCCCGCCAGCCCGAGTTTGCACATTGCCTGTGGCGTGCGTGCCTTGCGAAACAGCTCGCGGGTCGCAAGATTGACGCTCTTGTCGGTCGCCTGAGCCGACAGGATGACCGCGACCAGCAGCTCGAACGGCGAGCGGTACAGCAATTCGGATTGGGGGGAAGGATTCGCGGCGCGCAGCTGCCGGAAGATGCTGCGCACTTTCGCCGGGCTCATTGCGAGCGCGGCTCGTCCGGGGTGGGCACAGCGCGTTTGCGCTCGGCCAGCAGCGCCGCACGCTCATGGGCGCTGCGCTGCGTGCGTGTGCGATGACGCTCGTAGCGGGCACGATTCTCGGCCGCCGTCGGCGCGCCAGCGCCGCTGGCACGTGGCCGCATCACGATGCAGTCCACCGGACAGCTGGCGAGGCACAGCTCGCAGCCGTTGCAGTCACACTCCAGTACCGTGTGCAGATAGCGCTGCGAGCCGATGATCGCATCCACCGGGCACGGCAGCAGGCAGCGCGCGCAGCCGATGCAGGCATTCTGGTCGATGAAGGCCACACCCGCGTCTGCCTCACTGCCACAGTCCGGATCGAGCGGTATGAGCGCGCGCCCCAGCAGCGCCGCCAGCGCCTCGATTCCCTGCGCGCCGCCGGGCGGGCAGCGATTGATCGCGGTCAGATCGTCGGCCAGCGCCTGCGCGTACGGGCGGCAGCCGTCGTAGCCGCAGCGTGTGCATTGCGTCTGCGGCAGCAGTGCATCGATTCGATCAACCAGGTTCACTTGTGAGTCGCGGCCAGAATGCCCTGTTTGGTCAGCGCCGGCACCAGTACACGGCTGATCTCGTCGGTCGTGCGTTGCGTCGAACTCAGATCGATACTGCGGGTGATGCCGGTCCAGATCAGTTTGCCGCCCGCCGCGTCCACGGTAAAGACGTCAGTCTGGTAATCGGCGCGATATTCGGTCTCCACATAGCCCGGTGCGTACACCGTGTCCCAGTAGCCAAAGTAGCGCCAGCGCCAGCCAAAGCCCACACCCGCATAGCCGGGCATCCAGTAATTGCGCTGGCTGGCACTGACAAAGTGCGTGGCGACCACGCCGTCGAAGCCGTCATGGCTGGCGGTCGCGGCCAGCTGATCGGGGGTCGGCGCCTTGTCGGGGAATACCAGGTAGGAGGGGCTCGATTGCACCCCCTCGTGAGTCAGGGCGGCCACCATGCCGTCCTCCCAGACGCGCCGCCGGCCCTGGTCCTTCTGAACGCCGACCACGAGCACTTTGTGCAGCGGCGGCCCGCTGAAGCCCGGATCTTTCCAGCGATCGATCAGCGACGTGCTGACGCACGCGCTCACACCGCCCAGCAGCACGATGGTGAGGAAAGCGCGACTGAGAGTAGAAGTGCCCATGGCGAGTCCTCCTGATGGCAAAATGCCGCCACACAGTCGATTTCGACCGCGTGGCGCGCCTGGATGTTCCGTAACCTTACGCCCGTCGTACGGGCCCTACTGATCAGTAATTTCATCGTCTATGGCCTGCAATGGTTGACAGACGTTCAGCTAGAGGATGCGTTCGCGCTCTGGCCGTTGGGCCCGGTGGGCTGCGCGGAATGCCACCCGTTCGAGCCGTGGCAGCTAGTGACCTACGCTTTCCTGCACTCGCAGGCCAGCATCATGCACCTTGCCGGCAACATGTTCGCGCTGTTCATTTTCGGTCCGGACGTGGAACGGGTGCTCGGCGGGCGGCGTTTCGCGATTTACTATTTTGCCTGTGTGATCGGCGCGGCGCTGACGCAGTTGTGGGTGGCGCACGCGATTTATCCGGAGCCGTACCCAACCCTCGGAGCCTCCGGCGGCATCTTCGGGCTGCTGCTGTTTTACGGCATGACCTTTCCGCACCGCCGGGTGCTGCTGATCTTTCCTCCGATCCCGATGCCGGCCTGGCTGTTCGTGACGCTGTACGGCATCCTGGAGCTGGCGCTGGGCGTGTTCGGCACCGCCCAGGGTGTCGCGCATTTCGCCCACCTGGGCGGCATGGCGACCGGGTACGCGCTGATCCTCTACTGGCGGCGTCGGCGCGTGGCGCGCTGAGGCTGCGCCCGCTGCTGGCGGCCCGCCGGTCAGGTGACCTTCATGCCGGGCTGGGCGCCCGCGTCCGCGGCCAGCAGGAACACCGCGCTGGCGTCATCGTCGCCGCCCGCGCACAGCACCATGCCCTGGGAGACGCCGAAGCGCATCTTGCGCGGCGCCAGGTTCGCAATGACGACCACCAGCCGGTCGGTGAGCTGTTCGGGCCGATAGGCGGCGCGGATGCCGGAGAACACGGTGCGCTGCTCGCCTCCCAGGTCCAACGTCAGGCGCAGCAGCTTGTCGGAGCCTCCACCAGTTCCGCCCGTGTCACGCGTGCGACCCGTAGGTCGAGCCGGGCGAAATCATCGATGCCGATCGTCGCCGCGCCGGCGACGGCCGCGCTGCCAGGCGTCGCTGTGTCGGCGCTCATCGCCGCCCCTGTGGCGGCGCCTGTCGCCCCCGCCGGTGGCGGCTCGATCAACGCGGCCACCGCCTCGGGGTCCAGCCGCGTCGCCAGCGGCTGATAGCGGGCAATGGGCCGATCGAGCAGCGCCACACCGACTGCGCTCCATTCATCAAAGCCGCAACCGAGAAATTTTCCGGCCGCCGTGGCCATGTGCGGCAGCACCGGTGCCAGGTAGCTCATCAGCACCCGAAACAGATTCAGGCCCTGGGTGGCAATGGCGCGTACGTCGTCGGCGCGGGCCGCATCCCTGACCAGGCTCCAGGGTTTGTGCTGGTCGATATAGCGGTTGGCACGATCGGCCAGCTCCATGATCTCGCGCATCGCGGTCGGGTATTCGCGCGCCTCGTACAGGGCCGCGATGTGCTCGCCGGCGGCTGCGAACTCCCGATACAGGCCCGGCTCAGGCAGCGCGGCCGCCAGCCGGCCGCCGCCGCGCTGGATGAAGCCCGCGCAGCGGCTGGCGATGTTCACCAGCTTGCCGACCAGGTCCGAATTGGTGCGCGCGACGAAGTCATCGAGGCTGAAATCGATGTCCTCGATGCCGCTGCCGAGCTTGGCGGCGTAGTAGTAGCGCAGCGGCTCGGGCGACAGGCGCTCGAGGTAGCGCTGCGCGGTGATGAAGGTGCCGCGCGATTTCGACATTTTCTGGCCATTGATGGTCAGGAAGCCATGCGCGAACACACCACTGGGCCGGCGCAGGTCGGCGCCGTGCAGCACCGCCGGCCAGAACAGCGTATGAAAGTAGCTGATGTCCTTGCCGATGAAATGGTAGAGCTCGCTGGCGCTTTCCGATTTCCAATAGTCGTCGAACGAGGCTGCGTGGGCGGCGCGCCAGGCCTCGAAGCTGGCGATATAGCCGATCGGCGCGTCGAACCAGACGTAGAAAAATTTCCCCGGCGCGTCGGCTATCTCGATGCCGAAATACGGCGCGTCGCGCGAGATGTCCCAGTCCTGCAGGCCGGCCTCGAACCATTCGGCGAGCTTCGCGCGCACCGCCGGCTGCAGGCTGCCGCCGGCGACGTACTCGCGCAGCATGGTCTCGAATGCCCCCAGATTGAAGAACAGATGATCGGACTCGCGCCACACCGGCGTCGTCTGGGTGACGGTGGAGATCGGATCGATCAGGTCGGCCGGGGTATAGGTCGAGCCGCAGACCTCGCAGCTATCGCCGTACTGGTCGGGCGATTTGCAGCGCGGGCAGGTGCCGCGCACATAGCGGTCCGGCAGAAACATGCCGGCCTTCTGGTCGTAGGCCTGGCGCACGGCGCGCCGCGCAATGTAGCCACGCTCGCGCAGCGTCGCATAGATCTCGTGCGTGAAGCGGACGTTTTCCGGTGAATGGGTGCTGTGAAACTGATCGAAGCCGATCAGAAAGCCGGCGTAATCGCGCCGGTGCTGCTCGGCGGTGCGCGCGATGAGCGTCTCCGGACTGATGCCTTCCTGCTGCGCCCGGATCATGATCGGCGTGCCGTGTGCATCCTCGGCACAGCAGTAGATGCAGTCATGGCCGCGCATCCTCTGAAACCGCACCCAGATGTCGGTCTGCACCGCCTCCATGATGTGGCCCAGGTGCAGCGCGGCATTGGCGTAGGGCAGGGCGCTGGTGACGAGAATCTTTCGTGGCATGATCGAGCGTGCAAGGATGGCAAAGGAAGCATTATCGCACGCGCTGTCAATCCGGTGGCTGTCGGGGCAGTGTGCCGGATGGGCGCGTTGGGCGCCGGCCAGATTGATCGCCGCGGCCAGGTTGGTCGCCGCGGCCAGGTTGGTCGCCGCGGCCAGGTCGGCTTCAGCTCTGGTCCTTGAGCGGCTCGAATTTTGCCTTGTTGATCGCTTTCTTGTAGGCCTCGGCGCCGTTGACGACGCCTGAGTCGAGCAGCGCCTGGATCGCGCTGTCCATGGTGCGCATGCCGAAAGCGCCACCGGTCTGCATGGTGTTCTCGAGCTGGTCGAGCTTGCCCTGGCGGATGAGATTGGCCGCCGCGGGCGTATTGATCAGGATCTCGAGCGCCGCCACGCGGCCGCTGCCGTCGGCCTTGCGCAGCAACTGCTGCGACATCACGCCGCGCAGCGAGGTCGACAGCATGGTGCGCACGTGCGATTGCTTGTCGGACGGGAACGCATTGACCATCCGGTCCACGGTCGGCCCGGCGCCGTTGGTATGCAGCGTGCCCATGACCAGGATGCCCATCTCCGCGGCGGTGACCGCCATGCTCATGGTCTCCAGGTCGCGCAACTCACCGACCAGGATCACGTCGGGATCCTCGCGCAGGGCCGAGTGCAGTGCCGCCGCGAAGCTCGGCGCATGCACGCCAATCTCGCGCTGGCTGATCAGGCAATTGCGACGCGCATGCACGAACTCGATCGGATCCTCGACCGTGAGGATGTGGCCCTTGATGCGCTTGTTGATGTCGTCGATCATCGCCGCCAGCGAAGTCGACTTGCCCGAGCCGGTCTTGCCGGTCACCAGGATCAAGCCGCTGACGGCATGGCAGAGCTGGCGCACCGACTGCGGCATGTCGAGTTGATCGAGTGTCAGCGCCTGCGACGGAATGGCGCGAAACACCGCCCCCATGCCGTTGAGCTGGCGCATGACATTGACCCGAAAGCGTCCCTTGCCCTCGAGCGTGTAGGCGAAGTCGGCGCCGTCCTTGGCGTCGAAGCGCTCGATCGCCTTGCGCGGCATGATTTCGTACAGCGCTTCCTTGGTGAACTCGGCCGTCAGCGGGTCGCCGCGCAGCGGCGAGAGCTCACCGTTCATGCGGATGCGCGGCGGATCCGCCGCGATGAAATGCAAATCGGAGCCGCGTCGCTTGAGAACCTCTTCCAGGAATTGATCGATCTGCGCCATGGTGCCGGGGTCGGAGCGGGGGGTTGTCAGCCGCCGGCCGGCTGCGTCAGCGTGGCGTCCATGCGCGGCAGGATGCTGGTGTCGGTGACGAACTTCTGGAACAGCCGCTTATCGGAGGCGTAGATATAGGCGTCGTCGGGGTCGATCTCGCGTGCATTCAGCGCCTGCAGCAGCGCCTGGTCGAACATCTGCATGCCGAACTCGCGCCCCATCTGCAGCTGCGTCGGGATCTGGTGCGTCTGGTCGCTGGTGATCAGCTTGGCGATGGCCTTGGTCATGATCATGATCTCGACCACCGCGCGGCGGCTGCGCCCTTCGTTGGCCTTGACCAGGATCTGCGTCACGACCGCCAGCAGGCTCTGCGACAGGAAGCTCTTGGTCTGTTCGCGCTCCTCGGCGGGCAGCGCATCGATCAGCCGGTCGATGGTCTTGACGGCACTGGTGGTGTGCAGCGTGCCGAGCACCAGATGCCCGGTCTCGGCGGCAGTCATCGCCATGCGAATGGTCTCGGCGTCGCGCAGCTCGCCTACCAGGATCACGTCCGGATCCTCGCGCATCGCCGCGCGCACGCCTTCCGCAAAACTCGGGATATGGGTGCCGAGCTCACGCTGGATGATCTGGCTCGATTTGCTGCGGTGGACGAACTCGATCGGGTCCTCGAGGCTGATGATGTTCAGGCGCCGCGAGGTGTTCAGCAGGTCGATCATCGCCGCCAGCGTGGTGGACTTGCCGGTGCCGGTCGAGCCGGTTACCAGGATCATGCCCTGGTGGTAGTCGCACAGTTTGGTGACGATCGGCGGCAGGCCGAGCTTGACCAGGGTTGGAATATCGGAAGGAATCGAGCGGAAGGTCGCGCCGATGCCGGTGTCCTTGCGAAATACATTGACGCGAAAGCGTCCGCCTTCGGAAGAGACGTAGGAGAAGTCCAGGTCGTTGCCGCGCAGGAAGTAGTCCTGCTGGTTCGGCGTCAGCACCTC
>JABCZO010000049.1 GCA_013289615.1 Gammaproteobacteria bacterium
CGCGCGTATCGCACCGCTCGGCTGGCATATCGTGATCTACTTCGAGGCCGCGGATCTGCCGGAACTGCACGACTTCATCACCTCACTGCCGACCGTGGTAGTGGTCGATCACATGGGGCGCCCGGACGTCAGTAAGCCGGTCGACGGGCCGGAATTCGAACTGTTTGTGCGGCTGATGCGTGAACATCCGCACATCTGGTCCAAGGTCAGCGGCACCGAACGCCTGTCCGGGTCCGGTCCCCCGGACTACCACGACGTGGTACCGTTTTCGCGCCGGCTGGTGGAGAGCTTTCCCGATCGCGTGCTCTGGGGTACTGACTGGCCGCACCCCAATCTCAAGACGCACATGCCGGACGACGGCAAACTGGTCGACTTCATCCCACGCATTGCAACCACCGCGCAGCTGCAGCGCAAGCTGCTGGTCGATAACCCGATGCACCTGTACTGGGCCGCATAGGAGATACCGCCGATGTCACTGGAAAAGCCCTACAAGGATATCCCGGGTACGACCGTATTCGACGCCGACCAGGCGCGCATCGGCTATCACCTGAACATGTTCTGCATGTCGCTGATGAAGCCGGGCAACCGCGAGCGCTTCAAGGCCGACCAGCGTGCCTACCTCGACCAGTGGCCGATGAGCGAGGAGCAGAAACTGGCAGTCATGGCGCGCGATTACAATCGCATGATCGCCCTCGGCGGCAACATCTACTTCCTCGCCAAGATCTTCGCCACCGACGGCAAGAGCTTCCAATACGCGGCCGCGCTGATGACCGGCATGAGCCAGGAGCAGTACGCGGCCATGATGTTGAGCGGTGGGCGCACACCCCAAGCCCAGCCATAGAGCGCGCGCGATGAAGATTGTGCTTGCCGGCGCCGGCGCCTTCGGCCAGAAACATCTGGACGCGCTGCGGCAGATCGGCGGTATCGAGGTGGTGTCGCTCGTTGGGCGCGACACCAACAAGACGCGCGCAGTCGCGCAACGGTACACCGTCGGCCATGTCACCACCGAGCTCGGGGAAGCCCTGGCGCAGCCGGGCGTGACCGCCGCGATCCTATGCACTGGATATGTCGATCCAGTTGAAGGCGGCCTCCGGTGCGATCTGTACGCTGTCGCTGTCCTTCAATAACGACGGGCCACTCGATGGCATCGAACTGCAGGACCGCGAATTTGTTGCATCCATCCGCGAACGGCGCGAACCGAACGCGAGCGTCGCGCAGGCGCTGCCGTGCTATCGGACGCAGCGCGAACTCGAGCTGCAATTGCATGGCGCGCACTGACCGGATGATCGCCGGCACGCCGGTCGGCCCACTCGGCCCACCGAGGAACCCGGAGCCGCCCTAAGGTAGCGGGATCGACCCGCTGCCTCGCGTCGTTCTTCTCGGATTCGAGCGAAGGCCGCAGCGCCGTGCCTGCAGCCGCGTGCGGCCGATGACATGAGAAGGCAATCTCACCGTAACCTGCGGGTCATCAGCCGCTGGTAAAAAACCGACCTCCAGCAAATCAGAATCAGGGGATATCAGCTATGAAACGGACAGTAATCGCAGTCGCGGCGGCGATGGCGATGGCGCTGAGTGCTGCGCATGCGCACGAGCGGGATCGCCCGAAAGACACGTTCGGGGATCTCGACCACGTTTTCCTCATCATGATGGAAAACCAGACCAATACCGACATCCTCGGCAACCCGAATGCTCCATTCATCAACAGCTACGCGGGCATGGTCAATCAGGCGACCAATTATTTTGCGGTCGGGCATCCGAGCGCCCCGAATTACCTCGAGATCATCGGCGGCTCCAATTTCGGTCTCACCAGCGATTACTGGCCAAACTGGATCGGTGCCGGCTGCATCGACAACGCTCCCAGCAGGACCGGCTGCCTGCATGCGCTGACGCCGATCGCAGTAGCCGGCCTTGACAATGCAGTGGTGGCCACAGCCACGACATCCACGGAATGCAACGGCCAGATCAGCATCACCGGCACGCCGGTGCCGAATAACTGCGCACTGCGCAATTACCCCGCCGCGCCCTTCACGCCGGAGTCGATCGCCGATCAGCTGGTCGGGAAACACATGAAATGGAAGAGCTATCAGGAAAGTCTGCCAACGGTTGAACCCGGCGTGTTCGGCGTCAACTACTCGGATGGAGCCTTCTCCAGTCTGAGCCCGGTGTCGGTCTTCGGGCCCGGACCGATTCAGAAACTGTATGCGGTGAAGCACAACCCGTTCGTGTATTTCCAGAGCGTGGAATTGGGTCAGGAGCGCGATCTCAGCCTCGCTCAGGTGGTGGATTTTGACGGTCCCGACGGACTGTGGTCGGACCTGCAGTCGCGGGAGGAGTTTCCGAACCTGGCATTCATCGTTCCCAACCAATGCCATGACATGCATGGTTCCGTGTCCGGCGGTACCCCGATCTGCAGTACCTCCACGGCGGCCGAGAGCGGCCTGCTGATGTCGGAAGGGGATGCGGAGGTTGCCAAACTGGTGAACGGCATCAAGGCTTCACCGGCCTGGCGGCGCGGGCGCAATGCCATCGTGCTGCTGTGGGACGAGAACGACTATTCGAATGCAGCCAATCGGGTCGTGTTTCTGGTCGAAACCAACTACGCACAAAATGGTATCCAGAGCGACCAGCCGTACGATCATTTCTCGCTGCTTCGCACACTGGAGGCGGCCTTCGGATTGCGTTGCCTCAATCATGCCTGCGACCCAACCTCGCTCGTGATGAACTCGCTGTTCGGCGGTTGAACAGCGCGGCGAGAAGCTGAGCCGGCATCGGCGGGGCGTGCGAATGCCATTGGCGCACGCTCCCCGATTGCCGATTAAGCCAGCCCGAGCGCCGCGACGGGGTTGCTGCTGCCGATCAAGACCTTTCCGCTGCCGTTCCCGGCGCAGGAGCAATACGCAATACGAGATCCTGCTCTGGCACAAGCGCAACGAGCCCGATCCGGCGCACGCCTGGCTGCGCGAGCTGATCATCGCGCTGGCGCTTACCGTCTAGGCCGCCGGTTGCATCACTGCGCCGTGACCGTAAGCGTGCCGGATGCGCTCTGCACCGTGGCCGACACGAACGACAGCACGCCGCCGTCTGTCAGGCTGTAGTTCGTGACATCGGTTTCCAACAGGGTGTTCTGCGTGTCGTAGACCTGGTCGGTGACCGCAACCATGACCAGGATGCTCGAGCCGGCCGCCGCTGTCACCGCGTAGCTGACCTGCGTCGTTCCCTGTGCAACCCCCATGGTGCTATCGGTGTAGTTGCTGGTGGTGCCGAGGATGGCACTGGAGCCGGCCATCACCGTGGCCGGATACGTGAACGCAGTCTGCGCGACGTCGTACTCGTTGGCGCCGGTCTCACCGACAAAGCCGTCGGTGCCGGTGGCATAGTAGTCCGCCACACTGGTGGTCGGGTACGCAGAGGTCTGACCGGCCACGGTTACCGTTCCCGAGATGGTCTCGACCTGCGACAGCGCGCCGGCACCGTTGAACGTCGTGCTCACGGCCGGCGCCAGGGTGAGCGTCCCGGTGCCGGTAAACGGTACCGAGCTGCCGCTGACGATCGCGGTTCCACTCAGCGAGACCGTGGCCGTCTGGCCGCTCATGACCAGCCCGGCAATCCCCGTCTGCAGGTTGAATGTCGTGGCAGCAGCAGTGGTCGCGAGACCGCTGCTGCCACCGCCGCAGCCGTTCAAGGCGCTCGCCAGCAGCGCGGCCGCTGCGATCATTGAAAGGCCCGCCGTGTTCTTCATGTCCTGCCGCTTCCTCGGTTGATTGGTGTCAATACACCGACGTCGGGTGCTACCGGTCGATCAACCTGCTCATGTCTTCCCCGTAGCGAGGGCCGGCAACGCTACCGGGGACACCGATTGCCTCGAGCTGCTCCAGCTCCTGTTGCGTGAGCGTGAGCGCCGCGGCAGCGACGTTTTGTTCCAGATAGGCACGGCGCTTGGTGCCGGGGATGGGAACGATGTCCGTGCCCTGCTGTAGCAGCCACGCGAGCGCCACCTGGGGCGGCAGCGCGCCCCGGCGTGCAGCCACACCAGTCACGATGTCCACCAGATGCATGTTGCGGTCATAGTTCTGCCCGGCGAATCGCGGATCCTTGCGCCGGTAATCATCGTCGCTGGTGGCTTCCGGCCGTGGGGCCTTGCCGGTGAGAAAGCCCCGGCCCAGCGGGCTGAACGGCACCAGCCCGATGCCCAGTTCGCGCAATGTCGGGATAATCCCGGCCTCCAGGTTTCGCTCCCACAGGGAATACTCGCTTTGCAGCGCCGAAATCGGGTGCACCGCGTGCGCCCGGCGAATGGTGTTTGCGCCGGCTTCCGACAAGCCGAGAAAGCGCACCTTGCCCTGCTCCACCAGTCGGGCCATGGCGCCCACCGTGTCCTCGATAGGAACTTCCGGGTCGACCCGATGCTGATAGAATAGATCGATGTATGCCGTATCGAGCCGCCGCAGGCACTGGTCCGCGACCTGCAGCACGTGCTCGGGCCGGCTGTTCAGGCCGTGCTCGGGATTTGCCGCGCCGATATCGAATCCGAATTTGGTCGCGATGACCGCGCGTTCACGCCGACCCTTGAGCGCACGCCCCAGCAATTCCTCGTTCCTGAAGGGCCCATAGACTTCGGCGGTATCGAACAGCGTCACGCCGAGTTCCAGCGCGCGCTGGACGGTGGCGATCGATTCCGCATCGTCGGGTGTTCCGTAACTCTGGCTCATGCCCATGCAACCGAGACCAATTGCCGAGACACGAAGTCCCTGCGTTCCCAAGTTACGTAGTTGCATGATGAAATACGCGCGCTGTCCTACAGACGTTGCCGGTCTAGCGCCTACTCTAGCCACCTGGAAACATAAAAGGGAATGGAATGAACATGAAATTTTTCGTCCGCTACGCGGCGCTGCTGGCGCTGCTGTTGTGCCTGCCTGCCGGAGCGCTCCACGCCGCCACCGTCAAACAGACTATCGAGATGTTCAGGAACGCTGGCGTCAGTGCGTCTTTCTTCGACCACAGCTACGGCTATGCCGTGTTCCCTACCGTGGGAGCGGGAGCATTGGGTGTCGGCGGCGCCTTTGGAAAGGGCCGTGTCTATGTACACGGCCACTTTGTCGGCGAGGCAAAGATGGGTCAGTTGAGCGTCGGATTTCAGGCCGGCGGCAAGGCCTATAGCGAGATCATCTTCTTCGAGGACAAGCGCGCCCTGGATGAATTCGAATCGGGTAATTTCGAGTTCGGCGCCGATGCCAGTGTCGTGGCCATTACTGCCGGAGCCAACGCCTCTGCAGCGACCAATGGTGCCAGCGCCGGAGCCAGCGGCACCGAAGAGGATGCCACGACGCGCGGCGTCTATCGGAAGGGCATGGCGGTGTTTACCATTGCCAAAGGCGGACTGATGTATTCAGCCGCTGTCGCGGGACAGAAATTTTCCTTCACGCCGGCGCAGGCCGCCCGGTAGGCCTGCTGCTGCCTCAAGGGCGGCGCGCTATCACGCCTGTCGAGTACGCCAACCCTGGTGATAGGTCTCGCGGGCATCGCATGCATACGGTACCGGCGCGACTTTTACCCGCACCTCGAGTTGCCTGTGACGCTCGACCGTGGGCTTCCTGGTACCGCCATCCTCCTCCCCCCACAGTAAGGTGAGCACGTCACCAACGTTGATATTGGAGTCCACCACGCCCAGCGACAGCGCCGTGCGTTCATTGTAACTGTAGCCGCCGAACATCGAGAAGCCGACCGTGCTTGCGCCCATGGTCACCTTGTCGTACGACGAGGAGGCATAGTTGGCCAGCGGCAGGTCAAAGAACTTGCAGGGCTCGCCGCCGGGGACGAACAGCGAGGCAAACAGCTTGCCGATATCCTCCGCATTCCAGGCGAAGGTCACCTTCTTGCGCTGCGGCGCCCTGGCTTTCGTCTCCAGCGCCTCGCGGCCGATGAAATCGTGATCAAACTTGACGAATGGCCCGTAGCCGAGCTCATACGGTGTCAGGTAATACGCCTCGATGTTGTCGCCGACGAAACTGCCACCGATCGACGCCGTGCCCTCATAGCCCGCAGCCGGCAGCCATTCGCGGTATTTCTTCATCGACTCGCCGGTATACACCGCCGGCAGCGGCGACGGGATCCAACCCGATTCGAGCGTGTTGCTCGCGTAGGCGCGCGAGCCCACCGGCACCAGGCCGAAGTCCCTGCCGGCTTCCAGTATCGCCTCGCGGATTTCATCGACCTGCTCGTACGGACCCCAGATCTCGAGTCCCGGCGCCCCGGCCATGCCGTGCCGCAGGGCACGCACCTTGCGGCCCCTGATGCTGATGACGTCCATGTTGAAGAACTTGACGTCGGGCACCGGCCCGCCATTGAGTCTCTCCAGTATCTTCGCCGCGTTCGGGCCCTGGATCTGGTACCGATAGTGCCGGCGCCGCACCGCCTTGCCGCGCGGATGCGACGGCGAGCGATCGTCGCGCTGCAGCTCGACCTTGTAGCCGCCGGTCTCGCCGTGAAACTGGATCCAGTTCACCGTGGGCGCGCGGCCGACGAAGTTGAATTCGTTCTCCGCCAGGTAGAACAGAATGCCGTCGCCGATGACGTAGCCATCGTAGCTGCACGGTACGAACTGCTTGGCCTTGTTGGGCGCGAAGCTGGTGAAACTGTTGATCGCCAGGTGCGACAGCAGCTTGGCGGCATCGGGTCCCTTGATCAGCATCTCCGCCATGTGATGCGACTGGTCGAACAGCACCGCCGTCTCGCGCCAGGCGCGCTGCTCGTCGCGCCAGTTGCTGAACTCGCTCGGGACCACCGGATACACGTAGGCGCCAATCTGCGAATTGCGCAGCAGCTTCACCGGATCGCCGGCGGTCTGTAACAAGCTCTCCAGACTTTGCTGGCTCATGGTCCTGATAACCTCTTCCTGCAGTAGCAACGCCGGGCAGGCCCACCGGCCTGACCGGCGTTCGAATCAGATATTCTTCCGGCCGCGAGTTCGCGGCTGATGTAGTCCGCCTGGCGCAGCACCAGGGCGAGGATCGGTTACGCCGCGGGCCGGGTCCGCGCTCATGCGTGCGGTCCCCATTTGGTGCGTCGCTGGCGGTCTCAAACTGAACACAATGCGCTTCGCGCCGGCCGCCTCCTAGATGCACGGGCCCTGCGCCTGCGCGCAGCGGCGCAACGCGACGTCGTTCGGGTGCTCCTCGCAATGCACGTGCGCAGCCGGCAGGCCGTGCGCATCCTTGAGCGTGCTCGAGAGCGTGATACGGTTGTCGGGACGCGGCAGGTCCTCGCCGTTGATCAGCATACCGGCGATATTGCGGTAGCGGTCAATGATCGAGGCGAAATCACGGCCCCAGCCGTACGGCCGGCCGACCAGCGGCAAGGTCGGCACATCGAGCGTGCGCAGCTCGAGGTGGTAGCCGCCGGCGAAGCCGCGCCGCGCCACGAGCGCACCGCTCGAAAATTCCCCAGACAAACCCGGTCAGGTGATGACCATAGTTGCGGCCGAGCTGGTCCGAGCCGTTGGCGAGCCCGTGCGCGAAGCGTGCCGACTCGGACAGCAGCAGGCGAGCGTCGATCAACGGAGATTATTTACTTATAAATCAGATTAATATAAAGTTTTATTAAGCTATATTCTCTTCGGCTGCTGTACCCGCGGCCGGGGGCGCTCACATCGTATGAGTCGCCTTGTCGCCCGAGATCGCGCCAGCCAGATAATTCTCGATCTTGGTGCGCGTCTGGCCACGGTCCTGGTCGGAGAACTGCACGCCGATACCCGCAGTGCGCTTGCCCTGGGCGCCCTTCGGCGTCACCCAGATCACGCGGCCGGCAACCGGCAGTTTCTCATCCTCGCCCATCAGGTTCAGCAGCATGAACACCTCGTCGCCGAGCCGATAGTTGCTGTTGGTCGGAATGAACAGACCGCCGTTCTGCACGAACGGCATATAGGCCAGGTACAAGGCGCTCTTGTCCTTGATCGTCAGCGTCAGCAAGCCCGGCTTGTTGATACCGGATCTGGAGTTTGGATCCTTCGCCATATTCCCCGGACAATCCTTATGAAGCGTTAACGATCGACGCCGGCACCGGCGGCCCCGCGCTGCCAGGCGCGCGGCAACTGCCATAGTAACTGCTCGAGCGCCAGCGCACGGTTGATGGAAGTCAGCCGCAGTCGCTGCAGCTCGTGGATGCCCTCCAGCAGCCGCAGCAACACTGCAATATTCATGTCCGAACCGGATTCTGGCAAGTGCGCGCTAGTGCGCAATTCCAACGATTGGCGCGGTACGCCTACGGCGCCATCGATGCGCGCTGTGATCCAGGTCTCAAGGCAGGCCAGTCGCAGGCCGAGCGACTCGGCTCGAGCCCAGCGCTCGGCGGTGGCCGCAATATCCATCCGCCCGCTGAGTGCGTCGCTCAGGCTGCGATCGGTTTCGGCCTTGAGCTGCGCCAGTGCGGCCGGATCGGCCTCCAGGGCCTCAAACGGCGCGTCCCCGAGCACGTCGAGGACCGTGGCCCACGGACCGGGCCCCCGGACGCGCTCCAGCCAGCTTACACTGAGCGCCCGCGCCGGCGTGGCAACACGCAGCCGCAGGCAGCGGCTCAGGATGGTCGCCGCCATACGCGACGGCGTCGCACTGACCAGGATCAGTGTCACGCCAGCCCGCGGCTCCTCCAGCGACTTGAGCAGCGCATTGGCCGCATTGGCATTCATGCTGTCGGCCGGGGATATCAACGCGACGGTGGCGCCGCCAGCGTGCGCGGTGAGCACGAGTTGCTCCGACAACTCGCGCACCTGCTCGACGCGAATCCACTTCGAGTCCTCGATCGGATGCAGCTCGATGAAATCCGGGTGCTGGGCTGCCCCGAACATGCGGCAGTCGCGGCAGCGGCCGCAGGGCGCGTCGGGCTCGCGGCACAAGGCCAGCTGCGCCGCGAAACGCGCCAGCGCCTCTCCTCCCGCCCCGCGCTCGTCGTGTATCAGCAGACCGGTTGGAAAACGGTTTGCGGCCCGCGCCCGCCGCAGCTGCTCGATCTGCGGGGCGAGCCATGGCGCTTGCAGCGCCGACGGCGCACCCTTCACGCTGCACCCGGCAGCAGATCGGCGATCGCGTCGAACGCCCGAGTGGCCACAGTGTCGGGCGCATTGGCGGCATCAACGAGCCGCACCCGTGCTGGCTCGGCTGCCGCCAGCGCCAGATAACCGGCACGCACGCGCTCGAAGAAGCGCCGATCCTCGTCCTCGAACCGATCGCCCGCGCCGGCACGCCTGCGGGCGCGCGTCAGCCCCGTGTCGACCGGCAGATCCAGCAGCAGTGTGCGATGCGGCCATAGATTCCCATGCACCGTGTGCGCCAGCCGCTCGATCAGCTCGGCATCGACGCCCCTGCCGGCACCCTGATAGGCGCGCGTGGCATCGGTAAAGCGGTCGCAGATCACCCAGGCGCCGCCGCTGAGCGCCGGGCGTATCAGATTCTCCACGTGCACTGCGCGCGCGGCGAACATCAGCAGCGTCTCGGCCTCGGCACTGATGCGCTCGGCGCCGCGCTCGAGCACCAGCGCACGCAGCCGTTCGGCCAGCGGTGTGCCGCCCGGCTCGCGCGTCAGTTTGACCGTAAGGCCGCGCGCCACCAGCATCACCTCGAGTGCCCGCGCCAGGCTCGACTTGCCCGCGCCCTCGATGCCCTCGAGGCTGATAAATCTGCCTGCAGCGCTCATGGCGCTCGGCCGGAAACGGCCCGCGGGGCGACTCTGGAATCAGGCTGTGCGCCGAGCTTGCGCAGATAGGCACGCAACGCCACGTCGTGCTCCGCCAGCGTCGCCGAGAAATGATGCGTGCCATCGCCATTGCCGGTGGCGACAAAGTACAGCGCATCGATGTCGGCCGGGTGCAGCGTCGCCTGTAGCGCCGCGGCGCCTGGCAGCGCGATCGGCGTCGGCGGCACCCCGGTGCGGGTATAGGTGTTATAGGGCGTATCGGACTCCAGGTCGTGGGTATGTATATGCCCATCGTAGCCCTCGGCGAGGCCATAGATCACGGTCGGATCGGATTGCAGGCGCATGCCCTGGCGCAGACGATTGATGAACACCGCGGCGACCTTGGGCCGCTCGTCCTCGCGGCCGGTCTCCTTCTCGATGATCGAGGCCAGTATCAAAGCCTCTTCGGAGTTGGCCAGCGGCAGCTCGGGCGCGCGACCGTTCCAGTCGCTGTCGAGTTCCGCCTGCATGCGCTCGTAGGCACGCTCCAGGATCCGGCGATCGCTGGTGCCGGCCGCGAAGCGGTAGGTGTCGGGAAAGAATCGCCCCTCGGCGGCCTCCCCCGGATGGCCAAGCTCATCCATCACTTGCTGCGCCGACACTCCGCGCAGCTGGTGCGCCACTGCCGGATGCGTATCGAGGGCAGTGCGCATCTGCGCGAAGGTCCAGCCCTCCACCACGGTCACCGATTCGAGCACTACCCGTCCGCTGATGAGCTGATCGAGTACTTCGCGGGCGCTCGAGTGCGGCGGCACCTCGTAGTTGCCCGATTGCAGGCGCGGCGCCGGCCCATGCAGCCGCAGATACAGCTCGACCAGCCGTGCATGCCGCAGCGCGCCAAGCTGCTGCAGAGCCAGCAACGTGCTGCGCAGGCTCTTGCCGGGCGCCACCTCGATGCGCAGCGGCGCAGCATTGGCTGCGGGTTGATCCATCTGCCAGCCGAGGCCGCGCCATAGCAGCAGCGCTGCCGCGGCCAGCAGTATCAGCACGACCAGCAGACTAAGCGTGCGTCGCATCGATCATGCCGCGCAGTTGCCGCGCGTGGGCGTCGCTCGGCAACGCGCGGCCATCGAGCAGCCGCGCCGATTGCACACCCCAGCGCACATTGGTGACAAAGGCTTCGCGCACCGTGGCCAGTTCGGACAGCGCCACCGCGCGCACGCACACCCGCTGGCCCAGCCTGGCGGCGGCCTCCAGCACCAGGCGGCGCATCACACCGGCGACGCCGCAGGCACTGAGCTCGGGCGTGAACAGGCCGCTGTCATCGGCCAAGAACACATTCGACATGCTGCCACCGATCACCTGACCGGCTGTCGACACCATCAGGACTTCATCCAGTCCCGCCTCATCGCGCGCCATCTGCGCCAGTACCTGCTCGAGCCGGTTCAGGTGCTTGAGGCCCGCCAGCAGCGGATTCATTCCCAGTGTGACGCTCGAGACGCCGAGTCGAAAGCCCGGCGCAGCCGGCTCGGCAGCGTCCGGCCAGTCATGGCGGCTGACGATACGCGTCGGCAGCTCATCGCCGCCCGGGGCATAGCCGCGGCGGGTCGCGGTGCCGCGCGTCACGATCACCTTAACGATGCAGCGCTGCTGGCCGGCCGCCAACCGGTCAATCTCGGCACGCAGCGGCTCGAAATCAAGAAACGCCAGCCGCAGTCGCTCGCAGCCCTGCTGCAGGCGTTCGAGATGCAGCGCCAGCCAGCGCGCCTGCCCGTCGCGACACGCGATAGTTTCGAACAGGCCATCGCCGTACTGCAGGCCGCGATCGCCGCTATCGACGTTGTGGCCGGCGCGGCCGTTGATCAGCGCTGCGATCATGCGTCGCTCAGTGCGGCCAGCAGGCCGCGCGCCTTGGCGCGTGTCTCGGCCAGCTCGCGCTGCCAGTCGGAATCGGCGACGATGCCCGCGCCGGTTCGAAACTGCACGCGCCGCTCGTGCAGTGTCATGCTGCGGATCAGGATATTGAAGTCCATCGAACCATCGGCGTTGATGAAGCCGATGCCACCGGTGTAGGCCTGGCGCGCCTCGGCCTCGAGTTCGGCGATGATCTGCATGCAGCGGAATTTCGGGCATCCGGTAATGGTGCCGCCGGGAAACACCGCCCGCAGTACATCGATCGGCGACAAGTGCGGCAACAGCTCTCCGGCGACATTCGACACGATGTGGTGCACGTGAGGATAGCTCTCGATGCGCATGAATTCATCGACGTGGACACTGCCCGCGCGGCAGATTCTTCCCAGATCGTTGCGCTCCAGGTCGATCAGCATGATGTGTTCGGCGCGCTCCTTCGGGTTCGCAATCAGCGCCGCGATCTCACCCTGATCCTCGCCGGCCGCGCCACTTCGCGGCCGCGTGCCGGCGATCGGCCGCGTCTCGACGCGCCCAGCGCCAGCCCGCACCAGGCGCTCGGGCGAGGAGCTCAGCAGCCGCCAGTCCTGAAACTGCGCCAGTGCAGCGAACGGCGCCGGGTTCACCGCGCGCAGGCGCTCGTACAGTGCCATCGTCGCCGCGCTCAATGGCAGCTGTCGCTCCAGCTCCCCATGCCATGGGCGGGAAAGATTGGCCTGGTAAATGTCGCCGGCCCGAATGTAATCGAGCGCGCCCTCGACACGCGCGCGAAAGCACGGCGGCGCCTCCTCCTCGACGCGAACCCGCATGGCCAGGCTCTGGCGGCGCGCCGGCAGCGCCGGCAGCGCTGCCAGCGCCGCGCCCAGCGCCTCGATCAGGTCCTCGCGCGCGCCTTGCGCAAACAGCCAGGCTCGCCGCGCGACATGGTCGTACACCAGCCCGGCGGGAATGCGCAGCGCGAAGGCGCCCGGCGCGCCGGCATCGCTTTGCACCCGCGGCGCCAGGTCGAGTCGCGGCTCGATTTCGGCGGCCAGTTCATAGCCCAGGAAGACCACCCAGCCGCCACGAAACGGGCCGGCTGCCGACTCCGATGTCGCACTCGGCTCGCCGCCCCCATCGCGACGCCAGGCCGCCTCGAGCGCGCTCAGAAAGCCGCTGGCGGTCGGCGCCGGCAGGCCAGTCGTGTGCAGGCGCCCGCGCCCGTCCTGCCACAGGGCTGCCTGCGGATAGGCGGCCAGGATCGAGTAGCGGCTCAGCGGCCCTCGGGCCGCACTGTCGAGCAGCACCGGAAAGGACTGCGGATCGCTGTAAGCCAGGCGCCGCAGGGCGTCCTCAGCGGCCTGCACCGGGCGTATCAGCAGCCTGTCCGGGATATCCACCTGCGCCATGCGCGCTAAGGCCTTCGCGCCCGGTGGCGGCGCCGGTCAGCCGCCGCCGAGGCGCCGGAAGACGAGCGTGCCGTTGGTGCCGCCGAAACCAAACGAGTTCGACACCGCGACGTCGATGGTCATCGGGCGCGCGCTATTGGGCACGTAATCGAGGTCGCAGTCCGGGTCCGGGTGCTCGTAGTTGGTGGTCGGCGGCGCGACGTTATCGCGGATCGCCAGCACGCTGAAGATCGCCTCGATGACGCCGGCGGCGCCGAGCAGATGCCCGGTCATCGACTTGGTGGAACTGACCGCCAGTCTGCTCGCGTGCGCGCCGAAGGCGCGCTTGATGGCAATGGTCTCGGCCTTGTCGCCAAGACCGGTCGAGGTCGCGTGTGCGTTCAGGTACTGGACGTCCTGGGCATTGATCTGTGCGTCGCGCAGCGCGTTCACCATCGCCAGCCGGGCACCGTCACCGTCCTCGGGCGGGGCGGTGATGTGATGGGCATCGCCGCTCATCCCGAAACCGATCAGCTCGGCGTAGATGCACGCGCCGCGTCGCCGCGCATGCTCGAATTCCTCGAGCACCATGGCGCCGCCGCCATCGCCGAGCACGAAGCCATCGCGATCGCGATCCCACGGCCGGCTGGCGCTCTGCGGCGCGTCATTGCGTGATGACAGTGCCTTCGCCTGGCCGAAGCCGCCAAGGCCGGTGGGTGTGGTGGCCATTTCCGCGCCGCCGGCAACGATCAGGTCGGCGTCGCCATATTGAATGCAGCGTGCTCCCAGCCCGAGCGCATGCGTTGACGTGGTACAGGCCGTGACCACACCCAGATTGGGGCCGCGCAGGCCGTAGCGGATCGACAGGTGGCCGGAGATCATGTTGATGATGGTCGAGGGCACGAAGAACGGGGAGATCTTGCGCGGGTTGCGTCCCGAATCCACATACGCGGCGTAGGTTTCCTCGATGGTCCACAAGCCACCGATGCCAGCGCCGGTGACGACGCCACAACGGTCGCGGTCGATCTTTTCGAAGTCCAGGCCCGCATCGGCCACCGCCTGCACCCCGGCCGCGATGCCGTAGTGCATGAACTCATCCATGCGGCGCGCTTCCTTGACGCTCATGTATTGCTCGACTGAAAAGCCGCGCACCGCGCCACCGAATCGGGTCGGGAACGCCGAGACGTCGAAACGGGTGATCGGGCCGATGCCACTCTCGCCGCGCAGGATCGCCGCCCAGGCGTCGGCCACGTTGCCGCCCACCGGGCAGATCAGGCCCAGACCGGTAACGACTACCCGGCGCTTACTCACGAGGTGCCACGCATGGCGGCATCCAGGACGAGGTCAGGCTTTGTTGCGGCGTTCGCTGATGTAATCGATCGCCTGCTGCACGGTGGTGATTTTTTCAGCGTCTTCGTCCGGAATCTCGATTTCGAACTCCTCCTCCAGCGCCATGACCAGTTCCACGGTGTCGAGCGAATCGGCACCCAGGTCGTCGACGAACGAGGCGGCGTTGGTGACTTGCTCGGCCTTCACGCCCAGCTGTTCGGCAACAATCGCCTTCACCTGTTGTTCCACGGTGCTCATCTTTTAATAACCCTCTTTCGTGTTGACTCTTAAAGACCCCGCCGGGTCGCCTGTCGGGGCGGTTTCCGCATGGGGCGCGTATTGTAGGGGAACCCCCGGACGCTCGCCAGTTCGCCCAGAGCGGGAGTACTTGATTATTCAGATTATTTGCAGCAGTGCCAGCTTTGAGTGCGACTTTAGCCCATGTACATGCCGCCATTGACATGCAGCGTCTGGCCGGTGATGTAGCCAGCCTCGCGCGACGCCAGAAATAGCACGGCATTGGCGACCTCCTCCGCGCTG
Organism: Gammaproteobacteria bacterium; assembly: GCA_013289615.1. Taxonomy (GTDB): domain Bacteria; phylum Pseudomonadota; class Gammaproteobacteria; order Steroidobacterales; family Steroidobacteraceae; genus FEN-1191. The sequence continues at coordinate 14,808 of JABCZO010000049.1, forward strand.
CCAAATCGGCCCACCGGAATCTGTGCCAAATAAGCCGCTCTCTGCGCCTCCGGCAGCGCCCGTGTCATATCCGTCTCCACGAATCCGGGCGCTACCGTGTTGACCGTGATGTTGCGCGTAGCCACCTCCTTGGCCAGCGCCTTGCTGAAACCGACCAGTCCGGCCTTGGCGGCCGCGTAGTGCACCTGGCCGGCGTTGCCGATCGAGCCGACTACCGAACCGATGTTGATAATGCGCCCGTGGCGCTGCTTGAGCATGCGGCGCAGGCAGGCCTTCGACAACCGGAACACCGCCGACAGGTTGATCTGCAGCGTCTGCTCCCAATCCTCGCTCTTCATGCGCAAAATCAACGCATCACGGGCGACGCCGGCATTGTTGACCAGGATCGTCGGCAACCCTTCAGCGCCGTCCAGCGCGTCGATCAGCGCATCGGTCGAAGCGACATCAGTCGCATTCCAGACCAGGCCGCGGCCACGGATGCCGGCGGCCTGAAAGTCGGCACCCATCTGCTGCGCGCCCTCGGGCGTGGTGGCCGTGCCGACAACTGTTGCGCCGGCGCCTCCGAGGGCCAGCGCAATGGCGCGGCCGATGCCGCGCGAGGCGCCGGTCACCAGTGCCAGATCCGACTCAAACATGCACCGCTCCCGGCGTGACGGGACCCGAGGTGGCAGCCACGGCGGCCACGAGCGAGTCCGGATCCTCAAGGGCGTAGCACTGAGCGCCCCGGTCGATGCGCCGGTTCAGGCCGGTGAGCACCCTGCCGGGGCCGCATTCGACCAGATTGGGCGCAAAAGTAAGCAGCGAGCGCACAGTCTCTCCCCAGCGTACCGGGCTGGCCAGCTGGCGTACCAGGGTAGCGCGAATGTCAGCCGGCACGGAATGCTCGGCGGCGTCCACCGCGCTGATGTAGCGATACACCGGTGCGTGGACGTCGATCTGATCCAGCCGCAGTGACAACTGCTGCGCCGCTTCGGCCATCAGCGACGAATGCGCCGGCACGCTCACCGGCAGCAATACCACCCGCTTCGCGCCGCGCTCCCTGGCCAGCGCCATCGCGCGCTCGACCGCGGCCGTGTGGCCGGCGATCACCACCTGAGCCGGAGAATTGAAATTCACCGCCTGTACCACCTCACCTTGGGCGGCCTGTGCGCAGGCCGATTCGACCTCGGCATCCTCAAGGCCAAGAATAGCCGCCATCGCGCCGCCGCCCTCGGGCACGGCACGCTGCATGATCTGACCGCGGTATCGCACTAGTTGCACCGCAGACTCGAACGGCAGCGCCTGCGCGCACACCAGAGCGGTGAATTCACCCAGGCTGTGACCGGCGACCACCGCCGGGGCGGCCCCGCCCTGCTCGCGCCAGGCGCGCCAGGTCGCAACGCCAGCGACCAGCATCGCCGGTTGGGTGTATTCGGTGGCATTGAGGCGCTCCGCCGGCCCCTCGGCGACCAGCTTCCACAGGTCGAAGCCGAGTGCCTGCGATCCCTGTTCGAAGCACTGCGCGGCCGGCGCATAGCGTGCAGTCAGCGCCGTGAGCATGCCGATCGACTGCGAACCCTGGCCCGGAAACACCATCGCAATGGACATGCTTGCCTCGAGACTTGCGCGGCTACGGCAAAACGGCGCGGATTATAGCGGCTTCGGCCGGGTGCGCGGCAGCAGCGCTCCGATCAGCCCGCCCAGCGTGCCGTACAGGTGCGCCGCGGGCACCAGCGGCAGCTCGCCCTCGAACAGGCTGGTCCCGGACTGCTGCTCGTAGACCAGTTTGACGATCAGCAGCAGCAGCAGCGCCGCGCCGCCGCCATCGGCGCGCCGGTACATCGCGCAGGCGCCGGCAGCCCAGGCCCCATGCAACACTCCCGACGCCCCCAGATACCAGTCGACTGTGGGCTGCAGGAACCACAGGCCGGCGTCGATGCTCGCCGCGGCCACCAATCCGATCCACAACCAGCGGCGCGGCGCGAACTCGCGCGCGAACAGCATCCAGAGCAGCGTCAGGCCGGCGCAATTGAGCAGCGCGTGCCGCCACCCCAGGTGCACCAGGTGCCCGCTGAGCAGCCGCCACCACTGCGCATGGGCGAGCGCGGCACGCTCATATCGCAGCCTGCTGCGCCCCCAATCCCCGAGGCCGTTCAGCGCCAGTAGCAGCGTCAGGGATGCGAGCAGAGTTGCCCCGTAGCGGGCGTCGCAATTTGCCGACCGGAACCAAGAATGTGCGCTGCTGTCAGTTCTATGGGTGCTCATTTGTTATCATCGGGCTCCTCACAGCTATGGCTTTTTGCCGCGGCCAGTCAACACTATGAGCGCCAAAGTTAAGGTTACCGCTCGCCCTCCCTCAGCGCTGCAGCGCGGCTTCACGCTGATCGAGATCATGGTGGTGGTCATCATTATCGGCCTGCTGGCGGCGGTCGTGGTCCCGCAGTTCCTGGGGCGCGTCGATGACGCGCGTATTGCCAAGGCGAAGCAGGACATTCAGGCGCTGGAAACCGGGCTGACCATGTTCAAGCTCGACAACTTCTCCTATCCGACCGGTGAAGAAGGACTCAAGGCGCTGGTGGAGAAGCCCAATGACCCCAATATCAAGAACTGGCGTGCC
>JABCZO010000050.1 GCA_013289615.1 Gammaproteobacteria bacterium
GGGTGTTCATTTCGGACATCAGACCCGCTTCTGGAACCCGAAGATGGAGCAGTTCATTTTCGGCGAGCGCAACAAGATCCACATCATCAATCTTGAGAAGACGCAACCGCTGTTTGCCGAGGCGGCGTCATTCATCAAGCAGGTGGTCAGCGACGGCGGCACGGTGCTGTTCGTCGGCACCAAGCGCTCGGCGCGCGATGCGATGGAAAAGGAGGCGCTGCGCTGTGCCATGCCGTTCGTCAACCAGCGCTGGCTGGGCGGCATGCTGACCAATTTCAAGACCATCCGCGGGTCGATCAAGCGTCTGGGCGAACTGCAGGACATGGCCAGTTCCGGTGCGCTGGACAAGCGCGGCAAGAAGGAGGCCACGCAGTTGCGGCGCGAGATGGTGAAGCTCGAGCGCAGTCTCGGCGGCATCAAGAGCATGGAGGCGCTGCCCGATGCGCTGTTCGTGGTCGACGTCGGCCATGAACACATCGCGATCCATGAGGCGAAGAAGCTGGGCATTCCGGTGGTGGCGGTGGTGGACACCAACGGCTCGCCCGATGGCATCGATCACGTGATTCCCGGCAACGATGATGCCATGCGCGCCATCCTGCTGTACGCGTCGGCAATGGCCGATGCGGTGCTGGAGGGCAAGTCCTCGGTGCCGCAGGTGGCAGTGGGCGAGGACGAGTTCGTCGAGCTCGACGAGGAAGGCAATCCGCGCCGCAAGAGCGCCCGGCCAGGCCGGCCCAAGCCGGTGGCCAACGTGCGCCGCAAGACCCCGCCGCGGCGCCGTCCGGCCGTCATCCCGCCGGCGGCGGTCGCCGTGGTCACCGACGAGGCGGCCCTGGAGGTCGAGGCCGAGCTGGACGACGCCGCCGAGACCGCCGAACCGGCGGCCGCTCCGGCGCCGATTGGCGTCAAGCGCCGCACCGGGGCAGGTGCGACGCGCCGGCCGCGCAGCGGCAACGGTCCGGGCTGATTTTTTTCACGCACTTGCAGGATAGTTAACGTATGAGCGTAACGGCGGAAGCGGTTCGACAACTGCGCGAGCGCACCGGCGCCGGCATGATGGAGTGCAAGCGGGCGCTGGTTGATACCGGCGGCAATCTCGACGCGGCGGCCGAGTTGATGCGCAAGCAGGGGCTGGCGAAGGCCGACAAGAAGGCGGCGCGCATCGCGGCCGAGGGCGTGATAGTGATCGAGCGCTCGCCCGATGGGCATGCTGCGGCGATGGTGGAGATCAACTGCGAGACCGATTTCGTCGCCCGCGAGCATGATTTTCGCAATTTCGCCGCGGACGTCGCGCGCCTGACGCTCGCCGGGCGGCTGCCCGATCTGGATGCGCTGCTGGCGGCCGAGCTGGCCGCGGGCGAGAGCGTGGACACGCGCCGCCGGGCGCTGGTGGCCAAGATCGGCGAGAACATCAGCGTACGGCGCTGCCTGGTGCTCGAGAACAGCGGTCCGCTCGGCGCCTACGTGCACGGGACGCGCATCGGCGCGCTGGTGGCGCTCGAAGGCGGCACCGAGGCGCTGGCGCACGACCTGGCCATGCATGTGGCGGCGAGCAATCCGCGCTACCGGAGCGCCGCCGAGGTCCCGACCGAGGTGCTGGCGAAGGAGCGTGAAATACTGGGCGAGCAGGCGCTCAAAGAGGGCAAGAGCCCGGAGATCACCGCCAGGATGGTCGAGGGCCGCCTGCGCAAGTCGCTGAATGAGATCAGCCTGCTGGGCCAGCCGTTCGTGAAGGACCCCGACCAGAGCATCGAGAAGCTGCTCGCCGGCGCGGGCGCCCGCGTGCTGCGCTTCGAGCGCTTCGAAGTCGGCGCCGGCATCGAGAAAAAGCAGGAAGATTTCGTCGCCGAGGTGATGGCGCAAGTCAGCGCGGCCGTGGGCCGCTGATCGCCGGCACCGGCAGAGCATGCAATACCCCGCCCGTCGCGGGGTTTTTTTTGGCAGACTGAAGCAGTTGCCGTCCGGAATGGGCACATGAATCAAAACAGCACGCCGGCCTGGAGTCGCATTCTGGTCAAGCTCTCGGGCGAGGCCCTGCTCGGCAGCGCCGACTACGGCATCGATCCGGCGGTGCTCAAGCGCATCGCGGCCGATGTCGGCGAGGTGCAGGCGCTCGGGGTGCAGCTGGCTATAGTGATCGGCGGCGGCAATCTGTTTCGCGGCGCCGGCCTGGCGCGCTCCGGCATGGATCGCGTGACCGCGGATCAGATGGGCATGCTGGCCACCGTGATGAATGCACTGGCGCTGCAGGACGCGCTCGAGCAGCAGGGCATGCAGGCGCGCGTCATGTCGGCGATCCGCATCAACGAGGTGTGTGAGGATTTCATCCGCCGGCGCGCCGTGCGGCACCTGGAGAAGGGACGGGCGGTGATCTTCGCCGCCGGCACCGGCAACCCGTTCTTCACCACCGATACGGCCGCCAGCCTGCGCGCCATCGAGATCGAGGCGCAGCTGCTGCTCAAGGCGACCAAGGTCAACGGCATCTATTCGGACGACCCGGTCAAGAACCCGGCGGCGCGGCACTATCCGCGGCTGACCTACGATCGGGTACTCGACGAGCGCCTCGACGTCATGGATGCAACGGCGATCGTGATGTGCCGCGACTATCGCATGCCGTTGCGGGTGTTCAATCTGGGCACGCCGGGTGACCTGCTGCGCATCGTGCGCGGCGAGGACATCGGCACGCTGGTGACCAACGACTGAAGGGGCGGATGGCCATGCTCGACAATCTGAAAAAAGGCGCCGCGGCGCGCATGCAGAAATGCGTACAGGCGTTCCAGGCCGATCTGAAGAAGCTGCGCACCGGGCGCGCGCACCCGAGCCTTATAGAACATCTGAAGGTCGACTACTACGGCTCGGACGTGCCGCTGCAGCAGGTGGCGAACATCAGCATCGAGGATGCGCGCACGCTGGTGGTGTCGCCATGGGAAAAGACCATGGTCGGACCGATCGAGAAGGCGATCCACAAGTCCGAGCTCGGCCTGACGCCGAACACCGCCGGCGCGGTGATTCGCATTCCGCTGCCGCCCCTGACCGAAGAGCGGCGCCGCGACATCACCAAGATCGTGCGCCAGGATGCCGAGAATGCCCGCGTGAGCGTGCGCAGCGTACGCCGCGACGCGCTGGCCGACATCAAGGAAATGCTCAAGGAGAAGACCATCTCGCAGGACGATGAGCGTCGCGGGCAGGACGAAATCCAGAAACTCACTGACCGGCACATCGCCGAGATCGATCAGCAGCTGGCGGCCAAGGAAAAGGAAATTCTTCAGGTTTGAGCAGCGCTCCCCCAGGCCCCGTGTCCGCCGCGCTGCCCCGCCATGTGGCCATCGTCATGGACGGCAACGGCCGTTGGGCGCGCGCGCGTGGCGGTTTGCGCGCCGATGGCCATCGCGCCGGCGTTACCCCTGTGCGCATGGTCATCGAGGAGTGCGTGCGGCACGAGATCGGCGCCCTGACGCTGTTCGCTTTCAGCAGCGAGAATTGGGGCCGGCCGCGCGATGAGGTCATGAGCCTTATGTCGCTATTCGTCGAATCGCTCGAGGCTGAAATCGAAGAGTTGCACCGCCGCGGTGTGCGTGTGCGTTTCATCGGCGAGCGCGCGGAGCTGGACGCGCGTCTGCGCGCCAGCATGGCCAGCTCCGAGCAGGTCACCGCTGCGAATACCCGGCTGCTGCTGCAGATCGCACTCAGCTACGGCGGCCGCAGCGACATCGTCGGCGCCGCGCGTCGGCTGGCCGAGCATGTCGAACAGCGCCGGCTCGCCGCCTCGCAGATCGACGAGCCGACTTTCGCCGCGGCGCTGGCGCTCGGCGGCATCGTCGATCCGGACCTGTTCATCCGTACCGGGGGCGAGCAGCGCATCAGCAATTTCCTGTTGTGGAACCTGGCCTACACCGAGCTCTACTTCACCGATCGGCTGTGGCCGGATTTCGACGTCGCCGCGTTCGAGGCTGCGCTGCAGCACTATGCGGCCCGGCAACGGCGCTTCGGCTTGAGCGCCGAACAGGTCCAGGCAGTCGATGGCGGGTTGGTTTAAGGCCGGGCGGATGTTGCGAAACCGCGTGCTCACTGCCCTGGCGCTCACGACCCTGCTGGTCGTCGCGATACTTTTCTGCCCGCCGGGCGTCACCGCGGGGATCCTGGGCCTGATCCTGCTGATCGGTGCCTGGGAGTGGTCGGCATTTCTCGCCATCGCAGCGCCGTGGCGAGGGCTGTTCGTGCTGGTGCTGGCGGCGCTCGCCGTGGCGGGCTGGGCCTACACGCTGCAGCTCGCGTACTTCCGCCTGATGCTGGAACTGGGGATCGCCTGGTGGCTGGTCGCGCTGCTGTGGATCGTGTGCGCGCCGCAGCGCGTCGCTCGTACGGCCGCCGCGCTGGCGGGCGTGCTGGCACTGCTGCCGACCTATATTGCGCTGGTGCGCATCGATGCGCTGTGGGACAAGGGGGCGCAATGGGCGCTGTTCATCCTGGCGCTGGCGTTCGCGGCCGATACCGGCGCGTATTTCGCCGGCGGCAGATTCGGCCGGCTGCACCTGGCGCCACGCGTGTCGCCCAATAAGACCTGGGAGGGGGTGATTGGCGGTATGCTGTTCGCGCTGCTGTTCGCAGCCGCCGGCGCCTGGTGGTTTGCGCTGCCGGCGCTGAGTTTCCTGCCGCTGTGCCTGGCCGCGGCGGCGTTCTCCGTCATCGGCGATCTGACCGAAAGCCTGCTCAAGCGCCATGTGCACCTCAAGGACAGTGGTCGGCTGTTTCCAGGCCACGGCGGCGCGCTGGATCGTATCGACAGCGTCACCGCGGCGACGCCGGTCATGGCGCTGGGACTGATCTGGCTCGGGGTAGGACAATGAAGCTCGCCGCAAGCCTTGCGCCGCAGCGCATCCAAACGGGTGGTCAATGAGTATCGGCGTAGCGGTTCTGGGCTCGACCGGCAGCGTGGGCTGCAGCACGCTCGAGGTGCTGTGGCTCAACCGCGAGCGCTTTCGCGTCGCCGTGCTGGCGGCACGCAGCAACGTCGAGCTGCTGCTGGCCCAATGCCTGCGCTTTGCCCCCGAATGGGCAGCGCTGGAGTCGCCTGAAGCCGCGCGCGAGCTGCAACGGCTGTTGCGCGCCGAGGCCAGCCGCACGCGCGTCGCCGCCGGCGCGGCCGCGATCGCGCAGCTCGCGGCCGAGGCGTCTGTTGACCACGTGATGGCAGCGATCAGTGGTGCGGCCGGCCTCGCCTCCACGCTGGCGGCTGCCGCCGCCGGCAAGCGCCTGCTACTGGCGAATAAAGAGTCGGCCGTGATGGCCGGCGCGCTGCTGATGAGCGCCGTGCGCGCCGGCGGCAGCGAGCTGATTCCGATCGACAGCGAGCACAATGCAATCTTTCAATGCCTGCCGGCGAGCTTTCGGCCCGGCGAGCGACCTGCGGGCGTACGGCGGCTGCTGCTGACGGCCTCGGGCGGCCCATTCCTCGACTGGAGTGCCGAGGCGCTGGCTCAGGCCACGCCGGCCCAGGCCTGCGCCCATCCGCGCTGGAACATGGGTCGAAAGATCTCGGTGGATTCGGCGAGCCTGATGAACAAGGGGCTGGAGCTGATCGAGGCGAGTGTGTTGTTCGGTATGCCGGTCGAGCAGATCGAGGTGCTGGTGCACCCGCAGAGCATCGTGCACTCGCTGGTCGAGTACGTGGACGGCTCGGTGCTGGCGCAGCTATCGGCCCCGGACATGCGTACCCCGATCGCGCAGGCGCTGGCCACCCCGCAGCGCATGCCTGCCGGTGTAGAATTTCTGGACCTGGTGCGGGCCGGGCGTCTGGACTTCCTCGCCCCCGACCCTGAGCGCTTTCCCTGCCTGCGGCACGCCAGGGAGGCGGCCCGCCTCGGGGGCCTGTATTGCACCAGCCTGAATGCCGTCGACGAGATCGCCGTTCAGGCGTTCCTCGACAAGCGATTGAACTTTGGTGATATTCCGGCGGTCATTGAAACAGTCATGGCTAGGGTTCAAGGGGGAGCAATGACCGGACTCGAGGCAGTACTGGCAGCTGATGGCGAGGCACGCCGTCTGGCGTCCGAGGTCGTTGCGCGTCGCACCGCAGGCCAGAGCGTGCGCGCGTGAGCATGCCTGCCATTCATCCGCTCGGGCTGCTGGTGACCGTCGTGGCGTTCGTGGTGGCGATCTGCCTGCTGGTGACGGTGCATGAATTCGGCCATTACTGGGTCGCCCGACGGCTTGGATTCAAGGTATTGCGCTTCTCGGTGGGTTTCGGCAAGGCACTGTGGACCCACGTTGCCGGGCCGGATCGCACCGAATATGTCATTGCTGCAGTGCCGCTGGGTGGCTACGTCAAGATGCTCGACGAGCGCGAGGGACCGGTCGCCCCGGAGGACCTGGCGCGCTCCTTTACCCGCCGTCCGCACTGGCAGCGCATCACGGTGCTGCTGGCAGGACCTGCGTTCAACATCCTGTTCGCGGTGCTGCTACTGACCGGCATGTTCATGGTGTCGGGCATCACGCTGGTGCGGCCGCTGCTCGGCAACATCGAGCCCGACAGCGTTGCCGGTCGCGCCGGACTTGCCACCGAGGACGAGGTAACCGCGATCAACGCGCGCCCGGTCAGTTCGCAGCGCGACATCGTGCTCGACCTGCTCGACGCCGTCAGCAGCAGGGTGCCGATCACGCTGTCGGTGCGTGGAGCCGATGGCAGCGCGCGTACCGCCACGCTCAATATCCCGGACGCCGCCGAGCGGCTGCGACTGACCGAGCCCGCGGCGCTGATCAGTGGCCTCGGGCTGCGCTTCTATGAACCGCCGGTGCCCGCGGTGCTCGGCATGGTCGAGCCCAATGGGCCGGCCGCCCGGGCCGGATTGCAGTCCGGCGACCAGATCCTGTCGGTGAATGGCGAGCCGGTGCACGATTTTCGCGAACTGCAGGCGCGCGTGCAGTCGCATCCGGGTGAAGGGATCCTGATCCGCTACCGCCGTGGCCAGACCGAGAGCGGCGTGCGCGTGCCGACCCTGGCCGAAACCGTGAACGGCAAGAGCGTCGGCCGCATCCATGTCAGCCCGCCGCCGACGCCGCTGCCGGAGAGCATGCTGCGCCATACCAGCCTGTCGCTGCCGGCGGCCTTCGTGCGCGCCAACGTCGAAGCGTGGGACATGACGACGCTGCAGGCGCGCCTGTTCTGGCGCATGGTGATCGGCCAGGTGTCGATCAAGAACCTGAGCGGCCCGTTGAGCATTGCTCAATATGCGGGTGATTCCGCCGCCCTGGGAGTGTCATCGTTCCTCAGTTTCCTGGTCATCGTCAGTCTCGCCCTGGGATTCATGAATCTGCTGCCGATTCCGATCCTCGACGGCGGTCAGATCGTGTTTCAGACCATCGAATGGCTCAAGGGCAGCCCGTTGTCCGAACGTTTCCAGACCATCAGCCAGCAGCTGGGCGTGGCGCTGTTAGTCCTGCTGATGGGCGTTGCGCTGTTCAACGACCTCGCGCGACAGCTCGGTTGAAGCATCCTTGATCAGCTGCACACGGCGCGCGAGATGGCGTGCACTCCTGGCGGCGCTCGCATGGGTTGTCGCGCCGTCGCTGCTGCTCGGGCAGCAGAGCGCCGAGGGCGAATTTGTGGTGCGCGATATCCACATCGAGGGCCTGCAGCGGATTTCCGAGGGCACGGTCTTCAACTACCTGCCGGTCAACATCGGCGATCACCTGACCGCATCACGCCAGCGCGAGGCGCTGCGCGCGCTGTATGCCACCGGATTTTTTCGCGACGTCGAGCTGCGCCGCGACGGCGACACGCTGATCGTCGCGGTGGCCGAGCGTGCTTCGCTCGAAAGCATCGATATCAAGGGCAACAAGGACATCAAGACCGAGGACCTGCAGAAATCGCTGCGCAACGTCGGACTGGCGGCCGGCAAGACCTTCGATCGTTCGACCCTCGATGAGGTCACGCAGTACCTGACCGACCAGTACTACAGCCGCGGCAAATACGCGGTGCAGATCGACACCAAGGTCGAGGATCTGCCCGACAACCGGGTACGCGTCAACATCAACATCAAGGAAGGCAGCCGCGCCAAGATCCGCCAGATCAATATCGTCGGCAACACCAAGTACAAGGACAAGCAGATCCTCGAGACGCTGCAGCTGCAGACGCCTAACTGGACCTCCTGGTACAAGGAGAGCGATCGCTACTCGCGCGAATCGCTGCAGGGCGATCTGGAAAAAGTCACCGCCTGGTACCAGGACCGCGGCTATGCCAATTTCCGTATCGACTCGGCGCAGGTGGCAGTGGCGCCGGACAAGAGCGATATTTTCATTACCGTGAATATCACCGAGGGCCAGGTCTACCGGCTCGGCGAGATCAAGGTGGCGGGCAACACCATCGTGCCCGAGTCCGAGCTGCACAGCCTGCTGCTGCTGCACAGCGGCCAGATCTACTCGCAGAAGATCATCAGCGCGACGCAGGAGCTGATCAAGAACCGCCTGGGCGCGGAAGGCTTCTACTTCGCCAAGGTGGAGCCGGTGCCCAGCACCGATGACCAGAAGCGCATCGTCGACCTGACGCTGTTCGTCGATCCGGGCAGCCGGGTATACGTTCGCCACATCAACTTTACCGGCACCACGCGCAGCAACGATGAAACCCTGCGCCGCGAGCTGCGGCAGCTGGAGGGTTCGTGGCTGTCGAATGTGGCACTGGAGCGTTCCAAGCAGCGCCTGCAGCGCGATCCGTTCATCGAGAGCGTCGAGATGTCGACCGAACCGGTGCCGGCCGTGCCGGACCTGGTGGACGTAAGTTTCGCGATCAAGGAGCGGCCGAGCGCAACCGTTGGCGGTGGTATTGGCTACTCGGCGTCGCAGGGCTTCGTGCTGAACGGCAACTTCAGCGACAGCGATTTCTTCGGCGGTGGCAACTACGTGGCGCTCAACATCGATGCCGGCAAATACAACAAGGTCTACAGCTTCAGCCAGACCGACCCCTATCGCACCGTGGACAACCTGTCGCGCACCATCTCGCTGAGCTACCGCGACTCGACCCAGTTCACCTCGGAGACCTCGGCCTTCGGCTCGAAGAACCTGGCATTGGGCCTGACCTACGGCTACCCGATATCGGAATACCAGGGGGTCAGTGCCGGCGTGTCGCTGCAGCACGTCGATCTGCTGACCTACAACAGCAGCAGCGCGCAGCAGGCGGTGCGCTGGGTGCAGGACAACGGCAATCCCTACACCAGCCAGGCGACCTCTACCTTCATCCAGCCGGATGGATCGACCACGTCGTTCTCGACCACGCTGCTCGGAACGCGCTATAACAGCGTAGAGCTGACGGCGGGCTGGCAGTACGATTCGCGCAACCGCAGCCTGTTTGCTGACCGCGGCATGCGCCATGCGCTGTCGTTCAGCGTGGTACCCCCGATCAGCAACGTGCGCTACTGGCTTGCCAGCTACGAGTTCTCCGGCTTCCTGCCGATCTGGCGCCGCTGGGTGTTGACCGAGGCCATCCAGGTGGCCTTCGGTCATCCGCTCGGCAGCACTATCGGCATGCCGCCCTACAAGCGCTTCTACGCCGGCGGGCCGGACACCGTGCGCGGCTATACCGAAGACACCCTGGGTCCGGTGGATACCAACGGCAACCCGTACGGCGGCAATCTGCTGACGGTGGCGCGCACCGAGCTGATCGTGCCGTTGCCGGAGAAGTGGCAGACCAGTGCCCGCGGCAGCCTGTTCTTCGACATGGGCAATGTGTTCTCGACCGACGGGACGAGTTATGTCGGCTCCGACCTGGCGACACCCGTTACCTACAAATTCAGCTATCATGCGCTGAAGCAGGGCACCGGTGTTGCGGTGCAATGGCTCGCGCCGTCGCTGGGCATTTTTCGCTTCAGCTACGGCATCGCGCTCAATCCGGCCCGCGCCGATGGGATCCATTTTGCGGATCGCACCGAGGGCTTTCAGTTCTCGATCGGTCAGTCGTTTTAATGTGGCTTAAGCATAGGCATAAGCAGGAGCAGGCATGAGTCTTCGGCGCTGGCTAGTAGGGGTATCAGGGGTCGTGGCGCTGGCGGCTGCGGCCACGCCGGCGTGGGCGGATCTGAAGATCGGCGTAGTCAACTACGCCAAGCTGATGCAGGAGTCGCCGCAGGCCAAGGCCGCGCAGGACGCGCTGCGAGCCGAATTCGCCGGCAAGCAGAAGGATCTGCAGACCCAGCAGCAGAGCCTGAAGAACAAGGAAGACTCGCTGCAGCGCGATTCGGCCACCATGTCCGCCGACCAGCGCACCACTGCCGAGCGTGAACTGCGCGACGGCAATCGTGAGCTGCAGCTCAAGGTGCAGCAATACCAGGACGACTTCAACGCCCGGCAGAACGAGGAACTCTCCAAGCTGCAGAAAACCCTGGTGGAGGAAGTACAGAATTTTGCGCAGGCACAGAAATTCGACCTGGTGCTGGCCGACGGCGTGATCTTTGCCTCCCCGGTGCTCGATGTCACACCGCAGGTGCTGACAGCGCTGCAGGCGCGCGGCGTACGGGCGCCGGCTGCGGGCGGCGCCGCGCCGGCTGCGACTCCGAAGGCTGGCGCCCCGGCTGCGGCACCCAAGGGCTCGACTACGCCGAAATAGCCGCCCCCGAGCGCAGCATCGCCGGCGTTCAGATCCTGCGGACCATGGGCATTGCACTAGGCGAGCTGGCGGTACGATTTGGTTGCGAGCTGTCGGGCGATCCGGCCGTCAGCGTCGACCACGTGGCGCCGCTGCTGTCGGCTGGCGCCGGCGCCCTGAGTTTTCTCGCCAACCCCCGGCTCTCCTCCCAGCTCGCCGCCACGCACGCGGCCGCGGTGATACTCGAGCCGCGCAGCGCCGCGGCCTGTCCGGTGGCCGCGCTGGTTACCTCAAATCCGCACGCGCTGTTCGCGCGCATTGCCGTGCTACTGCACCCGCCGCCGCCGTTGCGGCCGGGAATCCATCCGACCGCGATCGTTGCTGCGCGCGCGCAGGTCGATGCGAGCGGTGAAATCGGCCCGTATGCGCTCATCGGCGCCGGTGCCGTGGTCGGGCCGCGCTGCCTGGTTGGCCCGGCCTGTATCATCGGCGACGGGGTGCGCATCGGCGCCGACTGCCGGCTGATCAGTCGCGTCACGCTCGAGCACGGCGTAGTGCTGGGAGCGCGGGTGCTGATTCATTCCGGCGCGGTGATCGGCGCCGACGGCTTCGGCCTGGCGCGTGAGGGCGGCCGCTGGCTCAAGGTGCCGCAGGTCGGCAGCGTGCGCATCGGTGATGACGTCGAGATCGGTGCAAATACCACCATCGACCGCGGCGCGATGGACGACACGGTGATCGGTGAGGGCGTCAAGCTCGACAACCAGATCCAGGTCGGCCACAACGTGCTGATCGGAGCGCACACCGCCATCGCGGCCTGTACCGGCATCTCCGGCAGCGTGCGCATCGGCGAGCGCTGCATGATCGCGGGCGGCTGCGGCCTGTCCGGTCACATCGAGATTGGCGACGATGTCGTGCTGACCGGCATGTCGATGGTGCCGCACTCGGTCGCCAGTCCCGGGGTCTATACCAGCGTGATTCCAGTCGAGCCGATCCGTCGCTGGTGGCGCACATTGACTACGCTCAAACGGCTGGCAGAGCGCGATCGTGGCGATCGCGCGCAGCAGCCCCGCGTGCTTGGGATGCAACAGGAACCGAACGATGAATGAGCCAATGACACTCGATATCAATGGCGTGATGAAATACCTGCCACACCGCTACCCGTTCCTGCTGGTAGATCGGGTGCTGGAGTTCGTGCCCGGGAAGACCCTGCGCGCACTCAAGAACGTCACCTACAACGAACCGTACTTCACCGGCCATTTTCCGCACCGCCCACTGATGCCGGGCGTCATCATCATGGAGGCGCTGGCCCAGGCCTCCGGGCTGCTGGCATTCCTCACGGCCGATGTCATACCGGATGAGAACACCCGCTTCTATTTTGTCGGCATCGACAAGGCGCGGTTTCGCAAGCCGGTCGAGCCGGGCGACCAGCTGATCCTGGTGGTCAACCTGGATCGCACCTTCAAGGGCATCTACCGCTACGCGACCCGGGCCGAAGTCGGCGGCGAGGAGGTGGCCAACGCGCAGATCATGATCGCACCGGATCTGACCAGCGTGCCAGCCACGCCGACACCGGCGGACCTGCCGTGATCGACCCGCGCGCGGTGGTCACGGCCGGCGCGCGGGTGGCGGCCGACGCCGAGATCGGTGCCTTTGCGGTCATCGGCGGCAACGTCGAGATCGGGCCGCGTACCTGGATCGGCCCGCATGCGCTGATCGTCGGCCACACCACGGTGGGCGCAGACAACAAGATCTTTCAGTTCGCCTCGATCGGCGAGGCGCCGCAGGACAAGAAATATGCCGGCGAGCCCACCCGGCTGGTGATCGGCGATCGCAACGTGATGCGCGAGTACTGCACCATCAGTCGCGGCACAGTGCTCGATCAGGGCGTCACCAGGATCGGCAGCGATAATTTATTCATGGCCTACACGCACGTGGCGCACGACTGCGTGATCGGCGACAACGTGATCATGGTGAATCTGGCGATGATTGCCGGTCACGTGCAGATCGGTGACTGGGCGATCCTGAGCGGCTACTGCGCGGTGCACCAGCACTGCAAGATCGGCGCGCACGCGTTTCTCGCCAACAACTGCGGCGTGACCCGCGACGTGCCGCCGTACGTCATGGCGGTGGGCAATCCGGCGGTGCCGCACTCGATCAACAGCGAAGGTCTGAAGCGCCGCGGCTTCTCCTCCGACCAGATCCGCAATCTGCGCAATGCCTACCGGCTCCTGTACCGCAGCGAGCTGCCGCTGGCGGCGGCGGTCGAGCAGCTGGGTGCGCTGGTCGCCACCCAGCCCGAGCTCAAGCCGCTGCTGGATTTTATCCAGACCTCGGAACGCAGCCTGATCCGCTGATGGGCCGTCAGCCGATGGCATGCATGCCAGCCGCCCTGTCGTTTCAGTGTTGAGTTGAGCTGACCGATGAGCACCCTCAGGGTCGCAATGGTTGCCGGCGAGACCTCCGGCGACGCGCTTGGTGCCGCGCTGATCGGCGCGCTGCGCGAGCACTGCGGGTCGATCGAGTTGCTCGGCGTCGCCGGGCCCGCGATGCGCGCTGCCGGCTGCGTGGCGCTGGCGGACGCCCACGAGCTTGCGGTCATGGGGCTGCTCGAGCCGCTCCGGCACCTGCCACGGCTGCTGCGGCTGCGCTCGATGCTGATCGGGCGCATCCTCGCCTGGCAGCCTGACGTCTTCATCGGCATCGACGCGCCGGCCTTCAACCTTGGCCTCGCGGGGCGCTTCAAGGCCCACGGCATCGCCACGGTGCAGTATGTCAGTCCGCAGGTCTGGGCCTGGCGGCCGGGCCGGGTGCGCACGATCGCGCGCCGCTGCGATCTGGTGCTGTGCCTGCTGCCGTTTGAACCTGAGTTCTATCGCAGCCATGCGGTGCGGGCCGAGTTCGTCGGTCACCCGCTGGCCGATCAGATCGCGCTCGCCCCGGACCGCGCCGGGGCGCGCTCGGCACTAGGCCTTGCGGCGCAGCGTCCGGTACTGGCACTGCTGCCGGGCAGCCGGCTCGGTGAAATGCAGCGCTTGGCAACGCCGTTCCTTGCCGCTGCGATCGAGATATCGCGCCGCCGTCCGGATCTGCAGCTGCTGGCGCCGATGGCCAACGCCACGGTGCGCGCCGAGTTCGAGCGCAGGCTGGCGGCGATACCGGCCGCCGCGCGCCTGAATCTGCTGATACTCGACGCCCAGGCGCGCTGCGCGCTCACGGCCGCCGATGCAGCCTTGGTCACCTCGGGCACCGCGACCCTGGAAGCACTGCTGTGCGGCTGCCCGATGGTGGTAGCCTACCGCGTCGGCGCGCTGACGGCGCTGCTGCTGCGCACGCTGCGGCTGGTGCGACTGCCGTATTTTTCGCTACCGAACCTGCTGGCCGGAACGGCGCTGGCGCCGGAGTTCTTTCAGCAGGCGGTGACGAGCGAGAACCTGTGCGGCGCGATCGAGCGGGCGCTCGACGATGTTGCCTATCGTGAGTATTTACAGCGAGAATTTCTACAGGTACATCAGTCATTGCGGGCGGGAGGGGCGGCACGCGCTGCGCAAGCCGTGCTGCGACTGCTGGCCGACAAGGGGCTCGACGCGGAGGGCTTGCGGCATTGACCGAACTGATCGCAGGCGTGGATGAGGCCGGACGCGGCCCGCTCGCGGGCCCGGTGGTGGCCGCGGCGGTGATCCTCGATCCGCGGCGTCCGATCCGCGGATTGCGCGATTCGAAGCAGCTCGCCCCCGAGCGCCGTCACGTGCTCGGGCTGCGCATCCGCGAGCGCGCGATTGCCTGGGCGGTGGCCGAGGCCGACCACGAGGAAATCGATCTGCTCAATATCCTTCAGGCGACGCTGCTGGCGATGAAACGCGCGCTGCTGGATCTGCGGCAGCGGCCAACCATGATCATGATCGACGGCAACTGTTCCCCGTACCTGTTTGATTGCTTTGCTGATTGCCATGTGCGCACCGTGGTGGGTGGCGATGCGATCCTGCCCAGCATCAGCGCCGCGTCGATCATCGCCAAGACACATCGCGATGCGCTGATGGTGGGTATGTGCGCGCGCTACCCCGGCTACGGCATGTCGCAGCATTTCGGCTATGGCACGCCGCAGCACCTGCAGGCGCTGGTACACCTGGGCCCGTGCCCGATCCATCGGCGCAGTTTCAATCCGCTGCGCAGCTGGCTGACCGATGCGCTGCCGTGGGGCTCGCCGCTCGACGCGGCGGAACTCGAACAATGACGGCGAGCTTTGTCCATCTGCGGCTGCACACCGAGTATTCGCTGATCGACAGCGTGGTGCGGGTCGCCGACCTGATGGCTGCGGTCAGGGCCGAGGCCATGCCGGCGGTGGCGCTCACCGATCAGTGTAATCTGTTTGCGATGGTGAAGTTCTATCGCGCCGCGCTCGAGCGCGGTGTACAGCCGATCATCGGCGTCGATCTGCTGCTGAGCGAAGCGGACGAAAAACAGGGCCCGTCGCGGCTGACGCTGCTGTGCCAGAACCTGGGCGGCTACCGCAATCTGGCGCGGCTGGTCAGCCGTGCTTACCTGGAAGGCCAGACGCTCACGTCGGTGCCGCTGATCGAACGCGGCTGGCTCAACCAGCGCACCACGGCCGGCCTGATTGCGCTCTCGGGTGCGCATGAAGGCGACGTCGGCCGCGCGTTGCTGCGCGAGCGCGAGCAGCAGGCAGGCCAGGCGCTCGACTTCTGGTGTTCGCTGTTCGGTGATCGCTTCTATATCGAACTGCAGCGCCTGGGCAGGCCCGAGGAGCGCGCCTACCTGCCGGCGGCACTGAAGCTTGCGGCGCAGCGCGGCGTGCCGGTGGTCGCCACCAATGATGTGCGGTTCCTTAGGGCCGACGACTTCGAGTCGCACGAGGCGCGCGTGTGCATTCACGACGGTACGCTGCTGGCGGATGCCGGGCGTGCGCGGCGTTACACGCCGCAGCAGTACCTGCGCAGCGCCGTGGAAATGGCCGCTCTGTTTGCCGACATCCCCGAGGCGCTGGCCAACACGGTGCAGATCGCACGTCGTTGCAGCCTGCAGCTCACGCTCGATCAGCCGCGCCTGCCGGACTACCCGGTGCCCGAGGGCAGCACACCCAATGAGTTCCTGCGCGCCGAGGCCGCGCACGGCCTTGCTAGCCGGCTGGCCGCGCTCGGCATTGTGGGCGAGGAAGCGGTGCGCTATCGGGCACGGCTCACCGCCGAGCTCGAGGTCATTTGCCCGATGGGCTTCGCCGGCTATTTCCTGATCGTGGCCGATTTCATCCGCTGGGCGCGCGACAACGGCGTGCCGGTCGGGCCCGGGCGCGGTTCGGGCGCCGGCTCGCTGGTGGCCTACGCGCTGCGCATCACCGACATCGAACCGCTGCGCTACGACCTGCTGTTCGAGCGCTTCCTCAACCCCGAGCGCGTGTCGATGCCGGACTTCGACGTTGACTTCTGCATGGAAGGGCGCGATCGGGTAATCGATTACGTGGCCGGCAAGTACGGTCACGAGCGCGTGTCGCAGATCATCACCTACGGCAGCCTGGCGGCCAAGGCGGTGGTACGCGATGTCGGGCGTGTGCTCGGTCACCCGTACGGATTCGTCGATCGTATCGCCAAGCTGATCCCGTTCGAACTCGGCATCACGCTCGCCGACGCCATCGCCAAGGAGGCGGAACTCAAGCGGCTCTACCAGCAGGATGAGGAGGTGCACAACCTGCTCGAGCTGGCGCAGTCGCTCGAGGGCCTGACGCGCAATGCCGGCAAGCACGCCGGCGGCGTGGTGATCGCCCCGTCGGTGCTGACCGACTTCACGCCGCTGTACTGCGAGCCGGGCGGTGCCAGCGTGATCACCCAGTTCGACAAGGACGACGTCGAGGCCGCAGGACTGGTGAAGTTCGACTTCCTCGGCCTGCGAACGCTGACCGTGCTCGACTGGGCGGTGGCGACGATCAACGCCGAACGCGCCCGCCACGAAGCGGCACCGCTCGAGCTCGGCGCGCTGCCGATGGAGGATGCGCCGACCTACGCGCTGCTCAAAGCCTGCCGCACCACGGCGGTGTTCCAGCTGGAGTCGCGCGGCATGAAGGATCTTATCCGTCGCCTGCAGCCCGATCGCTTCGAGGACATCGTGGCGCTGGTGGCGCTGTTTCGTCCCGGGCCGCTGCAGTCGGGCATGGTCGAGGATTTCATCAATCGCAAGCACGGCCGCAACCAGGCGGCAATCGGCTATCTGCACCCGGAGCTGCAGCCGATACTCGCCCCGACCTATGGCGTGATCCTCTACCAGGAACAGGTCATGCAGATCGCCCAGGTGCTGGCCGGCTACACGCTCGGCGGCGCCGATCTGCTGCGCCGGGCGATGGGCAAGAAGAAGGCCGAGGAGATGGCCAAGCAGCGCTCGGTGTTCGTGGA
>JABCZO010000051.1 GCA_013289615.1 Gammaproteobacteria bacterium
GCCTGTGCGCTGGCAAATCCATGGCCACGCTGGCTCCGATCGTCAGCGATAGCCGCGCGAGGCTGAACGTCTGGAGTGCGGTCCCGGCCAGCATGAGGTGTGCGATGGTGCCCAGGCCGGTGGGTTCCACCAGGTCGACGACACCGTAAAGCGGGCCCGCTCCGAGCGCGACGTGCTCGGGCCGAATGCCGACCGTCAGCGCTGCGCCCTCCGCCAGAGCCGGATCGTGATCCAAAGGGAGGGCAAAACCGGCATGTACAAGCGTCGGCCGGCCCTCACGCCGACTGAAAAGCGCAGGGAACATGTTCATCGCTGGTGACCCGATGAAACCGGCAACGAACAGATTGGTTGGCCTATCGTAGAGGTCGAGTGGGCTGCCCACCTGCTGGACGTGGCCACCGTTCATCGCAACGATCCGATCCGCCAACGTCATGGCTTCGATCTGATCGTGCGTGACGTAGATCGAGGTGGCCCCGAGCTCGAGATGCAGCTTCTTGATCTCGGCGCGCATGTGCTCCCGAAGCCGCGCATCGAGATTGGACAATGGCTCGTCGAACAGAAATGCCTTGGGTCGGCGCACGATCGCCCGTCCCATCGCGACACGTTGGCGCTGTCCGCCCGACAGTGCCCTGGGCTTGCGGTCGAGCAATGAGCCGATTCCGAGTTTCAGCGCCGCGGCATTGATCGCCGACTCGACGTCGTGCTTGGAGGTCCGTCGCAGCCGCAGGCTGTAGGCCATGTTCTCGGCTACCGACATATGAGGATAGAGCGCGTAGGATTGAAACACCATGGCAATATCCCGTGCCTTGGGTGGCACATCGTTGACCAGCTTGCCGTCAATCCTGATTTCCCCAGCGCTGACCTCCTCGAGTCCGGCAATCATGCGCAGCAGCGTCGACTTGCCGCAGCCCGAGGGTCCCACCAGTACCACGAATTCGCCGGCCGCCACGGCGAGAGTGATCTCGTGTAAAACCGGGGTGGCGCCGTAGCGCTTGCTCACGCCGCTGATGTCGATCGCGCTCATGGCGTGCCTATTTTTTAACCCTTCACGGCGCCGGCAGTCAGTCCACGCACCAGATAGCGCTGAATGAGCAGGAAAAATACGCAGGCCGGAATCAGCGCGAGCACTCCGGCCGCCATCATTTGCCCGAAATCGACCGAGAACTTCGACACGAACGACAACAGTCCTACCGGAAATGTGCTGGCCTGGGGCGAGGAATTCAACATCAGCGCGAACAGCAGTTCGCTCCAGGCGGCGGTAAACACAAAACCGCCCGTGGCGGCCATGCCGGGCAGCGTCAGGGGCAGAATAATGCGGCGGAAGGCGCCGAAACGCGTGGCGCCATCGATCATGGCCGCCTCTTCGAGCTCCTTCGGAATGGCATCGAAGAAGGACTGCATCAGGAAGGTGGCGAACGGCGCATTGAAGGCGCTGTAGACGATCACCAAGCCAGTCAGGCTGTTGGTCAGTCCCAGTGGCGCGAGCAGCCGAAACATCGGCGCCACCAGCATGACCAGGGGAAACATCTGCGTGATCAGCATCAGCGCCACCAGCACCGGCTTGCCGCGGAATCTGAAGCGCGACAGGCCATAGCCGCAAGCGCCGGCGATCAACGTCACCGCCACGGCCGTGGTGCAGGAGACAATCAGGCTGTTGCGAAAGAACAGCGGAAAGTCGCTATGGGTCAGAACGAATCGGAAATGTTCCAGACTCGTGCGTGACGGCCAGAGCCTGATACCTTCGCTGTAGAGCAGATCGTTGGGTGTCAGGGCAACTTTTGTCAGCCAGTAAAGCGGAAACACGGCGAACAGGACGTAGAGCGAGATCAGCAGGTAATGCCAGCTCCAATAGAGGATTCGACGCCGCATCCGGGTGGCTACCACTGCCGCTGAACGAACAGGCGCCGCAGGCTCAGGATGGCGAGTGCGTAGACCAACAACAACGCCAACAGCACCGCTGCGATGCTCGAGGCATAACCGAAATCCAGCCGTCGAAAGGCGACCGTGAAGATGTAGCTGGCCACGGTCTGGGTGGAATCGGCGGGACCGCCATTGGTCATCACTACGATCAGGTCGGCAAAATTGGCAACCCACACTGTACGCAGCAGGATCGTGATGGCGATTGTGGGTGCAAGCAACGGCAGCGTGATCGAGCGAAACTGCCTGAACGTACCGGCCCCGTCGATCGACGCCGCTTCGTACAGATCCTTCGGAATCGATTGCAGCGCGGCGAGGCTCGTGATGGCGAAGAATGGGATGCCCCACCAGATTGCGGCGACGATCGGTCCGATCAGCGCCGTGCCAGGGTCGGCCAGCAGATTGTTGGTGTCGCGCGTCATCTTCAGGGCGAACATCCACCCGGGTAGAGGTCCGACCACGGGATTGAACAGCCATGCCCAGTCCAGGCCAACCAGAAAGGTGGGTACCGCCCAGGGCACGAATACCAGCGCCTGCACCAGCCGCCGACCCGGAAACTCACGGTTCAGCAGCAGCGCAAGGATCAGTCCGAAAATGAACTGCAGCGTCACCGATACGCCAGTCCAGATCAGGGTGTTGCGCAGCGCGGCGCGAATACTCGGGTCGGCCTTGAGCTCACGGAAGTGATCGAAGCCGACAAATCCGCCGCTGTACGGATCGAGCAGCTGGATATCACGAAACGCATACGACAGGCCGACGCTCAACGGCACCAGCAGGACCGCGATGATCAGGATAAGTACCGGCGCGGTATAGACATAGGGTTCCGCACCATTTGCGATACGTCTGCGGGCGGCTGTCACTTCTGGCTCTGTCTCGCCTTGGTCATGACCGACGCCCATTGCTGCGCCATTTCCAGCGCCGTAATCTGGCCCAGCAGCAGGCTCTGGCTGGTTCGGGGAACGATCGAGCCGCCAAAAAGAGCCCAGGCGCGAAGGTCCGTGGGCATCAGCATCGGTACCACGTCCGGATCGCTGAGTTCATCGAACCAGCCCTTGAACCTGGGATCGGTGTAAAGGGGATCTTTTGCCGCCGCAGTGTAGATGGGCAGCACGCCGATGCGCCGGTTCCATGTCTGGTTGCCTGCGACACCATCGAGGGTGGCGATCAGCTTCCAGGCCAGCTCCTTGTGCTTACTGTTGGCGAACATTGACCAACCGGTATAGCCGATGGTGGGGAAACTCTTGCCAGACGGGCCTTTGATCCATGGCGCGACGCCAAAGTCGTCGGGCTTCATGCGCTCGCCGATCGCTATCAGGGCGTCCGGATCGTTATCGATCATCGCGCAGGTGCCCGAATAGAAGCCGGCAACGACGTCGTTGTAGCCCCAATTGACGCTGTCCTTGGGCGCAAGCCCCGACTTGTAGATCTCCGCCAGCGCGTTGAAGCCCTTGACCCAACCAGCGTCGGTAAAGGTCGAGGTGCCGTCGGCGTTGAAAAACGCATCCGAACCACTGCCGAGGGCACCGAACATCAACCAGGAGTTGACACCGCCGGAGCCGCCGCGCAGGCAATATCCATATCTGCCAGGAAGGCTCGAGATCTTCTTCGAGACCGCGACAAACTCATCGAGGGTCTTGGGCGGGGCGCTCACGCCTGCCGCAGCAAACATCTTCTTGTTGTAGTAGAGCGCTCGCAGGTAAAAGCCGTAAGGCAGCATATAGGCGGTGTTCCTGATCACCCGCGCCAACTGCAAGGTCCGTTGGTTCAATTCACGCGTGTACTCCCAGGTCTTCAGATACGGTTCGAGGCTCTCGAGCGCGCCGTTATTGGCATACAGCGCCAGCCATAGGTCGGGCATCTCGACCACATCGGGCGTGTCGCCGGCGGCGACCATGGTCGCAAATTTCTCGAACGAGGGTCCCCAGGGCAGAGAGGTGACCTCGACCCGCACATCGGGGTTGGCGTCCTCGAAGGTCTTGATGATGGTC
This sequence comes from Gammaproteobacteria bacterium, assembly GCA_013289615.1. Lineage (GTDB taxonomy): Bacteria > Pseudomonadota > Gammaproteobacteria > Steroidobacterales > Steroidobacteraceae > FEN-1191. The sequence goes on from JABCZO010000051.1 coordinate 3,906, forward strand.
TTGAGCGTCTCGGTGCGCTCAGGGCTTGTGATCACCTCGACCAGCTTCAGGGTCGTGGCTGCCCTGGCGCTCGGCGCGAGGCTTAGCCCCAAGGCAGCGAAGGCAAGCCATAGTGCAGCTCTCATGTTTACCTAGCGCACGCCTAATTGTGGAATGATTCCCCGATTGAACGGGAGCCAAATATAGAGAATCGCCGTCAATCTCGATCGCTCAATTACCACTCCTGCGAATTCTGTCCTGTTCCTCTTGGGCCATCTCCGCTCGGCTCATCTCGCCCGCTTCCGCCAAAGCCTTCAGATAATCCTTGGCCTTCTGCTGCTGCGCCAGATCATACTGCCTGTCCCATTCTTTCCATTGCTGCGGCGTCCAGGTGACGTGCTGCGATGCCAGGATCTGCTGCTGATGTTGCTTACTCAGTAAGTACTCGCGTTGCAGTTGCGCCTGTCGTTCTTGACGCATTTTCGCGAAATCCTGATTCATGTTTTGCAGGATTTCTTGACGATGCAGCTTCTCCAACTCACCTAGGGTCGGCATCGGCTCACTCGGATGTTGCTGCCGCCATTCTTGCTGCCACCGTTGGGCTTGCAGCACCTGCGGCGATAAGCCGTGCTGTTGCTGATATTTCTCCAGCTGTTCTCTCTGGTCTCTCTCATAGGGAGTTTCAGCGTGTACCGCCGTGACCCAGGACACTGTTCCCAGCGCGGTCACACACGCGGCCGCCGAAAAAGCCAATAGTGATGCCTTCATTCTTGCGTCTCCCGATGTCATGGCCGGCGACTTACCTCAAAGCCATCGGACCCAGTGGCGTGTAGCGTACTTCGACAGAGTGTCCCGCACAGCGCGCCTAGCACAGCAAGTGCTGGCGCATCGCATCTGCTCGACGACTTATCGTGTGTAATCATTTACTTACGTCGCATATGATCTCTTACTTCTAACGGTGCATTGACCTACATTCACCCGGCTGATTTGCCGCAGCAGCCTACGGGGAGCAGTGAGGCCGCGCCGAAATTATTTGCTTTTGCTCGGATGCAGCGTCGTACCTAGGGACTGAATAAGAGACTCGACAGTCTCGGCCGCAATCGGTTTTGTCAGGTGGTGATCGAAGCCGGCTTCGAACGCTCGGCGCCGATCGTCCTGCTGGCCCCAGCCGGTCACGGCGACGAGAACGGTGCCCCGTCCCCATGAGGATTCCCGGACCTTCTTGGCCAACTGGTAACCATCGAGATCCGGAAGACCGATATCCAGCAAAAGCACATGCGGATGGAACGTCTGTGCAAGATCGAGTGCCTGGCGGCCGGTATAGGCTGTCTGCACATGATGGCCCGAGAGTTCCAGGAGTATTGCGCAAGTATCAGCCGCATCTCGACTGTCATCGACGACGAGGATCTTCAGCCCGGCTCCCGATACGGGAACGTCCTGGGTTGCCTCAATGTCGGCGCTCTCCAGGGGTGTGCCAACTGGAATTCGCACAATAAACTCGCTGCCGTGACCAGGTCCGTCGCTCAGTGCTGTTACGCTACCCCCGTGCAGTGAAACGAGCCCGCGCACGAGAGACAAACCGATACCCAGTCCCCCCTCCGCGCGCCCAAGGGCCGATTGAGCCTGTGAGAAGCGCGTGAATAACCGCGGCATCATCTCTGGAGCGATACCCATGCCGTTATCGCGTATCGCGACGACCAGCTCACTTCCTTCCTGGGCTGCCGTCAGCTGTATGTTGCCGCCGGGGTCCGTGTATTTAGCGGCGTTAATCAGAAGGTTAGAAAATACCTGCGACAAGCGCACGGGGTCGGCCTCGAGCCGCACAGCATGCTTTGGCAGCTCGAGCGAGAGCTTGTGCCGTTTCGCATCCAGAATGGGCCGAGCGGTTTCGATGGCGGCCCCGATTATCAGCGTCAGTTCGGTAGCAATCTTCTTCAGCTCAAGTACACCCCGTGTAATGCGTGAGACGTCGAGGAGATCATCCAACAAGCGACTCATGTGCGTTACTTGCCGTTCGATAACCTCTTCAGCACGCTTCTGCTGTTCAAGCGTCCTGCCTTCCTTCTTGGTGGTGGCCAACGCATAACGGATCGGGGCAAGCGGATTACGCAGTTCGTGCGCCAGCAGCGCCAAGAATTCATTTTTGCGGCGATCAGCATCAAGAAGTGCTTGTTCGCTTTCTAGTAACCGCTGTTGACTCTCACGCAATGCTTGTTCGGCAGCCGCGCGCTCAGAGATGTCGCGCGCGACTTTGGAGGCGCCGACGATGTTACCGCGGGAATCGCGTATCGGGGATACGGTGAGGGAAATCGGGATGCGCCGGCCATCCTTGGTCAGACGAATTGTGTCGAAATGATCCACGCGCTCGCCGCGACTCAATTGTTCCAAAATGCGTCGCTCGTCGTCGTGGAGCTCTGGTGGAATAATGACTGTGATCGGCTTTCCGATCACCTCGTCCGCCTGATAGCCGAAGATGCGCGTGGCGCCCGCATTCCATGATTGGATACGGCCAGTTAGCGTTTTACTGACGATCGCATCGTCGGAGGAAGTCACAATAGCCGCGAGCAACGCCAGTTGAATGGAATAGTCCACTACTTCCGCATCAGGGCTCAATCCTGGCGCAACCTTGTCGCTACCATCACCGTCGTTCATCGTTCGTTCCTTGCTGGCACCCCGGGCAGCCGGCGATTCAATGTAAGGACGTTGTCATCATCCATCCAACCCGCGGTCGAAGGATCGCCGCGCTCAGCCGGCCAGTGTCAAGTCGCCTTTCACCGCCGAGCGGAACAGGCGCGCATAGGTCGCCGCATCGGTAGGCAACGGATTGCTGGCCGCTGACGGATCCCGCGACGCCTCGTGCCCGATCGTGTCGGCGTTGCCGAGCGCAACGCCGATCTCGGCCAGCGAATGCGGGATACGCAGGCGCTGGCGGAACGCGAGCACCCAGTCGAATACCGCGCGGTATGGTTCGCCGGACAGCTCCAGAGTTCGGGCAATGACGGCAAGCCGGGCCTCGATGGCCGGCCGGTTATGCGCGATCACGTAGGGCAGCACGACCGCATTGGTCAGGCCATGATGGGTATTGAAATACGCCCCTACCGGGTGCGCGATCGCATGCACGCCGCCGAGTCCCTTCTGGAAAGCCGTCGCACCCATGCTGGCGGCCGCCAGCATGCGCGATCGGGCCTCGATGTCCCGGCCGTTGTCGCACGCCCGGGGCAGATAGGTCTGAATCAGTCGCATGCCTTCCAGCGCTATGCCGTCGGCGAGCGGATGATAGCCGGGCGCGCAATAGGCCTCGAAGCAGTGCACGAACGCGTCGATGCCGGTGGCCGCTGTTATCGCCGGCGGCAGACCGACGGTCAGCTCCGGATCGCTGATCACCACGCCAGGCATCATCTGCGGATGAAAGATGATTTTCTTCTGGTGCGTGGCCTCGTTGATGACCACGCCGGCGCGGCCCACTTCCGAACCTGTACCGGCCGTGGTCGGCACGGCAACCACCGGTGCGATGCCGCGCCGGTCGGCACGTGTCCACCAGTCCCCGACATCCTCGAAGTCCCACAGCGGGCGCGTCTGCCCCGACATGAACGCAATGACTTTGCCGGCATCGAGCGCCGAGCCGCCGCCGAAGGCGATCACGCCATCGTGACCGCCGGCGCGGTAGGCGGTAAGGCCCGCCTCGATATTGGCGGCCACCGGATTGCCCTGCACCCCGGCGAACAGGCCGGTCCCCGGCACCAGCGCCAGGGCTTGCTGCACCATCGGCGCTGCGCGCAGACCCTGATCGGTCACCAGCAGCGGCCGTTTGATGCCGAGCATGGCGCAGGCCGCCGGCAGTTCGCCGATGCGGCCCGGACCGGCCCAGATAATCGTCGGATAGTTCCAGTTCGCCTTCAGAATCGCGCTCACGTGGCCACCCGCAGATGAAATGATTTTGGCCTGCTCAGATGTTCGAAGCCGAGCACCGAGAGCGCGCAGCCGCGGCCGGAATCCTTGACTCCGACCCAGGCGAGCGCCGGGTCCAGGTAATCGCAGCGATTCATGAACCAGGTGCCGGTATTGACCTGCTCGCCGAGCGCCAGCGCCGCCGCTTCATCGCCCGTCCAGATCGCCGCCGTCAGCCCGAACGCGCTGTCGTTCATCCGCGCTATCGCCTCCTGGTCCGAGTGCACCTTCATGATGCCGGCGACCGGACCGAAGATCTCCTCGCGCATGACCGATGAGTTGGCTGGCGCATCCAGCAGCAGCTGCGGCGCCAGGTACGGCGTGCCCACGCGGCTGAGCGGAAATTCGCGCTCGTCGATGACCGGGCGCGCGCCTGCGGCAATGGCCGAACGCAGCTGCGCGCGAACTGATTCGGCGGCGGCGGTGCGCACCACCGGACCCAGTGTGGTCGCCGGGTCCAGCGGATCACCCAGCCGGTACTGACCGATCAGATCGATGCAGCCGGCCGTGAAGCGCTCATGCACGCTCTCGTGCACGAACAGGCGCTGTAGCCCGCAGCACGATTGGCCGGAATTGAAATAAGCGCCGTCGACGATGTTCTCGATGGCGTGCGCCAGGTCGGCGTCGTGGCGTACGTAGACCGGATCGCAACCACCAAGCTCAAGACCCACACCGATGAAGCGTTCCGCGGCCGCGCGCTGTACCGCCCGCCCGCCCGCCACCGACCCGGTGAATGCCACGAAATCCACGCGTGCGTCGCGAATCACCCGCTCGGTGTCGGTGTGCTCGAGATGCAGCACCTGAAACACTCCCGGCGGCAGCCCGGCGGCGGCAAAGCAGTCAGCGAAGCGCTCGGCGCACAGCGGCGTCTGCGCCGAATGCTTGAGAATCACGGCATTGCCCGCCAGCAGTGCCGGCACCACGCTGTTCACGGCGATCAGATAAGGGTAGTTCCAGGCCGCCACGGTAAAGACGACCCCCAAAGGTTCGCGGCGGATGAAGCGACGAAAACCCGGCTTTGGGCCCGGGTCGATGTCGGCCAGTGCATTGGCGGCGGCGCCGATCATGTAGCGGGCGCGCTCGAGTGTGCCGCGCACCTCACTCGGCGCGTAGCGTATCGGCCGGCCCATCTGCCAGCTGAGCTCCGTGGCAATCTGCGCGCCACGGGTCGCGAAGGCGGCGCAAAAACGCTCCAGCAGCGCGGCGCGCTCGGCGATGCTCAACTGGCGCCAGAGCCGCTGCGCGCTGCGCGCTCGCTGCAGCGTGGCATCGATCTCGGCAGCCGTGGCGCTCGCGCGCTCCACGTACACGCTGCCATCGACCGGGCTAATGGTTTTCATCAGATGATCTCGAAGTACCTGGCCAGCTCCCAGTCCGTGACCGCGCGCCGGAACTCGCGCTCCTCCCATTCGCGGCTGGCGGCAAAATGGGCGACAAAGGCCGCACCGAACAGCTGCTGCGCTGCCTTGGAGCGTGCCAGGCGATGGGCGGCCTCATCGAGCGTGCGCGGCAGCTGGCGTTTGGCCGGCAGTGAACACGCATACGCATTGCCGGTGATCGGCTCATCCGGTTCGATCCTGTGCTCAATGCCCCATAGACCCGAACCGATCGCGGCGGCAATCGCCAGATACGGGTTGATGTCGGCGGCGGCGATGCGATATTCCACGCGCTGACCCGTAGGCCCCCCCTGAATCACCCGCAGCGCGCAGGTGCGGTTCTCCACGCCCCAGGTCGCCGCCGTGGGTGCCCAGTAACCCGGCACCAGGCGCGAGTAGCTGTTCACGGTGCAGGCGACCATCGCCAGTAATTCCGGCATCAGCGCCTGCTGTCCGCCCACGAACCAGCGCAGCTCGTCCGAGATCGTCTGCGGCTTGTGCTCGTCGTAGAACACCGCCGAGCCATCCTCCCGCAGCAGCGACAGGTGCAGGTGCCCGCTCTGGCCCGGCAGCCCTTGCGACCACTTTGCCATGAAGGTGGCCATCAGGCCGCGCCGCTGTGCCAGAACCTTCACGAAGGTCTTGAACAGTGCGGCCCGGTCCGCTGCTTCCAGCGCCTCGGTGTAATGCAGCGCGGCTTCGATGACGCCCGGCCCGGTCTCGGTGTGCAGTCCTTCGATCGGCATGCGCATATCGGCGCCGAGCTGCAGCAGTGCCTGGTAGAGCTCCACGTGCACGCCACTGCGCAGGATCGAATAGCCAAAGTATCCCGGCGTCAGATTTTTCAGCCCGCGATAGCCCTTGTCGCGCACGCTGTCGGGCGTCTCACTGAAAATAAAGAACTCGAATTCCGCGGCAGCCAGCGCGCCGTAGCCCATGGCGGACGCCCGCTGGAGCACGCGACGCAGTACCGCGCGCGGGCAGACCTCTTCGGCGGTTCCGGAAAATTCACCCAGAAACAGCAGCATCTCGCCTTCGAGCGGCAGCGCGCGGCAGGACTGCGGCAGCAGGCGCACCTGGGCATCCGGGAAGGCCGTGTGCCAACCGGTGAAGCTGACGTTGTCGTACTGCTGATCGTTCGAGTCCCAGCCGAGCACGACATCGCAGAAGCCAAGTCCTCTGTCGAGCGCGGCAAAGAACTTGTCGCGATCGACATATTTGCCGCGCAGAACGCCGTCATTGTCGAACACGCCGACCTTGACGTGCAGCAAGCCCCGTTCCTCGACTATTGCACGCGCCTGCGCGGCGGTGCGCACCTGTTCCGGCTGCATTTGTCCTGACTCCATTGGACCGCAAAACTTGAATTGTGAGCTGTCCGGCAAATTGCGGTTAGTTACCGAAGCTGCGGCAATATCCGCCACTGCGCCGCCGGTGGCAACATCATGTGAGGCGACCGGTAATGCCGGTCGCCTGCTGCGCGCGACCCGCGGCCTGCCCCGAGAGCTAGTGTGGCAGCGCTGGAGTCAGAGTGAATGCCGCGGTGCGGCCGATCGCCGTTGACGCGCCTTGCGTCGCGTCCTGTAGGAGCAGCACCTGATATTCCTGGCCAGGCGCCAGCTCGGAGGCGAAGGCCTCGGCCTCGCCGCATCCCTGGTCGCCATTTCCACCAGGGGTTTTGAGCCAGAAGCCGATCAGATTGGCATTGTCCTTGGTCAGCTGATCACTCGGTGTACCAACCGCGAAGATGCCGATCCAGCTCTTGCCTGCCGTTATGCCAGGCGGACGGCAATAGCGAACGACGAAATTGGAACCTTCACGTACATTGACGTTGGCGGGATTGCCGCCACTGGACGCCGCTCCAATGATCTCGACGCCGGGATTATCCGGGCTGACGAGCGCGGGCGGTAGAATCGCGGCCATCATCGGCGCGCGATGCGGCGGCTCGGTTCCCCGGCGAAGCCAAGCGCCATAGACGCCGGGCGTCAACTGGTTGGTTGGGATCTGCACCGATACGCTGTCTGCGGCGAAGTGATAGGGCGTGGAATCGGGGTTCGGTACACCTCCCAGCGGCTCAAGATTGACGACGGTGGCGCTGTCAACGCCGGCGGGAACTACCAGCGTGAGCGGTTGGCCCTGGTACACCGCCGCGGGTGTGGTGGCTTGACCGAACGTGTCGGCGATGCTGCCGCGCGTCGCCACCGCTTCGGTAGGCCACAGGTCGCCGGCCGCACGATCGTCGAGGGCTCCCGGCTGCGCGAATACCGCGTTCAACGGTTGAGCAAACTGGTCGAACCGGCCGAGGCTGCCCACACCTAGAGCGCTCTCTATCGTGCGCAACATATCGTAACCGTCCACATGCTCGTGCATGACGCTGCCCGCGCGCAAAAGGCCGCGAGACCCCACCAGAATGGTCGGCACACGATTGTCAGGCCAACCCCAGCCACCGGATTCGTCCCAAGTGAGGATCAGGAGCGAGCGCGATTCATTCCATTGCGCGGACTGCAGCAACGGTTGCAAGGCCGACTCGAGAAACTGGTCTTGTTTGGCGTTGGAATATGCGACGTCGTAATTCTCGTACCACGCCCCTTCACCGTCCCACCAATTGTTCGCAGCGAGCCAGGCGAAATCGGGCAGCGTACCGCTGGCGATGGCCGACTCAAAATCAGTGAGATCACGGATAGCCGCGACGCAACGGGCGGGATCGCCGACCACGTTCTGGAACTGTACGAATGGCTGATCGTCCGGCGAGTACGAGTTTCGCCCCGCGCCCTGTGACTGGAGGTTGCACGGCGTCTTCATGTCTTGGACGTAGGCGCGCCAGGTCTTGCCTGGTACGTCCAACAGATCGCCAAGATGCCTGACCGACAGATCGTAATCAGGAAAATACGTAGGGCCATACCGGTAGGTATCCCCGGCGACCATGGCGACGTAGTTCTGGTCGCTGGGATGGTAGGTGCCCCACATGTTGCTCAGGATCACGCCGCTGCTGGCAAGCGATGCCGTAAAGGGCATCTGCGGATCGATGACCACCGCATCGGCAGTCGTGTGAATCACGTCGGAATAATTAGTATTCTCCATCATGACCAGGTACACGTGATCGAGCGCTGGGATGCTCGCCGCAGGCGGCACCGCTGCGGCGGGCGCCAGGCCGGAAACCTTACCGCTGAGGGTCAGACAGATGTTGTCGGCATAGGCATTGTCAAAGGAGGTCATGCCGCTCAGGAATTGCACCGTCACGCTGATCCGGCGCGTACCCTCAGGCACGAGCCCTTGCGTTTCGCGCTGCACGAGGCCGGTGAGATCGCCGCGCGCGTGCGCGTCGGCGCTGGCGATGACGACAGGAAAACCCGTGGAGCGGCCGTCCCCGTCAAGGAAGATCGCGGTCAGCGTGGCGCGCTCCGGCCGGTCGCGCCAGCCGCCAAGCCAAGCGGAAAGACTGAAGCCGACCTCGCCATCATCGATGGCCGAGCCGGCCGCGCTGACATCGACAATCTGCTCCATCGCGGTGTCGGCGCCGGGCGCGCTAAACAGTGCGCGGCCAGCCGGCACATTCGACGGCGTAATCGGCGTCTCGGCCGCCAATGCGAATGCGGAATAGCACAGCACGCTGGCCGCACCGCGGATCACCCGCCAACCGGGGATCGAGCTCTGAGCGGTCCAGTCGTTGGTGCATTGCTGCAGTTCCGCGTCACCGTTGACCAGCAGATTTTCCGTCGTCAAGGCGTTCGCGGCCGCTGCTCGGATCAGGCCGATCGAAAGTCCTAGTACCACGGTCAGCCGCAGGTCGAGACGCCTATTCTTGAACTTGAACATAGGTGACGTCGCCTGCTGTCAGAATCACGGTTTGATCGGCGCCGGTTTGCTGGTCATTCGCCCCGCCAGGGACAGATCGGCATTCCCCCGGTGCCGGCGCCATATTTCTATTGTGCCCACCGGACGGTAAAACATTTGTGACGCCGACACAAATCCGACGCTGGCGCCGTGGCGCACGCTGGCTCACCATAGCGGCGGGCAATCCGCCCGGCGCGCTCGACAGGTGGACCATGGCGTTGATCGAACTCATCACCGTACTCGCCCTGTTGCAATTCCTGTATTTTGGCATCCTGGTCGGCAAGGCCCGCGATCGTTATGGCATCAAGGCGCCGGCAACCACCGGCAACGAGCTGTTCGAGCGCTACATTCGTGTGCAGATGAACACGCTGGAACTGCTGGTCCTGTTCCTGCCTGCACTGTGGATCGCGACCGCCTACGTGGCCGTCTATTGGGTGGCGCTACTTGGGGTCGTGTACCTGATCGGGCGCTTCATCTACCTGCGAGGCTACGTCGCCGAGCCGTCCAAACGCAGCATCGGCTTCGGCGTATCCACCTTGCCAATCCTGGCGCTATTGGCCATCGATCTGATCGGTTCGGTGAGCCGGTTGATCCGCGGCTGACCGAGGCGGCGGATGGATCTTGCGCCTGTCGAAGGCACCGCCGACCTGCTCGACCACATCGATGAATTCGCTGCCCACAGTTGACCGAAGCCAATCTTCTTCGCCCCCGCCAAGCTCAGCCCTGCAGGTGCTGCTCGCCTTTCTCAAGCTGGGCCTGACTTCGTTCGGTGGACCGATTGCGCATCTGGGATATTTTCGCCACCAGTTCGTCGAGCGGCGACGCTGGCTCGACGATGCGGAATTCGCCGAGCTGGTCGCGTTGTGCCAGTTCCTTCCTGGCCCCGCCAGCAGTCAGGTCGGCATTGCGATCGGCCTGAAACGTGCCGGCCCGCTCGGAGCCCTGGCCGCGTGGCTCGGATTCACGTTGCCGTCGGCACTGCTGATGATCGGCTTCGCACAGCACCTGGTCGGAGCCGGTGAACTGCTGCATGCGCCATGGGTGCATGGCCTGCTGATCGCGGCGGTCGCGGTGGTGGGTCAAGCCGTATGGAGCATGGGCCGTCAATTCTGTGCCGGCCGCGTGCCGTTGACGATCGCGCTCATTGCTGCATTTGCCTGCACGCTCGCAGGCAGCGGGCTGACGCAATTGCTGGTGCTGGCCGCCGCCGCCGCTGTGGGCTGGCTGTTGTTGCCGATCACGGAGGACTCACGGCCGCACTCGCCTCGCAACGCCACCGAGGCGCCCGCCGATGTCGCCGCATCGCGCCGCGGCGCCATCGCGGCACTGCTGGCCTTCGCAGGGTTGCTGATTGCACTACCAACCGCCGCTTGGATGACTGGGAATCACGCGCTGGCGCTGGCGGACAGATTCTTTCGCACCGGTTCGCTGGTATTCGGCGGTGGGCATGTGGTGCTGCCGCTGCTGCAGGCGCAGGTGGTACCGCCAGGGTGGATCTCGAATCAATCCTTTCTCGCCGGCTACGCGGCCGCGCAGGCCGTGCCGGGGCCGCTGTTCACATTTGCCGGATATCTTGGCGCCGCGATGGCACCGGCGCCGCACGGTTGGCCGGGCGCGGCCATCTGCCTGCTCGCCATCTTCCTGCCGGCGTTGCTGCTGGTGTTCGGGGTCATGCCGTTCTGGTCGACGCTGCGTCAACGCGCGGGTGTGCGCTCGGCACTGCGCGCTGTCAACGCCGCCGTGGTCGGTGTCCTGCTGAGCGCGCTGTACCAGCCGGTGTTTACCAGCGCGATCCACACCACGGCTGACTTTGCGGTCGCGCTGGCTGGCTTTCTGCTGCTGCTATGGCGGCTGCCGAGCTGGGGCGTACTGCTGCTGTCCATCGGCTACGCGCTGCTGCGTGCAGGGCTCGGATGACGACGCCAGTGCGCGCCTTTTCAGTCCGATGGCAGCTTCAAGCGCGCGATGGCCTCGCGCGGCAGTTCGTCCAGCCCCGCACCGCCATTCTTAAGGTGGGTGGTGATATGACGCAACATCCGCGGATCCCAGAAGCGCTGGATGTGACCCGCGATGCCGTCGATGGCATCGGCGCGCTGCGGCTCGGAGGCGAAGAAATGGCCGATGTCGTTGGCCATCTGCACCAGATGCTCGATGCTCATCCGGTGGGTAAATCCGCCTTGGCCGGCTGCTTCGGATGCACCGCCGCATCGAGCAGCGATTGCTGCTGGCGGTCGAACTCCTGGTATCGGCGCTGCCACGCGGAAGGCTGCGTGACGCGCACCACCTGTACCGCAGTGACTTTGTATTCCGGGCAGTTGGTTGCCCAGTCCGAATTATCGGTGGTGATCACGTTGGCGCCTGATTCCGGAAAATGGAATGTGGTGTAGATCACGCCCGGCTGCACCCGCGGCGTGATGCGCGCGCGCAGCACCGTCTCACCGGCGCGGCTCTTGATGCCGACCCAGTCGTCGGCCTTGATGCCGCGCTCCTCGGCATCGTGCGGGTGGATCTCGACGCGATCCTCGTCGTGCCAGGTCGAATTCTCGGTGCGCCGCGTCTGCGCG
>JABCZO010000052.1 GCA_013289615.1 Gammaproteobacteria bacterium
TCACGTGGATTTCATGAGACTTGAGCTCCTCATGCAGCGACAGCGACAGACTCCGCACGTACGCCTTAGCGCCGGCTTCATTCGCCATGAAGGGAATACCCTTGTCCGCGCCCATGGCGCCCACGAACATCAGCCCGCCAGAGCCGCGCCGCACGAGCCGTTCGCCGAAATGGCGAGCAATATCGAGGTGCGCCGCCGTGTTTAGCCGCAGTAACTGCATGAGTTCTTCGCGGCTCTTGTCGAGAAATCGTCCAGGACTGCCGGTTCCCGCATTTGACACGACAAGGCCGACATCGAGATCACGCGTGGCGTCTGCAAGCACCGGGAGGAAGTCAGGTTCGGAAAGGTCGAGAGGGATGATACGGTGCTGGACACCAGACGCCCGGGTGCATTCAGCACCAACCGTCCGCAGCAAAGACTCTCGCCGGGCGACCAAAGCGACATGAACTCCTGACGCCGCTATCTGGCGCGCGAACTCCTTGCCGATGCCGGATGACGCGCCAGTAATGACGGCCCATGGACCGAACCTTCGCTTGTCAATTTGCGCTCGCATAATTTTTACTCCGGATTTTTGCCAGTTGACTAACTAATTAGGCAACGGTGTCGGCGGTTTGACCGAATAGGATCTTGCGGCTCGCCTCGGTCACAACCGGTGTAGAGCGGAACGCCTCGGCGCGGGCGTAGGCGCGCGCAGTCCCAGGGCGAGCGGCAATTTCCGCGAACCAGCGAGCTAGCGCGGGAAACTGCGCAAGATCCTGGGATTGCAGCTGCCAGGGTACGATCCAGGGGTACGCTGCGATATCGGCAATCGAGTACTCGCGACCCGCGAGATACGGTTGAGCCGTGAGCCGTCGATCCAGCACGCCGTAAAGTCGATTTGTCTCCTTGACGTAGCGCTCGATCGCGTACGAGATTTTCTCAGGAGCGTAGCGGCTGAAATGGTGATTCTGCCCCGCCATCGGACCTAAGCCCCCCACCTGCCAGAACAACCATTCGAGGGCAGCGGTACGACCACGGATATCTTTGGGCAAAAGCCGACCTGTCTTCTCAGCGAGGTAAAGCAGAATCGCGCCCGACTCAAACACGGAGATAGGCTTACCACCGTCAAGCGTTGCCTGATCGACGATTGCGGGCATACGGTTGTTCGGGCTTATGGCAAGGAAGCCAGGCTCAAATTGCTCGCCGCGGGCGATATCGACGGGCACGATTTGGTAGTCAAGACCGGCTTCTTCCAAGAACATCGTAATCTTGTGGCCATTGGGCGTCGGCCAGTAATAAAGATCGATCATCGAATGCTGCTCCTTAGATTCTGGTTCCCTGCCATCACAACTGCCCAATCCCACCATCAATCGTGAGTTCACTACCGACGGCGTACGCCGCGTCGCTACTGCCGAGATAGGCCACACCGGCAGCGATATCCTCGGCGGTCGCAAAGCGACCGATAGGCACCATCTTCAAGAGCCCAGCCGCGGTTGCATCGAGTTCTGCCGCGCTTAGTCCCAGCCGCCCGAAAATGGGAGTGAACGTCGCTCCGGGACTGACGGTGTTGACGCGAATTCCACGCGGCAGCAACTCTGCGGAGAAGGAACGCGCGAGTGACCGCACTGCCGCTTTGGTCGCGCTGTACACCGCAATACCCGGCCAGCCCTTACTGGTGACCGTTGAGCTATTCAAGATGATGGCCGCGCCGTCGTTCAAATATGGCAGCGCCTTTTGGACCGTGAAGAACAGGCCCTTGAAGTTGATATCAACCGATTCGTCGAAAAATGCCTCGGTCGTCTCGGCGAGGGGAGATGCCTTATAGATTCCCGCATTGGCAAACAAGACATCGATCTTGCCCACCTTCTGTACCGCCTCGCGGTACATCTGCTCGATCTCGCCGAGATGCGCGACGTCCGCGCGAACGGCGGTGAAGCCGAATTCTGCTGCCGCGGCGTTTAGGGTCTTCGGGTCCCGCCCAGAAATGACTACGGTGGCGCCTTCTTCTTTAAGGCGTTTCGCGGTCGCCAGACCGATCCCGCTGTTACCGCCGGTAATCAACGCGACTTTACCTGTGTAACGATTCATAAACTCTCATCTCCTCAATTTTCCGAGATCTGCCGCTTCAACTGTCAGGAGGTATGGAACTGATCGGTCAACAATTAGTCAATAAAATGGCTACTTAACCCGGCTCACCAATTGAATGATTGTCTGAGTTGCATCGCTGCGGTTGCCTTGCCGCGAAAACACGGCGATGCCGGCAATGAATTTCGCCAGCAATCGAGCGAGCTCCCGGGCGGAGACGTCCTTTCGTATTTCGCCCTCCCTCTGACCATCGCGCAGCGTCTGTTCGAACATCCGCTCAACCACTATCCAGTGCCGTACCAATCGATCACGCACCGCGGCATCCGAAGGGGCAAGCTCAACCATTGTGTTGACGGCCAAACACCCAGGCCCCCCCTCGGCGCCGGAACAGCCAGCAACGACCTGCGCAAGGCACGCTTCAAGCCGCGCTATCGGAGGCGCATCTGACCTCAGAACTTGCGCCATCTTCGCTCGACCCGCTCTGAGATAGTTATCGAAGGCTCGTTCGAAGAGCGAGTGTTTATCCTCAAAGGCCTTGTAGAGGCTACCGCGCTCGAGCTGCGTAGCCTCCATCAAGTCCGGAATGGAAGTTGCGCCATAGCCCTGTTTCCAAAATGTCTGCACAGCCTCAGCGATGACCTCATCCTCGTCAAATTCTCTTGGTCGACCCATGGCGGCAAGATAACTCATTCGTGACTGATCAGTCAAGAATGGCGATTTGGCAGTCGGTGGGCACGCAAAGTCATGGGCCGGGGCGCGAAACGCAGGGACGCGTTTCACGCAAGTCCGTGGACGGATCCACAGCGGCCCGGACCATGACTTCCCGTTACCACACTAATTCGGGCAATTCATCTTCTTCAACAAAGCCTTGTATCGCGGGTCACCTTCCAGATTGTTGAGCGGTATCGAGAATTTCGCGTTGAAGAGAAAAACGTCCTTCTGCGCAAACGCGCGGTCGATAACGGTGCGCCGCCGCAGTAAAAGATTAGCCTACGACGCTGCGAGCGGCGGCTTTGCGGCAACAAATTCAAGCGTCGCTACTACTGCTTTTGGCCGGAAGGCGCCCGATACTCTTCCCGACTGCGGTCATCCAGGACGGGACACCTAGGGACACTGGCGGAGGACAGGTCGTGACCCGTTCCTGACGGTCGCGAATGACAGCTTTCGGCAGACCATTTGGGCACTTCTTAGCAATTGTTGGCAGTGCGTGCGGCCAGTCCACGCGCTAAACGGTCCAATGAGCGCACGTACAGCTTCTGAAAAGTGGTGCGCGGTGCGGCGATCCGCCCAGATAAATACAGAGTGATTAGCCCATGCGCGTGCGCCCAAATGCTGAGTGCAGTCTCCGCGACGTCGTCCGATCGAAGGACCTGGCGCTCCATCAATTCCGAAACGACCCCCAACAAGATATTGAAGGTTAGCGATTTGCTTTCTTTGAGGTCGTGCGGGAATACAAAGGCATCGGCACGATGGTATGAAAACATGTACCTGAAAATCTGCGGGTGATCGAGCGCGTAATTCAAGTATCCAAGCATTCCACGCATCCCCGGAACCTCAGTCCGGGCGTTCGCACGGGCGAAGTAGCCTGCGATCCGCGGGTACTCGGCGGCCGTTGCGGCACGCAATAGTGCGTCCCGATTTTGAAAGTGCTTATAGGTCGCCATCGTGGTAACGCCAGCGGCCGCTGCGACGGCGCGCATCGTGACGCCGTCTACTCCGTCGGAACTTTCCATGAGCTCGAGCGCGACGGCGAGGAGTTTTTCCCGAGTCGACTGATTGCTCTTTTTAGGCATGAACTGAATTCTGCACTATTGTGCCGGTAGCGCGTGAAGTGTACATTGTACACTCTATGAAGCGTTACCTGAAGCGAATTATCGGCGGGCTCTGTATCTCGCTGCTCATTTATGGCGCTATTGTCGGGGGATTGATTGCCTTTGGCACGGCAAAGCCGCCGGCCGTCGCTCCTGCCATCACGAAGCCGTTCGCAGACATTGACACCCAAGCCCTGCCTGAGGTGCTCCGTTACATGGCGCGTGACGGGGCGCTACTGTCCTACCGCGAGTACCGAGCGTCTGACAAGAAGGTGGCCGTACTGTTGCACGGATCGGCCGGCAGTGGTGTCGATACGCATCCTCTGGCGCTGGCGCTTCAGCGCGCTGGGATCACTGCGCTCGTGCCGGATCTGCGTGGGCATGGCGCAAACCGTCCTCATGGCGACATCACCTATGTCGGTCAGCTCGATGATGACTTGGTGGACCTCGTCACCAACAAGAAACCAGAGTTTCCAAACTCCACTTGGACGATCTTGGGGTTCTCATCGGGGGCTGCATTTGTGTTGCGTTTTGCAGTCGAGTCTCCGGCCGGACAATTGGTTGACCGATACGTGCTGGTCTCACCCTATCTGCGCTACGACGCTCCATCGGTCCGACAGTCAAATCCGGGGTCTGCGCCAACGCAGAGCTGGGCATCCGCGTCGGTAGGTCGAATTATCGGACTCACAATACTCAATCGATGGGGTGTGCATATCTGGGATGGTTTACCCGTGCTTGCCTTTCCGGTACCCGCCAATATCGAAGCGGCGACGAAGACATACTCGTGGCGCATGTATAAGAACTTTGGAGCGAACGACGACTATCTAGCCGATATTCGACGAGCCGCTCGCCCCATTCGAGTGCTTGTGGGCGGCTCAGACGAACTCCTCGACGCCGAGAAGTTGAAGACCGAATTTCAATCACAGCGTTCCGATGTACCAGTGTCGATTATTCCGGGTATGGGCCACTCGGATATGGTGACCCAGCCGGATGCAATACGCGCCGTCGTGGCGGCGTTCAATTAGAACGCATTCGCCACAGGCCGCTTTGTTCCAAGCATTTACATGCCCAGAGCGTCCGTGTTGGGCCGGCAGGCGCCTGAAGCCCCGCTCGATACCGGTCATTCCCCCTCACACTCCAAGGGACACCGACCAGGGACGGGTCGTGGACCCGTAGTTGCCGGTCACGGATGTCCGCCATCGGGAAGTCCAATCAGGGCTTTTGCTTTGCTGCCGCCTCGCGTGCTTCGTTTAGCTGCTTCCAGTTCGGCGCGTTCTTGAGGGCCTGTTCATACTTGTCGAGTGCCGACTTCCATTGATCCTGGCGCGCCAGCACATCGCCCCACAGCTTCCACGCGTCCGCGTGATGGGGGCTGAGCTTGGCCGCTTGCTCAGCATCGGTCAGCGCGCCTTGTAGATCGCCCCAAGTCAGACGAGCAATGCCGCGATCCGCATAGGCTTGCGGCAAGCTGGGCCCTTGTTTGATCGCCTCCGCGAACCAGCGCTCGGCGCCGGCGCGGTCGCCGGCGAGGGCTGCAATCTGAGCCCGTCCCCGAACGCAAAGGTAGCAGTCGCTCGGCGTGGTCGCGATCAACGTTTGAGCGCCGGGCAGATCGCCAAAGCGTGCGTTCGCAAGCGCGGTCCAGGGCGTGACCGCTCTCTGGAGTGCCGCGGGCGAAACGACCACGGCCGAGAAAGCGCTCGGGGCGGTGCCGCTGAGCAGTCGTGTGGCCGTCGCATCGCCGACCTCCATGGCAGCCAGGCCCAATACCAGGGATCGGCCGGGATTGCCTGAAGGAAGCCTGAGCGCCGATGCACGAGCTGCAGTGACGTCGTGGTTCAGGACCAAAGCCGCTGCTTCGATTTCGTACACATCACCGGGAACCGTCACCATAGAACCTAAAATGAGTCGCGCTTGGCGAGTCGCTTCCGCATAGTCGCCTTGCGCGCGCGCCCTCCAGTAGCTCACGTTTGCAACGTCATCGTTCTGTCGAGAGGCTGCGATGTATTGTCGGCGCGAGTGGTTGGCGGCAAGAAACTCATTCGCAGCATCAAACTGCGCCTGATCGTGACCGGACAGCATTTCCGCCCAGACCAAGTCGGTCAGGGCAGGCGCGAAGCCGGGTATCTCAGCGAGCGAGGCTCGCTGCTCCTGTACGCCCACACCCGGTTCATCGCCCAAGCGAACACGCATGTCGCCAATCGCCGTGTGCGCCCAAGCTCGATCGAGTCGATCAGCGCTGTGCGCCAGCGGGGTGACCACATCAAGCGCCTCTTTTTGCCGCTCCGCGCTCGCCAGATACAGCCCGTAACGATAGGGCTGGGTCTGCTCGTAAACTGCTTCAGCGGCCTTTTCGATCAGCGACTCCACATCGGCATCCGATCCAGTCAGGCGCTTTCCTGCCGCCTCGCCAGAGCGCGCCGCGACCGTGAGCCCAGCGGGCGTTCGGTACACCTCACCGGAAATGCGGGTTTCATGGCCGAGTGATGCTCGCAGGTAGTTGCTAAGTTCGCCCAGCGAGATACCGGTCTCAGGAATTTCGACCTTGAGGTCATCGCCCCAATTGTTGCGGTACGCATTGGCCGGTCGATCGGAGACGGTCTGCAACTGCAGTTCAGATAACCGGTCGAGAACCTGCTTCGCTACCACCTGACCTGTCAGGCCCTGCTGCGCCAGATCAGGGGGCACGGTGAAGGGTTCGACTACAAGACCCGTCTCGAGCGCGGCGTCCCAAACCATAACACCTAAACCCACCACCGCCACTGTCACAGCCAGCGCTACAAAGGTCGTGAGGCCGTTTCTTATCCGATCGGCGTAGCGCTTTCGCTCGGCCGCTTCGATCGCAAGGCAGCGCTCCCGGTCGAAGTGCTTGATCTGTAGATCTACGAGGGCGCGCTGACGTCCCAGGTACTCACTCGCTTTGCGACTAAGTTCCGGATCGTGACGCGCTGAGTCCATGGCGAGCGCCAGAGCCAAAGCTTCGGCACTGGCAGCACTTGCCTCGGTCTCCCTGGGCTCGTTTTCAGTGCCGGGTACGCCCTCGATGCCGCCGCCTTCCGCCATTGATCCATCTCCCTGACATCAGCGCCAAGCATGTTCGCGGATGCTACGGGTGATCGCAACAGACTGGCGTTGGGCATGGCGGAGTGACCGCTTCCGGGGCACTCAATTCGACATGCGGTAGACCGGATTTGGCCGTCAGCGGACCGGTGCCTTAGGAGCCTCTTTAATTCCAGCGCGCAGCCGCGTCGGCCGTTCTACACCAGCGCCGGCCTTGCATCGCGCAGAAACACCGGCAGATCGGTGGTCGGCGGGCGCGACGGGATCTGATAGAAGCAATCGGCGACCACGCCGCGGTGGTAGGTGGTGTGATTGACCACGTGCAGCAGCATTTCTGAGTGCGTCATCGCGCCCTCGCCGCCGCCGACGAACGTGAAGCGGATTATTTCTTCGAGTGCGGCATCGCTGGCCGCGTCGCTGTAGGCGATGTACCAATCATCGATCGCGCGCTGGGCGCTCCACAGCACGTCCAGGGCAAAGGGTCGGCGGTGTTGCGTGCGGTAAAGCCGTGGGCGCGGCCCTCGAGATGTGCCTGGAAAATCCGATCGATGACGTACACGTGATTGAGCGTGTGAGCGATATTCTTGAACGGCCCGGAGCGAGGTAGCGTGAGCTGCTGTGCGGAAAGTGTCGCTACCGCCTCGAAAATCTTCTGGTTCGCCCAGGCGCAGTAGCGCGTCATGAGTCTCAGGGTAGATGGCGTCATCTTGAAATCTTGCGCTTAAAGTGAATGCGGGGAGCAATTAGCCTAGCAGATCAATTGCGGCGCATCCGCGCGCTAAGTGCTTCAGGTTTTCACCGCCAGTACCCCGTCACCGTTCGGCCTGGTGGTAAATCCGGCAACTCGCAACCGGGCCGCTACCTCGCTGGCCAGGTCGCGGCCGCTGCTGAGCCTGTTGGGGCTGCCGGTGTAGTGAAACAGCGTGCCCTTGGACCTGAGCACCCGGGCCAGCTCGTTATAGAACACCTGTGAGTACAGCTTCCCGGCGATGCCGAAGCGCGGCGGATCATGCAGGATCGCGTCGACCGACTCACCTGGCATGATCGCGATCCGCTCGCTGATGTCTGCCGCGATCAACGTCAACGCAGCGTCGGCCGGTGGCGACCAGGGATTGAGGCTGCGCAGCCAGATCACATCGGGATTGCTCTCGTACGAATACACGTGCGACGCCCGGCCGGCGAGACACCACGCGGCGAAGTAGCCCAGGCCGCCGCAGGTGTCCAGGATCCGCTTGCCGCGCGGCGCAATCAGACCGACTTTGCGTTCGGCGTCGGCATAGGGCGAGACGTGCGCCGTGGGCAGCATTTTTATGCCGTCGATTTCAAACGTCGGCGGCCCCCATGGCGTCGGCACCAGCTTGATCAGGGCGTTGGTGAAACGCGCGACCGGCTGAAAGGCCGTGTCCACCCAGTGGTAAATCGTTCGATCCTTGCAGCCCTGCAGAAACGGGAACCGGCCGCCATCCCAGCTCCACGCGTCGGCGTGCAGTTCGACCGTGGTGGTCGAGCGATCCAGATCGAGCGAGCAGACCGCCGTGGTCGCGCCGGCCTGTCGGGCTGCGAGCAATGACTGCTGTACCGGCAAAGTCAACAGTGGACCGAGTCGCCGGCTCACAGCGAATCGATCTCCTGCTGGCTGAGCCGCCTCCACTTGGCCTTGGGCAGGTCGCCCAGCAGCAGCGAACCGATCGCCACGCGCACCACCCGCAACACGGCAATATCGAAGGCCGCCAGCAGGCGCCGGATGTGCCGATTGCGGCCCTCGTCCAGTACGATTTCCAGCCACGCATTCTTATGGCCGCGGCGCAGGCAGCGCACCGACCGGGCGCTGAGCCGTTCGGCCTCGACCAGCGTGCCGTGCTCGAGTTGCCGCAGCAGCTGGTCCGACGGCAGGCGGTCGATCTGCACATGGTAGGTCTTATCGGGCCCGGCGGCAGGATCAGTGATGCGCGCCGCCCAGGCGGGATCGTTGCTGAACAGCAGCAGCCCTTCGCTGGCCTTGTCGAGCCGACCCACCGGCGCGACCCAGGGCAATTGCGCGCCCGCGAGACAGGCATAGACCGTATCGCGGCCATGCTCATCGCTGGTCGTGGTAACCAGTCCGCGCGGCTTGTTCAGCATCAGCACCAGTCGTGCCGCGGCTGCCGGCTGCTGGCCTTCGATATCGATGCGATCGACGCCCTGGCGCACCGGGAACTCGGCGTCGCGCACCACTTTTTCATTCACCCGGACGCGCCCGTCGCGCACCCACTGCGCAGCCTGGCTGCGCGATCCGAGCCCCAGTTTTGAAATGACCCGCGCGACCCCATGGCGCGGTGCGTTCGGTGTGCGGGCGGGAGGCTTGAGCGGCATCGGCGAAGTCTGTGCTAGCTGATCGCGTCTGGCCACGTTCGATTTCGTCGCCAGCCTCTACTGGAGCCTCTATTGGGATCGCCTCTATTGGGATCGGATCATTGCAGCCGCCAGGCGCTACAATCAATGCATGTCAGCCGCGCTGCCGACGATTGAGGGATGGGACAATTTCTACGTCATCGTCGGATCCTCGGCGGCCGGCCTGACGGGCCTGACCTTTGTCGTGATCGCGCTGGCATCCGACCGCCACGTGGTGCGACTGTCCGGTCTACGCACCTTCATCACGCCGGTGGTGATGCATTTCGGTTCGGCGTTGTGGATCTCGGCGCTGCTGTGCATTCCGGGACAGACGGCCATCACGCTGTCGGCCTGCCTGAGCGTCAGCGGCGCGGTGCTGTCGGCCTACGGCGCCGTCACGACCTATCGGATGTACCGCGGCCGCGGCACCTACCGGCCGGTGTTCGAGGACTGGCTGTGGAACGCAACGCTGCCCTCGCTGTGCTACCTGGGGCTGCTGCTGGCGGGCGTGTGGGCGCTGCGCCAGCCGGCGGCGGCGCTCTATATCGTTGGCGCGGCCGCGCTGATTCTGCTGTTCATCGGCATCCACAACGCCTGGGATGTCGCGGTCTGGGTCACGGTAGAACGTCCGGCCGAACAGGGGAAACAGGATGACAGCCCGGCCCCGGCGACAGCCACGCAGACACCGTCACCGCCACCGCCATCGCCGGCGGAACCCGCTCCGGAGCGCTAGCTAAAGCGCCAATTCCCAGGTCTCGCCCACCAGGTCGTGGCCGAAACTATGGTGCGGTTGTTCCGAGGTCTTCGCGAACCCGGCCTGGATGTACAGCCGCCGCGCCGCCGCCAGGTTCTGCTGCGTCCACAGCACGATGCGCCGGTAGCCGGCAGCGCGCGCAAAGCGCACGCACCTGGCGACCAGTTCGCCGCCGAGGCCCGCGCCGCGCGCCCCCGGCTCCACCAGCAGCAATCGCAGCTTCGCCGTGCGGCGGCCGGCGGCCACGAGAAATATGCAACCCAGCCGCCTGCCGCCGCGCTCGGCGATCCAGCAGCGTTCGCGCGTGGCATCGAATTTCTGCACAAACTCGGCCGCGATCTGCGCCGCCAGCGCTTCGAATGCTTCCGTCCAGCCGAACTCGGAGGCGTAGAGTTCACCGTGGCGGGCGACCACCCAGCCCATGTCGCCCGGCCGATGAGCGCGAAACCGAATCCGCGACGGCCGCGGCGCCCCGGCGAGATTCACCTGGATTGCCTGCATCGCCTCGAGCACGCTGTGCAGGCGTTGCCGATCGAGCCCAGCCAGCATGCGGCGCACCTGCTGCTGCGAGCGGCGCTCGAGCGGGGCGAATGCCTTGCGGCCGGCCGCGGTCAGCCCCAGATGCGCTCGCCGGCCATCCCTGATCGAGGCTTCGCGGCGCAGCAGGCCGCCGCGCTCGAAGCGTTTCAGCAGCCGGCTCAAGTAGCCGCGGTCCAGGTCGAGATCCGCGGCAAGCTGCGCCGCGCCGACGCCGCGGCGGTGGGCGAGCTCGTACATGACCCGCACTTCGGTCAGCGAATAGGCACTGTCGAGCAGTCCATCGCGCAGCACGCCGATGCGGCGCGTGTAGTCGCGATTGAAGGCGCGTACCAGGCCAATCTGTCGGGCCGATACCGGCATGCTGATGGAGTTTCCACAGGCGACGCGGCCAGTCTCGCCAATATGGTTGCCTCAGTCAATTAGTTGGCGGCGCACCGGGCCTGCAGATCGTAGGTGCCGGCAGCGGTGATTTCGACCGTGGCGAATTCCCCGACCTTCAATCCGGCGGCGCTGCGGATGCGCACCACGCCGTCGATCTCGGGCGCATCGCCGCTGCTGCGCGCGATGGCAACGCCGTCCTCGATGGCATCGATCAGCACGCGACACTTCTGTCCGATGCGCGCCGCCAGCCGGGCGCTGCTGATCTCTCCGGCCTTCTGCATGAAGCGCTGATAGCGCTGTTCCTTGACCTCATCCGGCACCGGCTCGCCGATCGCGTTGGCCGCGGCGCCCTCGACCGGCGAATACCTGAAACAGCCGACGCGATCGAGCCCGGCGGCATCGAGCCAGGCCAGCAATTGCTCGAATTCGGCGTCGGTTTCGCCGGGGAAACCCACGATGAACGTGCTGCGCAGCGTCAGCTCCGGCCGCTGGGCGCGCCACGACTCGATCCGGCGCAGGGTGTTCTCCGCGTGCGCCGGGCGGCGCATGCGCTTGAGCACCGCGGCACTCGCATGCTGGAACGGGATGTCGAGGTACGGCAGCACCCCGTGCTCACTCATCAGCGGAATGATGGCGTCCACATGCGGGTAGGGGTAGACGTAATGCAGCCGTGCCCAGACGCCGAGAGCGCCCAGCGCGCGCACCAGGTCGAGGAACCGCGTCTGGTACTGCTCACCGCGCCAGTTCGCCTCGCGGTAGCGGATGTCGCTGCCGTAGGCACTGGTGTCCTGAGAGATGACCAGCAGTTCCTTGACGCCGGCACGCACCAGCGCCTCGGCTTCACGCATGACGTCATCGAGCGGGCGGCTCACCAGGCCGCCGCGCAGCGAGGGAATAATGCAGAAGCTGCAGCGGTTGTTGCAGCCCTCGGAGATCTTAAGGTACGCATAGTGACGCGGCGTGAGCCGTATGCCCTGCGCCGGCACCAGGTCGGTGAATGGATCGTGCGGTTGCGGCAGGTGCTGGTTGACGGCCGCTATCACCCGTTCGTAGGCCTGCGGTCCGGTGACGCCGAGGACCTTGGGGTGCCGGTCGAGGATGCGTTGCGGATTGGCTCCGAGGCAGCCGGTCACCAGAACGCGCCCGTTGTGCTGCAATGCCTCCCCGATCGCCTGCAACGATTCGTCGATGGCGGCGTCGATAAAGCCGCAGGTATTCACCACCACCAGGTCGGCATCGGCATACCCTGCGGCAATCGCATAGCCGCGAGACTTGAGTTCGGTGATCAGCCGCTCGGAGTCAACCAGCGCCTTGGGGCAGCCGAGACTGACAAAGCCGACTGCGGGCGCGCGGCTGCGCACCGTGGGTTTTCGCTGCGGGGTGGTCATCGGGAGATCTTAAGGCGCCAGGCTTGGTGTCAAAGCCTGTCGGGGCATGGCGTCCGGCCGGTACAATGGGGGTTGCCATAGTACATGAGCGCGCGCACCGGATCGATGAATGGCTTTTGACCTGGCGTATTACCAGCGGTTTTACTTCAATCGGCGCACCGCCGTGACTTCCCGGAGCGAAATGCGTGCCCGGGCACGGTTGATCAGCGGCTGTGTGGACTACATCGGCCTGCCGGTAGCCAGGATCCTGGATGCCGGTTGCGGCGTCGGTATGCTGCGTACGCCGCTGCTGCAGGGCCTGAAGCGAGCCAGCTACACCGGCCTGGAGTTCAGCGACTACCTGTGCCAGCGCTATGGCTGGCTGCAGGGCTCGATCGAAACCTTCCGCACCAGGCAGCGCTTCGATCTCGTGATCTGCTATGACGTGCTGCAGTACCTGTCCGCTGCACAGGCACGGCGCGCGATCGCCAACCTGGCCCGGTTGTGCCGCGGCGCCCTGTATTTCGGCGCCTTGACGCGCGAAGACTGGCGCGACAATTGCGATCAAAGCCGCACCGACCGCATCCCGGGCCTGAGGCCCGGCAGCTGGTACCGGCGCGAGTTGGCATCGGCCTTCCGACCGATCGGCTGTGGCATGTGGGTGAAACGCGATGTGCCGCTGACGCTCTGGAATCTGGACGCCGCCGCTTGAGCGCGATCGATCCGAGCACGCGCGAGCTGATCGCGTTCGCAGGTCCGGTGCAATGTGAGCAAGCCGCCGGCGCGGTAAACCTGGTGCTGCGTGGTAACGCGCGCGCACCGTCCGGCCCGCACGCCGGCCTGACCGAAGCGCTGTTCAGCGACGCCCGCGCGGCGGCTGTGCCGGCGGCGCTGCGCGATGTGCGGGTGATCGAGCTGCCGAGCGCCGCCGCAACAGTCCCCGGGCCGCCGCTACGGCGCTTTCGCATCGACAGTGCGCAGCTGCAGCTGGAGCTGCAGGCGCGCAGCGTGCAGCTGCACCGTGACGCAGCCGCGGCCTTCTACGGCGCGGTGCCGCCGCCGCGTGTGCCGCTGCGGCTGCGACTGGGCTGGTCGCTGCTGCTGGCAGCGCTGCGTCTGCCGGGAGCGGCGGCTCTGGTCAGGAAAATTCGAGGTTCGACATGACGGCGCGCATCCCGGTCACGGTGCTCACCGGGTTTCTCGGCGCCGGCAAGACCACGCTGGTGAATCGCATCCTGTCCGAGAATCATGGCAAGCGTATCGCCGTGATCGAAAACGAATTCGGTGAGGTTGGCGTCGACCACGAGCTGGTGATCGGCGCCGATGAGGAGATCTTTGAGACCAGCAATGGCTGCATCTGCTGCACGGTGCGCGGCGACCTGATCCGCATACTGGGCCAGCTGCGCAAGCGGCGCGACCGCTTCGATTCCGTGCTGATCGAGACCACCGGGCTCGCCGATCCCGGGCCGGTGGCGCAGACGTTCTTTATCGATGACGAACTGAAGGAACATTACACGCTGGACGCGATCGTCACTCTGGTGGATGCGCGTCACATCGAGCAGGAGTTGCAGAACAGTCCGATCGCACTCGAGCAGATCGCGTTTGCCGACGTCATCCTGCTCAACAAGATCGACCTGGTCGATGCCGCTTCGCTGGCGCGCATCGAGCGGCGCTTACGCGGCATCAGCGCCACGGCCGCAGTGATCCACAGCCGCAACGCCGACGTACCGCTCGAGCGGGTGCTGAGCCTGGGCGCTTTCGATCTGGAACGGGCGCTGGCGCTCGACAACGCGTTCCTCGAACCCGCGCGCCCATTCGAGTGGGCTGGCCTGTACCGTCTGGCGCCGGGACGCCATGCGCTGCACACCGGCGCGCACCAGCACGCCCAGGAGAATGGCCACGACCACGACCATGACGACGACCACGACCATGGCCATGACCAGCAGCTGGCGCAGGTAGACCTCGCGCTGCTGCCGGCCGCGGATGCGACCGCCGGCTCGATCGGCGCGCTGCTCGAGGACGCCACGGCGTTGTTTGACGGTGAACCGGTGCTGGCCGCCAGCGGCGCGGTACTCGGGCCGCGGCAGCGTCATCGGCTGCAGCTGCAGCACGCTGCGCAGTTCCAGATCGAGATCGGCGCGGCCGGATGCTGGACGCTGTTCACCGAGCATGCACCGGTCGAGTTCGGGCTGCAGCTGCACGGTGCCACGCCGCTGCAGCAGCGCGAGTTCGGCTCGCATCATCATGATCTCGCGATCGGTTCGATCGGACTGAGCGATGCCCGTGCGCTCGATCCGAACAAGGTCAACGACTGGCTGTCGTACCTTCTGCAAAGTCGCGGAGCGGACATCCTGCGCATGAAGGGCGTGCTCAATCTCAAGGGTGAGAATCGGCGCTACGTGTTTCACGGCGTGCACATGGTGTTTGATGGTCAGCTGGAGCGGCCATGGGGCGCCGACGCAGCGCGCCGCAACCGGCTGGTGTTCATCGGCCGAAAACTCGACCGCGCCGAGCTCGAGGCCGGCTTCGAATCCTGCGTCGCATGAGCGCGGCGCACGGCCGGCTGCGGCCAGGCGAGCGGATCGAGCTCGGCGACTACCCGGTCGATGCGGCATGGTCGAGCGACGGCAATACCCTGGCGATCGCCGGCGGCGAGGGCAATCTGCTGCTGCTGTCCGTGGCAACGCCAGCGCCACCGCGGCCGCAGGCCATCGGCCGCCACGACGGCGGGGTGCTGGCGGTGGCGTGGCAACCCGCGGGACGTCTATTTGCATCGTCAGGGCAGGATGGCATCGTGCAGTTGTGGGATGCACACTCGCTCGCGGCCAGGCCAATTTACAGCGGCAGCCAATGGAGCGAGCGGCTTGCGTTTGCCCACAACGGCCGGCTGCTGGCCGTTGCCGCCGGGCGCGCGCTGCATCTGTTCGACCAGCAGGGACAGGCACGGCATCGGTTTGCCGAACATGCCGGCGCGATCGCGGCCCTGGCGTGGCGGCCAAAGAGTGCGCAGATCGCTGCGGCGGGCAACGGCGGCGTGCGCATTCACCGCCTCGAGCCGCGACCCGAATCGCGCGATTACCCCTGGCGCGGCGCCTGCCTGACGGCGAGCTGGCATGTCGGAGGCCGGCTGCTGGC
>JABCZO010000053.1 GCA_013289615.1 Gammaproteobacteria bacterium
CGAACAGCACCAGCGCAGGGCGCAGGCAGGCTCGAACGCCGCCGAATAGCAGCGCGTAGAGTGCATTGAGCATGTTGTTGGACGCCACCGCAATCAGAATCGCCGTGGCAAGGCCGCGCAGCGGCATGCTGCCTACGCCGCCCTGCGCCAGACTGAGCACGAACGGGTTGATGTCGGTGGTACCGGTGAGGGCCGCGAGCGCGTAGACGCCGCGCTGTCCGAAACTGGCGCTCACCCAGGCCGAGGCCAGCGCGATAATCACGAACAGCAACGCGAAGGTCAGCGCAGTGCCGAGCTGCAATGGATTGGCTGCCGTGAGCTGGGCCATCTCCACCGGCACGGAGCGCTGCCGATGGGTCCACTGCCAGACTGCGATCAGCACAGCGAGCGCGAACAGGGCCAGCAACGGCGGCAGCAGCACCCAGGCCAGGCTCAGATTAAATATAGCCACCACGACGTCAATCCGCAGGTACATCATGGCGGTGGCCACGACGATGCCGATCGCAATATCCGTCTGCACCGCACCGGCCTGTCGCTGCCGGCGTGCCAGCGTCACCGTGGTTGCCGTCGAGGAATACACGCCGCCCAGAATCGCCGGCAACAGCGCACCGGATCGGTCCGGCAGGTAACGCTGCAGCAGGTAACTTGCGTACGACAGCGTCGAGATCGCGACCAGTGCCAGCCACACCTGGAACGGTGATATCGGTGTCCAGGCGATGATCGGGTGATTCGGTACCAGCGGCAGAACGATGCCGACCAGGATCAGGAATTTGCCGAGCGTGAACACCTCATCGGGTGCGACCTGCAGCACCAGCCGATGCAGGCGCTCGCGACTCTCCAGCAGCAGCACCGCGGTGACCGCGGCGGCGACGGTGATCCACGGCGGCTGCGTCAATGCCAGCGGCCCGAACGTGTAGGCCAGCAGATTGGCGGTCGGGATCATCAGGCTCGGACGTTCGTTGTCGGCACTGCTCGCGCGTTGAATATGGGCGTACAGCCAGATGGCCACGGCGGCCAGGCCGGCGATGAACGGCAGCAGCGATCCGGCATCCAGAAGAAACAGCATCGCGCCGAGCGCCGCCAGCATCGGAAAGGTGCGGATGCCACCCGGGCAGGTGTGCTGTTCGCGCTTGTAGACGCCCTCGAAGGCCAGGCCCATGAACACCGCCATCGCGATCGCCAGACCCAGCCGGCCGGCTACGTCAAGGGCTGACAGGTTGTCGAGCATGAGCGATTCCCCTTGCCGCTAGCGCAGTGACAGCGGGCGCTGGTAGCCGGTGAGTTCCAGGTAGCCGGCGCCCACGGCACGCGCCTGTTCCTGCACCCGTACCGCACCCTCCCAGTAGATCGCACCGCTCGACAGTCGCATGTCATCTTCCTGGTCATCGAGCAGCGGCTCGATGTCAAACTGGCGCGCGCCGAGGCGTAGCTGCCAGGTTACGGGATAGCTGACGCCGCTGCGCGATGAATGCCAGCGGCGGCCCGGGATGAAAGCGACCTGGTCGGGTCCGAAGTCCTGCACCTGCCCGTGCGCATCGCGCAGCGTGGCGCCGGCCCAAACCGCTTGCCCCTGATGGCCACGGATGCGAAACGCCATCACCGCGCTGCCGTCATCCAGGTTCAGGCCCACCCAGTCCCAGCCGTCCGCCGCCGGATCCAGGTACTGGCTCGACCACTCGTGATCCAGCCAGGCCTCCCCGACGACGACATCACGGCGCGCCGCGCGCGCAATACTGCCGCTCACGTGCAGGTGCGGCTGGCTGTAGTAGAAACTGGCCGATTGCGCCGACGGGCCCTTCTGGCTGTAGCCCGCGAGGCCGTTGAGCAGCGTCGGCTGCGTAACCTCGAGTTGCAGATGCAGCGCGAAATCCTCCGCCGCGACATCGGCCCGGTAGCTCGCGCCGCTGCGCTCCAGTTTCCAGTCGTCGATCCACACGCTGGTGTCGTCGGCACGCGCCTCGGCAAGGCCCAGTCCGGCGCGCCGCACGCGCTGATCCTGCCACAGGTGGCCGCGGCCGGGATCGCTGATGGCGCAGTGGGCGATCAGCAGCTGATGCGGCGCGAATGAGCTCGGATTCGGATCCGATAGCTGTTGCCGGCGCCGGAAAAACGTGACCTGGAAACCCAGCCGCTCATGCTCGCGGGTCTCAAGCCAGCCGGTCACGTACCACCACTCGATGCCAAACTGCGGATGGCTGCCATAGTCGCGCGGAAAGTCGAGCGCCTGCCCGGGTAGCACGGCGGCGGCTGGCAGCGCCGTCGCGAGCGGCGGCTCGGTTGCGCTTACCGCGGCCACCAGTGCGACGGCGCCGCCTGCCAGTGCGAGTCGCATGCTCCGCATTACCAGTCCTCGCGCACGGCGCGCACGGCATCCTGGCTCATCGCCGCCCGTCCGCTCCACAGCGCGGTCAGGGCGGCGGCGGTGATCAATGCGGTGCTCAACGCCGCGAGCTGCCGCCACGGTATCGCCAGGTCGATGCTCCACCGAAATGACTGTCGATTGATGACGTAGACCAGGATGAGACTCAGGGCGGCGCCGAGCAGTAATCCATAGATGGCGGACAGCGTGCTCATGATGACGCCTTCGATCGCCAGCATCCCGAGTATCTGCCGGCGCAGCATACCGATATGCCGCAGCATGCCAAACTGCGCGCGGCGCGCCAGCGCGCTGGAGCTGGCGGCGACGCCGACACCCACCAGGCCGATCGCGACCGCGATAGCCTCCAGCGCATAGGTGATGGCGAAAGCCTGATCGAACAGCCTCAGCGAACGCTCGCGCAATTGCTCGCCGCCGATCAGCTCGAGGGCGTCGCCGAGCGCAAGGCTTGCGCGCACCGCTGCCTCGAGCGCCGGCGCGCTGACCTGCGGGCGGCGCCAGAGCGAACCCTCGTTGGCGCTCTGATCGCCGGTGGCAGCAATGTAGGCCGCCCGCGCAACCACGATCGCCCCGTCCGGTCGCACGTAGTCACGCCAGATGCCGGCGACGAACAGCGGCAGCAGCCGCCCGTCGAGCGGCAGTAGCAAGCGGTCGCCGGGTTGAAAGCCGTACAGATCCTGCAGCGATTCGGAGATCCAGGCCGGTTGCGTTCCATCCGGTAGGGACTGCTGCGCCGCGCGCAGCAGTGGCAGGCTGTCGCCGGCGTGCGCCGGATCGATGTCGCGCGCAATCAGCGCCAGCGGAGCACGATCGGCGCTCAGCCAGATCTGGCGTACGCGTCGAAACTGCGCCCGCGCCACACCCGGCAGCTCGGCAATCCTGGTTTGCTGATCGAGCGCCAATGCGCCGGTGTCACTGAACGCACTCAGCCGCAGCTGCAGGTCGGCGGGCAGCAGTTTCACCAGCCACAGATCGAACGAATTTCGAAACGAGTGCACCATGATCGCCATCGCGACCATCAGGCTGAAGCTTACGACAATGGCCGCAAGGCTGACCGTGGATATCGAGGCACTGCCCTGCAGCTGGGCTACCGCAATGTCGAGCGTCGCGTGGCCGCTGCGAGTCGCGGTGCCGGTAATCCAGCGCATCAGGGTCGGAATCAGCAGCACCGCGCCCGCCAGTAATGCGGCGATCGCCAGATAGCCGGCGAGTGGCAGGCCGCCGATCGGCGGCAGCCACGCGAGGATGGCCCCGGCTGCAATCAGCAGCAATCCCGGCAGCGTGGTGGGCAGCCGCCGTAACGAGGGCTCGGCATCGCCAGCTTTCATTGCCAGCGCCGGCGCGCGCCGCGCCGCCTCGCGGGCGGGAATCCATGCACCCAGGCACGCCACCGCGGTACCGATCAACACGAACGCTGCGATCGCCAGCGAAGGCAGCACCAACACCGCGCCGCCCGCGATCATTGCGCGATTGCCGAATCCGCTGCCCAGATGGCGCAATATCAGCGCCGCGACCAGCGCGCCCAGCAGTGCCCCGAGCAGCGAACCGGCGGCGCCGATCGCCGCGCCCTCGCCGAGCAGTGCGCCCTGCAGCTGCGGGCGTGTGACGCCCAGCGCCCGTAGCAGGCCGAGCACAGAGCGTCGGCGCAGCACCGCGAGCGACTGCGTGGAAAACACCAGGAACGCGCCGGTCAGCAGCGCCACCAGTGCCAGCGTGTTGAGATTGACGCGATAGGCGCGGGTGGCGGTCAGCGCGCGACCGCGTTCGATCGCAGGCGTGACCGCCACCACGCCCGGCGGCAGCTCCGCCGCCAGCGCGGCGCGCACCGCATCCGCCGGCGCGCCGGGCCGCAATCGCAGATCGATCCGATTGAGCCGCCCGATGCGAGCCAGGCTCCACTGCGCGGTCGCGATGTCCATGATCCCCAGCGGCTCTGGATAGACCGCGTCCGACAGAATGCCGATCACGCGCAGCGACTTGGGGGCGCCACCCACGATGACGGTCAGCGCATCGCCGCGCCGCAGTTCAAGTACCTGCGCGGCAGAGCGGCTGAGCATGATGGTGTCGCGGGCGAACAGGCCCGTGACGTCGGCGCCGATCTCGCCCAGCAGCGCCGGCTGCAGCGCCGCAGCGCGAAACGGGTCCAGGCCGAGCACCTGCAGTGGCGGGCGCTGCCCCGGGAGCGTGACCTGCAGGTCGAGCACCGGGCTGGCGGCACTCACCGCGCGATGGCGCGCCAGCGAGGCGAACAGCGCCTCGTCAAATCCTTCCGGCGGACCGCGGATGACGATATCGGCGCTGCCGACCAGCCGACGGGCGGCCTGATCGAATTCAGTCAGCGCCGCACTGTTGACCAGGTAGACCGCTGTGCCGAGCGCTACACCGAGCGCGATGGCCAGTACCGTCGCCAGCAGCTGCAGCGGATGCCCGCGCAGCTGCGAGCGCGTGAGCGCGCGCCACGCGATCCAGGCACCGCGCGCTCGATCGCTGCGGTTCATGGCACCGAGGGCAACGCCGCCGAGCGTGCCGCGGGCCGCAGCTGGCCCGACGCCAGCTGCAGGATGCGATCGGCCGTGGCCGCCGCAGCGACCGAGTGCGTGATCAGGATGGCGTTAGCGGCGCTGGCGTGCAGCTGTTCGCGCAGCAGGCGCAGGATCTGCTGCGCGGTGCGTGCATCGAGATTGCCGGTCGGCTCGTCGGCGAGCACCAGCCGCGGCCGATGCACCAGCGCCCGGGCGATCGCGATGCGCTGCAGCTCCCCGCCGGACAGCTCGCGCGCATAGCGCGGCGCCAGCGCGGCGATGCCGCAGGCCTCGAGCAGCTGCAATGCGCGCTCCTGACGCTGCGGATTGCGCACGCCCAGCAGGTCGAGCGGCAGCGCCACGTTCTGCAGCACGGTCAGGTAGGGAAGAACGTGGAACGCCTGAAACACGAATCCGATGCTGGCGCGGCGCCAGCGCGTGACGGCATCGTCGTCCAGCGTCGCCAGATCGATACCCTCGAACAGCACCCGGCCGCTGTCGGGCCGATCCAGTCCCGCGATCAGGTTCAGCAGCGTCGATTTGCCCGAGCCCGATTCGCCCATGATCGCCAGGTACTCGCCAGGGGCGAGTTGCAGCCGCAGCCGATCGAGCACGGGAGCGGCCTCGGGGCGATAGCGCCTGGTGATCTGATCCAGCAGCAGCAGCGGCGTAACGGCGTACACCACCGTAAGCTAGGCGAGGGCGCCATCCGGCGCAACACGTCAGCGCTAGCTGCGTTTCGGGAACCAGGGCACGAACGGGCTGGTGCGCCGCTGATAGTCGGCGTACGCCGCGCCGCGGCGACGCAGCGACAGCTCCTCGGTGAGCGGAATGCCGGTGACGCGCACCAGGAAGTACAGCATCAGCGCCGGACAATAGATCGTCAGCCAACCCCGGGGCGATCCCAGCGCCACGACGTAGTAGGCCACCCACACCAGCCACTCGAAGAAATAATTCGGATGGCGCGAATAGCGCCACAGCCCGACCTGGCACACCGCCGCGCGATTGGCGGGCTCGGCCTTGAATCGCTGCAGCTGCCGATCGGCCAGCGCCTCGCCGCTGATCGCGATCAGCCACAGCACCAGGCCGGCCCATTCGATCGGCCGCAGCCCGGTACCGGGATTCAGGCATGCCAGCAGCCACGGCACCGACAGCAGCGCCAGCAGGGCGGCCTGAAGCTGAAAGAAACCGAACATTTTCTGGCTGAGCTTTGCTCCCCATTCACTGCGCAGATGCGCGTAGCGCCTGTCTTCCAGTGGATGATGTGCGCTGACGCGCACATAAAGGTAGGCGCCAAGGCGCAGACTCCAGAGGCTGACCATCGCCGCGATCAATGCGCGCCGCGGTAGCGCCCCGCCGGCCGCGACGGCATAGAAGATGACCACCGGCGCGAATCCCGCCGACCAGGCAATATCGACGATCCCGGCATTGCCGATCCGAAGCGCAAGCCGCCACACCAGCGTCATCAGCACCACGGCGAACAGCAGCGCAGCCAGCCATAGCGGTAGGAATTCAGCGTGCACGTGCGCTCCCCCGCAGTCGCGCCAGTCGGCGCAGCGGCGGCCGTAACGCGACGTATACCAGCGCGGCGATCACCGGGGCGATCAGCAGCCATGCCAGCACGGCGCGCAGCCCGGTCATGCCGAACTGCTGCAGAAACTGCAACGGCGAGGCGCGAAACTGCTGCACCAGGCCGGTGATCGAGAACTGCACCGGCGGGCTGCGCGTCAGCCGCTCGCCTATCCGGGCGAACAGGTAGATTCCCGGCAGCTGCAGCGGCGCGGCGAACCAATTGACCAGCTGGATGATCGGCTGGTTGAGTTTCAGCCAAAGCGCCGTGAGCACGCACAGTGCGCTGGTGGTACCGAAGATCGGAAACAGCCCCAGGATAAGCCCGATCGCGAGCGTCAGGGCAATCTTGTCGGCGCTGACGCCCTGGCGCAGTTGCGTCACAACGATGTCGAGCGTGCGCCGCCACGCACGCTCGATGGCCGGGCGCCGCTCGGGCGGGGTCGCGACCGTCACGCCTGATGCCGCAGCAGCAACCGCTCGATCGGCGCACTGGCCGGCAGGCGCCACAGCGCGATCAGCATGTAGCCGGACATCGCGATATTGCCGAGCGCAACAATCGCAATCAGCCACAGCGCGCGCGCCAGCCAGCTGCTTTCGCGGTACGCGACCCATAGGAAGAAGGTAAGAAAGCCGAAATAGCAGTCGAACAGTGTGGCGATAAACCAGGGATGCAGCACCAGCACGCGCGGCGTGTGCCATAGCGGTACCAGCATGCTCGCCCAACTGGTGACGCACAGCATCGTGATCAGCACACCGCCAAAGGCGAATCGCAGCAACCAGATCATGGTGCCCAAGCTCGCTGGTGTTGGTCGCCGTATTCTAGGGGCTGGCTCGTTTTTCGCCATCGCAGTGCGCCGCCGCGAATCAATCATCTAAATAATAATCATTTATTAATCATGACTATAATTGTTATTCCTGATGTGAATTTGAATAAGACCGCTGCGTCACCGCCACGTCACCGCCAGCTGACGAGCGGCGTGAGCAGATCGTTGCCTGATCGACAGCGGTGGGTCTACAGGCCGCTCCAGGCACTGCACCAGCCTGCTGCCTTGACCAGCTTTCCGGGAAACAGCGTGCAGGTCCCCTGCTTAGCGCCGGCGGCGCCGTAGAGCGAGCAGTTCGAGCAGTCTGTGCCGGATGTAGCCTCCTTGGCGCGGCTCGCATCCTCGAGGTAGTGGACCGCCTTAGCAGCGGGATCCTGTTCGCTGATGAGGGGCAGGTCGGCACCCAGGGCAGCCGGGGATCGGCCGAGCGCCAGCGGGGCGATCGACAGGCCCACTGCGGTGCGCTTCAACAGCGCGCGTCGGCCCGGATTGCGGAGTTCGTTCACCCGATGGCTCCTGTTGCGGACTAAAGAAACTGCAACACGATCTTACCGATGTGACGGCTGCTTTCCATCAGGCGATGAGCGTCGCCGGCCTGATCGAATGCAAAGGTCGCGAACAGATGGGTCTGCAGCCGTCCAGCGGCGAGCGCCGGCCAGATCTCGCGCGCCAGTGCGTCGCGGATCGCCGCTTTCTCCTCCACGCTGCGCGGACGCATGGTCGAGCCGCTGATGCGCAGGCGCTTCAGCATGACCGGCATGAAATCCATGTCGCAGCGGCTGCCTTGCAGGAAGGCGATGAAGACCAGACGACCGTCGCGGTGCAGCAGCGTGACGTTCTTCGCTATGTACTCGCCCCCGACCATGTCAAGCACCACATCCACCCCGCGTCCGGCGGTAATGGCCTGGGTGCGCGACACAAAATCCTCGGTCCGATAGTTGATCGCTCCGGCGGCTCCGAAATCCCGGCAGAAGCGGGCTTTCTCGTCGCTGCCGACGGTGACGATCGCCTGTGCGCCGACATGCCGGGCCAACTGCAGAGCGGCGAGGCCGATGCCGCTCGAGCCGCCGTGAATCAGCACCCATTCACCGGAGTGCAGGCGGGCCATGTCGATCAGGTTCGCCCAGACGGTAAACCAGTTCTCCGGCAGGCCGGCGGCCTGCGCGAGGCTCAGGCCGGACGGGATCGGCAGCGCGTGGCGTGCCGGCGCGACACAGAATTGCGCGTAGCCGCCGCCGGGCACCAGCGCACAGATCGCGTCGCCGACCTGCCACTGGGTCACTTCGGCACCGAGGGCTGCCACCTGCCCGGCTACTTCCAGACCCAGAATGGGCGAGGCACCCGGCGGCGGCGCATAGCGCCCCTGGCGCTGCATCACATCGGGTCGGTTGACTCCGGCGTAATGAACTTCGATCAGAATCTCGCCGTCGGCCGGCGCCGGGGTCGGCGCTTCGGCCACGTGCAGGCTGTCGGGCGTGCCGGAAGCATCGTACGCGATGAATTTCATCGACCGATCATTTCATGCGTCGCGTCGATTTGACAATGTGCGGCACGTCGTGGCGCGGCGACAGCATGCAAATGCAGATATGCGACTGATATCGTATCGGCCGGCGCTCGCGTCGCCGACGATGGCCCCTGGGCATCGACAGCAGGAATGGTCCATGGGCAAGCAGCGCAATAGCGGTGGAGAGAGCATGAACCTGATCGACCGATTGTCGGGCAAAGCCCCGGCTGTACTGACGGCGGCGGCGGCCGACGATCTGCTCGCGATCAGCGGCCTGGCGCAGAAGGAGGTCGAGCTGGTGGTTGCGGAAGCCTACCGGCGCCGGGGCTATCAGGTGGCGGAGCTTGCCTCATCCGGCGCCGAGGCGGACGCCGGCATGCTGCTGACCAAGGCGACGCAGCGTCTGCTGCTGCAATGCAAGTACTGGAACACTCGAAAGATCGCCGAGATGCCGGTGCGCGAGTTGTATGGAATGATGGCGGCGCACAATGCCATTGCCGGAATCCTGATCACGTCGGGCAGCTTCACGCTGGAAGCGAGCCGATTCGCCGGCTACGGCAGCATCCAGCTGATCGACGGGCCGCGCCTGCTGGCGCTGCTGCGCGACAACGAGGCGGCACAGCAGTCCGACGAGCGCGCAGCGCGAGCCAGTTCGACCGCGCGCTAGAGCGCCGGCTAGGGCGCGCGCGCAGCCTGGTCGATCGCCGACAGCCAGCGGCGCTGCTCGGCCGGCGGCAGAAAAGATGCCTCGATGGAATTGCGCGCCAGCAGTACCAGATCGGCCTGCGACAGGTCCAGCCCGCGCTGCACTGCCAGATAGTTCTCCAGCAGGTAGCCGCCAAAATACGCCGGATCGTCCGAGTTCACCGTGACGCACAGGCCGAGGTCGAGCAGGCGCTTGAGATTGTGCGCCTCGATACGATCGAATACCCGCAGCTTGATGTTGGACAGCGGGCACACCGTCAGAGGGACGCGCTCGCGGGCCAGGCGCAGCACCAGCTCCGGGTCCTCCTCGCAACGCACGCCATGGTCGATGCGGCGCACCTGCAGCAGGTCGAGCGCATCGCGGATGTACTGCGCCGGCCCTTCCTCTCCGGCATGCGCCACCGCCAGCAGCCCCTCGCGTCGTGCACGCTCGAATACTGCGGTGAATTTTCCCGGTGGATGAGCCGCCTCTGAGGAGTCCAGTCCGACCGCGCTGATCGCCTCGCGGAAAGCCAGTGCCTGCTCGAGCGTGCGCATCGCATCCGCGGCGCTCAGATGGCGCAGAAAACACAGGATCAGCCGATGGCTGACACCGTGGTCGCGCTCGGCCTGCAGCAGCGCGCGCCGGATTCCGCCGACCACGCTGCCGAGGGGCACGCCCCGCTGCGTGTGGGTCTGCGGATCGAAGAAGATCTCCACGTGCACCACACCCTGCTCGCGTGCCTTGCGAAGGTAGGCCGCCGTCAGGGCGTGGAAGTCCGCTTCGTCGCGCAGCAGGTCGGCGCCGGCGTAGTAGATATCGAGGAACGCCTGCAGATTCGAGAACTGGTACGCCCGGCGCATCGCATCGACGCTGGCGTATGGCAGCGCGACGCCGTGCTTTGCCGCCAATTCAAACGCCATCTCCGGCTCCAGCGTGCCTTCGATGTGCAGGTGCAGCTCCGCCTTGGGGAGCCTTACGATGAATTGTTCCATCGATGTCGACATCGGCTTAAGCGCGTCGTATCAATGCAGCTTGAGCCGCGGGCGCAGGATACGCGCGACGTGGCCTATCAGGATGAGCGCCATGCCGCGTAGCCAGCCGTGAATGGCGAGCAGGTGCATGCGATACAGCGACATGTAGACAAACCGTGCCAGCCGGCCCTCGATTGCCATGCGGCCGCCCACCAGGTTACCCATCAGACTGCCCACGGTCGAATAGCGGCTCAGCGATACCAGCGAGCCACGATCGGTGTAGGTATAGGCGCGCAGCGGCTTGCCACGCATCAGCCGTCCGAGGTTATGGAATACGGTGCTCGCCATCTGGTGCGCCGCCTGTGCACGCGGCGGCACTGGCCGGTCGGATCCTGGCAGCACGCAATAACAGCAATCCCCGAGCGCGAAGATCCGGTCATCGCGTGTGGTCTGCAGCGTCGGCCGCACCACCAGCTGACACGAGGGGGTGGTCTCCAGATCGCCGATGCTGTTGAGGTAGTCGGCGCCGCGCACGCCCGCGGCCCATACTTTCAGGTCCGCGGCGATCGATTCCCCGTTCTGCGTCTGAATCCATTCCGGGCTGACGCTCATGACCCGGGTTGCGGTCAATATGCGCACCCCGAGCGCCTCGAGCTCTTCGCGCGCCGCATCGGCGAGCCGCTCCGGCAGCGCCGGCAGAATCCGCGGGCCGGCTTCGATCAGTGTGACCTTCAGTCGACTTTCATCGAACACTTCCAGGCCGTAGTAGCGCAGCGCCGAGGCGGCGTTGTACAGCTCGGCCGCCAGCTCGACGCCGGTGGCCCCGGCGCCTACGATCGCGATGCGCACGAAGGCATCGGCTTGCGGGTTCTCGCTCAGCGCGCGCGATGCGCGCAGGCAATGATTCAGCAATTTATTGCGAAATCGATCCGCCTGCGTCCGATCATCGAGAAACAGGCAGTTCTGGACCACGCCCGGCGTGCCGAAGTCGTTGGTTATCGAGCCGGTGGCGATCACCAGGTAGTCATAGCCGGTGCGGTGGCGTCCGATCAGTTCGCGGCCATCCTCATCGATCAGCGGTGCGATCACGATCGCGCGCGCGGCGCGATCGATGGATTCCATCGCGCCGTAGAAAAACCGGTAGCCCCAGCGATGGCAGTGGCTGCGATAGCCGACCTCATCCAGGTTGGCATCGAGCGAGCCGGCCGCCACCTCATGCAGCAGCGGCTTCCAGATGTGCGTCAGATTCCTCTCGACCAGCAGGATGTCGTGCTGGCTGCGGCCGTATTTCGCGCCGAGCCGCGTAACCAGTTCGAGTCCCCCGGCACCGCCTCCCACGACGACGATCTGGGTGTTTTTCACCGCGCTGTAATGCGTATCTGCATCCTGCCGCTATGGTAGCGCGAATTGAGCGCAGCGCGGACACCTGGGGAGCTGCGGTGCGGTCTATAATCGGCCGGTCGCGCGACCACGCGCACAGCGCCTTGAGGA
This sequence comes from Gammaproteobacteria bacterium, assembly GCA_013289615.1. Taxonomy (GTDB): domain Bacteria; phylum Pseudomonadota; class Gammaproteobacteria; order Steroidobacterales; family Steroidobacteraceae; genus FEN-1191. The sequence goes on from JABCZO010000053.1 coordinate 11,950, forward strand.
GCACGGAGATACCCGGATGAACTGGTGGAGCTGGATGATCGGCGGCGCGATATTGCTCGGTGCGGAACTCGGGTTGGTGAATGCGCAGTTCTACCTGGTGTTTGTCGGCAGCGCGGCACTGGTAGTCGGCCTAATCAGCGTCGCGACGCCGTCGCTGTCCGCGTCGGTGCAGTGGGCGCTGTTTGCGATCCTGGCGACCGTCTCGATGCTGATGTTTCGCAGTCGGTTGTACCGGCGGTTGCGCGGCCAGTTGCCGGCGATGCAATCGGGGCCCACCGGCGGTGTGCTGACGCTACCCAGCGCACTCGAGCCCGGGCAGAGCTGCCAGGTCGAACATGGCGGCACATTCTGGACGGTGCGTAACCACAGCGAGCTGCCGATCGCCTCCGGATCGCGCGCACGCATCGTCAGCGTTCAGGGTCTGACGCTGCTGGTGCGGCCCGACGCCTAGCCACCTTTTTCAAGGAATGCCGCATGCCCACCTCCTACGTGTTCATCGTCCTCGCCATCGTCGCCGTCATTGTGATCGGCAAGACCGCGACCGTGGTGCCGCAGCAGAGCGCGTTCGTCATCGAAGCGCTCGGCAAATACAGCCGCACGCTGCACGCCGGATTTCATATTCTGATTCCATTCGTCGAACGGGTTGCCTACCGGCACAGCCTGAAGGAACAGGCGCTCGATGTCGCCGAGCAGATCTGCATAACGCGCGACAACGTGCAGGTCGGTGTAGACGCGGTGCTTTACATGCAGGTGCTCGATCCGCATCTGGCTTCCTACGGCATCACCAATTACAACTTTGCGATCGCGCAGCTTGCGCAGACTACGCTGCGCAGCGAGATCGGCAAGATCGAACTGGATCGCACCTTCGAAGCGCGCGGCATCATCAACGCCAACGTGGTCGCTGAGCTCGACAAGGCGTCGGTCGCCTGGGGCGTGAAGGTAATGCGTTACGAGATCAAGAATATTGCCCCGCCCAAGGATGTGCTGTCGGCGATGGAAAAGCAGATGCGGGCCGAGCGTGAGAAGCGCGCCGTGGTGCTGGCGTCCGAGGGCGAGCGCGATGCCAAGATCAACGCCGCCGAGGGTGACAAGCAGCGTGTCATCAAGGCCTCGGAGGCCAACAAGCAGCAGCAGATCAACGAGGCGGATGGGCAGGCGGCCGCGATCCTCGCGGTCGCGACCGCGACCGCCGCGGGGCTGCGCAGCGTCGGTGCTGCGCTGAGCGAGCGCGGCGGCATCGAGGCGATGCAGCTGCGGATCGGCGAGGAGTACGTGCGTCAGTTCGGAAAACTGGCGAAGGAGAGCACCACGCTGGTGGTGCCCGGCAATCTGAGCGATCTGGCCTCGGTGGTCACGATGGCAACCAGCATCGTGCGCAAGACTCCGCTCGCCTAGAACCTCGGCGCGCTCAGTTCTTGAGCCGATAGCCGGTGCGGAAGATCCAGGTCACCAGCACCAGGCAGAGCCCAAAAAAGGCCAGCGTCATCCCCAGGCTGATGGCGACGCTGACGTCAGAGATGCCGTAGAAGCTCCAGCGAAAGCCGTTGATAAGGTAGACCACCGGATTGAACAGCGTGACCGCGCGCCACGCCGCCGGCAGCATGCTGATCGAGTAGAACGCTCCGCCGAGAAATGTCAGCGGCGTGATCACCAGCATCGGAATGAATTGCAGGTGCTCGAAGC
>JABCZO010000054.1 GCA_013289615.1 Gammaproteobacteria bacterium
CGGACCTGCAAGCTCGGCCTGCGCCGACTGGAGGAAGAGGCGGCATGGATCGAGAGGTACCGCCAGCTCTGGGACGCACGCTTCGACGAGCTGGACAAGGTTGTCGAGGAACTGAAACGGAAGGAGAAGGTCGATGGACGCAAGAAGAGAGAGTGAGCCTACTCCCACGAAGAACCGCACGACGGTGGAACGGAAGTCCGAGCGTGAGCTGGTCGTCACGCGAACCTTCAACGGCCCGGCGCGCATCGTGTTCGAGGCGTGGACCAAGCCCGAGCTGCTCAAGCGGTGGTGGGCACCGAAGTCGACAGGCGTGTCCCTGCTTTCCTGCGAGGCGGATGTTCGTGTCGGGGGCAGGTACCGTTTCGAGTTCGGCCACGAGGCCTCAAAGCCTATGGCGTTCTTCGGTAGGTACATCGAAGTGACACCGCACTCGCGCCTCGTCTGGACTAATGACGAAAGTGACGACGGTGCCGTCACCACGGTGACCTTCGAGGAAAAAGGTGGCAAGACGCTGCTGGTCATGCACGAACTCTATCCCTCGAAGGAAGCTCTCGACGGTGCCATCGCCGGGATGGAGGGTGGGATGAGCGAGACGTTCGCGCAACTGGACGATCTCCTCGTCACCCTGGGCACGAGCGTGGGACGGTCATGAAGTCGTCGATCTCGCCAACGATTCGATCCGAAGGCGCCCTCGATGAGTCCAAGGACATAGAGATGTGCTTCGAGGAGTGGCCAATGCAGTCCGAGGCCATTCGGACTGATTTTGATTTTCATCAGCTGCCGGTTGACAATATACCATTACCACGGTAATGTATTTGCATGTCGATACCGCAATCCAAGGTCACTGCGCAAGGCCAGATCTCCGTCCCGGCCGAGGTGCGCAAGAAGCTCGGCATCGGACCTGGCTCTGTGCTCGAGTGGCACGAGCAGGATGGGAGCGTCGTGGTCCGGCGGGCGGGACGCTTCAGCTCGTCCGAAGTCCACCAGGCGCTATTTCCGCAAGGCGCGCCGAAGGGCAAGAGCGTGCCCGACGTGAAGGCCGGCATTCGCGCAGCCATGCGACGGCGGCATGCTCGCGGTTGATACGAACGTCCTTGTTCGGCTCCTCGCGCGTGATGATGCCGACCAGGTTCATGCTGCGGAAGCCTTCATCAGCAAGGGGGCCTGGGTATCGCACCTGGTCCTGGCGGAAACCCTTTGGGTGCTCGACTCTGTCTATGATCTTTCGCGTGTGCAGATCGCAACGGCGATAGAGATGCTGCTGAACCATAGGGAATTAAGCCTTCAGGACGCGGATGTCGTGACCGCGGCGCTAACCCACTATCGCCGCCGGTCAGCGATCGATTTCTCGGACTGTCTCGTACTGGAGATTGCGAGAAAAGCAGGACACTTGCCGTTTGGCACCTTTGACCGCAACTTTGCCAAGTTGGATGGCGTCCAACGCTTGGGATAATTGCGCCGCCCTGCTTGCCGGACGCCTGTTGACCCACCCGCTACTGCCTGTCGCTATGGGTGTTCCCATAAAGGCCACAAATGGGAATATCTTCCCTTAGACCGCTGCTTCCTTGAAAGCTCGGAGCACAGCATTGATCCGAGTCTGGTACCCACTGCCCCGCGCCTTAACCCCCTCGAGCATGTCGACGTCGATTCGCAACGACAGGGCGAACGGGTTTTAGGCCCTTTCGGACGATTATGCGGGCAATCCGCTTCCCGTCCAGCTCGGGGTGCTCGGCCGTGACCTTTACGTCTGCGGCCTTCATGTTTTGGAGTTTGACGAGCCGCCGCACGTACTTGCCGCGAATGCCGGCAGAGAAGTCATAGTTCGGCCGCATCTTGTCGGATTCACGCCGTTTCATAACTTGCTCGTTCCGGGCGGCTTGCCTGCCGCACCATAATAATTCGAATCACCGCATTCCATCCAAACCGGTTCGGCGCAGTGTCAGATTGCTGCAAGTCAGGACTGAAAACCGGGACGCATCACCCGCGTCTGATCGGGATGACGTTTGCGCCCGCGCGCAGCCGGTCCAGATAATCAGCCCACGCCTGCATCATCTTGCGGCGCTCGGAAAGCCGCTGTGCCTTGTTGTATGCGGCATGTACTTTGTTGCGCTCCGTATGCGCCAGCTGCAGCTCGATGACGTCCGGCGGAAAGCCCTGCTCGTTGAGCAGCGTACTCGCCATGCTGCGAAAGCCGTGGCCGGTCTGCTCCTCACTGCTGTAGCCCAGTCGTCGCAACGCGGCATTGATCGTGTTCTCGGACATCGGGCGATCGCGGGTGCGAAGCGACGGAAACAGGTAGCGCCCGCCCCTGGCCAGTGGTTCGAGCTCGCGCAAAATCGCAATCGCCTGGCGCGCGAGCGGCACGATGTGCTGCTCCTTCATTTTCAGGCGAGCGGCAGGGATGCGCCATTCCGCATTCGGCAGTTCGAACTCCGACCATTCCGCCGCGCGCAGTTCGCCCGGCCGAACAAATACCAGTGGGGCGAGCTTCAGGGCCAGCGCGGTGACCGGATAGCCGCTGTAGCCGTCGATCGCTCGCATCAATTCGCCGACCCGCGTCGGGTCGGTGACCGAGGCGAAGTTGCGTGACTTCACGGGGGCCAGGGCGTCCTTGAGATCCGCCGTCACGTCGTGCTGCGCGCGGCCCGTGGCCACGGCATGGCGCAGAACACGCCCCGCCAGGGCTCGAATGCGGTGCGCGGTTTCGTGCCGGCCGCGCGCCTCGATACGCCGAAGCACAATCAACAACTCTTGCGCCGTGATCGCCGCCACCGGCCGGCTGCCGAGGTACGGATAGAGGGCGCTGTTTAACCGCGCGCCCAGGATCGACAGAGTCTCCGGCGACAGCGACTTGCTGTGCAGCGCGAGCCATTCCTGGGCCACCCCCTCGAATGTATCCAACAGCGCCGCGCGCTGCGCCTTGCGCTGGGCGCTCGGATCGATGTCATCAGCGATGAGCCTGCGCGCCTCATCGCGCTTCTCGCGTGCGCGCTTTAACGTGACATCCGGATAGGCGCCGAGGGAGATCAGCTTTTCAAGCGCGCCAATCCGATAGCGCAGGCGCCACAGGCGCCCGCCGGTGGGCGTGACCAGCAGGAACAGGCCACGTTTATCGAAGAGCTTGTAGGGCCTCTCCTTCAACTTTGCGGCGCGGATCCTGGTCTCACTGAGCGTAGCCATAGAGCACCCACGTACCCCAGTCGCCCCCAAGATACCCCAGCTCGTACCCCAGTCCAAGTCAGGGCGCCCCCAGACGCCTCCGGACAGCCTCTAACATATTTATCATTCAAGTTCAATAAGTTACGTTTAGGTTGGAGACAAGGCCAGACGCGGTCGGACAGCGCTGGACAGAGATCTGGAGGCTAGGGTCGGAATCGAACCGGCGTACACGGCTTTGCAGGCCGCTGCATGACCACTCTGCCACCTAGCCGCACGCGATCGTGCAAAAAAAAACCCTCAACGGCCATGAAGGCCTTGAGGGCTTCACGATACGATTCATTGGAGCGGGAAACGAGGCTCGAACTCGCGACCTCAACCTTGGCAAGGTTGCGCTCTACCAACTGAGCTATTCCCGCACCGTGGCAAGGCTGGAATCTTAAGTCCGCCGGGCGCCAAGTCAAGGTGAGTCGCCGCCCCCCGGCCCGACGCGACGCGGCCTGCCGGGCGTGCGACCATAGGGCCCATGAGCGGTAAGCAGACATGAGCACTCGCGGCAGATCCACGCTGCATGCGATCGTGCTGGCGGCCGGCGCCTCGCGACGCTTCGGCTCACCAAAACAGCTGATTCGATTCGAAGGCCAACCGCTGATCCAGCGCGTGATCGGCGGCGCCGCCGAGCTCAGCGGCGCCGCGGTCAGCGTGGTACTCGGCGCCTATGCGGCCGAGATCGCCGCGACGCTGCCGCCGTGCAGCGCCAGCATCATCGTCAATCGTGACTGGCAGGAAGGTATCGCCAGTTCGATCCGCGCCGCGGTCGCCCGCTTGCCGGGAGCCTGCGATGGGGTATTGCTGCTGCTGGCCGATCAGCCGCTGGTCGGCAGCCACAGCTTGAATCGCCTTGCCGCCGCCTGGCGCCGCCAACCGCGCAGCATCATTGCGTCGCGCTATGGCGCGGTCACGGGCGTGCCGGCGATCTTTCCGCGCTGGTGTTTCAGCGATCTGGCCGCGCTGCGCGGCGATCAGGGCGCGCGCATTCTGCTGCGCCGCTACGCCGATCATGTGGTGCGGCTGGCCAATCCGGAAGCCGAGGTCGACATCGATTACCCGGAGGACCTGTTGGATCTGCACGGCCCGGAGGCGCCGATCGCCGACGTCAAATCGTAAGCGGCGCGCCGGCGAGCGGCGAGGCGTTACTGCACCACGCCGTCGATGACCTTGGGCGCGGCGGTGACTGTGGGCGCGACGCCCAGGTATTCGCTGTCGGCGCTGCTGCTGGGATCATGGGTGCCGCCCGAGGGCGGGGTCACCGGGGTGAGCGTCATCGCTGCACAGGCGGTTGCGGCACTGGGGCCGAGATTCAACAGCCGCAATTCCGCGCTCAATGCCTTGACGATCAGTGGCGTGGACGGCACCGGCAGCTGCATGGTCGCCCCGTTGGGGATCGAGAATGTGGGCACATAGCGCGCATTCGGCGCGCTGCAATCCACGCTCGCGTTGTTGACCGGATCGACGCAGTTGCCCGGTATGCCGTTGAGGTTACCGAAGCCGTCGAACTGCAACAGGATCCGCAGGCCGGCATAGCTGCCATAGGCCGCACCCGTGGGCACCGTGTAGGCGATGTTCTGCGGGGCATCGAGCGGCACCGCCACTGCGCCGTGGGTTAACCACAGCGACTGATTCCACTGCTGCGGCCCGGTCTGCCAGGTGTAGTAACTGGCCGGATTGGCCGGTTCACACACGGTACCGCCCGGCGTACCGCTCGGACAGTTGGCCAGCGTGAGCGGCGTATCGAACATCCGCCCGGTAGTGATGCCGTTCTGCGCAAAGCTCGAGCCGCTCGGGTACTGAGCGGCCTGCTCCAGCACCATCGCTACCGGCGTGCCGCCGCTGCCGTCTTCCAGCCCGCCCGCATCGAAGCTGTAGGCCACCGTGTTGGCGGCCGGGGCGCTGAACCACTGCTGGGCGGTGTTATTGCCGTACGGCGAGGCCTGGCTGGTTCCGGCCGGGAACGCCGCCAGCGCCGCGGCCGTCGGGCATTGGCTCAGGCATTGCAGGCTCAACGACATCGAGCCCGGAATGATCGTCGATTGCAGATAGTAGAACACCGTATCGGTGGCCGTATGCGGCGCCGTCGTGGGCGGGATATTGATGCTGCCGCCGTAGGAATTGGCATAGCCGGACAGCGGGGCATTGTCGAACGCATCGGCATTGACCGTGGCAACCGGGCTTAGCGTGCTCGCCACGCAGCCGTTGTTGCTGCATACCTGCATACCGGTGACCGTGAACAGCCGATTGGCCGAGCTCCACTGCAGTTGCCAGTTCTGAAAGCCGGTGACCGCAGCATTGCCGCTGGTCAGTCCGGTCAGATCGATGCCGACGTTGAAGGGAATGCCGTCGAGTGAGGCGAGCGTGGTCGACACCTGAGTCCACTGGGTCAGTTTTCCGCCAACCTTGGACAGCGCGTAGGTGGTGCTATTGCCCACGCGTTGATCGCTGACGACCATACCGGCAATCGGCTGCGCATCGGCGATGGCGTTGAGGTCCAGACCCTGGAAATTGATACCCCAGTAGTTGGCAAAGCCGTAGTACGAGGTGCCGCCGTAGGCCGCGGCGATCGGGAACCCCGGGTGCGCCATGTCCACGCGCGAGCCGTCGGTGGCATTGTAGGTGCCATACTGCCAGACCGAACGCTCGGCATTGGCCCTGGAGCGGTCGAAGCACAGGTCGTTGGTGCCGTCGCTGCGCCGGAAATAGCTGGCGTTGTAAGCGAAATCGAATGTGGCGCTGCCGAGCGTAGTAATGGTTCCCGATCCGGCGCTGGTCGAACTGGCCGTCAGTGTCATTGCGCTGTTGCTGGAATTCGCGCCGGTCTCGTACTGACTGATCGATGCGGGCTCGGCGTCAATGAAGCCGTTGAAGCCGGTGGCACCGTTCTTCTTGCCCAGATAGTCCATACGAAACACGCCATACGGCGATGCCGCGGAAGGCGACTGCGTGGCACTCAGGTACGCGAACACCTCGGTAGTGCCGCCCTGTTCCGTCATCGACAGCCAGACCCTACCGATCATCGGATCGGCGTTGGTGGCGCGTGTCACGTTGACCACCGCGCTGGCGTAGTCGGTGGCGCCGGCGGCACTGCTGCTGCCGCCGCCCTTGTTGTTGCACTTGTTCATGTCCACCAGCGCCACGTACGGGCCGGTGTTGACCATGTCGCCGGGGCTCAGGGACGAGATCACGCACAGCACCATGTTCAGATTGGCGATACCTTGCGAGGTATCGTCCTGGACATATTCGTCCTGCGGATCGGTGTTGTACGCGGAATTCGCGGGGATCTGCGCCGGTGCGGTCACGCTCGCGATCAGCAAGGCGGTCGCGGCAGCGGTCTGAAGATAGCTTCGGTTCATTGCAGTCGCCTTCTAGTTCGCAGTTACGACGGACACCGACTTCGGCGTCGACAGTCCGGTGACCTTGGCCGGCGCCGGATTATCGGTAGTGGTCGCGGGACTGCTGCTGCTGCTGCCGCAGCCGCTCAGTAGCACGGTGGCAATCATTGCCATGGCAAGAACTGCAACGGTCTTCATAGAGTTCACTCCTTGAGATAGCCGGCTGATTCGTAGCGACCCGGCGCGCCGGCGTTGCTGTAGTTATGCCCGCAGCGTCGGCGGACCCCCCCGATCGTGCTGCGGCTTGATTGCGCTTAAGACTGGGCCTGCCGCTGCCTCTTTGCGAAGGCGTTCCGGTCAATTGTGCGACGGCACACCAGGGTCAGTTGGGTAGATGTGACGCGCACACCCTTGTTGCCCGCCGGATCGGCGAGGCGGCGAGCAAGCGATCAGTGGGCTGTCGGGCGGCAGTCTATTTCTTGTTGCCGGCCGGACTCTCTTGGGCCACCAGCCATTTCACCAGCTCGATGGTCTGCTCATAGCCGCCGGCGGAAACCGGATTGAGTCGGTATTTGCCGTTGACGACGATACTTGGCGTCTCGCTGATGCCGTAGTTTCGGATCAGCTCGTCGGCCTGCCGGATGCGCGTGTCGACGGCAAACGAGCCGGCGGCCACCAGAAACGCTTCCCGCTTGACGCCTGCGGCCTGGGCATAGAATTGCGCCGCGTCGCTGATCGACGGCGCCGGCCGCTTGGCGCGTTGCGTGGCCGGGTCGAACACGGCCAGCTCGCCGCTCTTCCAGATCGCATCGAACATCGCATCGTGCGTGCGCTTGTCGATACCCAGCTCCTTTGCGGTCAGATAGGCACGCTGGAACATCGGCCAGTCCTCGTCCGGACGGAACGCGGCCGGCAGGAAATCCATCACGGCATTGGCCGGCAGGCTGGCCTGGAGTCGATCGATCACCGGATAAAAACGGTTGCACCCCGGACAGGCGTAGGAAAATATCTCGGTGACCAGGATCTTGCCCGGCGGCAGGCCGGTTGGCTGCGCCGGCGTGATGAGAAAGTAATGCACGCCGGCGACCCAGCGTGCTTCGGCAGCAGGGGCAGCGACGCTGCCGAGCAGCGCCAGGGTCATCGCCAGCGTCATCGCCAGCAGATAGGCACCGACAAACCCGACACCGCGCTTCGTGTGCACAGCCGCTCTCCGTTGGATCGATGACGAATATTAAGGGTTGCAGCGCCCCTCGTGCCGCGATTTACTCACCGCGCGGCGATCTACCCGAGCTCCGGCTCGTCCTGCAGGTAGCTTGCCAGGCCCTCGAGACAGCCCTGCCAGCCCAGTTCGTGCCGGTCGCGGACCGGCGCGCTGGCGATGCCCTCATGCGTCACGATGACCTCGGTGGCCCGGCCCTGTGCGACGAACCGGACCGTCACACGCTCGGGCGCGCCTGAGCGCGGCTCCAGTGCCAGGTGTAGACCAGTTTATGAGGCGCGTCGATGACTTCGAACTCGCCGGCAATCCACAGGATTTTTCCGTCCGGGAACCGGTTCGCAATGCGGTAACAGCCGCCGACACGCAAATCGACCTGCGCGTCGACGCATTGCACCGATTCCGGTCCCCACCACTGCTTGAGCTGCGCCGGCTGCGTCCAGGCCTCGAACAGCCGTGCCGCGCCGGCTCGAATCGTCCGGCGCACGATCAGCGTGAGCTTCACGGCTGGCGCGCCGTATTCGGATGTGTCAGCGGCCATGCGTGGCTCGCGTGTGGCCGCCGCCTTGCTCGCCTTCCGCTTCCACCAGGCGCGCCAACGCGTCGAGGTTATCCGTCCAGAAACGCCGGTAGCGCTCGAGCCAGGCTTCCGCCGTCTTCATCGGGGCGGCCGCGAGCGAGCACTGGTGCACGCGGCCGTCGACGCTGCGCGTAATGAGTCCGGCGCTCTCGAGCACGCGAATGTGTCGGGACACGGCCGGCAGCGACATGTCGAATGGCCGCGCAAGCTCAGTCACCCGCGCCGGTCGGCTCGCCAGACGCGCCAGCAGCGCGCGCCTGGTGCGATCACCCAGCGCGTGAAACACCGCGTCCAGCCGGTCATCCGCCGAGCCGCGTTTCCTGGTGGCGCTTGACAGCATCGGGCTTCTCCAATACAACTACAGTCATTAAACAACTTAGTTTAATATACCAGCTGCCACACCCAGCGCGCCAGCACACGGGGGAACCGATGAGATCCAGCAGCATGTCTCGCAGACACCTGGTCCTGGGCCTGGCAGCCCTGCCGCCGGGCCTGTGCTTCGCCGCCGCGGCGGCGCCCGCGGCCGACCCGCCGGGCGCGGACCAGGAGATCTCTCACAACGCCGTGGCGATCCATCAGGAGATCACGTTTCAGGCCAGCCGCAGCCGCATCTATCACACCCTGACCGACGCCAAGGCGTTCGACCGCGTGGTACAGCTTAGCGAGGCAATGAAGACCGGCATGATCCCGGCGCAGGCAGCACCGAGCCGGATCGGGCGCCGCGCCGGCGCCGGCTTTGCCCTGTTCGGCGGCTATGTGAGCGGGCTGCAGGTGGAGCTGGTGCCCGATCGGCGCATCGTGCAGGTGTGGCGCGCGGGCAGTTGGGATCCGGGCGACTACTCGATCGCCAGCTACGTGCTGCGCGATGAGGGCGCGGGCTGCCGGCTGGTGTTTGATCAGCGCGGCTTCCCGGCCGGCGAAGCGCAGCACCTGGTCGAGGGCTGGCACGGCAACTACTGGCAGCCGCTGGCCAAGGCGCTGGCGCAGCCGTAGCTAGGGCACCGCCCCGACGCAGTCATCGCCGCAAGGCGCGCTCTCGATCTGAACCGTGGCGTGCACGATGTTGAGCTGCGCCCGCAGCACGCCCTGCACGCCGGCCAGGCACACCGTCGGATCGGCGCCCTCGCGCAGCACCACGTGCAGCGTCATCATCGGCCGCTGGTCGGTCAGCGACCAGGCATGGATATGGTGTACCGCGGCCACCGTCGGCACCGCCGCCATGATGCGCCGCTCGACCGCAGCGGTATCGAACTCAGCCGGCGTGCCTTCGAGCAGGATGTGCGCCGATTCACGGGTAACGCGAAAGCCGCCGCGCACGATCAGGATCGCGGTGACCATCGACAGGATCGGATCGATCGGCGTCCAGTGGGTCAGCAGGATCAGCAGCCCGGCCAGCAATGCACCGACGTTGCCGAGTACATCCGCCGCCACGTGCAGCAAGGCACTGCGCACATTGAGCGTGCGCTCTCCACGCGACAGCACAAAATAACTCACGAGGTTGGCGAGCATCCCCAGCCCTGCCACCGCCATCATGATCTGCGGCTGAATCACCGCCGGCGCGATCAGGCGGTGCGCCGCCTCAATGACGATCCACACCGATAGCAGCAGCAGCGCCAGGCCGTTGACGAACGCCGCCAGCACCTGCCAGCGGTGATGGCCGTAGCTCATCAGGTCGCTCGCCGGCCGGCTCGCGGCCCGCACCGCCGCGTAGCTCATTGCCAGCGAGCCGGCATCGGCCAGCATATGCGCGGCGTCGGCGATCAGTGCCAGCGAACCGGCGATCCAGCCGCCGATCGCCTCGGCAATCATGAATCCGGCCGTGATCCACAGCGCCCACAGCAGTGCGGTCTCGCTGGCGCCGCTGCCATGCGCATGGGCGTGGTGCGCGCCATGAGCGTGGTCATGACCGTGATCATGGCCGTGATCATGGCCGTGATCATGGCCATGATCGAGCGCCTGCTGGGTGCCGGGTGGCGACATTTGCGGATTAGGAACCCTGTAGCTACTATAGAGTCAAATCCACTCACCGGATGCTAGCCATGAGTCACGCCATCACCATCGGGGATCTGGCCAGGCGCACCCAGTGCCAGGCCGAGACCATTCGCTACTATGAGCGTGAAGGCCTGCTGCCCGCGCCGGCGCGCTCCCAGGGCAACTACCGTCAGTACGAGACCCGGCACGTCGAGCGGCTGTCCTTCATCCGCCACTGCCGCTCGCTCGACATGACGCTCGATGAGATCCGCGCACTGCTGGATTTTCGCGATGCGCCGACGCGCGATTGCGCCGAGGTCAGCGCGCTGCTCGACGAGCACGTGCGCCATGTCGCCGATCGCATCGTGCAGTTGCGGCGACTCGAGCGGCAATTGAAGCACCTGCGCGGGCTGTGTGCGAGCCCCGGGCAGGCCGAGCGCTGCGGCATCCTCAATGAGATGTCGCGGGCAGCCAAGGGCGGCCAGCCTGCTGCGCCCGCAGGCCATGTGCACGGCTCACACACCGCTTCGCACAGCGGGCGCACGCGCGCGTGACGGCGTCGTTTTCGGGTAAAAAAGACGGACCTAAAGTATTGTAAACCAATAACTTATACTTTATTTCTCGAATCTACCGCGCGACGTTAGCGCGCGCTGCTCCGCCGCTAGAGCGCAGTGAGGGTGGTCCGTAATGAAAAATTATCCGGCTTCAACGCTCCTCGGCGCCGCGCTGATTGCCGCGGCGCTCGTGTGTCCCCGCCTATCGGCGGCGAGTCCGGAGACGCAGCGCTGGCAACAGGAGGCACATGCCGTCACCATCGTGCGCGACGATTGGGGAATCGCCCATATCCGCGCCGCCACCGATGCCGAAGCGGTATTCGGGCTGATCTACGCGCAGGCCGAGGACGACTTCAAGCGCGTTGAGACCAACTACCTGGACGCCCTGGGCCGTCGGGCCGAGGCCGACGGCGAGAGTGCGATCTACAGCGACCTGCGCCAGAGGCTGTTTGTCGATCCGGTGGATCTGAAGGCGCGCTATGCCCACGCGCCGATCGTGCTGAAGAAACTGATGCAGGCCTGGGCCGATGGCCTCAACTTCTACCTGGCGCAGCATCCGGCGCTCACGCCGCGCGTCATCCGGCGGTTCGAGCCGTGGATGGTGCTGAGTTTCAGCGAGGGCAGTATCGGCGGGGACATCGAGCGCGTGTCGCTGAAAGAGCTGGAAGCCTTCTACGGCAATCGCAAGAGCGCGGCGGCCGCGCCAAGCCTCGCCGCGCACGATGATGCCGGCCAGGGCCCGATCGAGCCCACCGGATCCAATGGATTCGCGATCGCCCCGTCGAACGCCGCCGGCCATCACGCGCTGCTGCTGATCAATCCGCACACCTCCTTCTTCTTTCGATCCGAGGTGCAGGTCACCAGCGCCCAGGGGCTCAATGCCTATGGGGCGGTCACCTGGGGACAGTTCTTCATCTACCAGGGATTCAACGAACACGCCGGCTGGATGCACACCAGCACCGGGGCCGACAACGTGGATGAATTCGCCGAAACCATCCTCAGGCGCGACGGCCGCACGTTCTATCGCTATGGCAAGGTCGAGCGGGCGGTCAAGGTGTCGAGCGTCACGCTCGCCTACCGTACCGCCGCCGGTGTCATGGCGCGCCGCGCCTTCACGGTCTACCGCACCCATCACGGTCCGGTGGTGCGCGAGGCCGACGGCAAATGGATCAGCATCGCACTGATGTACAAGCCGGTGGAGGCGCTCAGCCAGTCGTTCCTGCGCACCAAGGCGCACGACTACAAATCCTATCTCAAGGTCGCCCAGCTCAAGGCCAACTCATC
>JABCZO010000055.1 GCA_013289615.1 Gammaproteobacteria bacterium
CGCTGGTCGTGTTCGCCGGTGTCGCCGGTGCGCTGCGCGGGCTGCTGCGCGAGGTGGTCGCGCTGGTCACGTGGATCGCTGCGGTGTGGATCGCCTGGCATTACGCCGCGCTGCTCGAACCGCGCATGGGCGGGGCACTGGCGGATGAAGGCGTACGGGTATGGGCCGCGCGCACCATCGTTTTCCTGGTGGTGGTGCTGATCGGCACCTGCATCGGCGCCATCCTCGGGCGCCTGGTGCGGCTGTCGATATTCAGCGGCACCGATCGTTTTTTTGGCGGCATATTCGGCTTCCTGCGCGGCCTGGTGATGATCGGCCTGTTGGTCATGCTGTGTCACGCGTTGCGCCTGAACGGCGAGCCCTGGTGGCGCGGCTCGACGCTGATTCCATACGGTGAGCGCGCGGCGAATGTACTGCGTGGCATGGTCGGCGAGAGTAAAATACTCGCCGGGCACTCGGGCACAAGGCCAGATCGTCGGATCTAGGGAACGGCAGCGCAACATGTGCGGCATCGTCGGCATCGTCGGCACCAGTCCGGTGAACCAGCGCCTGTATGACGCGCTGACAGTGCTGCAGCATCGCGGCCAGGACGCCGCCGGAATCATGACCGCATACGAAGGCCGGCTGTGCTCGCGCAAGGGCGCAGGCCTGGTGCGCGATGTATTCGAGCAGCAGCACATGCTGGCGCTGCAGGGTAACGAGGGCATCGGCCACGTACGCTACCCGACCGCCGGCTGCGACAGCGCCTTTGAGGCGCAACCGTTCTATGTGAACGCGCCCTACGGCATATGCCTGGCGCACAACGGCAATCTGACCAATGCCGCCGAGCTGGCCGAAGTGCTGATCCGCGAGGACCGGCGCCACCTGAACAGCGAGTCGGATTCCGAGGTGCTGCTGAACGTGTTCGCCTCGGAGCTGCAGCGTGTGGGCACGCCGCGGGTGACGCCGGCCGACATGTTTGCCGCCGCCAGCGCGGTCTATCGACGCTGCCGTGGCGGTTACGCCGCGGTGGTGCTGGTGATCGGTCACGGGGTGCTGGGCTTTCGCGATCCGAACGGCATCCGGCCGCTGGTGCTCGGTCAGCGGCGCACGCCGCGCGGCACCGAATACATGCTGGCCTCGGAGAGTGTCGCACTCGACATGCTGTCGTTCGAAATGCTGCGCGACGTCGCCCCGGGCGAGGCGGTGTTCATCGACGAGCAGGGCCGGCTGCACTCGCAGCAGTGTGTTGCCACCGTGCGCCATACACCCTGTATCTTCGAGTACGTCTATTTCGCCCGTCCCGACTCGATCATCGACAACATCTCGGTATATCGGGCGCGCATGCGCATGGGCGAGAAGCTCGCGGCCAGGATCCTGCGCCAGCATCCCGATCACGACATCGACGTGGTGATCCCGATTCCCGATACCAGCCGCACCAGTGCGCTGCAGATGGCGCAGATCCTGGAGATCAAGTACCGCGAAGGCTTCACCAAGAACCGTTATATCGGCCGTACCTTCATCATGCCGGGGCAGGAGCAGCGCGAACGCTCGGTGCGGCGCAAGCTCAATGCCATCGACCTGGAGTTTCGCGGCAAGAACGTACTGCTGGTCGACGATTCGATCGTGCGCGGCACCACCTCGGCGCAGATCATCGATCTGGCACGCGAGGCCGGCGCCAGAAAGGTCTACTTCGCCTCGGCCGCGCCACCGGTGCGCTTTCCAAACGTGTATGGCATCGACATGCCCGCGACCAGCGAGCTGGTGGCGGCTGGTCGCAGTGCGGATGAAGTCGGGCAGTTCATCGGTGCCGACTGGCTGGTCTACCAGGAGCTCGAGGATCTGGTGGCCGCCTGCCAGCACGACAATGCGAAGATCGAGGAGTTCGACACCTCGTGCTTCTCCGGCGAGTATGTCACCGGCGATGTGACCTTCGAGTACCTCGATCGCCTGCAGCGCGTGCGTTCGGATGAGGCCCGTGATCTGCGCCGCCTCGCACGCTCCGGTCTGAAAGCGATCAACTCGCCCTGACGACGGACCGGGTCAGCGCTTGCAATGCATGGTCGCCGCACGTCGCCCGTGATCTAATCACGCTAACCGGGGACGGGCGAGCGGGCATGCGACTACTGCTGGTGGAGGAGGATCCGAGGGTCAGGGCGCTGATCCGCCATCACGTGAGCTGCCAGTGGCCCGAGGCCCAGATCACCGCCCACCCGCCGCTGCAGCGTGGGCCGTTGCCGGTCGAATTTCTCGCACAAGGCTACGATGCGGTGCTGCTGTCGGCCTCCGCCAACGATGGCCACGGCCTGATGTGGCTGCGTGAGCTCACCAGCCGGCCCGGTTTCTGCCCGGTGATCTACCTGCTCGAGCAGGAGGACGTGAATCAGCGCGCGCACGCCGCCGACGCCGGCGCGTACGGCGTTGTGTCCAAGTGCCGCATGGACCACAATCGCTTCATCGAGCTGATCGAAGCCGCCGGGCGCGAGCATCGGCGCACGCTCGCGGACTGGCGCATATCGACCGAGGCGCAGGAATCGCGCCGCTTCGGCGAGGCGCGCATACCGGGTTACCGCCGCGCCCGGCTGCTGGCGCGCGGCTCGGTGTCACAGCTGTACGTCGCCGAGAGCGAGAAGGCCGGCATCCTGGTCGTGCTCAAGGTCACTCCCTCGCGGCGCGACGAGTCCGGAATCGATCAGGCGTTCGCACGTTTCCTGCAGGAGTACGAAATTGCGCAGCGCGTCCATCACCCGAATATCGTGCGGCTGTATGAGCTAGGGGTTGCGGACGATCACGCCTATCTGGCAATGGAATACTTCCAGCACGGCGACCTGCGCCGGCGCATGCGCAGCGGCATCTCGCCGTCGGAGGCGCTCAACTTCGCCTCGCAGGTCGCGCGCGCCCTCGGTGCACTGCACGGGGCCGGCATCCTGCACCGCGACCTGAAGCCCGGCAATGTGATGCTGCGGGTCGATGAGCAGGTGGCGCTGATCGATTTCGGGCTGGCCAAGCACGAGGCGCTCGAGTTCGAGATCACCGATACCGGGTTGATCTTCGGCACGCCGCATTACATGAGCCCGGAGCAGGGGCATGGCCAGGACCTCGACCAGCGCAGCGATCTGTACAGCCTGGGCGTTATGCTGTTCGAGATGCTCGCGGGCCATAAGCCGTTTACCGCCGACAATCCGATGGCGATCATCTACAAGCATCGCAATGCGCCGTTGCCGCCGCTGCCCGAGCCGCTGGCCGATCTGCAGCCGCTGATGGAACGGATGCTCGGCAAGCTCCCGGAGGATCGCTACACGGACGCCATGGATACCGTGCGCGCGCTCGACGCCGCCCGCGCGGCCTGGCTCACCAAGGGCGCGCTGGTGTGAATATTCTGTCGGCGCCGACGCCGGCCGCCTGGGTCGATGCCGCCTGCGAGCACTGGCGCGAGCTGCTGATCGATCACGCCAACTGCGAGAAGAAGGCGGCGTCGAGCGCCCTGGCGCTGATCTTCGCCTATCCCGAGGACCGGGAACTGTGCGCGGCGCTATCGCGGCTGGCGCGCGAGGAGCTGCATCATTTCGAGCAGGTGTCGCAGCTGATGGGCCGGCTGCGCGTGAGCTTCGAGCGCCAGCGGCCCGGACGCTACGCGGCCGGCCTGCGTGGCGCGCTACGCCGGCATGAACCGGCGAGAAAGCTCGACCTGATGCTCGCCGGCGCGCTGATTGAGGCGCGTTCCAGCGAGCGCTTTGCGCTGCTGGCGCCGCGCCTGCCCGAACCGATGGGCAGCTTCTATGCGCATCTGGGGCAGGCCGAGGCGCGCCATTTCCAGCTCTATCTGCGTCTGGCACAGCGGGCCGGGGGCGCCGCCGATCCCGCGCCGCTGCCGGCGCGACTGGCGGCACTCGCCGCGGTGGAAGCCGAACTGATCAGCGCCAGCGACGAGCAGCTGCGGTTTCATTCCGGTGCGCCGCCGGCCGCCGCTCCGATCAGGCGCAGTGCGGAGCCGGGCTCCTGGGCAGCTCCTCCAGCCTGAATCCCTGCGGTCCCCATTCCAGCGCGCTGCCCCGATCGTGCCAGGCGCCGAGCACGATGCGGCGCGCGCACCGGCCGTCGAGCTCGAACTCGTGCACCGCCGGCCGGTGGGTGTGGCCGTGAATCAGCGTACGCACGCCGCAGGCGCGCAGCGCTGCGGCCACGGCGGCCTGATCGGCATCCATGATCTGCCCGGCGGTGCGTTGCGTATGGCGCTGGCTGCCCCGGCGGGCCTGCTCGGCAAGGCTGCGCCGCAGCGGCAGCGGCAGCCGCAGGAAGCTCTGTTGCCAGCGCGGACTGCGCACCACGCCACGCAGCAGCTGATAAGGCCGGTCGGCAGTACACAGCGCATCGCCATGCGTGAGCAGCGCCGGTTCGCCGTACAGCTCGACGATAATCGGATCGGCGATCAGGCGCACGCCGGTGCGGCGGGCGAAACCGCTCTGAAACAGGAAGTCGCGATTGCCATGCATGACATAGCACGCCACCCCACGTTGTCCCAGGCTCGCGAGCGCCACGCAGATGCGGTCCCGATACGGCTCGTTATCGTCATCGCCGACCCAGGTTTCGAACAGGTCGCCGAGAATGTAGAGCGCGTCGGCGCGGCTGGCGCGAAGCGCGAGAAAGTCGACGAACTGCGCGCCGGCCGCCGGCTCGCTGGCATCCAGATGCAGATCGGAGATGAACAGGGTAGCCAGGGCGGATCGCTCGGCGCGGATAGTTAGGCTACATTGTACGCAATGTCCGAACACACCGTGGTCACGCGCTTTGCGCCCAGCCCCAGTGGCGCACTGCACCTGGGCAATGCGCGCACGGCGCTGTTCAACTACCTGCTGGCGCGCAAGCACACGGGCCGTTTCGTGCTGCGCATCGAGGATACCGATGCGCTGCGCACCCAGGAGGACATGGTGGCCGCGCTGTGCACCGATCTTGCGTGGCTGGGACTCACGTGGGACGAGGGACCGGATCGGCCCGGTGGGTACGGGCCCTACCGCCAGTCGCAGCGTAGCGCGCTCTACCAGCAGTACTTCGAGCGGCTCGAAAGCGAGCGACTGGCGTACCCGTGCTTCTGCAGCAGCCTGGAACTGGACCTGGCGCGGCGCGCGCAGCTGGCGGCCGGTAGGCCGCCGCGCTACGCCGGAACCTGCCGCGAGCTCAGCGGCAGCGAGCGTGCGGCGCGCGTGGCGCAGGGCCGCAAGTGGAGCCTGCGCTTTCGGGTCCCGAGCGGACAGGCCATTGAATTCGAGGACCTGGTGCACGGAGCGCAAAGCTTCCTGTCCGACGACATCGGCGATTTCATCATCCGGCGCGACGACGGCAGTGCCGCGTTCTTTTTCAGTAATGCACTCGACGATGCGCTGATGCGGGTTACGCACGTGCTGCGCGGCGAGGATCACCTGAGCAATACTCCGCGGCAGCGGCTGCTGCTTGCGGCGCTGGGGCTGCCGGCGCCGCAATATGGCCACGTCTCGCTGCTGGTCGGGGATGACGGCGCGCCGCTGTCCAAGCGCCATGGCGCCACCGGCGTGCGCGATCTGCGCGAAGCCGGTTACGCGAGTGCCGCGCTGTGCAATCAGCTGTTTCGCCTCGGACATTCCACGCCGCTCAATCAGATGCTGACTTTGCCGCAGATGGCCTCGGCTTTCGACCTTGCGCATCTGCAGCGCGCCCCGGCGCACTTCGACCTGGCGCAGCTGCGGCACTGGCAAAGTGCATGGGTACATGGACTTTCGGGCGAGCAGGCGCGCGCCTGGCTCGATCCGATTCTGCCGCCGCAGCTCACGGTGAGCCAGTCGGACGCCTTCATCGCCGCGGTGCTGCCGAATGTCGTGCTGGCCGAGGACGCGCGCCTGTGGCAGCAGATCATCTTCGGCGAAGCGCTCGCGTTCGAGGAGCCGGCGCTGCGCACCGCGCGCGAGGCGGGTCCGGAGTTCTTTGCCGCCGCGGCCAACGCGGTCAGCGAGCGGCCCGATCTGGCTGCCCTGCGCAGCGCCACCGGCCGCAAGGGCGCGGCCTTCTTCATGCCGCTGCGCGCCGCGCTGACCGGCCGCCTGCACGGCCCGGAACTCGCACCATTGCTGGCCGCCATGTCGAGCGAGCGGGTGCGCGCGCGGCTGCTGCGCTTCGCCACCGTCTAGAGCCGAAGGTAGCGGGGCCGAATGCTGCAGATCCATAATTCCATGACCGGCCTGAAGCAGGAGTTCCGGCCGATCCACGCCGGCCGGGCCGGTCTGTACGTCTGCGGGGTCACGGTGTACGACTACTGCCACGTCGGCCACGCACGCTGCTATGTGGCGTTCGACGTGATCCGTCGCTGGCTGCGACACCGGGGCCTTAAGGTCACCTACGTGCGCAACATCACCGACATCGACGATCGAATCATCGCTCGCGCGGCCGAGAACGGTGAACCGATCGATGCACTGACGCGACGCTTCATCCGGGCGATGCACGAGGATTTTGCGGCGCTCGGCATCGAGGCCCCCGACCACGAGCCGCGCGCCACCGACCACATCCCCGGCATGATCGCGATGATTGGGCGGCTGATCGAACGCGGCTACGCCTACGTCGGCACCACCGGCGACGTGCTGTACTCGGTCGCCAGCTTCGCACCCTACGGACAGTTATCCGGCAAGCGCCTGGCGGATCTGCGCGCCGGCGCGCGCGTCGAAGTGGACGAGGCCAAACGCGATCCGCTGGATTTCGTGCTGTGGAAGCGCGCCAAACCCGGCGAGCCGTTCTGGGCCTCGCCCTGGGGCGAGGGGCGCCCCGGATGGCACATCGAATGCTCGGCGATGTCGGCGGCACTGCTCGGCCCGCATTTCGACCTGCACGGCGGCGGCATGGATCTGAAGTTCCCGCACCATGAGAACGAGATCGCGCAGTCCTGCGCCGCGCGCGACGGCCCGTTCGTGAACGTCTGGGCGCATAACGGCTTCGTTACGCTCGACAACGAGAAGATGTCGAAGTCGCTGGGCAACTTCTTCACGGTGCGCGAGCTGCTGCCGCGCCTGCGGCATCCCGAAGTGCTGCGTGCCTTCCTGCTCTCGAGTCACTATCGCGGTCCGATCAGCTACAGCCAGGTGCAGCTGCTGCAGGCCGACGGTGCATTGACCAGGTTGTACACGGCGCTGCGCGGCATCGAGGCGCAGGCCGCCAACGCGGCCGATGAGCCTGGGCCCGGCAGCCACCGGGCGCGTTTCGAGGCGGCGCTGGACGATGACTTCAACACGCCCGACGCGCTGGCGGTGCTGCAGGGCATTGCGCGCGAGCTCAACGCGGCGCGTGCCGCCGGCGCGACGTCGCTGGTCGCGGCGCTGGCCGCGCAGCTGCGCCGGCTCGCCGGCCTGCTCGGCCTGCTGCAGCTGCCGGCGGATCACTGGTTCCGCCTGGCGCCGCAGTCACCACTCGGAACTGACACCGACATCGGGGTGACTGCGGCCGAACTGGATGAGGCGCAGATCGAGCTGCTGATTGCCGCGCGTCATGCGGCGCGCCTGGCGCGCGATTTCGCCGCCGCCGATCG
Source organism: Gammaproteobacteria bacterium (assembly GCA_013289615.1). Lineage (GTDB taxonomy): Bacteria > Pseudomonadota > Gammaproteobacteria > Steroidobacterales > Steroidobacteraceae > FEN-1191. The sequence goes on from JABCZO010000055.1 coordinate 7,523, forward strand.
CATCCGCGCACAGCTGTCGCTGGCGGGGGTGGTACTGGAAGACCAACCCGGAGGGGATACCAGCTGGAAGCGCGCGTGAAGCCGTGTCGATGCGCGTTCGCAGATGTCACTATCTTCCCGACTGGCATTGCGGTATTTTGCGCCCGCGGCACTCCAGTGCCGAAGGACCAGTTAAGTCCATGGCGACTCCAACACCAGGCACGATGCCTGATGAGGCGATTGAGCTGCCAGCGGCCGGCTCGGTAGAACCGACCCGCGGCGCCGGTGCGTGTCGCCGGTCGGAGCACTAGGGGCGCCGTGACCGATACGCTGGTTCAGAACCGCGACGTGCTGATCATTCCGTGTTGGCGCCGGCCCGAGTTTCTCTGGCACTGTCTCGATAACCTTCGACGGGTCGAAGGCATCGGCGATCTGCACGTGCTGTTCCGTCCCGACCGCGGCCACGATGCGCGCAACCTCGACGTGATCGACGAGTTCGGGCCGCAGCTCGGCAGCTACGAGATCGATGTACCGCCGCACTGTCCGTATCGGCGCGGCAAGCAAAGCGCCAACGTGCTCGGAGGCTACCTGCGGGCCGCCGCGACGACACGACGTTACGTCTTCATGGTGGCAGAGGACGTCATGGTGGCGCGTGATTTCCTGCGCTGGCACTACGCGGTGCAGGCGGCGCAGCCGCAGTTGTTCTGCTCGATCGCCACGCGCAACATCAACCGTGCGCTGCCCGAGGCTACCGATCCCGAGGCCTATTACGTGTCTACGCTGGATTACTGCTCGCTCGGTGTGTGCTTCGAGCGCTCGGTGATCGTGCGCCGTATTGCACCGCACGTGCGGCGCGAATATTTCGAGGATCCCGGCGGCTACTGCCAGCTGCACTGGGGCGCCAGTCGGGTCGGGGCCGGATATGTCGAGCACGATGGGCTGATCCGGCGCATCCAGGAGGAGCAGGGCGCGCGCCGCCCGATCGCCTATCCGTATCGGCCACGCGCTTTCCATGCCGGCTTCTTCGGCTATCCTCGGCGCGCAGCGATCAACGCCGCGCTGTCGCAGCGTATCCGCGAGGTCGGCGAGACCATCTACAACATCGAGGCCATGCACGCTGCGGACGCGGGTCAGGAGTTCTGCGCCGACAGCGTACCGGTGTCATTGGATACACCGCCGTGGAAGAGCGTGCGCTGCACCGGACGGTGGGGATGATTGCCCGCGAGCGGGCGGCCGCGGCGGCGAATCCGCCATGCGGCGCGCATCCTCCACTATAATCGTGCAGCCCATGAGCATCGCCGTCTTCCGACCCGGATATGCACGCGCTCGCCAGCCGGTCGCGCTGGCGGCGGCGTGAGTCGAGTTCGCTGCGGCGCCTGGGCCGCGACGTTTTTGCTGGCGGCGGGGCTTGGGGCCGGCGCCAGCGCGCGCGCCAGCGGCGTGAGTCCTTATCTGCCGCTCAACCTGTCGCCGGAGATCGAGCGCAAGATCGAGCGCGTGCTGGTACTCGGCGGCGAACCGGTCCTCACGCGGCCAGTAGCCGTGGACAAGGTGATGCGGGCGCTGACCAGGGCGCGCCGGCTGGATCGGCCGCTGTGTGCCGAGGTCGAGCGCTACCTCGACCGTTACTTCAGGAGCAGCGGTGTCACGCACGCGAGCGCTGAGGTCGCCGCGGCGGAGCACTCCACCACAACACTGCCGAACCAGCGCGGCGAGCGCGCCGATTCGCCGTGGGCGGCGTCGGCAGCGGTGTTCTATCGGCCCGGCGACTACGTGCTGCTCACGGCAGGGGGCGTTGGCTACGGTGGCACCGACGGCCGCTTCAACCCGGCCGGCAGTATGGCCAGCATCGGGGATGAATACCTGCAACTCGACCTGGGCTATCGCGATCACTGGTTCTCGCCGCTGACCGACAGCAGCATGCTGGTGAGCACCGAGGCGCCGACGCTGCCGTCGATCACGTTGTCGAACGAGCGGCCGATCGGCGGCCTGGGCCTGCAGTACGAGTTCTTTCTCGCGCGCATGACCTATGCCAACCAGATCGTCTGGCACAACGGCTTTACCGCCGGCTATCCGCGCCTGGCGGGCATTCACTTAGGGCTCGAGCCGTTCGATGGCTGGTCGCTCGCGGGCAACGGCACCTGGCAGTTCGGCGGCGGTGCGCGTCCGGGCTCGATCAGCGAGTTCTTCAGCAATCTGTTCACTCGCACCCCCGCCAGCAGTCCCGGCGTCGTCAGCGTCGACAGCCGCTTTGCCAACCGCCAGGTGTCGATCACCAGCGCCTACAGCTTTCCCGCACCGCAGCCGTTCGCCGCCTATGTCGAGTACGCGTCCCGCGACACGCTGCACGGCAATCGCTTCCGCTTCCACGACACCGCGCTGTCCGCCGGGGTGCATTTTCCGCAGTTCTTCAAGCGCTTCGACCTGACCGTAGAAGCCTCCGAGTGGCAGAACTCCTGGTATACCGACTACGTCTGGCTGGAAGGAATGACGGTGAACGGCTACGTCACCGGAGACTGGGGCGCGGATTGGCGCACGTCTGGCGATGCCGTCGGGGCGCAGACCGCGATGGCGCAGCTCGGCTGGGCACTGCAGTCGGGCGATGAGATCAATTTGCGCTACCGCACGCTGCAGAACCAGAGCTACTCCGCCGCTCTCGGCTTTGCCGGAGTCGACTACCGCCGCGCCAGTATGCTGACCGCCGAGTATGCGCAGCCGCGCGAGCGCTATACCCGCGGCCTGACACTCGATCTCGGACGCGACGTCTACGGCAAGAGCTTCGCACGGCTGGCGGCGTTCGTGCGCCTGGATGGGGGCAATCAGGAACGGGCAGCCGCCGGCGTCTACCCCGACGATGCGCAGCAGGCCGGCGACGCCCAGGACATTGAAGAGGCCGCGCAGGCCGCACATCTTGAGCGTTTCGTCGACGTCGGGGTGAGCGGCGGGCGCCTGGGACTTGATCTGGGGGGTTTCACGGCCGCACAGGAGGCAGCAGCGTCGCAATATCGCAACGTGCTGTCGCCGCATCTAGGTATCGGCGTGCGGCGGGCCATCAGCGAGCATGTGGATCTGGGCGTGCGCGCCGAATTCGACGATTTTCGCGGCGCGATGGCGGCGCTGCGGATCCTCGATTTACGCTATCGGCTGGACCGGCACTTCGCGATCGGCGCCTTCTTCGGCTTCGCGCATTATTCCGGTCCGACTCCGGCACTGGGCTATTACGAGGGCGCCGAACTGCAGTGGCGCAACCTGTTTGCGCACTGGGACCTGTCGCTGGACGCGCGCATCTTCGACCACGTGCAGCGCGACAAGCTGCGGGCGTCCGATCCGCAGAACGGCGACCCGGTCGAGTGGTACACCATGCAGGCGCCGGCGCTGTTCCTCAGCCGGCGGTTTTGAGGCCCTGCCGGCGCTGGCTCGCTTCGAGCGTGTTATTCAGCAAGGTTGCGATCGTCATCGGCCCGACGCCGCCGGGCACCGGGGTGATCCAGGAGGCGCGTTGCGCCGCCGCGTTGAACTCGACGTCGCCCACCAGCTTGTTATCCGCACCGCGGTGAATGCCGATGTCGATCACCACTGCACCGGGCCGGATCCACGCGCCGGGCACCATTTGCGGTTTTCCGATGGCGACCACCAGCAGTTCCGCGCGCGCTATTTGAGCTTCAAGGTTTCGGGTCCGGGTGTGGCATACGGTCGTGGTGGCGCCCGCCAGCAGCAGCTCCAACGCCATTGGTCGGCCGACAATACTCGAGGCCCCGACCACGACCGCGTCCATACCGCTCGGCGACACCCCGACGTGCTGCAGCATCTTGATGACGCCGTAGGGGGTGCAGGCGCGCAGCAACGGCTCGCGTTGCGCCAGCCGACCGAGGTTATAGGGGTGCAGGCCGTCCACGTCCTTGGCCGGATCGATGGCCTCGATCACCGCGCGGCCGCGGATCTGCGCCGGCAGGGGCAGCTGCACCAGGATGCCGTCAATCGACGGCTCGTCGTTGAGCCGGGCCAGCAGTGCCAGAAGTTCGGCCTCGGTGGCGGCCGCCGGCAGGTCGTGCGCGACCGAGATGACGCCCACCTCTTCGCAGGAACGGCGCTTATTGCGCACATAGACCTCGGAGGCGGGGTTGTTGCCGACTAGCACCACGGCCAGACCGGGTCGGCGGCCACCCGTGGACACCAGGGCATCGATGGCGGTACGCACCTGCTGTTTGAGGCTCTGGGCGATGGCTTTGCCGTCGATCAGACGGGCCCCTGGCTCGGTTGCGGTTGTCATATGGCGGGAATAGTGCAGTATCTGGCGGCCGCAGCGGAAGTGAATTGACGCTGCCGAGACGGACTCCGTATGATGCGCGCCCCCGTGCGCTGGACACGGAGGGGCGCCTCGGAAGGGTTGAGAGCGGGGCATGGCGCAGTCTGGTAGCGCATCTGCTTTGGGAGCAGAGGGTCGCAGGTTCAAATCCTGCTGCCCCGACCAGCTCAAACTGCTGTGCGCCCGT
>JABCZO010000056.1 GCA_013289615.1 Gammaproteobacteria bacterium
CGAATTCTCGGTGCGCCGCGTCTGCGCGCCGACGTTGTACTGCGACAGGATGCGCCCGGTGGTCAGGATCAACGGATACTTGGCATTGACCTTCTCGCGCGTGGGCACGTACTCGGTCACCATGAAGCGACCCTTGCCACGCACGAAGGTATCGACGTGCATGGTCGGGGTGCCTTCCGGGTGCTGCTCATTGCAGGGCCACTGAATACTGCCCAGCCGGTCGAGCTTGTCGAAGCTCACGCCGGTAAAGGTCGGCGTCAGGCTGGCAATCTCGTCCATGATCTGGGACGCATGCGTGTAGCTCATCGCCAGCCCGATCGCATTGGACAGCAGCTGCGTGATCTCCCAGTCGGCATAGCCGGACTTGGAGCGCATCACCTTGCGCACCGGCGAAATGCGCCGCTCCGCATTGGTGAAGGTGCCGTCCTTTTCCAGGAACGACGAGCCCGGCAGGAACACGTGGGCGAACTTGGCCGTCTCGTTGAGAAACAGATCCTGCACGATGATGCATTCCAGCGCCGTCAGCGCCGCGGTCACGTGCTGCGTGTTTGGGTCTGACTGGACGATATCCTCGCCCTGGATGTAGAGCGCCTTGAACTCACCGTCGAGCGCCGCCTCGAACATGTTCGGAATGCGCAGTCCCGGCTCAGGCAGCAGCTTCACTTGCCAGGCTTTCTCGAACTGCGTGCGCACCTTCGCATCGGACACGTGGCGATAACCCGGATATTCGTGCGGGAAGGATCCCATGTCGCACGAGCCCTGCACATTGTTCTGTCCGCGCAGCGGATTGACGCCAACCCCAGAGCGGCCAATGTTGGCGGTCGCCATCGCAAGGTTGGCGATGCCCATGACGGCGGTCGATCCCTGGCTGTGCTCGGTCACGCCGAGCCCATAGTAGATGGCCCCATTACCGCCGGTCGCGTACAGGCGCGCAGCCGCGCGTACGCTCGCGGCCGGAACCCCGGTAACCGCCTCCATCGCTTCGGGGGAGTTGCGTTCCTCGGCGACGAAGGCGCGCCATTTCTCAAACGCCTCGGGTTCGCAGCGCTCGCGCACGAACGCTTCCTTGACCAGACCCTCGCTGACCACGACGTGCGCCAGGCTGTTCAGCAACGCAACGTTGGTGCCGGGCCGCAGCTGCAGGTGATAGGCGGCCTCGATGTGCGGCGTTCGCACCATGTCGATGCGACGCGGATCGGCGATGATCAGCTTCGCACCCTGGCGCAGCCGGCGCTTCATCTGCGAGGCGAACACCGGATGACCATCGGTCGGATTGGCGCCGATCACCATGATGACGTCGCTGGCCATGACCGAATCGAAGTCCTGGGTACCGGCCGATTCACCGAGGGTCTGCTTCAGGCCATAGCCGGTGGGCGAGTGACACACACGCGCGCAGGTATCGACGTTGTTGTTGCCGAAGCCGGCGCGTACCAGCTTCTGCACCAGGTAAGTCTCCTCATTGGTGCAACGGCTGGAGGTGATGCCGCCGATGCTGTCGCGGCCGTATTTCTTCTGGATCCGGCGCAGCTCCGAGGCGGCATGGGCAATCGCCTCCTCCCAGCTCACTTCCTCCCAGGGGTCGGAGATGGTGGCGCGGATCATCGGTTTGGTAATCCGATCCGGATGCGTCGCGTAGCCGATCGCGAAGCGTCCCTTGACACAGCTGTGGCCGTGGTTGGCGTGACCGTCCTTGTTCGGCACCATGCGCACCACTTCCTCGCCCCGCATCTCCGCGCGGAACGAGCAGCCGACGCCGCAGTAGGCGCAGGTCGTGATCACGCTGTGCTCGGCCTGCCCGGCCTGGATCAGCGATTTCTCCGACAGCGTCGCGGTCGGGCAGGCCTGGATGCAGGCACCGCAGGAAACGCATTCGGAGTCGAGGAACGACTCGGCCTGGCTGGCCGATACCGTGGAGTCGAAGCCGCGCCCCTGTATCGTCAGCGCCAGCGTGCCCTGCTGCTCGTCGCAGGCGCGCACGCAGCGCGAACAAACGATGCACTTGCTGGCGTCGAAGGTGAAATACGGGTTGGACTCGTCTTTCGGCGCATCCAGGTGATTGGCACCGGTGTAGCCATACCTCACTTCGCGCAGGCCGACCGCGCCGGCCATGTCCTGCAGCTCGCAATGGCCGTTGGCCGGACAGGTCAGGCAATCGAGCGGGTGGTCGGAGATGTACAGTTCCATCACGCCGCGGCGGATGTTGCCAATCTTGTCGTTCTGGGTCGTGACCTTCATGCCCTCGGCCACCGGTGTGGTGCAGGAGGCCGGAAAGCCCTTCATGCCCTCGACCTGCACCAGGCACATGCGGCAGGAGCCGAAGGCCTCGAGCAGATCGGTCGCGCACAGTTTCGGGATCGAAATGCCCGCCTCGGCGGCGGCGCGCAGCACCGAGGTACCCGCCGGCACCGTCACCTCACGGCCGTCGATCGAAAGGCTCACCTGCTTGACCGACTGGCTCTTCGGTGTACCAAAATCCCGTTCTGCGATGGATTGCATAGTTCGTTGACTCTTAACGCTTCGCCGCCTGAAGCGCGGCAGGTGTTGAAAAATCTTCCGGAAAATAGTCCAGGGCCGAGAGTACCGGATACGGCGTCAGACCGCCGAGGGCGCACAACGATCCATTGAGCATTGTGTCACACAGGTCCCGCAACAGCGTTTGCTGCATTGCAGTACGATCGCCGGCCACGAGGCGGTCGATCACTTCGACGCCCCGTGTCGAGCCGATGCGACACGGCGTGCACTTGCCGCAGGACTCGATGGCACAGAACTCCATCGCGTAGCGCGCTTGCGCCGCCATGTCCACGGTATCGTCGAACACCACGATGCCGCCATGGCCGAGCATACCGCCGCCGCCGGCAAAGGCCTCGTAGTCCACTGGCGTATCGAATTTCGATTCCGGCCAGTAAGCCCCGAGGGGGCCTCCTACCTGAACCGCCCGGATCGGCCGTCCCGAGCGCGTGCCGCCGCCATAGTCGTACAGCAGCTCGCGCAGCGTCACACCGAACGCCCGCTCGACCAGGCCGCCGCGGGCGATATTTCCCGCGAGCTGGATCGGCAGGCTGCCGCGCGAACGGCCCATGCCGTAGTCCTTATAGAACTGCGCACCGCGCTCGAGGATGATCGGCACGCTGGCAAAGCTGATCACGTTGTTGACCACGGTCGGACAGCCGAACAGGCCCTTGAGTGCCGGCAGCGGCGGTTTGAAACGGATCTGGCCGCGGCGGCCTTCCAGCGATTCCAGCAGCGAGGTTTCCTCGCCGCAGATATAGGCGCCGGCGCCCATGCGTAGCTGCAATTCGAAGGCACGCCCGGAACCGAGTACATCGGCGCCCAGGTAGCCCGCAGCGTAGGCGGTGGCGATCGCCTGGGTCATCGTGTCCTGGGCGTGCGGATACTCGCAGCGCAGATAGACGTAGCCGCTCGTGGCACCGACGGCAAGTCCGGCAATCGTCATGCCCTCGATCAGGCAGAACGGGTCGCCCTCCATCAACAGACGGTCGGAAAACGTACCCGAGTCGCCTTCATCGGCATTGCAGACGATGTATTTCTTCGCTCCGGGCGCATCGTGCACCGTTTTCCACTTGATTCCAGTCGGAAACGCCGCACCGCCGCGGCCACGCAAGCCCGAATCGGTGACTGCCTTGACGATCGCCGCCGGCTCCATTGCCAGGGCATTGGTCAGTCCGGCGTAGCCGCCGTGCGCGCGATAGTCATCGAGGTTGACCGGATCGATAACGCCGAGCCGGCCGCAGGTCAGGCGTTCCTGATTCTTAAGATACGGTATCGACTCCACCGGGCCGAGGTTCAGACGATGCTTGCCGCCGGTGAGAAACCCCGCTTCGAACAGGCCCGCGACGTCAGCGGCCTGCACCGGTCCGTAGGCGACGCGCGCCGCGCTCGTGGCCACCTCGAGCATCGGCTCGAGCCAGAACAGGCCGCGCGAACCGGTGCGCACGATCTGTACGGCATCCTGCCGTCGCGCCGCCTCCTCGGCGAGCGCGCGCGCTACCGATTGCGCTCCGAGCGACAGCGCGGTCGCCTCACGCGGAATGTATACCGTCGCGCTCATGCGCGGGTGGCGCCGGCCGAGGTCGCGGCGGCCGAGGTGGCGCCGGCCGCATCAGCGGCGATGAGGTCATCGAAGCGCTCGGGTGTCATGCGGCCGTACAGTTCCCGGTCGATCATCAGCGACGGACCACTGGCGCAGTTACCCAGGCAATAAACCGGCTCGAGCGTATAGCGGCCATCGCCGCTGGTGCCATGGAAATCGATGCCGAGCGCACGCTTGGCATGCGCTTCCAGGCTGACGGCGCCTACCGCCTGGCAGGCCTCGGCACGGCACAGATAGATCACCTGCTTACCCGGCGGGTGCTGGCGAAAGTAATGATAGAAGGTCACCACGCCGTGCACTTCCGCACGTGTCAGGTTCAGCTCGTAGGCGATCAGCGGCAGCGTGCGCGGCGGAATCCAGCCCAGGCGATCCTGGATCGCGTGCAGGATCGGCAGCAGCGAGCCCTCGAGCGCGCGGTTCTGGTTCACCGCCTCCAGGACTGCCGTGCGTTCCGCAGCCGGCAGGTCGGTACCGGGCTCCACCCGAATCGGTATCGTCACTCGCTTGCGTTCGCTCATGACAGGCGTGCCGACGTCGCCTGCAGCGCCTCGGTGGCGCGCGCTCGTTTCCGGGCGGGCGGCTGCGTGCCGGGTGCCGCTGGCGTGGAAGTGGCCAAACTGTGTCTCCTTGCATGCTGAGCCCTGGACCGGGGTAAGTCCGGGCCGCTGCGGATAAGGCCCATTCTACTCTTTCGTGCGCCGCACCACCGAGCCGGCCTCAGGGCAGCGCCCCAAGCGCGGTGGCATGGAACAGCAGGTGGTCACTGACAAAAGTAGAGATGAAGTAGTAGCCGTGGTCGTAGCCTTCATGGCGGCGCAACTGCAGCGGCTGGCCCACCGAGGCGCAGGCCGATTCCAGCAGTTCCGGCAACAGTTGCGACTGGTGCAGGAACTTGTCCGCCAGGCCCTGATCGACCAGGATCTTCGGATAGACCTGTCGGCCACCGGATTTGACTAATTCCACGGTATCGTACTGCGCCCAGGCCGCGCGATCCTCGCCCAGGTAGCGGGGCAGCGCTTTCTGGCCCCAGGCGCAGCGGGTCGGCGAGCAAATCGGGGCTAACGCCGAGACTGACTTGTAGACCTGCGGGTTACGCAGTGCCAGTACCAGCGCGCCGTGACCTCCCATGGAGTGACCGAATATCCCGACCCGATCGGGCCTGGCGGCAAAATTGTCGAGCACCGTGGCGCGCAGCTCCTCCAGCACGTAGTCGTACATACGGAAGTGGCGCGACCAGGGTTCCTGCGTGGCATTGACATAAAATCCGGCCCCGGCGCCAAATTCCCAGTCGTCCGCTTCGCCGGGGATCCCGGTATTACGGGGGCTGGTATCGCAGCTCACCAGCATCAGGCCCAGTTCCGCGGCTTTGCGCTGCGCACCGGCCTTGATCACGAAGGTCTCTTCGGTGCAGGTCAGGCCCGCCAGATAGAACAGCACCGGCACCGGGCCGTGCTCGGCCTGCGGCGGTCGAAACACGGTGAAGCGCATTGGCAGGCCGATCACCCGCGAGTTATGGCGATAAAACCCCTGGATGCCGTCAAAACATCGATGTTCGCTAAGCGCTTCCAATATCAGTACACCACCGGATACAGCTGACTTCGGGTATTGGCGGATCTTAGAGCCAACAGCGCCAGGCCAGAACCCTGCGCCAGGATTGACTCAGTGGCTGCCGCCGGTTCAATCGGCGCTGTCGCCGCCAGTCCAGGCCGAGTGGCGACGCAGACCATGCGACTTGAGCTTACGATGCAGTGTCCGGCGACTGATGTTGAGCTGCATCGCCGCCTGGCTGACGTTCCAGCGACAGCTCTCCAGCACCTCGCGCAGCACCTTGCGCTCCGCCTGCGCCAGCGCGTCGGCGCGCGGCGGCGCCACTGTGGCGGCCGAAGAGGTGATCGCAAGCGCCGAGGACCTGCCGGGTAACTGCGGCGGCTGCACGATGCCATAGCACAGTGAACCCCGATCCCGCTGCGGCAGGGGCTCGGCCGATGCCGGCTCGCCCTGCAGCCTCTCGAGCATCGCCAGGTCCAGGCCGAACACCTGCTCGACCCGCTGCCCGCACAGACCGCTGTGCGCCGCGACGCCGAGCCATTCGAGTGCCGCCACATTCGCGCCGGCGATGCGGCCATCCCCGGCGATCGCCAGTATGCCCTCGCCCGCTGTCGATATGAACTCGCGATGCGGATGAAAGCGCAGCAGATGATGCCGGCGGTGCTGCGCCAGCAGCGCGCGATTCTCGATGTTCTGCACCGCCAGCCGCACCAGTGCCAGGGTCGGCGCGGCCGATAGGCGCAGATGACCGGAGATATTGAGCACCCCGACCAGATGACCGCAACTGTCGAGGATCGGCGCGCCGCAGCAGGTCAGGGCGACGTTCTTGGCCAGGAAATGCTCATCGGCTTCGATCAGCACCGGTTCGCGCATCGCCAGGCAGGTGCCCATGCCGTTGGTGCCCTGCGCCTGTTCACTCCAGATTGCGCCCTCGCGCAGGCCGGCGCGGCGCGCGATCTCGGCAAAATTAGCCGCTCCGGTATACCCGAGTATCACGCCCTCGTGATCGGTCAGCATGACTCCCACCGGCGCGTTCAGCAGCCGCGCCAACGCGGCCATCTCAATTCGTGCAATCGAGCACAACGGATCGGCGCGTTCGCGCCGTTGCCGCAACTGTGCGACCGAGACTACCGCCGGATGCTGCGTCTGGTCGGGACTGAGACGATAGTCCGACAGGCAGCGGCGCCAGGATTCGCGCACGCGCACATCCACCGGCTGCGCCGGGCGTTGGCCCGCGACCACTGCCTCGACCAGTCGAGCATGTGCGACGGTGCTGGGTACTGTTCGCATGCCGGGACATTCTACTGCAGCATGCCCCCGGGAGACATGACCACTCCATTAATGATTGTATAATGGTCGGATGAATATCGAGCTGTCGGCGCTGGAGGCGCGCGTCATCGGCTGCCTCATCGAGAAGCAGATCACGACGCCCGAACAGTATCCGATGTCGCTCAATGCGCTGACCAATGCCTGCAACCAGAAGAGCAATCGCGATCCGGTACTGCAGCTGCCGGAAACGGAAGTGCAGGCGCTGATCGATGGCCTGTCGCGCAAGCACCTGATGCTCGAAAGGTCAGGCTTCGGCAGCCGGGTACCGAAATATCAGCAGCGCTTCTGCAACACCGAGTTCAGCGTATTCCAGTTCACGCCGCAGGAGCGCGCCATCGTGTGCGAGCTGCTGCTGCGCGGGCCGCAGACACCCGGCGAACTTCGCAGCCGCGCGGCACGCATGGCGGAATTCGCCGATGCCGGACAAGCGGAGGCGGCGCTGGAGGCGCTGGCACACAGAGAGTCCGGGCCGCTGGTGCGACGCCTGGAGCGCGAACCGGGCAAGCGCGAGGCCCGCTACGCACACCTGTTCGGCGCGCCAAGCGCCGCCTCGAGCGTACCCACCTCGGCGGCCGCCGCCTCGCTGGCTGGCACACCGCCGCCTTCGACGCCGCCAGATAACTCGCCGGCCGATCGCCTGGCGGCGCTGGAAACCGAAGTAAGGGCGCTACGCGAGGACATCGAACGGCTCAAGCTCGGTGCCTGGCCGAGCCCGGTGAATCGATAGTTTCACGGCTAACTGACCGGATGGACATGCTCGTGGTGGCCGCGAGCATTTCGCACACCATCAGCAGCAGCCGGCACGGGGTTGAAGGTGCCGTGGCGCACGCCCTTTTCCGCGATGACTTGCTGCGCGAATTTAACCACCGAGGCGGTCGGACCTCGCAGGATCACCGACTCGATACAGTGATCGTGGTCCAGGTGAGCGTGCATTGTTGCGATAGTTACGTCGTGATGCTCGTGCTGCATGCCCATCAGCCGTCGCGCAAGCTCACGCTCATGATGGTTGTAGACGTAGCTCAGCACGCCAACGCAGTACCTGGCGCTGCCCGCGCGTAGCCGGTCCTTGACCAGCTCACCACGCACCAGATCCCGGAACGCCTCGGATCTATTCTGATAGCCATTATCGCGCACCATGCGGTCGAAGGTGTCAGCCAGGGAATCATCGACGGAAATGGTTATTCGGCGCATCGCCCTATATCTCCTCTGCTGATGCTCACTCGTGCCCCAGCGCGTGCACGGGCGGCCGCTGCAGCTTATCGCAACATCCCGGGGGACAGGACTAGCGTATGAAAAATATCTAAATCATCATACCAGGCGCATCCAGCGCGACAGCCCGGGCGTATTAAGAAAGCTGATATGCGAGTCTTACAGACATGAAAATCGGCCTCGCCGGGGCCGCTGCGGCCTGGGTATTGGGCCTGGTCGGCGCGTCTGTTGCCTGCGCCGACGGCGGCGTCGGCCTCGATGCGTCGCTGGACACGATCACGATTGTTGCCACCGGCGTCAGCAATATGAATGCCGCCTCTGCCGGCGATGTCAGTCAGGAACAGATGATGAGCCAGCCGTTGCTGCGGCCGGCCGCGATTCTGGAGAACGTGCCGGGATTGATCGTCACGCAACACTCTGGGGAAGGTAAAGCCAATCAGTACTTTTTGCGGGCTTTCAATCTGGACCACGGCACCGATCTTGCCTCTGAGGTTGACGATATGCCCGTTAACATGCCCACGCATGCCCACGGCCAGGGCTATTCGGATCTCAACTTCCTGATTCCCGAACTTGCCGCCGACCTGCACTACAAGAAGGGCCCCTACTACGCCGACGAGGGAGATTTCGCCACTGCCGGCACGGTGCGTGTCGGGCTGGTAAACCAGGCGCCCACCAGCGTCACGTTGAGTTATGGCGAGGCTGGATATCGCCGAGCCCTGCTCATCGGGTCAACGTCTGTGGGCGGCGGCACCATGCTCGGCGCCGGCGAGGTGTATCACAACGACGGCCCGTTTGAGGTACCGGATGACTACAACCGTGTCAATGCCGTGTTGCGCTACCACTCGGGTACCGACAGTGACTATTGGACGTTGACCGGAATGGCGTACTCCGGCAAGTGGAGTTCGACCGATCAGGTGCCGCAGCGGGCGATTGAGGAGCGCATCATCGATCGTTTCGGCAGCCTGGCACCCTCCGATGGAGGTGTATCGAGCCGCTCGAGCCTGTCTTTGAGTCGCGTCAAGCACACCGACAGCGCCCAGGATCAAATTTCCGCCTACGTCATTCGCTACAAACTCGATCTTTGGTCAACCTTCACCTATTACCTGAAAGATCCGGTGTTAGGCGATCAGGTGCTGCAGCACGATGATCGCGTGGTGTACGGTCTCAAGGGATCAAAGACCTGGTACAGCGAGCTCGCAGGCCGAGCGATGTCCAATGTCATCGGGCTACAGCTGCGGGTGGATGACATTCGCGATGTCGGCATCTTTCCCACCTATCAACGCCAAATTATCGGCACCACGCAGAACGCTGCTGTGCTTGAGTCAAATGCGGGCGTCTACGCGGAAAACAGCCTGCAATGGCGACCCGACATACGCAGCGTCATCGGCTTGCGGCAGGACGCGTTCGACTTCGACGTCAAGGACAAGATGCTCAACGCCAATGGCAGCTGCAATCTCAACAGCGACCCATTGGGATGTGTCACCGGAACGAAGCGCGCGGCGATCCTCAGCCCTAAATTGGGCCTTGTCCTCGGCCCCTGGGCCAAGAGCACCTACTTCATCAATATTGCCGACGGCTATCACAGCAATGACGCGCGCGGCATCACCCGCAGCGGCGCGAATCCTGACGTAGCCGCTGTTACGCCGTTGACCCGCGCCACCAGCGCCGAGATCGGATTGTCCAGTACCCTGATCCCCAATTGGGAAACCTCGCTGGATATATTCGAGCTGAAACTCAAGTCGGAATTGGTGTTCGACGGCGATGCCGGCGTAACCGCGCCCAGCGGCGCCAGCACGCGTACCGGCGTGGAATGGGGCAACACCTATCGCGTCAATCGCTGGCTGTCGGCAGAACTCAACGCCGCCTTTACCAAGGCTCGCTTCGATCACAACGCGCCGGCGGATGATCTGGGGTGCGCCGATGCGGCGAGGAGTAATCCCTGCACGCAACCGATCGGGATCGTCGGCCGCTACGTGCCCAATAGCCCCACCAATGTCATCGATGCGGGCTTGACCGCAGGCAGTGGGGCCGGCTGGTTCGCAGCGCTGCGGGCGCGCCATTTCGGTGAATCGCCGTTGGTCGAGGACAACACTGCCAGATCACCCCCCTACACGACCGTGGATGGACAGATCGGTTACCGAGGAACTAAATGGCACGCGGCCCTGGATGTGTTCAACGTCTTTGACATCAGGTGGAACGACATCGAGTATTACTACGTTTCGCGACTGGCTAACGAGGCCGCCCCGCAGCCGGACTACGTCGTGCACCCAGGGGTTCCTCGCACCATGCGCTTGCATTTTCAGTACGATCTTTGATCCGGCAGGCCTATCACTAATATCGGCCGCTGACAGCAAGCCAGTTGCGTTAAAGTCGCGGCCATGCTGCCAGCACTGTCGATCGCCAACCTGACCAAGACCTACCCCACGGGCCTGCAGGCGCTCAAGAACATCAATCTGGAGATCCGCGACAGCGAGATATTTGCGCTGCTGGGTCCCAATGGCGCCGGCAAGACAACTTTGATCAGCATTGTCTGCGGCATCGTCACCGCGAGTTCCGGCAACGTCGTGGTCGCCGGCCACGACATCGTGCGCGATTACCGTGCGGCCCGGAGCATGATCGGGCTGGTGCCGCAGGAGCTGAGCACCGACACCTTCGAAACGCTGTGGGCAACGGTAAAGTTCAGCCGCGGCCTGTTCGGCCGGGCGCCGAATGCTGTGTTCCTGGAAAAGCTGCTGCGCGATCTGTCGCTATGGGAGAAGCGCAAGGATCGGATCATGACATTGTCGGGCGGCATGAAGCGGCGAGTGATGATTGCCAAAGCGCTGTCGCACCAGCCGGAGATTCTGTTCCTCGATGAACCCACCGCCGGCGTCGACGTGGAGCTGCGACGCGACATGTGGGCTCTGGTGCGCGGCCTGCGTGACAGCGGCGTCACGGTCGTTCTCACCACGCACTACATCGAAGAGGCCGAGGAAATGGCCGATCGCATCGGCGTGATCAGCAAAGGCGAGCTGATCCTGGTCGAGGACAAGGTGACGCTGATGAAAAAGCTCGGCAAGAAACAGCTCACGCTGCAGCTGCAGGAGCGCATGAGCGAGATCCCGCCCGGCCTGGGCGACTGGAAGCTGCGGCTGACGGCCGACGGCACCGAGCTGGAATACAGCTTCGATATCAACGCCGAGCGCACCGGCATCTCGGCGCTGCTGCGGCGCATGGGTGATCTTGGGATCGGTTACAAGGATCTGAACACCCACCAGAGTTCGCTCGAGGACATTTTTGTCAGCCTGGTGAGCGATCGGCACGGAGTGCGCACATGAAACGGCTGGCGTTCAACCGGCGCGGCGTAGGCGCCATCTACAAATTCGAGATGGCCCGCTTTCGGCGCACCCTGCTGCAGAGCGTCGTGACCCCGGTGATCACGACCTCGCTTTACTTCGTCGTGTTCGGCTCCGCCATCGGTTCGCGTATCTCCCAGGTCAACGGCGTGTCCTATGGCGCGTTTATCGTGCCGGGACTGATCATGCTGTCGCTGTTCACCGAGAGCATTTCCAACGCCTCCTTCGGCATCTACTTCCCAAAGTTCACCGGCACCATCTATGAGCTGCTGTCGGCGCCGGTGTCGGCGCTGGAAACCGTGCTCGGCTATGTCGGCGCGGCCGCCACCAAATCGATCATTCTGGGCCTGATCATCCTCGCCACCGCATCGATCTTCGTACCGATTCGAATCCTGCACCCGGCCTGGATGATCTCTTTCCTGCTCCTCACCGCGCCCAGCTACAACCCGCGCGGTTT
>JABCZO010000057.1 GCA_013289615.1 Gammaproteobacteria bacterium
CACGCGTTACCGACGAACTGAGGACAGCGTCGGCACCCATGCGACTAATGTTAGACGCTCGTCGAAACCTGATCCGTACGTCTGCGCACATTGACAGCCGGCATCGCAGTCAGTTCACCGCTTAGGCCCACGCTTGAGCGGCAGCGCGACCTCGGCGCCCCGCGCGCGTGCCTTGCCGAGGCGTTCGGCTTGCGCCAGCTCGGCCTCGTGCTCGGGCCGCACCTTGGCGCCGTCGCGAACTTTCTGCTTGCCGCGCGCCGAATCGACGAAGCGGGTCTCGGCCTCATTAAATCGCTTCGCGGACTCCGGATCGCCTTCGCCGTGACCGGGTTTCGAATTGGTCGTCATGGTGGCTACCTCTGTATGGCTGTTACTCTCTACAACGCTGGATGCGACGTTCGTCCAGGTTTACTGCTCACCGGTTCAAAATTGCATCGACAAAAGACGGTGTCTGTACGCCAGCGCACGCGGCGGCAGCGACAGCTGCCTTATAGTTCCGAACACCGGAAGCACAACACGCGAGAATGTCAACGCAGAGCCGAGACAGCCATGACTATCCGTCGCAGGACCGTACTTGCTCTGGCGGGGATCGCCGGGACGCTGCTCATTGTGTTGATCTTCGTTGTACCTGTCCTGCTCAGTGGGGATCGCCTCCGCTCGGGGGCGATCTCCTATTTGCAGGAAAGCACCGGGAAGAAAGTCGAGATCGGCCGGGTGGCAGTGAGCTTCTTTCCCAGAATAACGATTCACGTGGACGATCTGGCAGTCAAGAGCCCGCCATTGTTTCCGCCAAGTTACATCCTCAAAGTTGTGCGGGTGGATGCTCAGATTGACCCGTGGTCGCTGCTGCACCGGCCAATAGTGATTAGGTCGCTGACGCTGGAACAGCCAGTCATCAATCTGGTTTCGGATCCGGATGGGCCATGGAACTTCGAGAATCCAGGGGCGAAAAATGCCCCAAACTCATTTGCAATCGGGGTGATCTCGCTGGTGAAAATCACGCGAGGGCACGTAATCGTGTCAAATCTTCTGCCCTCCGACGCGGCCGGCCCCGTCTTTTTCGAGGCGCACGAAGTCTCCAGCGAACTGGCGAACGTCGACGCGGACGCTATCGCCGATCCTGCTTCCACCACACTCGATGGGCAGGGAACGTTGGCCGCGGGGTTGCTGCGGTTTGGATCGATCGAGGCGAAAAATCTGAGCTCCAATATCCGGCTGCAGGCGCGACAAGTTTTCTTCACCGACGTGAAAGCGGAAACATATGGCGGCTACACGAGTGGCAAGCTCTCAATCAAGTTGTCGGGAAAGGACGCGAGCTTCAAGACCGATGCAACGATGAAACGAATTGATGTGGCGCAATTTCTGAGCGCGTTTCGAAATGCCCGCGGGAAAATGACAGGCAAGATGGATGGTGAGTTGAAGATCTTCGGCGAAATCAGCCACTCTCTCCATCCGTTGGAGAGCCTGCACGGCACAGGACACTTGACGGTGCGCGACGGCCAAGTCCCAAGCCTGAAGCTGAATGCGAACCTGATGAAACTGGCGCACTACAATGATCTTGGTCCGGCCAAAAATGATCCCTCCTCGTTCAATTTCGTTTCGACCGACCTGGAGCTGGATCACGAGCGAATTTCGAGCAAGGTCATCGACGTGGACGGCTACGGAGTCGATGTTGATGGCTCAGGGAGTGTGAGCATCACCGGCTCCGACGAGCTGAACTACCAGGGGGTGGCGGAAATTGTCTCCAAGCAGGGATTTGTGACGAATCTGTTCGCACGGTTGGCTGGCGGGACGCTGAAAGATGGCAAGCTATCGTTCCCGTTCCATGTCGGCGGGACAATCGAGCAGCCGGTATTTGCCAGAGGGGAGTAGCAGAGTGCGGCGCGCCTGGGCGCTTAGGACGCGCGCGCATCGATGAGTGACCCCGAGTCGCGCGTTGAGTCAGCTGGTGGTGCTGTGGATACCGCTATCGAGCACTTGCCGTACCTTTGCCGCGAGGCTCGATTGCGTGAACGGCTTGACGATCAGTGCCACCCCGGGATCGAGGCGACCATGGTGCACGATCGCATTACGCGCGTAGCCAGTGGTAAACAGCACCTTCACCGCCGGCCACCGTCGCTGCACCTCATCGGCGAGTTGACGCCCGTTAATTCCATCCGGGAGCCCGACATCAGTGAACAGCAGATCCACCGCGCCGAGGTTCCCCAGCGCGGTCAGCGCGACGTGCGCGTCGGGCGCGACAGTCACCCGATAGCCGAGTTCGCTCAGCACTTCTGCGGAGAAGGTGCGCACGTCCTCGTCGTCCTCCACGACCAGAATCGTCTCGCCGCTGGTTCTGGCCACGACAGGCTCCGATTCTTTACCAAGGTCGACAGCGGACGCCGCCAGTCGCGGCAGATAGAGCTTGACGGTCGTGCCTTGTCCCGGCTCGCTGTAGATCTTGACGTGCCCTCCGGACTGCTTCACAAAGCCGAATACCTGGGAGAGTCCGAGCCCGGTGCCTCGCCCCGCTTCCTTGGTCGTGAAGAACGGTTCGAAAGCTCTGGCAGCCACCTCTTTGGGCATGCCGCTGCCCGTGTCGCTCACTGCAATCAGCACGTACTGTCCGGGTATGACTTCCGCGTGCACCCCCGCGTAAGACTCGTCTAGAAATGCGTTGGCGGTCTCGATGGTGAGCTTGCCGTATTCCGAAATCGCATCACGCGCGTTGAGCGCCAGGTTGAGGATTGCGGTTTCCAGCTGATTGATGTCGGCGGATATAGTCCATATGCCGGCCGACAGAACGGTCTCCAGCGCGATGCGCTCACCGAGCGCGCTGCGCAACAGAGCCGTCATGCTGGAGAGCAACTTGTTGGGGTCGATGGCTTTGGGCTCAAGCGGCTGTTGGCGCGAGAACGCCAGCAGCCGTTGCGTGATGCCGGCCGCACGATCCGCGTTCTGCGTAGCCATGTCGAGGTAGCGGCGCACATCGGGATCTACCTCGGGCAAGCGACGCAGCACGATTGCGACGGCATTCTTGATCACATGGAGGAGGTTATTGAAATCATGGGCGATACCTCCGGTGAGCTGTCCGAGCGCTTCCATCTTCTGCGACTGCGCGAGCGCAGTTCTGGCCTCCTCCAGAGCGCGCTGCTGCTGAACGCGTTCGGTGACATCGCGAGTGATCTTCGCAAAACCGACCAGGCCGCCGGATGCGTCATGCAACGCAGTCAAGACCACGCTGGCAAAGAAGCGACTGCCATCCTTACGCACGCGCCAGCCTTCCGCTGCGTACTTCCCGGTGCGCGCGGCAGTATCCAGCGCCTGCTGGGGGACGTTGGCCTGCCGATCCCCTTCGGTATAGAAGCAGGAGAAGTGCCGCCCGATGATCTCGGTAGCCGCATAGCCCTTCAGTCGTTCCCCGCCCGCATTCCAGTCGGTGATATGGCCTTGCTCGTCGAGCATGTACAAAGCGTGATCGGCGACGCCGTCGATCAGGAGGTCGAAGCGCCGCTCGCCTGCACCGCGCGCGGTTTCGGCTCTAAGGGCACGGTTGAATGCCCGCATCAGCAGCACGACCCCGAGTACCATGGCAACCATGGCCAGCGCGGCGCTCGCGCGCGCGGCATTGGCGTTGCTGCGCTCATCCGCCACCGTGCGCGCGAGTCGCTCCGCCAGCAGAGAGCGCTCCGTTGCGATCGCCGCTCCAAGCAGCGCGTCGATGGTTGGCATGACATCGAAATGCGCCTCGTTCCGCAGAAACTCCTGCACCGCGCTGAAGCCGTGCCGCGTGCTGAGCTGCAGCGTTCGCTGTAATTCGCCGAGCTCGTTGTCGATCTGACGCCCCAGTTCGGGCCAGCGGCGCTGCTGCTCGGCATTGTCGTATGTGAGCGATCGCAGCTTCGCAAGCAGCACCGGCACATCGCGGATAGCACGCTGGTAGATCCCGAGATAGCTGTCCTCACCCGAGAGGAGGTAGCGGCGCTGACTGCGCTCGGCATCTCGGACCGTGGTGGCGAGCGCCTGTGCGGTGGTGATCACCTCGAAGGTGTGCACCACCCACGCGCGGTTTTGCGTGAGCTGCGGCGCGCTGATGCGCAGCTGATAGGTCTGCAGTCCAACGAGCGCCAGCCCCGGCACTACAACCAGGGCAAGCGCGACCACCAAACCGCTCGGCAGGTTGCGGCGTCTCATCGGCACCGAAGTACGCTGGCGGTCGACTTGGGGCATGCGGAACAGTCGGCTTTTTGCTCCCAATGTCATGATCTGGCTTCAGTCAGCGCTGCGTCAACCTGGGCACCATGGAACCTCAGCTAAGCGTTGCGGACGTCAGCCGCCCAGTCCCTGCCTGCGTTGTGTGTTCTTGACGGCGCAATCCGACATGCGTTCACGCTCACCGCCGCGAGCGCGCGCCCGGTTTGCTCGCTACGTTTACTTCGTAATCTGACCGATGCAAGCGAGCGCTAGGCGCTCGATGTTGCTTGCCAGGTGGCTCAACAAACTTGGAGCGTTCTATGGATGAAGGTGAGCGGCCTTCGGTATCCAGACGAGATGCCCTGGCATTTGTCGGGATGAGCGCGGCGATGGCCGGGGCAAATTCCGTGCTCGCGCAGAATGATTCCACTTCAGCAAACACCACGGGGACCACCATGCAGGACCCACGCTCAAAGTACCCGCAACCGCCATTCAGGAAGCAGACTCAACCGTGGCCGGGGCTCGCCCGCGACATGGACCCGAAGCCCGATCACGGTGAAACGACGTACCGCGGCTCGGGGCGTCTAAAGGGCCGCAAGGCCCTGATCACCGGCGGTGACTCCGGCATGGGTCGAGCCGCCGCGATTGCCTATGCCCGCGAAGGCGCGGACGTTGCGATCAACTACTATCCTTCGGAGGAGCCCGATGCTCGCGAGGTCATTCGGCTGATCAAGGAGGCCGGGCGAAATGGGGTGCCGATTCCAGGCGATCTTCGGCAGGAAGCCTTTTGCAGGAAACTCGTGGAGGAGGCGATCCAAAAACTGGGTGGCCTCGACATCGTGGTATGCAATGCCGGGCGACAGCAATCCAGAGCGTCGATTGCGGACCTGAGCAGTGAGGATTTTGACGCAACGATGAAAACCAATATCTACGCGCCTTTCTGGATCATCAAGACTGCGCTCCCACATTTGCAGCCCGGTGCGGCCATCATCGGGACGACCTCAGAGCAAGCGTACGATCCGTCTCCGGACTTGTACGACTACGCACAGACAAAGGCGGCGACGATGAATTACGTGAAATCCCTGGCCAAGCAGCTCGGACCCAGGGGTATTCGCGTCAATGGAGTCGCGCCCGGGCCGATCTGGACGCCCCTGCAAATCAGCGGCGGTGCGTCGGAGCAGAAGTACCAGAACTTCGGCAGCACGACTTCACTGGGTCGCCCAGGCCAACCTGCGGAGCTTGCTTCAATTTACGTGCAGTTGGCTGCCGATGACGCCAGCTTCGCCACCGGCAACATTTACGGATCCGGCGGCGGGCAAGGCCAACCCTAGCAGACGCTAGGGGTGCTTCTTCAAATAATCATCCCGGGCGCACTCGAGCTGCCAGATGGCCTCGCAGAGAACGTGAAAGCGCAGTGACTGCGCTCTGCCCTCAAGAAAGGCCTCGATCTCATATTCCATTTCATTGCTCTTGATGGGTTTATCGCAGAGCGCGCAGGGTTGTCCGCTTCCGGGACCACCCCACATCTTGCTCGGCGTCTCGCAGGGCAGCAATCCCTGGGCGATACGTTCGCGCGCCCGGGGCCGAAGTTCCGCTTCCAGCTTGGTTATCGGCATAGGGGGCCATTCTGCGCAGGGGTTGCCGCAGGCCGCTGCCGGCGGGACGGCGCAAGTGGGCCGACCTAAACGCTGAACGCCGTGTCAGCGTTTGCCCCTTTTCCCGCTCGTGTGTTGTGTTGGCAGCGATCTGTTGCGCTGCCGGGGTCCGAGCGACGCCGGGTTGCGACAGTTTCTGCAGCAAGCAACACCATGCGGCGCCTCCGGTTTCACGGGTCGGTGTTGTGCATGCCGGTAGGAACAGCGCGTTTGAAGTGCACGCGGCGGCTGCGAAAAGTAATCGAGTAGCGCAATTCTGCGGTCGCCGAGATGGCGTGCTGCCACGCCCAGCGGGCAGAGCCACCCAACAGATAAATCGAACGAGGCTCCAGCTCGATGGCAAAGAGCGCCCGGCCTCCTTTTTGATGCGGATAAGGACGAAAGCGCATGCGCGCGCGGCCGGCGAGCGAGATGCCGATGACCATTTCGAACTGAGGTACATCACGATGCCAGCCCAGCTGCGTATTGGGCCGGTATTCCGCGATCGTGGCGTGATTCAGGCTCTCGACTGCCAGCATTCCCCAGTTCGCCGCCTGCTGCCGCAACGACTGCAGAAACTGCGGAATCGGCTCGGCCGGTTCCAGTACGTTGCGGCTGAAATCGTAGCGGCCGCCATAGCTGACGATGCGTCTTCGCGCCGTCCACTCCTTGTATTTGGCCGCTTCGAAAGGAAGTGTGGCGATGACGTCGAGGAGCCGGTTCTCCTCCATTGCTGGCACGAAGTCGGCTTGATATCTCCAGCCGTCTGGCATTACCAACGCGGCGGCGTTATCCGGCAAGACGGCAGCGGCAATCATGACGTCGATTCTACCGAACCGGGGATCCTCTGGCGCCGGCGGCGTATCACCACCATGCGCCCGCGGTGGGCGCGCCGGAGCAATTCGTCTCGCTCAGCGACGCCTGGCCTTCGCATGGGTGCGCGCCGTTTTGCGGCACGCCTTGACGCAACGGCGAGCCTGAGCCGGACCCTTGAGAGCCAGGATCCGGTATTTCATCTCGCTCAGCCGGTGGTAGTTGACGAAGAACGCCTCGAGCTCCTTTTCGAAGCGAGCGCCTAAATCGTCAATATGCTTGACGTGCGCGTAGCTGTGATTGTCGTGCTCCACGCATACCAGCCGGTCGTTGCGCTCGGCCTCGCCCTTCTCGCCCTGCTCACCTTCGATTACGCCGATCAGGCGACAGGAAAGTCGGCAGCCGGGGAAGGCGGGCTCATTCATGAGCACGAGCACGTCAAGCGGGTCGCCGTCGCCGGCTTCCCTTGGGCGTTTCGATGATCACCACGATGAGATCGTCATCATCGGGCTCAAAGGCCGCGAGGCGGGTCGGGTCGGCCAGCCCCGCGGACCGCGCTTTGCGGGACGACATGGTAGTGCGGCCTACTTCGGGTGCGCAGCCTGCTCCGCCCGCGCCGCGCCGATGGCGCTGGTCACGTGCCTGGCTTCCTCCGGCGGAGGCAGCACCGCCTTCAGTCCCAATGACTTCAGCCACAATTCCCGGCACCACCCCTTGGTGTGATAGAGATGCTCGTCTTCCTCGTCCTCGACCTTGTCGGCAGCCTCGCTGAGGGCCTTGCGCTGCTCGCCCTTGGCCTCCTTGCCACAAGCCTCGATCAGCTGCCAGTCCAGGTGATCCTTGGTCTCGGCGAGCACCACGCACTCGCATGCCACCAGCTCTGCGGCAGCCGGATCGTCCGCATTCAACGCCATCTGCATGGCTTGCACCAGGGCCATGCCGAGCGACTTGACGACCCGGCGGCCCTCGCTGGCCGTTTCGGGGTCCAATTTGAGCCGCTGACAGACATTGATGAGGATGCGCTCGTGGTTACGGGTCTGCTCGAGGTAACGGTTCCACTCCTCCTTCAGCTCCTTGTTGACGGCGCAGCGGCGCGCCATCTGGTAAACCTGGATTCCGCCACGCTCGTGCTCTAACGATTGCAGCAATAGCTCCTTCAGCTGGGCCTCTTTCATAGGAAGTTCCCTTTCCGGTGTGTACGCCAATGAGATCGCGGTGTGCCGCCAGTCATTGTTGCGCAGCGATGGCCGCGGCGCAGCACCTGTGCAGCGCTACCGCTGGTCAGCAGGCACTGACAGTCGCAGGACTGTCGCGGCGCAGACGCTCGCTGCTGCGCCAGACCCCGCAGCCAGCGGGCACGGCACGGAGAATCCCCCGCTGGCATCCGCGCTTTTTTTTCTACTATACTCAGGTAGAGTATTGAGGGGCCCACATGAGTCACACCGTCCGCAATAAAGTCAGCTTGCTCGCCCGGGTAGGACGCATGCGCGGGCAAGTGGAGGCGCTGGAGCGCGCGCTGCAGGCCGAGAAGGGCTGCGCCGAGATCATGCAGCAGATCGCTGCAGTTCGCGGCGCGGCGAACGGACTGATGACCGAGGTGATCGAGGAGCACGTGCGCACGCACGTCGCCAGTGCCGCCATCACCAGTAACGCCACTCGCACGCGCGGCGCCGACGAGCTGATCGACATCGTTCGCGCGTATCTGCGCTAGGCACAGGAGCGACCGATGAGTACCCCACAGGATCACGCCCCCGACCTGGCCGAGCAGGCGCTGAGCAGCGCCACGGAGATGCTGCGCATCGTTGTCGTCGCCCTGGCGGCGGCCGCGGTGTGGTGGCGCTGGTGGGAGCCGTTCGCCGGCATCAGCGTCATCGGCGCAGGCGGACTGTTGATTGGCGGCTGGCCGATCTTCAAGGAGGCCGTGGAGAACCTGATCGCCAGGCGCATGACCATGGAGCTGTCCATGTCGATCGCCATCGTGGCGGCGGGTGCTATCACGGAGTTCTTTACCGCGCTGGTGATCACGCTGTTCGTGCTGATCGCCGAGGTGCTCGAGGGTATGACCGTGTCGCGCGGGCGCCGTGCCATCCGCGATCTGCTGGACTTCCTGCCGCGCGCCGTGTCCGTGCGCCGCGGCGGCGCGGTGGCGCAGGTGGATAGCAACGCCCTCGCGGTCGGCGACGCGGTGCTGGTGAACCCCGGCGGACGAATTCCGGTCGACGGCACCGTGATCGCCGGTCACTCCTTCGTCGACCAGGCGCGCATCACCGGTGAGTCGCTGCCGCTGGAGAAGGTGTGCGGTGCCCCGGTGTTCGCCGGGTCGATCAATCAGTCCGGCGCGCTCGAGATTCGCGCCGAGCGGATCGGGCGCGATACGAGTTACGGCAAGATCATCGAGGCGGTCGAGCAGGCCGAGCGTTCGCGCGCTCCGGTGCAACGCCTGGCGGACCGCCTCGCGGGCTATCTGGTCTACTTCGCGCTGGGTGCGGCGGCACTGACCTATCTGCTCACGCGCGATATCCGCTCGACCATCTCGGTGGTGATCGTGGCGGGCGCCTGCGGCATCGCGGCGGGGACGCCGCTGGCGATACTCGGCGCCATCGGTCGTGCGGCGCGCGCCGGCGCCATCATCAAAGGCGGGTTGTTTCTGGAGCAGCTCGGCCGGGTGAACACCGTGGTGCTCGACAAGACCGGCACGCTGACGTTCGGCCAGCCGCAGGTGCGCACGCTGCTACCCGCACCGGGAGCGGACGCGGCGCAACTGCTGGGGACCGCGGCATCGGCGGAGCTGCGCTCGGAGCATCCGCTGGGCAAGACGATCGTCGCGCATGCCACGACCCGCGCGCTGGCGCTCAAGGAGCCGGAGCGCTTCGGCTATACGCCCGGGCGCGGCATCGATGCGCTGCTGGATGGCGAACGGGTACTAGTCGGCAACCAGGCGCTGATGCGTGACCATGGCGTCGTCGTGCCGGCGGCTTTGCTTGCCGATCACCCGGAGGCCTCGGAGGTGCTGGTGGCGCGCGCCGGCCGGCTGCTCGGCGCGATCGTCATCGCCGATGCCGTGCGCCCGGAAGCGGCTCACGCGATCAAAGCGATCCACGCGATGGGCATCAGGACGATACTCCTGACCGGCGATGCGCAGGCGGTCGCCGCGGTCATCGCCCGCGAGCTCGGCATCGCCGAGGTCGCAGCCGATCTGCTGCCCGACGACAAGCGCATGCGCGTCAAGGCGCTGGTCGATGCCGGTCGCATCGTGGCGATGGTCGGGGACGGAATCAATGACGCGCCGGCGCTGATCGCAGCGCAGGTGGGCGTGGCGATGGGCTCGGGTACCGATGTCGCGCGCGAGAGCGCCGATGTGGTGTTGCTGGGGAACGACTTGTTGAAGTTTGCCGAGACGCTCAGCATCGCGCGCCGCACGCGCCGCATAATCTGGGCCAACTTCACCGGCACGATCGGGGTGGACGCGCTCGGCATCGGGCTCGCCGCCTGCGGGCTGCTCAATCCGCTGTTTGCCGCCTTCATTCACGTGGCATCCGAGCTCACGTTCATTCTGAACTCCGCGCGGCTGCTGCCGCCGCGCGCAGGCGCGCACGCCCCCAAGCCGGCAACGCCTGCGTCCGCCGAGCCGGCCGCGGCGCACCCGCGCTAGACTTCAGCCTCCGGCCCGGGTCGGACAGGTGAACTCCTTCTGCCCCCCCTTGCTCGCCTCAGGCTGGATGAGCTTCCAGCCGGTGGGAATGTCGAACTGCGTGGCGGGCACCGTGCCCGGTGTGATCGCGGTGGTTTCCACGGTGATCTGCACCGCCTGCACCATGCCGGCCGGCAGGCCGTTCGCCGGGGCGTTGGCGCTCGTCGGCGTGGCCGCCGGCGCAGTGTCCGGTTTCTTCTTGTTGAACAGCCCGCCGGCCAGCTTGCTGCCGAAGGCACTGGCCGCCGAGCTGAGCACCGAGCCACCGGCCGTGTTGCCGGCGGCGTTGGCCGCCGCATTGCCGGCGGCGGATCCGGCCGCGCTCGATGCGGAGCCGGCCGCCGCATCGCCAGCCGCCTGACCGGCGTCGGCGACCACGTTGCCACTGCCGGCGCTCTGCGGCTGCGACTTGGCCGCGCCACAGCGCTCGCCGCCGAAGGCGATGCGCATGGTCGTCTTGAGCGGGTAGCCCTTGAGATCGGCGGTCTTGCCGGACAGCTGCTTGAGGCTGTCGGCGTACGGCGCGAGGAACTGGCGCATCTGCTTCTGCATGAGGGAGTTGGATTCATCCAGCCCCATCTTGTGCGCATAGGCGGTCTGGAACGCCTTGCGGTCCGCCAGGCCCTCGATCTGATCCTGCGTGAGCCAGGCATCGAACGCGAACATGAAATCGCAGACATCGCCCGTTTGCGGGTTGGTGCAGCTCTGCGTCAGGGCGATCTGGGTGAGCTGCGCATCATGCCCGGCGAAGCTCGCGTGCGTGCCCGGCTGTTTCAGGTCGAAGCGCGGCGTGCCCATCTGGCACTTGGAGGTATCCGGGGCGGAAGAGCTGCCCTGCATCGCGGGGCACTGCTTCATCTTTTCCATCATCGCCTGCGCCTGTTGCTCGGCAACCATGCGCTGCGCCTCGGTGGGAAAGGCGCTCTGCCGATATTCCTTCTTCTTCGGCTCCAGCGTCCACCTGACGTCACGATCGAGACGGATGATCTCGCCGCTCTCCGCGTTGCCGCACAGCATCGACATGAACCCTTCGCAGTGCAGGTCGCTGTCGCGGCGCTGCCGGTCGGCCGCGGTGTATTCGGTCGCGGTGCCGTGCGCCTTGAAGAGACTGAAGTCGAACGTGGTCTGCTGCTGGATCGTGACGTCGGCATGGGCGGCGGTTGCGGCGAATCCCGTAACGAGCAATCCGCTCAGCCACTGCCTGAGGCTGCAGTCGTGTCGCATGTTGTGGTCTCCCCTAAGATGGCCGGCGTCCTGCGAAGGATCCCGCCGGCGCCGCAATTTATCTGCGTGGAAGTCTACTCCCCTGCGCGCACCCGGGGAGTCCGCTGGCGGTGCGCCGCGGGATCGCGCTTGCGGCGGCCATCCCCGTGGCGCAGCATGTCGCGCTTTCCGAAAAGCCGCGGGAGTGCCTATGTGCGATCACGACACGATGGACGATGCGATCGAGTACCGGCTCAGGTCCAGCCTGTCGCGGCGGCAGTTCGG
>JABCZO010000058.1 GCA_013289615.1 Gammaproteobacteria bacterium
ATCCACTTCCACTCCTCGACGACGTCCGGGTCTGCTTCCTTGATGAGCTTGCGCATTCTGCTGAGGGTTTCCCCGCGCCAGTCCCCGAGTTCGGCGATTCTCTTCGAGATGAGCTCCGCTGGCGACTGGCCTTGGCTCGCGCCCGACTTTTTCATGTTCTCATCCTACGAGTTCCACATATGTCTCGACGCCCTCGCGGGGGGTTAGCCTCTGGTGCTTTCAAGCCTTGATGAAGGCGAGCAGATCCTCGTTGACCTGGTTCTTGTGCGTCGTGCATAAGCCGTGCGAGGCGCCTTTGTACACTTTGAGCACCGCACCCTTGACGATCTTGGCAGAAAGCAACGCAGAGTCCGCGATCGGCACGATCTGATCGTCGTCGCCATGCATCACCAGAGTCGGCACGTCGAACTTCTGGAGGTCCTCGGTGAAGTTCGTCTCCGAGAAGGCCTTGATGCAGCCAAAGACCGCATTGATGCCCGCGAGCATTCCCTGGTGCCAGAAGGACTCTCGTACGCCTTGCGAAATCTTCGCGTCCGGCCGGTTGTAGCCAAAGAAGGTCATGCTGAGATCCTTCCAGAACTGCGAGCGATCGGCGAGCACCGCAGCGCGAATCCCGTCGAACACCTCGAGCGGCAAGCCGCCAGGATTGGCCGGGGTTTTCAGCATCAGCGGCGGCACCGCTGCGATCAACACAGCCTTGGCAACGCGCGACGTACCATGACGTCCGATATAACGCGCGACCTCGCCACCGCCCATGGAATGACCCACATGGATTGCCTTCTTCAGACCTAACTCCTGGGTCAGCGTGGCGAGATCGTCGGCGAAGGTGTCGTAATCGTATCCGCTCCACGGTTGACTCGATCGTCCATGGCCGCGGCGGTCGTGGGCGATGCAGCGAAATCCATGGGACGCCAGGAACAACATCTGATCTTCGAAAGCATCCGCGCTGAGCGGCCAGCCATGGCTGAACACCACGGGTTGACCGCTACCCCAATCCTTGTAGTAGATCTGCGTGCCGTCTTTGGTGGTAACCGTGCTCATGGGGTGGTTTCCTTGCTGTGATTGGATGAAGGAGCCTGGCCTGCCGCCGGCCGCAGCCGGTGTCGCTGCGTGTGGTCGAGAGGATTCCATTCGTCTGGCCGTCGGAGCGCAGCAGGCTCGCGGCGCCGACGGTAGCGCGCGGCAGGCCGATGGGGAGCATACGCCTTTGCAGCGATTCGGCCCGCCCCCCAACAGATTGCGCTCGAGGCGATCAGCCCCTGGAGCCGGCCCCTTTGTGCCTGTCAAGAGGGTGCGCAGCTTGGTCTGAGCCGAGTCGGAGCGGTTCCGTTGGCGTTTGCGCCGTGGCCCTGCTGCGACCTGCTGCAACCCACGCTTGTCACTCTCCGATTCCCACGCCGGTCATCTCCAACGGCGAGTTCATGCCGGCCCCGCAGAACGCGCGCCAGCGCCAGCTCGAAGCGCGCATCGGGGATCTGGCGGACGCACCCGCGCCCGCCACGGCCTCGATCGGCGCGCGTTGCTTGGGCCTACCGCGCACAGAGCTTCCCGCGCAGTAACCGTGCGTACGGCTATGTGAAATCAACAGCTTAGCTCACGCCCGCAGGTCGACCGTTCGCAATATCACGTGCTTGGCAGCGAAAGGCATCAGACGCCGGCGGCGGCGTCAGAAAGTGCGCTAGGGTGTGGGCTTGGGGGGTGCGCAATGATCAGGCTGACAGTCATTCCCAGAGAAGGCGGGCAACTCTACAACCTCCTGAGTGCCAAGGAAGTGGCGCTGCGCAAGAAGCGCCAAGGCACGCTCCATCGCGCGGGCACCCGCAGAGCAGGCATCGAACGCTGGAAGCACGTGGCTTACACCGGACGGATCACGCTGCAGCGTTGTATCGGCGGCACCCTCGCCGCGGTAGTCGAGTCCAGCGCACCACAGGAAGAGTGGCAGCTGCTGACTTCTTTCGTCGGCTTTCTCGACCGCCATTTCCGCGAGCACATCGCCTCGATCACGATCTGCTACGACCGGCAGGACGACTGAAGCCTGGACGGCTTCGTGGGTTATGCCGTAGGGCCGGTCGATCGCCAGATCATCGCAGGGCAGACGCAACCAGCGCACCAATCCGCGCGTGCGCGGCGTTGAGGACTTCCATCGACGCACTCGACCCCGTTAGATAACAGGCCACGAGAATGGCTGCCTGCCGGGGTGGTAACAAGATCGCCAGATCATTGCTCGCGCCGTTACTTCCTGTTCCAGTCTTATCCCCCGCCTCCCAACCTGCCGGAAGTCGCGCCCGCAGCCGATCGTGGCCGGTCTGACAGTCGCGCATCCAGCGGACCAGCTGGCCGCGCGAACTCTCCGACAGGAGATCACCCACCAGCACTCGTTGCATGTCCTCGAGCATCGATCTGGGTGAGGTGGTGTCGCGCACATCACCGGGCAGATTGGAATTGAGTGCCACTTCTACACGATCGAGGCGCGTGATCGCATCGCCGATGCCGCGCAGGTACGCCGTGTATCCTGTGGGCCCACCGATCAGTTCGCGCAGCTGATTTGCCGCGGTATTGTCGCTGACCTCGATCACCGCCTTTAGCATGATGCTCAACGGTAGCGCACCCGCACGGGCATGAGCCGCAGTGACTGGCGAATTAGCAACCAGGTCGGAGCGCCTGAAAGGCACCGCCGCGCCAAGCCGCAACGAGCCCGCGTCAACACGCGACAGGATCGCGGCGGCGAGCATTAGCTTGAATGTCGAGCACATCGCGAAGCGCTCATCGGCTCGATGCGATAACTGACGGCCATCCGCCGTATTCAGCGCCGCAAGGCCAATGCGTCCGCCAATTTCCCCTTCGAGCTCCGCAACCTGTGCCGTGGGTGCGTTCGGCAACGCCCCCCGCAGGCGCGTTTGTGCGATTGCGAGGCTGGCACCGACACTGGCCACGAACAGCCGGCGAGAACCCCGCATATCAGCAAGGCAGCATGCTGATGACGGCAATCGTCAGTCTCATGAGGTCCCGGGACCGGCGAGGTATTCCTTGTCGCTGACGTGCTGCATCCACACGACGACCTTGCCGTCGAGCGCTTCCTGGATGGCGATATGGGTCATCGACGTAGTCGGCGTCGCGCCGTGCCAGTGTTTGTGGTTCGGCGGACACCAGATGACGTCGCCGGCGCGGATCTCAACGATCGGCTCGCCTTCGCACTGCGTCCAACCGCACCCGGCAGTGACGATCAAGGTCTGACCCAGCGGATGCGTGTGCCAGGCGGTACGTGCGCCGGGCTCGAAGGTGACGCTCGCGCATGAAACACGCGCCGGTTCGGGCGCGGTGTGCAGGGGATCAATACGAACATTGCCGGTGAAGTACTCCGCGGGCCCCTGTTGCGAAGGCTGCGAGCCGACGCGCTTCAGTTCCATGTCGTTTTCCTTGCGGTCATTGCTCGGTGCGGACGGGCCTATTCCACAGTCACCACCACTTTCCCCCGGGCATGCCCGGCCTCCACATACCGCAGTGCTTCGGAGGTTTCGCTGAGCTTGTAACGCCGGTCGATGACCGGTGTTACCTTGCCGGACTGCATGAGAGTCCCCAGGGCGGACAGATCATCCTTGCTGAGTTCCGCCAGCATCATGCCGAACTGCTGGCTCATGAACGGTGACAGCAGCATGGCCTCGATCGGAGTCGCGAGCCATCCGAACCAATTTCCGGGATCCGTCGAGCCGATCATGACGTAGATGCCCTTGGGATTGAGAACGCGCCTGTATTCCAGCAGCGAGTGGGTGCCGACGTTGTCCACGATCAGATCGTAGTGTTCGGTGCCCCTGGTGAAATCCTCGCGGGTGTAGTCGATGACGTGATCGGCGCCGAGCGAGCGGACCAGCTCGACATTGCGTGTGCTGCAGACGCCGGTCACCTCTGCGCCGTATGACTTGGCGATCTGCACGGCGAACGTACCCACACCGCCCGAGGCGCCATTGATGAGGACCTTCTGTCCGGGGCGAATCTGTCCCTTATCGCGCAGCGCCTGCAGCGCGGTAAGTGCCGCGATCGGCACGGCCGCCGCTTGCTCGAATGTCACGTTGCTCGGTTTCAGCGCGAGTGCTCGATCTTCGCGGACCGTTACATACTCCGCAAATGCCCCGAATTTTCCGCCGAATACCTCGTCACCGGGCTTGAAGCGCGTGACCTTCCCGCCGACCGCTTCGACCGTTCCGGCAAAGTCGACGCCCAACCGGGGACTGGCTGGTTTCCCGAAACCCTGGTCCATGCGTACGAGGTACGGTTTGCCCTCCAGGTAGTGCCAGTCGAGGGGATTGACGGAGGCCGCGTGCACCTTGACCAGGATCTCATTGTCCGCCGGGATGGGTTTGGCGATGTCCTCATACCTGAGGACCTCCGGTGGACCGTAGCAACGATGAGCGATGCCCTTCATCAGGGTGGCGCCGGCAGGAGGTGAGGGCGCCGGGCCGCAGGCGGTGGTGTGGCTCATGACGAGAGCGAGCGACACCACCCCAACTCCCAACAGAATGACCAGACCGCCCAGGATTTTGTAGCGCAGCTTCATAGCACCCCCGGGCAGCAGTTTACCGTAGGCGCTGCGCTAAGCGGGTTCGCTTGACCGTAAATGCGGCTCGTCCCACGGCGAGCAAGGGCTCGCAGGGAGCGGCAGGCATCGCGGCGCGGTTGACGGGGTGTAGGATTGGATGGAATGTCACCCTCGCCATCGGCCACGGTCCCGCACGCAGCGGCCATTGAAGTGGAGTGGCTCGCAGGCCTCGAGTTTCAGGCCGGGCGCCCGCAAGGTCCCAGGATTCGCATCGACGGTGATGCAACGAGCGCGCCCAGCCCCTTTGATGCGCTGCTGGCAGCCATTGCAACCTGCGCCTCCACCGACGTCGTAACCATACTGCAAAAGCAACGCACTCCCGTGAAGGCGCTGCGCGTGATGATCGAAGCGCAGCGGGTGGCGAGCACGCCGCGTCGCCTCGCCTCCGCCATTCTGCATTTCACCATCACGGCGCCCGGCAGCACCCAGGTTAAAGCCGATCGAGCCGTCGAGCTTTCAATCACCAAGTACTGCAGCGTCCGTTCGTCCCTCATCGCGGACGCAGCGGTCAGCTGGACAGTGCAGCTGCTGCCAGCTTGACGTGGACGCCTGGCACACGATTGACCCCCCTCGAGGGTTGCAGTAAAAGAGGTTCAGGCGCCGCGGCTTAGCGATCACCAACAAACAGCGCACGGCTGCGCCGCGCCATCTCGCGATTTGCGCAGAGGGGGCAGCATGAAGACTAAACACCTCAGGACACTTTCATCCTGGGCCACGGCGGTCCTCCTCGCCTGGACCGTGGGCGACAACAGCGCACTCGCCCAGGATGTGGGACCGACCACTCCGGGGGCCATCCCGGACCCCAGCACTTATCAGGGGAGCATGGAAATCCAGCGCCAGCAGGATCAACAGGCTCAGCAGTTCCGCGATCAGCAGAATGAACAGTTCCAGCAGAACATGCGACAGCAGCAGCAGTCCGCCGCCCCCGCAGCTGTGCCCTCGGGGCCGGACCTGCGTGCGGTGTGGAAAAATCGCCCGCTGGTAGCAGCGAACCAGAATCCGCTGCTCGGCCGCTGGAATACGCATGCGGCTGCGCCGATC
Organism: Gammaproteobacteria bacterium; assembly: GCA_013289615.1. Classification (GTDB taxonomy): domain Bacteria; phylum Pseudomonadota; class Gammaproteobacteria; order Steroidobacterales; family Steroidobacteraceae; genus FEN-1191. The sequence goes on from JABCZO010000058.1 coordinate 5,636, forward strand.
GGTCCGAAGGACTCGCCGCTGGGAGACATCGGCAGCGTGTTCGGTTCCGACGTGGCACAACTGACCGCCGGCATGCTGCAGAGTGTGTGCGACTCGATGTTTGGCAATGGCGCCGTTGAATTCCGCCCCACCACGCTGGTATCGCTTGGCCAGGACGGCCGCGAGCACGTGCTGACCCGCGTGGAATATCGCGGCGGCGGCGACACGATCGCCGTGCTGCCGCTCGATGCCGGATCGTTCGGTGCGGCGGTATTTGATTTCAAAGGTCACGATAAAGTTATCGCCAAAGAGATCGGCTGCACGATGGCGCGCGCCGGCGCGCCAGGCCAGCCGGGGACGGCCGTGGCCGTCAACGCAGCGCAGGTCAGCAGCGGCGCGCCAGGCGCCGTCCTCGTGGTCACGACGCCGCTTCACGGTGGCCACGTGTTCATCCTCAAGCATGATGTGGAAGTCGCACTGACGAATGGCGGCCTGAAGGCGACGTCCAACGGATCGGCCATGATGATGTGGGAAATGGCATGTGCGAATCGCACCCCGGCGTGTCAGCAGGGAGCGCAGGCTCTCGCGGCCGATACCGCCGGCATAGCCGTTACCGATGCCGCAGGAAGAGGGCAAAGCCCACCGCTGCCGGCGGGGCATTACTACGTCTTCAACTCAGTTCACATTGCCAATCAGCCGATGATGTGGAATCTGCCGTTGGACCTGAAGGCGGGCACCAATGCGCTGACTCTGGATCAGCGCAACCTCACGCCGGTCCGCTGAGGTTGACGACCGCAGGCGCCTGCTCGGTCGGCACCGGCGTGCCCCCGAGCACGAGATACAGCCGCGCGGTATCCATGAGACGTTGTGCCTTCGTGCGCGCCAGTCCGAGTTGCGCCTGCGCGCTCGAGCGCTGCGCATCGAGCACATCGAGGATCCCGGAATTGCCGACCGCGTAGCTGCGCCGCGCGAGCTCGAGCGCCGCGCTGGCGGCCTGGGCGGCCGCACTTTGCGCCCGGAACTGATCGGCGTCGTTCGCGAGGGCCTGCAGACCATCGGCCACTTCGCCGAACGATCGCACGATCACCTGCCGGTAGGCACCGAGCGCCCCCTGGTAGCCGGCGAGCGCGGCCCGGCGTTCGGCGCTCAGTCGCCCGCCGTTGAACAGCGGCTGCGTGAGGTTGGCGGCCATCGCCCACGCGACGGCGGCGCCATTGAAAAGACCGCCCGGGCTGAGGGCCTGCTGGGTCAGGCTGCCGCTGAGAGTGATTTGCGGATAAAGATTGGCGGTCGCGACGCCGATGGCCGCACAGGCCCCGTGCAGTTGCGCTTCGGCGGCGAGGATGTCCGGTCGGCGGTGGACGAGCTCCGACGGCAGACTCGCCGCGATCTGCCCGGGCACTACGAACTCATCCAGCGCGATGTCGGGGGGACTCCAGTCCGACGGCGCCCTGCCGACCAGAACCGCCAGCGCATGTCGGGCCACGCTCTCTTCCTGGCGCAGACCGGGCAGCAGCGTACGGTCGGCGGCGAGCTGAGCCTGTGCGGCCAGCAGCTGCGTGCGCGTCGCCGAGCCGTCATCGAGCGCGGTCTGTACGAGCGCCGCGTTGCGCTCGTCGTCGGCAACGATGCCCTGTACGACCTCGATCTGGGCGCGCGCCGCGGCGGCAGCCAGCGCTTGCGCCGCAACATTGGCCGTCAGCGACAGATAGGCGGCATCCAGCTCGTGCCTCTGGTATTCGGCGTACGCGGCCTGCTGCTCGAGTGCACGCCGCGCGCCGCCAAACAGATCCAGCGGCGCGCTGACGGTCGGGCCGACCGTATAGTAGGTGAACGGCGGAATCGTGATGTCGAGCGGACCGAAGAGCGCCGCACCGTACTTCTGCCGTCCGGCGGTTGCGCCGAGGGACACCTGCGGCAGCAACGCGCCATGGGCGGCATTGACCTCTTCCTGCGCCTGGGCCACACGGCTCTTGGCCGCCGCGATGTCCTGGTTCCCGGCGAGCGCCAGCCTCATGAGCTGATCGAGCGCGGCTGAGTGAAACTGCGCCCACCAGTCGCCCTCGAGCTTCTCTCCCAGCGCCAGCCGCTGCTCGGACGGCGGCGGCGCGTCGTACGCTGCCGCATAGGCGGGTGCGGTGGGCGTCTGCGGGGGTTTGAAATCGGGCCCGACCGCACAGGCGCACAGTGCCAGGCAGCAGGCGCAGCTGACCGGCCAGGCGCGGCTCACTCGGGCACCGGCGGCGGCGCAGCGGCGTCGGGCTTCGCGTTCCTGATCATCAGCAGGAACGGAATCGTGAGCAGGGTCAGCACCATCATGAGCTTGAAATCATCGAGATAGCCGATCATCGCGCTCTGATCGTTGATCAGGGCGTTGAGCGCGAGGAGTCCGCCCGGCGTGCTCACGTCCACGTGGGCGGCGCTGGCGGCAGGATTGCCGGCAAGGTTAAACGGCGTGATGTGCTCGGCCAGCGATGCGTGTACGCGCTGGATGTTCTGGGTCAGCAGAAACATCACCACTGAAATGCCGACCGAGCTGCCGACGTTGCGCAACAGGTTGAACAGCGCGGTGCCCTCGTTGCGCAGGCTGGACGGCAGCGTCGTGAACGCGACCGTCGACAGTGGTACGTACACCAGACCGACCCCGATACCCTGCAGGATGCCGGAGATGACGATCGGCCCGGTTCCCATGTAGAGCGAGAACTGCGTCATTTCCCACAGGGAGTAGGCGGTCAGGGCGAGGCCAACCGCCATGATCGCGCGCCCGTCGAAGTGCGAGATCAGGCGCCCGACGATGATCATGCCAAGGAGCGTGCCGAAGCCGCGCGGGGCGGTGACCAGTCCCGTGAGGATCACCGGGTACTGCAGCTGGTTCTGCAGCATCGGCGGCAGCAGCGCCAGCGTCGCGAACAGCACCACGCCGATCATGAGAATGAAGACGCTGGAGGCGACGAAGTTGCGATCCTTGAACAATGCGGGTTCGAGGAACGGGCGGGAGCTGGAGAACATGTGGACGATGAACAGATAGAACGCCAGTCCCGAGACCAGCGCTTCCGCGATGATCTCGTGCGAGGAGAACCAGTCGAGCAGCTGACCGCGATCGAGCAGCAGTTGCAGCGATGCGATCCCGAGGCTGAGCGTGGTGAAGCCG
>JABCZO010000059.1 GCA_013289615.1 Gammaproteobacteria bacterium
GTTCCGGTCATCCCCAGCGTATCGCGCAGCACCCACAGCAGAGGCGTGTTCGGGTCGACGTCGACCGGCACCGCCTTGCCATTGATCTTCAATTGCAGCATCGAATGCCTCCAATATCTCCCCCTCTCCCGCTTGCGGGAGAGGGGCTGGGGGTGAGGGTGGACGCGAGGGCAGAGGGGAATGCCTTGCGCGCAATTTGCCACAGGCTGGCGTCGATTACCCGTGACGCTGCGCGTGGAAAATGCGTTGCGTCTTTCGAGATGGACTGTCGCACTTCAGCGATTGACATCGACGACCACGCGCCCCACGTTGCGGCCCTCCAGGATGTCGCGCGCCGCGTCGAAGGCGCCGGCCAGCGGAACTTCGCGCACCATCGCTTCGAGCAACGCCGGATCGAGGGATTCGGACAGGATCTGCCACGCCGCCAGACGCCGGGCCTGCGGAGCCTGCACACTGTCGATCCCGAGCAAGCCGACACCCCGCAGGATGAACGGCGCCACCGTTGCGGGAAAATCCATGCCTTGCGCCAGTCCGCAGGCAGCCACGGCGCCGCCGCGCTTGGTCTGGGCGCACGCGTTGGCCAGCGTGTGGCTGCCGGCCGAGTCGATGGCGGCGGCCCAGCGCTCCGATTGCAGCGGCTTGCCCGGGGCCGACAGCTCCTTGCGGTCGATCACTTCGCGCGCGCCCAGCCGTTTCAAATAATCGGCTTCGGCCGGCTTGCCGGTCGAGGCGACGGGGCGGAAACCGCGGGCCGCCAGCAGCGCGATCGCGATCGAGCCGACCCCGCCGCTGGCCCCGGTCACCAGCACATCGCCCTGGTCCGGCTGCACGCCGAACCGTTGCAGCGCCGCCAGCGCCAGCGCCGCGGTGTAGCCGGCCGTTCCAATCGCCATCGTCTGTCGGGTCGAGAAACCCGAAGGCAGCGGCACCAGCCAGTCGCCGCGCACGCGGGCCTTCTGGGCCAGGCCGCCCCAGTGCTGCTCGCCGGCGCCCCAGCCGTTCAGTACGGCTCGGTCGCCGATGTGCCAGCGCGGGTCCTGGCTCTGGGCCACCCGCCCGGCGCAGTCGATGCCGGCCACCATCGGCCAGCGCCGCACGATCGGCGAGCGGTTCAGCAGGGCCAGCGCATCCTTGTAGTTGACGGTCGAGTACTCGACCTCGAGCAGCACGTCGGTGCCGGGCGTCTGCCGGGCGAGCTCGTCGTCCGAGACGGTTTGGACGGCTGCATCGAACTGCTCGCCGTCGCGCTTCAAAACGATCGCCTTGAACATTGCATGCCTCGATTTGCGTTTGGCCGGCGATTATTTTGATACCGCGGCCGATGTTCGTGGCAAAATACGAGCCCGGTAACGTTTAAAAGCAAATATGAATCCAACGTACCGGCGAGGGATACAAGCGGCTTGAGTTCTGCGGTCATCCCACTGCGTCAATCGGCGGTCGAATCGGCGCTGAAAAGCGAGGCGTTCGAACTGCTGCCGTGGCCGACCGTATGCCTGAACGCGTCGGCCCAGATCCTCGCGGCCAATAAAGCCTTCGCTCTGTTCGCCGGGGCGGAGCGCCAGTCGCTGGTCGGCCGTCACCTGTCTGAACTGGTCGGCTACGCGCGGCACCACGATTTCGCGCGACGCTGGGGCGTGCTGTGGAGCCGGCTGCTGGATCGGGAGTCGCTCGAGCAGCGTGCCAAGCTGCGGACCGCCGACGGGCGCAGCCTGGTGGTCGACCTGGCGGCCTCGCTGCTTCGGGTCGAGTCGGAGCGGGTGGCGGTCGTGGGTCTGCGCGAAGTATCGAGCGAGCGGGTGAGCCAGCGCAGCGCCCGCAATGCGATCGCGCGACTGGCGGCCCTGTCGGGCGGAAGCGGCGAGGTGGCCTTGCTGCTGGGTCAGAACCGTCGCATCCTGGTGCTGAACGGCGCGATCGAGGAGGTGCTCGGCACCTCGGCTTCCGATGCGTTGAGCGTTCCATTCGAGTACCTGATCGATGAGCCGAGCGCGCGTGAATTCAGCGCGCTGTTCGATCGCGTCTGCACCGAGCCGGGCCGCGCCGAGGTTCCGCTGATCGCGACCGCGCGGTCCCGCGGCGCCGAGGGCGCCGCGCGCCGGCTGTCGATCGGCCTGACCAGTTACCTGCAGGATCCGCGCGTACGCGGCGTGGTGGCCCGGGTACGGGACATCAGCGAACAGAGCGCGCTGCGGGTCCAGGCGGCGCGGCTGAAGCGACGCCTGCGCGTGTTCGCGGAGCTGGCGGCCGATCTGACGATGCTGCTGGACGCGGGCGGGAAGATCACGTTCCAGTCGCCGTCGATCCAGGCCTCGCTGGGACTGGCGCCCGAGAAGAGCCTGGGGCGTAACGCGCTGGAACTGGTGGTGGAAGAGGACCGGCCGCGCCTGGCCGAGGCGATCCGGGCGGCGCTCAGCGGCGCGGACGAGGCGCGCCCGCGCAACTGCCTGGTACACGTGAAATCGGCCGGCGGCGAGGAACGGGCGCTGTGGATCAGCATTCGCAACCGGCTGCACGACGACGCGCTGCGGGGTCTGCTGGTGACGGGACGCGACGTCACCGACCTGGTGCCGCAGGGATACGATGCCGATGCGCGCAACGCGCGGCGGGTGGAGCTGCGCGACCGGATGCTGCAGCTGACCGTGCAGACCCGCGGCGAGTACTCGCAGTTGGTCGCCAACGTGCTGCGGGCGGTCGCCGATGCGCTCCGCTGCAGCATGGTCAGCTACTGGAGGCTGGCGCCGGATTCGGCGACGATGACCTGCGAGCTGCTGTATTCGCACGCGGATCATCGGTTCGTGTCCGCCTGGAGCGGGGTGCAGTTTCCGGACGCGGCCTTTGCCGTGATGCTAGCCCGATTGCAGCAGATGCGGCCGATCGCGCTGAGCGACACGGCCGAGTCGGAGTTGGTGCGCGATCTGATCAAGGACGTGCGCTGGAGCAACGTGCGCGGCCTGCTGGTGGCCCCGGTGCTGCTGGACGCCGAGGTGATCGGCGCGATCTGCGTCAACAACGCCGCGCGGCGCAACTGGGACGACGACGAGATCGGTTTCTCCGCCACCGCGGCGTTGATGATCGCGCTGGCCGACGAGGCGGCCAAGAGACAGCAGGCCGAGATCAAGATCGAGGAGCTCGCCTGGTACGACCCGTTGACCGGGTTGGCGAACAAGAAGCTTCTGAGCGAGAACCTGCGCGATGCGATCGTCACTTGCAACGCGCGCCGGCGCCGGCTGGCGGTGATGCTGATCGATCTGGACCGGTTCGGGGACGTGAACGACACGCTGGGACACCTGGTCGGGGATGCGCTGATCAAGTCGGCTGCGCAGGTGCTGAAGGAAACGGTCGGCAACGGCGGCACGGTCGCGCGCATGGCCAGCGACGAGTTCGTCGTGGTGGTCGACGAGTTCGAGCACCGGCAGGAGGTGGCGCTACTGGCGGCCCGGGTGGCGCAGGCGCTGCATCGGTCGGACCTTTTGCCCAATGTCGACACTCAGATGTCGGCCTCGATCGGGGTGGCGCTGTTTCCCGAGCACGGCCGCGAAGCCAGCACGCTGCTGAAGAACGCCAATGCGGCCGTCTCGCAGGCCAAGGACGACGGCCGCAACCAGGTCAGCTTCTTCAACCCGATCCGCTACGAGCGCGACGCGCGCGAGGCACAGCTCAGTATCGAGCTGATGAAGTCGATGCAGTCCGAATCGGCCCAGTTCATGGTCGAGTATCAGCCGCAGTTCGAGATGTCGAGCGGGCGCGTGATCGGCTTGGAGGCGCTGATCCGATGGAACCATCCGACCAAGGGGGTGCTCCCGCCGGACCGCTTTGTCAAAGTGGCCGAGGAAAGCGGACTGTCCGAGCGCATCACACGCTGGGTCGTCAACGAGGTGTGCGGCCAGATTCTGCGCTGGCGCAAGGTGCGCCCCGGTTTCGACATCCCGGTGGCGATCAACGTGGCCGGCCGCGAGCTCGGATCCAACAAGCTGCCGATCCTGGTGCGCGGCGCGCTCGCCAAGTTCCGCATCGAGCCCAGTATGATCACGCTCGAAATCACCGAGCGCACGCTGGTCAAAGAGGGCGACGTCAACAACGACGTGATCTGCGAGCTCGCTTCGCTCGGCGTGGGCCTGGCGCTGGATGATTTCGGCACCGGCTACTCGATGCTCGGCTATCTGAAGCGGATGCCGATCCAGTCGATCAAGATCGACCAGTCCTTCATCGAGGGCATTCCGGACGACGCCGACAGCCGCGCCATCGTTCACGCGATGCTGGCGATGGCGCGCCACTTCCGGTTGAAGGTGGTCGCCGAGGGTATCGAGACGGCCGAACAGGCCGAGTACCTGCGCGCGCTGGGATGCGAATGCGCGCAGGGCTTCTTCTATTCGCGGCCGCTGGCGGCGACCACGATACTGGAGTACCTCGAGCAGGAGAGTCCCGCGTCGCATTGAGTGTGGCAAGCTGGGGCGTTTTCGTGGGACGTCGAGGAAAGGCCTGCTATGGAACCGCTTGTTCTGTCCGAGACGCGCGGCCGCGTCGGCTGGGTCACGCTGAACCGCCCGAAGGCGCTGAACGCTCTGAACGACGCGCTGATCGACCAGCTGGTCGCCGCGGTGCAGGGGTTCGATCACGACGAGGGCATCGGCGCAATCGTGATCACCGGCAGCGAGAAGGCATTCGCGGCCGGCGCCGACATCGCGGCGATGAAGGACTGGTCGTTCGTCGAGGTGTACAAGCACGACTACATCACGCGCAACTGGGACGCGCTGCGGCGCGTTCGCAAACCGCTGATCGCGGCCGTCGCCGGCTATGCACTCGGTGGCGGATGCGAACTGGCGATGACGTGCGACCTGATCATCGCCGCCGACAGCGCGCGCTTCGGCCAGCCCGAGATCAAGCTGGGCATCATTCCGGGCGCCGGCGGCACCCAGCGGCTGCCGCGCGCGGTCGGCAAAGCCAAGGCGATGGACCTGGTGCTGACCGGCCGCAACATGGACGCACAGGAGGCGGAGCGAAGCGGCCTGGTGGCGCGGGTCGTGCCGGCCGAGCGGCTGCACGCGGAAGCGCTGGAAATGGCCACGACGATCGCTGCGTACTCCTTGCCCGCGGTGCTGGCCGCAAAAGAAGCGATCAATCGCGCCTACGAATCGCCGCTGGCCGACGGCGTGATGTTCGAGCGGCGCCTGTTTCACGCGCTGTTTGCAACCGCCGATCAGAAAGAGGGCATGGCCGCTTTTCTCGAGAAGCGCCCCCCGCGCTTCACTCATTCGTAAAAAAGCCTTTGTCCTCAGGGCGTTGCGACGGTGCGGTGGGACCGGACCGAGCGGCCCATGTAATGGCCGCATCGCTCGCCTTGACACGAAATTAGGCTCGCCCGATAATCCCGCTTCTCTGCTGCTACCGCGCGTTTGCGATGCAACATCGCGCGGTAGCAATTGCTCTTTAACAATCGAACAGCCGATAAGCGTGGGCGCTTGATGGCCAGGCGCAACTACTTCGTTCGGGCGTCTCACGACTCCGACGAGGTGGCTTTGCTTGGACTTTGATAGTGGCTCACGCCAATTGAAGTTTCCGCTTCAATTTCCGCGAGCACGCGGTCGTGCCGATGTTTGCTCATGAAAATGAGCATCTATTTGTACGAACGCACAGGCCTAAAACTGAAGAGTTTGATCCTGGCTCAGATTGAACGCTGGCGGCATGCCTTACACATGCAAGTCGAACGGCAGCACGGGGGCAACCCTGGTGGCGAGTGGCGAACGGGTGAGTAATAAATCGGAACGTGCCCAGTAGTGGGGGATAACCAGTCGAAAGACTGGCTAATACCGCATACGACCTACGGGTGAAAGCGGGGGATCGCAAGACCTCGCGCTATCGGAGCGGCCGATTTCCGATTAGCTAGTTGGTGGGGTAAAAGCTCACCAAGGCGACGATCGGTAGCTGGTCTGAGAGGACGGCCAGCCACACTGGGACTGAGACACGGCCCAGACTCCTACGGGAGGCAGCAGTGGGGAATTTTGGACAATGGGCGAAAGCCTGATCCAGCCATGCCGCGTGCGGGAAGAAGGCCTTCGGGTTGTAAACCGCTTTTGGCAGGAACGAAACGGCGCGAGCCAATACCTCGCGCTAATGACGGTACCTGCAGAATAAGCACCGGCTAACTACGTGCCAGCAGCCGCGGTAATACGTAGGGTGCGAGCGTTAATCGGAATTACTGGGCGTAAAGCGTACGCAGGCGGCTTGGTAAGACAGATGTGAAATCCCCGGGCTTAACCTGGGAACTGCATTTGTGACTGCCAGGCTCGAGTCTGTCAGAGGGGGGTGGAATTCCACGTGTAGCAGTGAAATGCGTAGAGATGTGGAGGAACACCGATGGCGAAGGCAGCCCCCTGGGATGAGACTGACGCTCATGTACGAAAGCGTGGGGAGCAAACAGGATTAGATACCCTGGTAGTCCACGCCCTAAACGATGTCGACTAGTTGTCGGGAATTCATTTTCTCGGTAACGCAGCTAACGCGTGAAGTCGACCGCCTGGGGAGTACGGTCGCAAGATTAAAACTCAAAGGAATTGACGGGGACCCGCACAAGCGGTGGATGATGTGGATTAATTCGATGCAACGCGAAAAACCTTACCTACCCTTGACATGCCCGGAATCCCGCAGAGATGTGGGAGTGCCCGAAAGGGAGCCGGGACACAGGTGCTGCATGGCTGTCGTCAGCTCGTGTCGTGAGATGTTGGGTTAAGTCCCGCAACGAGCGCAACCCTTGTCACTAGTTGCTACGAAAGGGCACTCTAGTGAGACTGCCGGTGACAAACCGGAGGAAGGTGGGGATGACGTCAAGTCCTCATGGCCCTTATGGGTAGGGCCTCACACGTCATACAATGGCCGGTACAAAGGGCTGCCAACCCGCGAGGGGGAGCTAATCCTGGAAAGCCGGTCGTAGTCCGGATTGCAGTCTGCAACTCGACTGCATGAAGTCGGAATCGCTAGTAATCGTGGATCAGCATGTCACGGTGAATACGTTCCCGGGTCTTGTACACACCGCCCGTCACACCATGGGAGTGGGGTTCACCAGAAGCCGTTTGCCTAACCGCAAGGGGGGCGGCGACCACGGTGAGCTTCATGACTGGGGTGAAGTCGTAACAAGGTAGCCGTATCGGAAGGTGCGGCTGGATCACCTCCTTTCTAGAGCTCGCGCCAAGGATTCTCGCGCCCACGCTTATCGGTTGTTTCCTACCTCGAGCCTCCTCGGGGTCTGTAGCTCAGCCGGTTAGAGCACCGTCTTGATAAGGCGGGGGTCGTTGGTTCGAATCCAACCAGACCCACCAGGGTTCCGGGGGTGTAGCTCAGTTGGGAGAGCGCCTGCTTTGCAAGCAGGAGGTCATCGGTTCGATCCCGTTCACCTCCACACTGCTTCGCGCTGACGCGCTACGCAGTGCGGGCCCTGCCCGACGCGAAGCAGAGTGCCCTACGAAGCGCGCAGCGCGAAGTAGGGCGGAATCCAAACGCGAGAACGTTGCGTGCAGCGTTCCGGCGTTTGGCTTTCAAGCCAGAGGCTGTTTCGATCTTTAACAATTCGGAAGAAGCAAAGCGCATCAACTCCGCAAACGTATCAGCGCGGGGTTGGTGCCGGGTTGTGATTGCATTTATACGAGCTCTCAGCATTTTGAGAACGGCGAACGCGGTCGCATGAATCCGAGCCAACGCTCCGCAAGGAAGCGGCGGCAGGGTTATAGGATCAAGCGACTAAGTGCATGTGGTGGATGCCTTGGCGATCACAGGCGATGAAGGACGTGGCAGCCTGCGAAAAGCCCCGAGGAGTCGGCAAGCAGACTTTGATCCGGGGATGTCCGAATGGGGAAACCCACCCGCAAGGGTACCCGCACCTGAATCCATAGGGTGCGTGGAGCGAACCCGCTGAACTGAAACATCTCAGTAGGCGGAGGAACAGAAATCAACCGAGATTCCGAGAGTAGTGGCGAGCGAAATCGGACCAGCCAGTGCGTTTTAGCTGTCGTTCTAGTGGAACGGCCTGGAAAGGCCGGCCATAGCGGGTGATAGCCCCGTACACGAAAGACCGGC
>JABCZO010000060.1 GCA_013289615.1 Gammaproteobacteria bacterium
CTGGCACTCGGAGGGTCCTGTGCCGCGGTATTCGGAGATGAGGTCACCGACCGCGCGAAAGATCCCAATCTGTGGGCGGCGCCTGGCGGCGATCAGGCCAACACCCGCCACAGCGCGCTAAAGGACATCAACACTTCCAACGTCGGCAAGCTCACGATGGTGTGGTCGCAGTCGAGCGGCACACTGCGCGGACACGAAGGTCAGCCTCTCGTGGTCACTGTCGGCAGCACGCCGATGCTGTACATGGAAAGCGGCTGGCCGAATATCATTCAGGCGCTCGACCTGACTGATCCGGATCATCCGAAAGAGATCTGGAACTACAAGAAGACCACCAATCGCGACGACTCCGCAGTACCGCGCGCCTGTTGCGACACCGTCAACCGCGGCATGTCGTATGCCGATGGCAAGCTCGTGTTTGGAACCCTGGACGGCTTTGTGATCGCACTGGATGCAAAGACCGGCAAGGAAGTCTGGGTCGTCAAGCATGCCTACCCGGACAAGGGTGAGACCATCACTCCGGTGCCGCTGATTGCAGACGGCAAGGTTGTCATCGGTTTCGGCGGCGATGAGTTCGCTGCCCGCGGCCGCCTGACCGCCTACGATCTGCAGACCGGTAAGAAGGTGTGGGAGTTCTACAGCACCGGCAAGGATGCGGATATCGGCCTGACCAAGGACACCAACAAGGCGCATCCCGAGTACGGCACTGCCGGTAAGGACCTCGGCGTTTCGACCTATCCCGGGGACGAATGGCAGCGCGGCGGTGGTGCCCAGTGGGGCTTCTACAGCTTCGATCCGGAACTGAAGCTCGTGTACACAGCGACCGGCAACCCCGGCCTGTGGAGCCCATCGTATCGCTGCAAGTACAAGACGCACGAAGAGTGCAACAAGGGCGACCAGGACAACAAGTTCTCGATGTCGATCTTCGCTCGCAAGGTCGATACCGGCGAGGTAGTCTGGGTCTACCAGATGACTCCGTTCGATCAGTGGGACTATGACGGCATCAACGAGAACATGCTCGAGGACCTGACGGTCGACGGCAAGGCTCGCAAAGTGCTGATCCACTTCGATCGAAACGGCTTCGCCTATGTGCTCGATCGTACCGACGGCACGCTGCTGCGCGCCAACAAGTACGTGACCACCAACTGGGCGGAAAAGGTCGACATGAAGACTGGCCGGCCCATCAAGGTGAAGGAACATTCACCGTTCGCCGCAGGCGGCAACACGCAGGCGTGTCCGTCGGCGATGGGTGGCAAGGATCAGCAGCCCTGTGCGATTGATCCGACCGAGCCCGGAATGGCGTACTGCCCGACCAACAACTGGTGCATGGAAGATGAGCCGCAAGAGCGCTCGCACACCCAGCAGGGCACTGTGTACGTGTTCGCGAATGTCTACATGTACCCGGAGAAGCCGGGCATCACTGGCAAGTTCAAGAAGTTCAATGTGCTGACCGGCGAGACCGTCTGGGAAGTTCCGGACGCCTACCCGAACTGGGGCGGCGCACTGGTGACCGACGGCGGGCTGGCCTTCTACGGCAGCCTGAACGGCGACTTCAGAGCCGTTGACCGTGCCAATGGCAAGGTGCTCTGGCAGGTACGTCTGGGCTCGGGAATCATCGGAAACCCGATCACCTACAAGGTTGCCGGCAAGCAGTACGTCTCCATCTGGAGCGGCATCGGCGGCTGGATCGGCCTGCCGGTGACTGCAGGCCTCGACCTGAGTGACAAGTTCGGCGCGATTGGCGCCACCGCCATGACCAAGGCGGCGAACCTCGACAAGATCCCGATGGGCGGGACGCTGTATACCTTCCGCGTCAACTAAGAGCGGATACAGCGAGTGGGTTGAGGACGCGCCCGGTGCTATCACCGGGCGCGTCCGTTTCGGGGGTATACTGGTCTGCTGATTGATCAGATTTGTGCGCCGCACGATGGCGCGGCAGGGGTGTGGCTAATGTTGCGGCGGATGGCACCGGTGCTGATCGGCACCTTGATCACAGGCGCAGTGGCGATTGCGGCGCCGAGCGCGGCGCAGGCCGCCCTGAGGGTGTGCGCTGATCCCGGCAACATGCCGTTTTCCAACAGCGCCGGTGAGGGTCTCGAGAACAAGATCGGGGTGGTACTCGCGCAGGCGCTCGGCACCACGGCGCAGTATTTCTATCGGCCCGGGATCGAGCGCGGCATGACCCGATCGACGCTCGACGCCGACGAATGCGACGTGATGCTCGACATGCCGGTGGACGCCGAACGAGTCCTTACCACCAAGGCGATTTACCGCACTACCTTTGTCCTCGCCTACCGTAACGATCGCGGCCTTAGCTTCAAGAATCTCGATGACCCGCGGCTGAAGAAACTGCGAGTCGGTGTCTACCAAACCTCAGCGATCCGCGAGGCACTTGCCGAGCACGATGTCATCGGCAACGTGTTCATACACTATCTCAGTCACGACGCCGACCTGGTACCGGAGCATCAGCCGGGCTACCAGGTGCAGGAGATGATCGACGGAAAAATCGATGTCGCCGCCACCTGGGGACCGTTCGCCGGCTATTACAAGGCGATGAAGAACGCGCCGATCGTCGTGCAGCCCGTCAACCTGATGGAAGACGCGGTACCGATGGAATTCGACATGGCGCTCGCGGTGCGCAACAGCGACAAGGATCTGCTGGCGCGGCTGCAGCAGGCGCTGCAGGACCGGCGTGACGCCATTCATTCGATCCTGACCGACTTCGGCGTACCGCTGGTGCAGTGCGAGACCTGCCTGATCAGCGGCGATCTGCCGTCGCATGGCCCTTACAAGCCGGTCGCACCGCCGGCGGGGCCCGTGGATACCAAGCCGGTAGTCACGATCGCGATGCTGAACAACTGGCTGGCCCACGGTGCCAACGTCAACGTTGAACTCAGCAACGCAGTCATCGCCGATGACCCGGTGCGGGTAGCCTATCTGCTGGACAGGAAGCACGCGGCGATCGATGCCCAGGACCCGCAGGGTGAGACCCCGCTGCATCACGCGCTAGTGAGGCGCTCGGAGCCGATGATCAAGTTGCTGCTCGAGCACGGTGCGAGCGTGTCTGCGACCGATCGTGACGGCTGGTCGCCATTGATGACCGCCGCCTGGGCCGATGATGGCGCGGCCGTCAAGCTGCTGGTAGCCCACAGGGGTGACCCGAGTTTCGTCGGTCCCGGCAACCTCACGCCGCTGGCGATCGCGCTGGAATATGGCAAGGATGCGGCTGCGGTGGCGCTGGTGGAGTCGGGCGCCGAATACACAAAGCCTATGGGCGACGCCGGCTACACCCCGCTGATGCTCGCAGTCGCCGGACATTCCGAGGCCGCGGCGCGGGCGCTGATCGGCAAGGGCGCCGACGTGAATGCGACCAATGCCGGCGGTGTCACGGCGCTGATGATCGCCGCCGCCGACGGGCAGGCCGCGCTGGTGCAGCTGCTGGTGCGCTCGGGTGCGAACGTTGCGGCGCAAAGCGAACGCGGCGATACCGCGCTGTCGATCGCGCGCGCCAAGGGCCATCTGGCAGTGATAAAGCTGCTGGACGGGCAGCAGGGACCGACTGCGTCAAATCCGGCTCATTCAGGAGGCTAATTCGCCGGCGGTGTAGAATTGCCGGGTCTGGGATCATCTAAATAAGATCGGGGGGGCCTGGTGTCGAAGACGGTAGCGTTCGGGAGTCTGTTGACTGGTTGCCTGACGGTACTGGCGTGGTCGACGGTCGGGGCGGCCGATGCCGCGCCACCAGCGACGGCCGCAGCCCCCACGGCGGCAACTCCCACGGCGGCGCCGGCCGGTGCGATGCCTCCGGTGCAGCGTGTCAATTCGACGCCCAAGGGACAGCTCAAGAACCCGTACCAGGACGATAACGCCGATGCCGTCGAGGCTGGGCGCAAGGCCTATTTTCGCGCTGGCTGCAATGGCTGCCACGGCGGTAACGGCGGTGGCGGCATGTGCCCGCCGCTGACCAACGACACCTGGGTGTATGGCGGTGACGACGATACGTTGTTCCGCCTGGTTGCCCTGGGTTCCGATGAATTGCAAACCAAAGGCTATACGCGTACGGGGCACGAAAACGTTGTCGGTCCGATGCCGCCCATGGGCGCCATCGTCGCCACCGATGACGATCTGTGGCATATCCTGGCCTTTGTGCGTTCCAATTATCACGGTGCGCCGGAGTGCAAGTTCGGCTGTCCACCGCCTTAGTAGTTGTCAGACGATTGAGTGCAGAAAAAATCGATTGACTTGGGGGGGGTATTCAGATGATGCGAGCACGATCGTCCGGCCAGGGTCACGCGGAACCCGTGGCTAATGGGGTGCGAAGGCATGCTGCGGGTCTACCGGTCGATGAGGTGGTACGGGCCTCGTGGAACCGCTGCATCAACACCTATTCGCTCGACCCGCAGGAAACCAGACGCCCCAATATGGTCGAGCGCGCCGACCTGCAGGCGCGCAGAGAGCGTCTCGGGTTGGTGCTGGCGATTGCACGCATCGAGATGGAGGGTCTGGGAAAGCTGATGGAGCATTCCGAGTACAGCATCATGCTGACTGACCGCGATGGCGTCATCCTGAGCTACGTCGGCGATCCTGGATTCTCGGCAACTGCGCGCCGCTGCGGATTTCGCGAAGGCGTCATGTGGAGCGAACGCGAGATGGGAACCAACGGCATGGGAACGTGCCTGATGACCCAGCGTTCGGTGCTGATACATCGGACCGATCATTTCCTGGAGCAGAACACGCAGCTCACCTGCTCGGCGGCCCCGATCTTCGACATGCGCGGCGAGCTGCTCGCGGCACTCGATATCTCTGGCGCCTCATCGCATACCCAGACGCACACCCTGGCGCTGGTCGACATGGCGGCCCAGAACGTTGAGAACCGCGCCTTTCTGGGCGCCTGCAAGGAATTTCACCTGCTGCGTTTCCATCGGTGCGCGGAGTTTGTCAGCACTCCGGGTGAAGGCGTACTGGCGTTCGACGATCAGGGCACCATACGGGGCGCCAATCGCGGCGCGCTCAAGCTGCTCGGGCTGAGCGATCACGAGTCGGTGTGCGGGCAGCGCGTCGATCGCGTGCTCGACACCAGCCTCGGCACACTGATTCAGTTGTCCGCCCGGCACGGCTTTCGTCCGGAAGCGCTGACGGCAACGCTCGGCCAGCGGCGATGGTTCGCGACGGTGCACGCACCGGCGACCGAGCCGGTTCGCCGCGCCATGGTTACCGCCGCGACGGCGACACCGGCAGTGCCGCCTGCGGCCCCGGTGGTCGCTCCGGTTGCCGAGAATCGCGGTGCGCTCGAGTGCCTGCATTCTGCGGATGCGGCGATGATGCATAACGTTGAAATCCTGCGCCGGGTGGTGGATCGGGATATCTCGGTGCTGCTGCTCGGCGAAACCGGGACCGGCAAGGGCTATTGCGCGCGTGCCATCCACAGTGCCAGCCGCCGGGCCGACAAGCCCTTCGTCGCGGTGAACTGCGCCGCCATTCCCGAGACACTGATCGAGAGCGAGCTGTTTGGCCACAAGCCGGGCGCTTTCACCGGTGCGACGCGCGAGGGCAGCATGGGCAGGATCCTGCAGGCCAATGGCGGCTCGCTGTTTCTCGACGAGATCGGTGATATGCCGCTGCCGCTGCAGGCGCGGCTGCTGAATGTGATTGAGGATCGCGAAGTGATGCCGCTGGGTGGCAACAAGGTCGTCAGCGTGGACGTGCGCATCCTGAGCGCCACGCAACGCGACCCGTTGGACCTGATCGCCAGGGGCCTGTTTCGCGAAGATCTGTACTATCGGCTCAATGGCATCACCGTACGCATGCCGCCGCTGCGCCAGCGCAGCGATTGTGCCGACCTGATTCGCAAGCTGCTGCAGAGTGAAACCGGTTCGGGCCCGGCGGTGGAAATCGATTCGGCTCTGCTCGATCGCCTGGTGCGCCATTCCTGGCCTGGCAATGTGCGCCAGGTGCGCAATGTGGTACGCACCATGCTGGCACTGCGGGCTTCCGATCGCCTGACGCTGGCCGATTTCAGCGAAGACTGGCTGGCCGGTGGTGCGGTGGTGGCGGCGGGCGCGCCTGCTGCGTGCACCGAGGAGCAGCGCGGCGAAGTCGACGCGGATGGCGAGGGCGTACTGAGCGGTGCGGAGCGTGACGCGATGCGCCGTACACTCGAGGCATGCCGTTGGAATGTCAGCGCCGCCGCGGCGCATCTGCATATCAGTCGCCGTACGATGTATCGAAAGATGCACCGCCACGGACTCGTGCGTCTCGGTTTCAACGGCGCGCCGGGCAGTCGCGAGCTTGTTTGAGAATAGTGGTCGTCGTGTTTAATTCGTAAAGCGAGGCAAAACCATCATGGCTACAGTGTCAATTCACCCTTCCGTTGATCAGGGAGTCAAGCACGGCAATCCGAACTTCGCCGGCGGAACGCTGACCTGCAAATGTGCGCAGCAGCAAGTGACGGTCAAGATCACGGGCAACGTTGCTTTCAATCACGCATGCGGCTGCACCAAGTGCTGGAAGCCCCAGGGCGCGACATTTTCGGTCGTCGGCGTCGTGCCGCGCGACAAGTTAAGCGTCACGGCCAATGCGCAGAAGCTCAAGGTTGTGGACCCGAGCGCGGCGATTCAGCGCCATGCCTGCACCGGATGCGGCGTGCATATGTACGGGCGCATCGAGAACAAGAATCACCCGCTGTATGGATTTGACTTCATCCACGTCGAACTGTCGAAGGAGGTCGGCTGGGAGGAACCCAAGTTCGCTGCCTTCGTGTCGTCGGTCATCGAGTCGGGCACCAAACCCGAGCAGATGGGCGCGATACGCGCGCGCCTGAAGGAGCTTGGCCTCGAGCCCTACGATTGCCTGACGCCCCAGCTGATGGATCTGATCGCGACCCATACGGCTAAGGCCAAAGGCGTCCTGGCGGCCTGAAGTTCGCTGCAGCCCGCTGGACTCTCCGCGCGCCCGGGGGGTCCAGAGGCTGCCAAAGCAAGCGGGGGTGGCGCGCGAGGCACCCGGCCGATCGCCGATTCAGGTGGCCACGCATGGTGCCTGGGGCGGCCGCGAATGCCACGCGCGCCTTCGCCGAGGCGGCCGAGTGGGCCAGTGTCGGCCGTGCAGCTGCAGCGGTTGGCTTGAATTTTGCAAAAATAACTCCATCTGCTACGAATCAAGGGAACGATGAGCCATGAAAACACGCGCAGCCATTGCCTACGCGGCCGGTAAGCCGCTCGAAATCGTGACGCTGGATCTCGAGGGCCCCAAAGCCGGCGAGGTGCTGGTCGAACTCAAGGCAACCGGGATCTGCCATACAGATGAATTCACGCGCTCGGGCGCGGACCCAGAAGGGCTGTTTCCGGCGATCTTCGGCCACGAGGGCGCGGGTATCGTGGTCGATGTGGGCGCCGGTGTCACCACGCTCAAGAAGGGCGACCACGTCATCCCGCTCTACACGCCCGAATGCCGCCAGTGCAAGAGCTGCCTGTCACGCAAGACCAACCTGTGCACCGCGATCCGTGCCACGCAGGGCAAGGGCGTGATGCCGGACGGCACCAGCCGCTTCTCGATCGGTGGCGAAAAGGTGTACCACTACATGGGATGCTCTACCTTTTCGAACTTCACCGTGCTGCCGGAAATCGCACTGGCGAAGATCCGCGAGGACGCGCCGTTCGACAAGGTGTGCTACATCGGCTGCGGCGTGACCACCGGGGTCGGAGCCGTCATCAATACCGCCAAGGTGGAGCCCGGCGCCAATGTCGTGGTGTTCGGTCTCGGCGGTATCGGCCTCAACGTGATTCAGGGCGCACGACTGGCCGGGGCCAATAAGATTATCGGCGTCGACCTGAATCCCAAGCGCAAGGCGCTCGCCGAGAAATTCGGCCTGACGCATTTCGTCAATCCGAAGGA
>JABCZO010000061.1 GCA_013289615.1 Gammaproteobacteria bacterium
CTTCTCGGCCGCGGAAGAGGAACACGACTAGCGACCATGCTTGCCACCATCGTTCGCGCGTCGCTTGCCTTTCCGCGGATTGTCACAGCGCTGTCCCTGCTGATCGCCATTCTGGGCGGATACGCGCTACTCAATGCGCGGCTCGATGTCTTTCCGGACTTCGCACCGCCGCACGTGCTGGTGCAGGCCGAAGCCCCGGGACTGGATGCGACCCAGGTCGAGTCGCTGGTGACGCGTCCGCTCGAAGGACTGCTCGCAGGGGCCGAGAACGTCGCGGCGGTGCGCTCCACCTCGAGCCAGGGATTGGCGGCGATCCAGGTGGTATTCGGCCGCGAAGGCGATCCGTACCGCCAGCGCCAGGTGATCACCGAACGCCTGGCCGACTCGAGCGCGCTGCTGCCCAACGGCGTGGGGCCGCCGCTGCTCTCGCCGCTGAGTTCCTCGATGGAATATCTGCTGCACTTCGGATTCACCAGCGATCGACTGTCGCCGATCGAGCTGCGCGATCTGATCCGCTGGACCATCAAACCGCAGATACTCGCAGTGCCCGGGGTGGCACAGGCGCAGATATTCGGCGGCGACTCGCGCGAACGCCAGCTGCTGATCGATCCGCTCAAGCTGCAGGCCGCCGGCGTCACGTTGGACGATGTCACCGAGGCGGTGCAGCGCGGTACGCAGTTGATCGGCGGCGGCTACCTGGAGACCGCGACGCAGCGCATCGTGCTGCAGGCGCAGGCGCCGGGAGCATCGCTCGAGTCGCTCGCGCAGGCGCAGGTGGAGACGCCGAACGGTACGCCACTGCGCATCGCCGACATCGCCACTGTCAGGGACGATGCGGCACCACGCTTTGGTGATGCGATCATCGGCGGTCGCCCGGGGATCCTGGTGGAGACGTCGACGCAATATGGCGCCAACACGCTCGATGTCACGCACGAGCTCGAGCAGCGGCTCGATACCCTGGCGCCGGAACTGGCGGCCCGTGGGGTGCAATACCACCCGGCACTGCTTCGGCCGGCGAGCTTCATCGAGAGCGCGATCGCGAAGCTGCGCAACTCGCTGCTGATTGGTGCTGTGCTGGTGGTAGTGCTGCTACTGGCGACGTTTCGCGACTGGCGCGGCGCGTTCGTATCGTTCAGTTCGATTCCGGTGTCGCTGCTGGCGACCATCTGGATACTCACCAGCCGCGGCATCTCGCTCAATACCATGAGCCTAGGCGGCCTGGTCGTCGCGCTCGGCGTGGTGGTTGACGATGCCGTGATCGACGTGGAGAACATCACACGGCGCCGGCGCATCGCGCCCGCCGGCGTGGATGTGCGCGCGCTGCTGCTCGGCGCCTCGCTGGAAGTCAGGCGGCCAGTGTTCTATGCGACCGCGGCGGTGGCCGTGGCATTTCTGCCGATCCTGATGCTGTCGGGCCTGCAGGGCGCGTTCTTTCGCCCGCTGGCGACCGCGTTTCTGGTCGCCGTCGGACTGTCGCTGCTGGTGGCGATGAGCGCCACACCGGCGCTGTGTGCGCTGCTGATGAATCGCTACACGCCGCGCGAGGATGCCGGATGGCTGCGTCGCTGCAAGCAACTGCAGCAGTGGGCGATCGTGCGATTGCAGCCGCGTCCGGGTGTGGTGCTGGCGGCAATGCTGCTGCTTGGGGTCGCCGGCGTAGTGCTGCTGCCGCTGCTCGGTTCACGGCTGTTGCCCGATTTTCGCGAGGACTACCTGATCGCCCACGCCGCGCTGCGACCCGGCATCTCGCTGACAGAGACTTCGCGTGTCGGCAGGCGCATCGCCGAGCGCCTGGCGGCGATTCCCGGCATCAAGAGCGTGGCCGAGCAGATCGGCCGCGCGGAAAACGGCCAGGATCCGGATGCGCCTAATAAGAGTGAATTCGAGATTCAGCTCGATCGCTCGCAGGGAGTCACCGCGGAGCAGATCGAAGCGAAGGTGCGCGCCGTGTTCGATGACTTTCCGAATCAGCTGGTGGAAATCTACTCAGTGCTCGCGGAGCGCATCGGCGAAACACTGACGGGCGAGGGCGCCCCGTTCTTCGTCAGCGTGTTCGGTCCCGATCTGGACGCCGACGATCAGGTCGCGGGGCAAATCGCCGACGTTCTGCGGCAGTGGCCACAGAGCGGAACGGTGCGACTCGCGGTGCCGCCGCGACAGCCGGAAATGCGCATCGAGATGCGGCCCGAGCAACTGGCGCTCTACGGACTTACGGCGGCCGAGGTGTTGAAGACCATCAACGCGGCTTTCCACGGTACCGTGGTCGCCGAACTCAACCAATCCGATCGTAGCGTGCCGATCGTGGTGCGTGTGGCCGGTATCGAGGGCACGCCGCAGGCGGTGCGCGATCTGGTTTTGCGCGGTCGGCAGGGTGCGCTGGTGCCGCTGTCCTCGGTGGCGACGCTCGACATGGTTTCCGCGCGCAGTCTCATCGACCACCAGGACGGTCTTCGACGCCAGGTGGTGGTCGCCAATCCGAAGACGAGCGACCAGGGCGGCTACGCGCGCGCTGCCCGGCAGGCGGTCGCGGCCAAGGTCAGGTTGCCCGCGGATGTCTACCTGCGCTACGGCGGGACCGCGCCGGCGCAGGCCGCGGCGGCGCGCGAGCTGCTGCTGCATTCAGCCGCCGCCTTCGTGCTTATCGTATTACTGCTGGCGGTTGCGTTTGGTCGGAGCCGGCACGTGCTGCTGGTGCTGGCGGCGCTGCCGAGCACGCTGCTCGGCGGCGTGGTCGCAGTGGCTGTAACCGGCGGTTCACTGTCCTTGGGTGCGATGGTCGGGTTCGTGGCGTTATTCGGCATGGCGGCACGCAATACCATTCTGCTGGTGTCGCATTACGACCACCTGGTCACCATCGAGCAGCAGCCCTGGAGTGCGGTGACGGCGCTGCGCGGCGCGGAAGAACGGCTGACACCGGTACTGTTGACCGCGTTGCTGACCGGACTGGCCCTGCTACCGGTGGCCATTCAGTCGCATCAGCCAGGCCACGAGATCGAAGGGCCGATGGCGATAGTGATCCTGGGGGGCCTCGTGTCCTCGACACTGGTGAGCCTGATCCTGGTTCCGCCGCTGGCCGCACGGTGGCTGCGGTATCGCTGATCGGGACCCATAGGGGTAGTGCGGCGCTTTGGTGACACTCGCGCCTCAGACTGTAGCCTTTATGGCACTTGAATGTTCAGGCGTTCGCAATTAGGCTAATAAGGCTTTGTTTGACAACAGCGGTGATGTGGCCAGATTACAACACTAGTTGGCACGTCGCTTGCTGAATGGTCGGGTGGGGTTCCTGCACCCAAGCAGGTTGGCAGGCTGCAGCACCGCTGCCAGCCGGCGTCGCGAGAAGACAACAATTGGAGTCACTCAATGAAGAATATTTTTGCATCACACCGTTATTGCGGGCCATGGGTTGCTGGTGCCCTCCTGCCCTTGCTGGTGGCGCCGGTCCTGGCAGTCGACCTTGCGACCGCGGACGGCGCGTGGACGTTTTCCATCGATGGCAACGTCAACGCCGAATATGTCTATTCGAACTGTCAAAGTCCCGGCAGCGCGCACGCGGTTGCCGGCGGTTTGACTTGCGTCGGCAGCCCCAACGGCAACGGCGTGTCGAGCGTTGATAATGGTCTGTTGCCTGCGGCCTTTGTGTTCGGTGTCGCGACGACGCAGGACGGCTTCGACATTACCGCGCACCTTGGTCTCTATCCCGGCATCGACACCCACACCGGCGGCGACCCGAACAACGCCAATGCCGGCGGCAATAACACCGCGTTAGGAACCGCCGGGTTGGACGTTCGCCAGGTGTACGCGACGTTCGGCAACAAGGACATGGGTACCGTTCTGGTCGGACGGCAGATCGGTCTGTTCGGTGCCGACGTGATTCTCAATGACATGACGCTGCTCGGCGTCGGTGGCCCTGGCGGCGCCGCCTCGGCGGCACCCGGCAATACCACGCTGGGTGGCATTGGCTTGGGTTACATATACACCGACTGGCTGGCGCAGATTGACTACACCACCCCGGACTTCTCGGGCTTCAGTGTGACCGCCGGTATCTTCAATCCGATCAATTCACTCACCAATGGGGATGCGACCGAGCCGAAGAAAGCACCGGGCTTTCACGGCAAGGCAGTGTTCAAGTTGCCGATCGCAGATGGCGTCAAGTTCTATGCGTCGGCGACCTTCATCACGCAGGAGCAGGACTACGTCAGCGTCGCGCGCGGCCCGTATAGCTACACCGGCACCGGCTACGATGTGTTTGCCAAGATCGATGTGCAGGACTTCGAGGCGTTTGGCTACTACTACCATGGCAGCGGCCTGGGTACGACCGGCTTGTTCGTGTTGTCGGACGACGGCCTCGGCCACAAGCGTGACTCGGACGGCTACATGGCCCAGCTGACCTATAAGTTTGGTCCAGTGAAGCTCGGTGTGAACTATGGCGACAGCAGGCTCGACCAAGCCACTGGAGAAGTCGCACCGACTCTCGTGAGGAGCAACCGCAAGGCCACTGGCGGGGTGTATTACTCGATGACCAAGAACCTGACCCTGCTGGGCGAGTACAGCAACGTCAAGAGTGAAGCGCAGAACGGGGGCTCCAATACTGCCAACACCTTTAACATCGGCGCGTTCGTGGGATTCTGATTCGACAGCAAGAGTTGATCTAATGAGCTGAAGGGCTGCAGCGCGCCGCACGATCCAGGTCGGGCGAGCGAGCAGCAGATGAGGTAAGACGGCGCGGGTGCGTTAACGCTACCCGCGCCGTTTTCTTTTGGCGCGATCCGGACCGATGCACCGATAGAAACCGAGGCTGCGCTGCACCGCGATCACAGGCGTCGCTGCCACGCCTGCCGCCGGCTGCAGCAGTCGGGCGCCAGCTGCCAGGTGGCTGACGGCCCAGTCAGGCTCATCGAGGCGCTGCGCGCCGTAGGAATATTTATCGCGTGTCGCGGCTTTGCACACCATGCCGTTCGTTGTTGCCGGCAGCGCACAACGTCAGGACGGATGGAATCGAGTTTCTATGTGCCATTTCTGACGCAAGCTTGTAGCGAAGGCGACGCTTGAGCGTTGTCACGCTGCGTAGTGCCTCGCCAACATCGCAGATAAAACTAGATAAGACTATGATAGTCACTGCGCTCTAGTAGTATAGTTTCAAGCTGGCACGGTGCCTGCTAGGGGATGAACGGTCGCGAAGCCATGCACGTGGTCGCGTCTGTGCTCGCAAGCGTGGACGGGCGGGGTGATGGCAGTGCTCACCGTTACAACGATAGAACGATACAAAGCGAATTATTGAGGAGAACTGCGTATGCGATTCGAACGTGAGGGTAGGCTATGGACGATTTGTGCCATCCTGGCACTCGGAGGGTCCTGTGCCGCGGTATTCGGAGATGAGGTCACCGACCGCGCGAAAGATCCCAATCTGTGGGCGGCGCCTGGCGGCGATCAGGCCCTCACGCGGCACAGCGCGCTAAAGGACATCAACACTTCCAACGTCGGCAAACTCAGCATGGTGTGGTCGCAGTCGAGCGGCACACTGCGCGGACACGAAGGTCAACCCCTGGTGGTGACTGTCGGCACCACGCCAATGATGTACATGGAAAGCGGCTGGCCGAACATCATTCAGGCGCTCGATCTGACTGATCCGGATCATCCGAAAGAAATCTGGAACTACAAGAAGACCACCAATCGCGACGATTCCGCGGTGCCGCGTGCCTGTTGCGATACCGTCAACCGCGGCATGTCGTATGCCGACGGCAAGTTGGTGTTTGGAACCCTGGACGGCTTTGTCATTGCACTGGATGCCAAGACCGGCAAGGAAGTCTGGGTCGTCAAACATGCGTATCCGGATAAAGGTGAGACCATCACCCCGGCGCCGCTGATTGCGGAAGGCAAGGTTGTCATCGGTTTCGGCGGCGATGAATTCGCTGCCCGCGGCCGCCTGACCGCCTACGATCTGCAGACCGGCAAGAAGGTGTGGGAATTCTACAGCACCGGCAAGGATGCCGATATCGGCCTGACCAAGGACTCCAACAAGGCGCATCCCGAGTACGGCACTGCCGGCAAGGACCTCGGCGTTTCGACCTATCCCGGGGACGAATGGCAGCGTGGCGGTGGAGCCCAATGGGGTTTCTACAGCTACGATCCGGTACTGAAGCTGGTGTACACCTCGACCGGCAACCCCGGCCTGTGGAGCCCATCGTATCGCTGCAAGTACAAGACGCACGAAGAGTGCAACAAGGGCGACCAGGACAACAAGTTCTCGATGTCGATCTTCGCTCGCAAGGTTGATACCGGCGAGGTGGTCTGGGTCTACCAGATGACCCCGTTCGACCAGTGGGACTATGACGGCATCAACGAGAACATGCTCGAAGACCTGACGGTCGATGGCAAGGCTCGCAAGGTGCTGATCCACTTCGA
>JABCZO010000062.1 GCA_013289615.1 Gammaproteobacteria bacterium
GAGGTGCCCTGGTGCAGGTGCAGCTCGACCTCCGGGTAGCGCTCGCGAAACGCGTGCACCACCGGCGGCAGCACGTAGCGTGCCTGGGTGTGGGTGGTCGCGATCGACAACGTGCCGCGGTTGTCCTGGTTCAGGTCCGCGGCCACGGCCTTGAGACTGTCGATCTCAGCCAGCGCGCGATTGGCGTATTCGAGCACCTTGGCGCCCTGCGGCGTGACCCGCGAGAATGCCCGGCCCTCGCGCACGAACAGGTCGAAGCCGAGCTCGCGCTCGAGCGCCTTGAGCGCCCGGCTGATCGCGGGCTGCGAGGTGCCGAGCGCCGAGGCCGCCTGCGTGACCGACAGGCCGTGGCGCGCAATCGCGACCGCATATTGCAATTGGTGGAAATTCATTTCAGATCAAGCCGCGGTAGCCGGGGGCCGCACTATGGAGGCAAAGTCGGCTGGCGAATCATAACAATTCGTTATCATAAAATGGCCGCTTACTTATCGATTAGCCAGGGTGAGCGGACTAGAGTGCCGCCATCTACCTTCTCGACACGGTCGGCGAGCCAATGATTTACGAGAGCATCCTCGGCACCATCGGCCGAACGCCGATCGTGCGCGTGCAGCGCCTCGCGCCCGCCGATACGACGATCTACGTCAAGTGCGAGTTCTTCAATCCCGGGGCGTCGGTCAAGGACCGCCTTGCGATCGCGATCATCGAGGACGCGGAGGCGCGCGGTGTGCTAAAGCCCGGCCAGACCGTGGTGGAAGCCACCTCCGGCAATACCGGCATCGCGCTGGCCATGGTATGTGCCGCCAAGGGCTATCCGTTCGTGGCCGTGATGGTCGAGACCTTCTCGGTCGAGCGCCGCAAGATCATGCGCCTGTTCGGTGCGCGCGTGCTGCTGACGCCGGCGGCAGAGCGCGGCACCGGTATGGTGCGCAAGGCCGAGGAACTGGCAACGAAACACGGCTGGTTCCTGGCCCGCCAGTTCGAGAACCTGGCCAATCCGGCCTACCACCGCAGCACCACCGGCCCGGAAATTCTGTCCGATTTCGCCGGCAGGCGGCTCGATTATTTCGTGACCGGCTGGGGCACCGGCGGCACCCTGACTGGGGCCGGCGAGATGATCCGGCTGGCGCGACCCGACGTGCACGTGATCGCCGCCGAGCCGGAAGCGGCCGCGATGCTGTCAGGCAGGGCATTCAGCCCGCACAAGATCCAGGGCTGGACGCCGGATTTCATTCCCGCGGTGCTCAACCGCAGCGTTCCCGACCGCATCGTCACGGTCAACGACGCCGAGTCGATCGAGGCCGCGCGTGCGCTGGCCCGCAAGGAAGGCATCTTCTGCGGCATCTCATCGGGCGCGACCTTTGCCGCGGCGGTCAACGTGGCACGCGAGGCCGGCAACGGCGCGGTAGTTCTGGCGATGCTGCCGGATACCGGCGAGCGTTACCTGTCCACGGCGCTATTCGAGGGGATCAGCGATGGTTCAGATCAGGAACCCTGAATTGGACCGCAACGCCCGTGCCAGTGCGTCTTCCCACGGCCGGCCAGTTCTGCGGCGCATGAGCGAACCGTTCACCGTTGCGTTGCCCGACCCGTTCGTGCTGTATCGCGGCGGCCTGCTGCACCAGGCGCGCATCGCCTACGAGTCCTGGGGAAGACTCAACGCCGCGCGCGACAACGCGGTACTGCTGTTTACCGGGCTGTCGCCCTCTGCCCATGCCGCCGCTACCGACAGCGATCCTGCGCCGGGCTGGTGGCAGCGGATCATCGGTCCGGGTCTCGCGCTGGACACCAACCGACATTATATCGTCTGCGTGAATTCACTCGGCAGCTGCTTTGGCTCTACCGGTGCGGCCTCGATCAATCCGGCCACCGGCGAGCGCTATCGCCTGGATTTCCCCGAGGTCGCAGTCGAGGACATCGCGCGCGCCGGCTACGAGGCCATGCGTGCGCTGGGTGTCGAGCAGCTCGACACCGTGATCGGCGCATCGCTCGGCGGGATGTCGGTGGTCGCGTTTGCGACACAATTTCCGCACGCCGCGCGCCGGCTGATCAGCATATCGGGCAGCCCCGCGGCCTCGCCGTTCGCGATTGCGCTGCGCTCGGTACAGCGCGAAGCGATCCTGCGCGATCCTGACTGGCAGGGTGGGCAGTACGCACTCGACCGGCCGCCGCGCAGCGGCCTGCGCGTCGCGCGCAAGCTCGGCACCATCACCTATCGCTCCGCCGCCGAGTGGCGCCAGCGCTTCGGCCGCGAACCGATCGCCGGCAATGCACACCCGGTCAGTGCGTTCGCACCGCATTTTGCGGTCGAGAGCTATCTCGAGTCGCAGGCCGAGCGCTTTACGCGAATCTTCGATGCCAATTGCTATCTGTACCTGTCGAGTGCGATGGACCGCTTCGACCTCGCCGAGCACGGCGGCAGTTACGCTGCCGCGTTGAGCAACGTCAGCGCCAAGGTCCTGGTGATTGGCGTCGAGAGCGACATGCTGTTCGCCATCCAGGAGCAGGCTGCCATTGCCGAGGCGTTCGCAAACAACGCCGCGGCCACGCATTTCGCGCGCCTGCCGTCGCTCGAAGGCCACGATGCGTTCCTGGTGGACATCCCGCGCTTCGAGGCCGAAATCCGCCGCTTCCTGGCCTAGGTGCGCGCCCGTGACCGTGCCGCTCTCGCCTGCGGCGGGCCTTCCTTCATTTAAATCAATTACTTAACAGTCGGTCGGCAGCCGTCCCGGGCGGTTTTCCGAATCGCCGGATGAAGCGATTTTAATACCCGGTGCGCTGAAATCCGAACCGCTCTGTACTACAATAACGTTCGTGTTGCGAACTATACGTACGACGTTCTTTAGTGCGGAGGAGTGGCAGAGATGAGTGAGCTTGAATTCAAAGCAGAATCGGCAAGCCTTATGTCTGGCGACAAGCTGATCACGGTCCCGACGTTGGACAACGCAGCCGCGATCGGCGCCGCTGCGCGAGACGGCCAGGGCCCGCGCGCTCGGCGGCGCCGTTTCAGTGTGACGCGCCTGGCGCAGCCGATCGACGATGGCTTTCGCCCGTTCCGGGTGTACTAAAGCCCTCAGCGAGCGCCAACTATCGGGAATTCACGTTAAGTTCAGCGGCCATGCGGGCAGGGAGCCTGCGATTGCGGCGCGTGCCGTGCATGCATCGCTGCGGGTCGCCTTATGTCAGGATTTTCCTACGCGCTGCGAGCGCAAAAATGTCGCCCTGATTAATGTTGAGTTGCGTTGGCTAGCGCGGCCAACCCGGCATAATAGACCAGCGGTTGAGATTGCGATGACGCCGCTCGCAGTTTGGTCTCAAATTGTTTGCAAGCCTTGGGGGCTGTGGATGGAACGACGACTGCATACGCGCCACAGAGCGCGAACGACGGTCTACATACTCCTGCCGGATGGTCAGCGTCGCCTGTGCAAGGCGGTGAACCTTAGCGCCACCGGCGTGTTCATTCGCACCGTTGGCCTGGGACTGCGCAAGGGCCAGCAGGTCAGCCTCGCATTTGCGATCGATCTGGGCGCCGTGACCAAACTGCATCGCCGAACTGCGGTGGTCGCCCACGTGTCCGGCGGCGGCACCGGGCTGATGATGGACGCCTTCGCCGCCGCGCGCTGACAGCGCTTACAGCACCGCTTGTTCTCGGTGCTGAGCAGTGCGCCTAAGAGCGCGCCGCGGCAAGCGCCCGCCGGCACGCGTCAACCGCCAGGCCGCGGGCGCGTTATACCCACGTAAGCGACTGATTCCTGAAAAGGATTAAGCTTTATTCATCAGTATTGAGTGGCTGAACAATCTGGCAGTCAGGACAGTCGTATAATCAGCACAGCGTCATTCGCGAGCTTAGTGGCGACGCTGGACGGAGGACGACCATGAAGACCCTCGGCGGCGGTTCAGTTGGCCTAGGTGCGGCACTCGCGCTGTTTGTCCTGACAGCATCCCCGGCGTTTGCCAGCGGACCTCATGGCAGCAGTGGCGGCGGTGGCAGCGGCCACTCCTCCGGCGCACATTTCGCCGCTGGCGGCACGCACTTCAGCGGCGGTCATTTCGGTGGTTCTCACTTCGCGGCGTCGGCTGTGAGCCGTGGCGGCTACGGCGTGGCGCGTGGCGGTGCAGGCTACGGCTATTCACATGCATCCCCTGCGGTGGGCCGCACCGTGGCTGCCGGCTACGGGCGTGGCGGCGCGGGCTACGCGTACACGCGCGGTGGACACTACGGCGGACACTGGGGCGGGG
Organism: Gammaproteobacteria bacterium; assembly: GCA_013289615.1. Classification (GTDB taxonomy): domain Bacteria; phylum Pseudomonadota; class Gammaproteobacteria; order Steroidobacterales; family Steroidobacteraceae; genus FEN-1191. The sequence goes on from JABCZO010000062.1 coordinate 4,237, forward strand.
GTTACTGGCATGGCGGATACTGGCCGCCGATCTTCTGGGGCGCTGGATTTGCCTGGTTCCTGCCGGTATTGCCCGCGTTCTGCGCGACCTACTATTGGAACTCGATTCCGTACTACTACTACAACGACGTCTATTACACCTATGACCCGGCCGCCAGCGGCTACGTGGTGACGACCCCGCCGCCGGCCGAGGACCCTGATGCTGCCGCCAGCGACAGCGCAGGTGCCGGCCCTGCCGCATCGGCCCCAGCCCCTGCGCCTCGTGCGTACGGCGGTCCCGTGAACAGCGATGGGCTGTATGCCTATCCGAAGAACGGCCAGAGCGACGCGCAGCAGGCGAGCGATCGACGCGAGTGCGCGCAGTGGGCTGGCGGTCAGACCGGCGCGGATGGCGCAGCCAGCAGCCTCGACTATCGTCGCGCGCTCACTGCCTGCCTGCAGGGGCGCGGCTACAGCGTCGACTGATCTGGGAGATTCGCGCGCCGGCCGCCACGAGCTGTAGGACTCCCGGCAGCCAGCATCCCATTGGCTGCGCCTGGTTAATCAGGCCTTCAAAGCTATAATTTGCGCGTGTCCTTGCGCCAGGTGTACCAGCGTCCCGCGGCCGAGCTCATCGGCTGCGCCGATTGCGGGCTGGTGCAGCTCCTGCCGCCGGTACCCCCCGATGCGATCGCCGAGTGCGTGCGCTGCAAGCGCCCTTTCGCAGCGCCCGCCCGCGGCAGCATCGACACCGCGCTGGCACTGACCGTCACCGCACTGCTGCTGCTGCTGCCAGCCGCGCTGCTGCCGCTGATGCGTCTCACCTCATTCGGCGTGCAGCGACGCGACTGGCTGCCCAGCGGTACTGAGGCGCTCTGGAACGATGGCTATGACTCGCTGTCGGTCGTAGTTTTCCTGTTCAGCATCGCGCTCCCCTTCGTCTATCTTGGCCTGATGGTCTGCGTGCTCGGCGGCATCCGATTCGGCATCGATGCGCGGCTCGGTAAACTGTTTCGCTGGACTGCCGCCCTGCGTCCCTGGGTCATGATCGAGGTCTACCTGGTCGGTTGCTGTGTCGCTTATACGCGCCTGGAATCCGTCGGCACCGTCAATGTCGGCGCCGGCGGCTGGTGCCTGCTCGCCGCGACGCTCGCCGCGGTGCTGGCCAGCCTGAAGCTCGATGAACAATCGGTGTGGGACGCGCTGCCGCCGCACCAGTCGTTGAGCGCGCCGAAGCTGCCGATCAGCTGCGAGACCTGCGAACTGATGATCGATGCGGCACGCGAGCACAGCGCCTGTGCGCGCTGCGGCGCCAGGATCCGGCGGCGAAAGCCGGATGCGATACGACGCACGCTGGCGCTGGTGATCGCCGGCTACCTGCTGTACCTGCCGGCGAATCTGTTGCCGGTGCTGAGCATCGAGCGCTTCGGCCGCGACCAGCCGAGTACCATCCTGGGCGGCGTGCACGAACTCATTACCGCCGGCCTGTGGCCGCTGGCCATCATCGTGTTCACGGCCAGCGTCGTGGTCCCGCTGATAAAACTCTTCGGCCTGAGCCTGATGCTGGTGATGACGCGGTTGCGGTCGCGGCGCTGGCTCGTCGGGCGAACCAGAATGTACCGCTTCATCGATCGCATTGGGCGCTGGTCAAACATCGACGTGTTCATGATTTCCATCCTGGCCGCGCTGCTTCAGTTCGGAACGCTAACCAGCTTGCGCCCGCAACCGGGAGCCATGGCATTCGCCGCTGTGGTCGTGATTACGATGCTGGCTTCACGCAGCTTCGACGCGCGCGTGATGTGGGACGCCCCGGGTAGCGCGGCATGACCGATACCGG
>JABCZO010000063.1 GCA_013289615.1 Gammaproteobacteria bacterium
TAGCAAGATCGCTTCGACCGCGCGCGCGGCCTCGCTCCTCGGCCTGCTGGCCCTGGTGTCTCACGGCGCGGTGGCCGCGTCGCTGGGATCCACCGATATCTACCGCAATGAATTCCGTGCTTCCTTCGGCGTGGCGTCAACGTCGCCGTCGCCGCCCCGTGCCACCGGCGACCGCCTCGGGTCGACCGACCTCTGGGGCAACGGCTTTCGCGCCTCGTTCGGGCCGAGCGATTCGGCCGCCCGGTCGATCAACGCATGCGGCAGCGGCTCGACCGACGTGTGGGGCAACGGCTTCCGCGCCTCGTTCAGCCCCGCTGTCCCGTGGATCGCCAGCGGCCTGGCGCAAGCGTGCCAGGGCGGCGCCAGCGCGTTGCGTTGACTGCGCTCTCACGGGGCCGTGCCAAGACCGGCCAGGGCCGGCAGGAACACTTCGGTGATCCACAGTGCGTGCCCCGCGCGAACGAAAGGCGAACGACGCGCCCACAGCACGGGCAGCCGCCGGGCTTGCAGCGCCAGCCCGGCGGCGCGGTGCAGCCGATCGCCATCGCGCAGCCGGCGCACGTGGATCGGCCCGCGCCGGATGCCGTGCCGTTCGAAGATCGAATCTCCCACCGGACGCAGTCCCTGATTGGACAGCGAACGCCAGGCCGTCCGCAGGGAGGACGGATGAGCGACGCTGTGCGCGTACAGCACCGGCCGGTCGTCGGCCAGCAGCAACACTTCGCGCACCCACGCCCGCTCGCCCTGCCGCAGATCCAGCAGAGCGGCCTCATCGGGCAGCGGTCGGGCGCAGCACTGCCTCAGAAGAACCAGCTCAAGCCTTCCGCATACGCTGCGTAGTCGCCGCGTCAACGAGCCCCGTTCACCCAGCCAGGATGCGACGCACGGCTCGAGCAGGGCCGGTTGCAGCGTGCGCCACGAGTCGCCGGCGGGAGCCGTGCCGCCGGTCACGCTTGTTCGGTTCATAATAAGTCAACATTCCATGTCGTCCGCGCCGCGGCACGATCGACCAACCCGGCGCGGCACTTTCCTCGATGCAGCAACCCGTCGTAATTGTCGGCGCCGGACTGGCCGGCCTCACCGTCGCTTTGCACCTGGCCGAGCATGCGCCGGTCGTGGTGCTGGCCAAGCGCTTGCTGCACGAGGGCGCGACCGCGTGGGCCCAGGGCGGCATTGTCGGGGTGCTGGGCAGCGATGACAGCATCGAATCGCATCTGCGCGACACGTGCGAGGCGGGAGCGGGCCTGGTCGATGTGCAGGTGGCGCGCGCGATCGCCAAGGGAAGCGCAGCCGCGATCGAGTGGCTGGTGAGCCAGGGAGTCGCCTTCACGGGCGACCCGGAAGGGCCGCTGGGCCTTCATCTGACGCGCGAGGGCGGACACACCGTGCGACGCATCGCGCATGCGGCCGATGCCACCGGCAAGGCGATCCACGATGCCTTGCTCGAGAAAGCGCGCTCGCATAGGAATATCCGGATGTACGAGCGCTGGATGGCGATCGATCTGATCACGTCGCGACACGTGCCGCAGAGCAGTGGCCCACAGTGCCTCGGAGTGTACGCACTCGATATCGAACACGGCCGGGTCGAGACGCTACCGGCTGCGGCCGTGGTGCTGGCAAGCGGCGGAGCCGGCAAGGTCTACCGATACACCAGCAACCCGGACACGGCCACCGGCGACGGCGTCGCGATGGCCTGGCGCGCCGGCTGCCGCGTCGCCAACATGGAGTTCATACAGTTTCATCCGACCTGCATGTATCACTCGCAGGATCGTACCTTCCTGATCACCGAGGCGCTGCGCGGCGAGGGAGCGATCCTGCGGCTGCCCGACGGCACGCGTTTCATGCCGGCGCACGATTCGCGCGCCGAGCTGGCGCCGCGCGACGTGGTGGCGCGCGCGATCGACTTCGAGATGAAGCGCAACGGCCTCGATTACGTGTGGCTCGATGCCACGCACCTGGGCCTTTCCTTCCTGCAGACCCATTTTCCGACGATCGAGCAGCGCTGCCGCAGCCTGGGGATCGACGTCTCGAAGCAGCCGATCCCGGTCGTGCCGGCGGCCCACTACACCTGCGGCGGTGCCGTGACCGACTTGCGCGGGCGCACCGACCTGGCACGCCTGTATGCGGTCGGCGAGACCGCCTACACCGGACTGCACGGAGCCAACCGGCTCGCCAGCAACTCGCTGCTGGAATGCGTCGTGGTCGGCCGCTGCTGCGCCGAGGACATCGGCGCCCAGGGCCCGGCCGAGTCGCCCCCGCTGCCCGCGTGGGACGAAAGCCGCGTCGAGGACCCGGACGAGCAGGTCGTGATCTCGCACAACTGGGACGAACTGCGGCTGACGATGTGGAACTACGTGGGCATCGTGCGGACCACGCGGCGCCTGGAACGGGCCCAGCACCGCATTCGCCTGCTGCGCAAGGAAACGGACGAGTACTACGCCAATTTCCGCGTCTCGCGCGATCTGCTGGAACTGCGCAACCTGCTCGAGTGCGCCGACCTGATCGTGCGCTCGGCGCTGCGACGGCACGAAAGCCGGGGGCTGCATTTCAGCCGCGACTTCTCGCACACGCTGGCGGCGGGACTGCCGACGATCCTGGTACCGCCGACCCGGCTGGCGCTGAAGCGGGCGTCGTGAACGGCGCGGCAACGGGCGCACTCGTATCTTTATCGAACCACTCAGGAGAGAGAACCATGGCTATGACGGCGAAGCATTTGGCAGGGTCCCTGGCTTCGGTAGTGGCGCTGGTGGCTTCGGCTTCGGTTGCGGCGGACGACACGCCGGTGACGACGCAGATCGTGGATGCGCTGAACAAGGTGTATGGCGTGCACCCGGGATTCCGCGCCAACCATGCAAAGGGCGTAGTGGCAGTGGGCAGTTTCAAGGCTGCGCCAGGGGCGGCGCGGCTCAGCCGCTCACCGCTGTTCGACGGCCGTACTATTCCGGTGACGGTGCGTTTCTCCGACTCGGGCGGCCTGCCCGATGTCCCGGACGGCTCCGGCGGCGCCAATCCGCATGGCATGGCCATCAAGTTTCACCTGCCAGGCGGAACCGACACCGACATGGTGATCAACTCGCTGAAGTTCTTCCCGGTAGCCAGCGGAGAGGAATTCCGGGATCTGCTGCTGGCAATCAGCCAGAGTCCACCCAATGCGCCCAAGCCGACCAAATTTGATCAGTTCATGGCCAGCCACCCGAGCGCACCGAAGGCGTTTAGCACCGTCTCGACCCCCGACAGTTTTGCAGATGAGCAGTACTACGGCATCGACGCCTTCGTCTTTGTCAGCAAGGATGGTCACAAACAGGCGGTGCGCTACATCATGGTGCCGGAGAAGGTGGTGCATCTGACGCCGGCGGAAGCCGACAAGAAAGCCCCCAACTTCCTGGTAGATGATCTGCCAAAACGCATTGACCGAAAGCCGGTGATGTTTCACCTCAAGGCACAGCTGGCCGCGCCGGGCGATCAAACCAAGGACCCGAGCCAGCCCTGGCCTGACACCCGCAAAGTGGTGGAACTGGGCGTGCTGACACTGAACAAGCCGGCGTCGGACAGCCTGGCGGCCCAGAAGAAGCTGCTATTCATGCCCACGCAACTGACGGACGGCATCGAGCTGTCGGACGACACACTGCCCGTCGTGCGCGCCGGGGCCTACACCGTGTCGTTTGCGCGCCGCCAATAAGGCAGAGTGATCGGCGAAATCTCGCACCCCGGCATTCCCGAACCGCCAACTTTCGTTGATGGGGTATCTCAGTCGTGGCCTCGGGCGCGATCCTCATCATCATGGCCCTTGTGCCGTCCGTACTCTGGCTCTGAGCGGCCATGCTCTCGGTGGCGCTCATCCTCGTGACGTCCCTCCGGCTCCGATGCGCGAACCATCACGTGGTCTCTGTACCAGGCATGGTCAACGAAATACACCGGGTGCCCACAGGCGTGATATTCGCGACAGTGCTTTTCCCAATGTTTCCGATGTTCCGGGGGCACCCAAAGATAGACCGGTTCCGGCGGCGGCATCGCCGGAGGAGGCGGCTCGACCATGACCGGCCGGGCCACGATGACCTGCGGCTGTGGATACTGGCCGATGTCGATGCGCCCGAACACGCCAGGCTGACTGAGCTGTATCGATACGCCCACGTCGGCTGCCCCGGCGCCCGGGGCCACGCAGGCGCCGCAGATGGCCAGTGCGAGGATTCGTCTCATCGTTGACTTCCCTTCATTGGTTTCTCATTGCAACATCGAACGATTGCTCGCTTTCTGGATCGCGCAGAGAACCATCCGTGCGGGTTAACTCGGATATGCCAAAGGGGCTAGGGCATTTGCTCGATGCGCGATTCACATGCTTATGATTCAAGCGACATCGCGGCATGAACAAATCGGGATGTGCCGGCGGGCCCGCGTCCTTCGCCCGCCCGTCTCCCATCGTGGAAGGCGATAACGATGCATCAAATGATCCGATCCATGCACTGGCGTGTTGCGCTGGCCGCAGCCGGTTTTGGCCTGGGCGCGATCGCGGTGCTGGCCGGTTGCGGGGGCGGCAGCGGCAGTTCGACACCCAGTGGCACGGTGCAAGTGTCGCTGGCCGATTCGCCGGCCTGCGGTTATGACCACGTGTACATCACTGTGGATCACGTGGAAATCTCCTCGGATGGCAACAGCTGGACCACCATTCCAGTCAGTACCGGCCTGGGGCGCATCGACTTGCTCAGTCTGACCAATGGCGCGCTGCTGTCCCTGGGCCAGGCCCCTCTGCCGGCGGGAACGTACCAGCAGGTGCGGCTGGTGCTGGCAGCCAATGGAAGTGCAGCGCCCTGGGCCAATTCAGTGGTGCTGACGGGTACCACCACGGAATCGGCGCTCAAGACTCCGAGCGGCCAGCAAAGCGGCTACAAGATCGTCGGACCCTTCACGGTGCCGGCAGGAACCATGGCCGACTTAGTGCTCGACTTCAATGCCTGCAAGTCCATCGTGGTGGCGGGCGCCAGTGGGCAATATCTGTTGAAGCCTGTGGTGACGGCCATCGCCGAGGCGGTGAGAGGATCGATTTCAGGAATCACCAAACCCGGCTCACAGGTGTACGCCGAACAACAATCGAGCACCGGCCCTGTCATTGTCACCGGCACCGTGGCTGATCCCACCACCGGTGAGTTCATCTTGACGCCCATCCCGGAAAGCAGTGCCTCAGGGATGGTGGACGTGGTAATCGTGCCGCCAACACCAACATCGGGAACTGGTTATGCCACGCATATCGTGCTAGATGTGCCAGTCGCTGCGAGCGGCACGACCCGTATTGGCACGCTCACCACGCTGGCGGCTTCCACTATCAATACGGCATCGGGCACGGTAACGGTGTCGGGTTCGCCGGGCGCGGCGAACCTGGTGGCGGATCAGACGGTGCGCAGCGCGGCGCGGACCTACGAGATTGCATCGACAGCAACTACCACCGGACCCTATAGCGTTCCCTTAGCCGCATCTGGACCGTGGTTGGCAACTTATAGCACCACCCTTGCGATTACGTTCACTCAAGATACCGCGACCACGGATGCGGGCATTTACAGCATCACTGCCACGGATGCGGCAGGTACTTTTTCGACGCAGTCGGTCAACGTGAGCACGGGTTCGGTATTGCTCAACTTCATGTTGACTCCATGATCTTGTGCTGATCCGCGTGCGTGCCGGCGCCTACACGGTGTGGTTTGCGCGGCACCAATAAGACCCGAAATGGTTCTGCCGCAACCCGATCGCGTACTGGCGGTCGTTTTACCCATTGCCCTG
>JABCZO010000064.1 GCA_013289615.1 Gammaproteobacteria bacterium
CACGCCGGCTACACCCGCGGCGCGTTCCATTCGAATTTCCGCAGCAAGGCGGAACTGTTCGTCGAGCTGCTCAAGCGCGATCACCAGGACGTGCAGCAGGGGTTGCAGCAGATCCTGAGCGCCGGGCTGTCGCTGCAAGACATGCAGCAGCAACTGCAGAGCTTCTACAGCCAGGTTTACCGCGGCAACCTCAGCTACGTGTTGTGGGCCGAAGCGCGGCTGCAGGCGCTGCGCGACGCTAAGTTCCGCTCCCGGCTGAGCGCTTTGCTGCTCGAGAAGCGCGACATGATTGCCTATTTCATCACGCAGTTCAGCGCTGCCATGCAGCGCCAGCCGCCCGCGCCGGCCGGCGATCTGGCATTCGCCACCATGGCGCTGATTGATGGCATGCGCTTCTACAATGCCTGCATGCCGGAGCAACTGCCGGACGCCAACGTGCAGGCGGCCCTGGGCGCAGTCTTCAGTGCGACCTTCTTCGACTGATACCAGCGCGCCGATGATCGGCGCGCTGGCGCTGCTCATGACGCTGCTCATGACGCCGTTGCCGGTGGCGCGCGGCGCCGATGCGCCGGTGCTGCAGCTGCAGGATGACGAACAGCGCCCGCTCGATCTGGCGCGGCCGGCGCAGCGCATCGTCAGCCTCGCACCCGGTGCCACGGCGATGCTGTTTGCTGCCGGCGCCGGGGCGCGCGTGGTCGGCACCAGCCAGTATTCCAACGAGCCGGAGGCGGCCAAAGCTATCGAACGGGTCGGCGATGCCCAGAGCTTCGACCTGGAGCGCATCCTGGCGCTGCATCCGGACGTCGTGGTGGTGTGGGGCGGTGGCACCTCGGCGACGCAGCTGGCGCGCCTGCAAGGCGTCGGTCTTCGCATCTATCGGCATCGACTGACCGGCCTGGACGATATCCCAGCGAGTCTGCTGCGCTTCGGCCGCCTGGCCGGCACGGAAGCCGCGGCGCAGGCGGTCGCTGCGCAGTTCAGCCAGCGCATTGCGGCACTGCGCGGCCTGTACCTGCAGGCGCCGCCGGCAACGGTGCTGATCCAGGTGTGGAATCGGCCGATCTATACCGTCGGCCGCGCCGAGATCATGACCGATGTGATCCACGCCTGCGGCTATCGCAACGTCTACGACGACCTTGGCGATCCGGGACCGGCGGTCACACTCGAGTCGGTATTGGCGCGCGATCCGCAGATCATCCTGGCGCTGCCGCCGGATCAGAAAGCCGGGACCGAGTGGGTCGCCGCCTGGCAGGCCTATCCATCGATGCGTGCGGTGCGTTCGGGGCGCGTGATCTCATGGACCGACCAGCGCCTGAGCCGCCTGGGGCCCAGTATCGTCGACGCGGCAGAGGATCTGTGCCGTGCCCTGCGGCAGCCGCAAGCGCATTCCTGATACGTTCTGACTAGGGCCAGAAACATTCTGCACTCCTCACGGGAGGGTGTGGAGTGCAAATTCGGTGCATCGGATATCGAATAAAGGGCTTTCTGGCCGTTGCCGATCGTGCCCTGTATTGGGACATGATCTGCAAGAGTGCCGAGCAGCGCTTTAACGTGCTGCGCTTCTGGGAGCGTCATGGCCTCGCCGCCACGCAAGAGGCGTTTGGCGTGTCACGCCGAACGCTGTTTGCGTGGCGAGCCCAGCTGCGGCGCGGGATGGGCAAACCTCACGCCTTGGCTCCCCACTCTACCCGCCCAAAACGCCTGCGCCGGCGCGGCTGGCCGGCCCCACTGATCGAAGAGATGCGCCGCCTGCGCGCAGAACATCCTAATCTGGGCAAAGAGAAGCTCTTCCCCTTCATCCAACGCTTCTGCCGTGAACACGCTCTGACCACCCCCAGCGTGCGCACCATCGGCCGACTCATCGCCGATGCCCCAGACAAAATGCGCCACTCCGGGCTTCGCAGCTCCCGCTTCCATCAAGGCCGTGTCAAGCGCCTCATCCGCGATCGCAAACCCAAGGGCTACCGCGCTCAGAACCCCGGGGACTGTGTGGCCTGGGACAGCATCGAACGGCGCCACAATGGCATCAAGCGCTACCTGATCACCTGTACCGATCTTGCCAGCCGCTTCGCCTTCGCCCTGGGCGTCAAACACCTCTCCAGCAGGCAGGCCCGCCTGGCCTGCCAGCTCCAGCAGCTGCTCTTCCCCACCCCGGTACGCCGCGTACTGTCGGATAACGGGCACGAATTTGCCAAAGAGTTCCATCAGCCCCTAAGCGCTGAAGGCATCGTGCATTGGCACACCTTCCCGCGTACCCCGAAAATGAACGCCCACTGCGAGCGCTTCAACCGCACCGTGCAGGAGGAGTTCCTGGACCGCCACGAAGACCTGTTCTTCTACGATCTGCCACGCTTCAACCACTACCTGCTCGACTGGATCGGCTGGTTCAACGCCGAACGACCGCATCACGGCTTGGGCCTGCTCACCCCGCTTGATATCCTCGCCCGCTACGTCGGCCAGGAGTGCAGGATGTACTGGCCCAATACAGGTGCTTGACAGCGTCAAATACCTGAGTAAAGTACGCGCCGCTATGAATCTGACTACTCATATCCTGCAGAACGCTCTCGAATCGTCCCGGCCTCACGCCGGGCCGCAGGCATTCGCTCGCGCCTGCACACCAGCGCGGACCCGCACCGCACGCACGTTCGTCGGGGCGTGCGCCGCTATGCCATAGACCCCTCCGTGCAAGTGGCGGAGGGCGAGAAGCCTTCCGCATGGAACAGAAACCCGGTCGGCTTCGCCCATCGGGTTTTTTTTGCGTGGAGAAAGCTGACATGTTCAAACACAACTGGAGGAAGCTTTGGGTTTGGCGTCGGCGGGCGCCGGTGGCAGCGCCGGTGGCAGCGCCGGTGGCAGCGCCGGTGGCAGCGCCGGTGGCAGCGCCTGTGGCAGCGCCGGTGGACACGCGGGTGCAAGAGAGCGTCCCGCCGGCGGTGCCGCAGCCTGCTCGAGAGCGCCCTGCGGGCCTGCTGTCGACACTCGCGCTGGCGGGGAATGAATATGTTGCCGAAGAGGATATCGATCGTGCCTCTCTTGGCGATCTTTTCTCGCGCGCGTTCATGCGTGTGAGCTACGACAAGGACGGGGATCTTTGGGTACAGGATTACGATGCGCCGAAGGTGATGATCACCGTGGACCTGGTGCGGCGAATGATTCGGCTGGCAGCCGCGTGGCGGTATAAGCAGGACGCTGACCCCGACGCCCGGCGAAAGCTCGCCGCGCGCACAAACGACGCCTTCATGGCAGCGCGCTTTCGGGCGGTTGAGCCCGATCTTTTCGTAGCCGAGTACTACCTCTCCTTCGAAAAGGGGCTGCTGGCGGCGCAGCTGGTGCATTCACTGAAGTTCTTCGGTCGCATCACCCTGTCGGCGGTCCGAGAGCACGACGGTGACGGCGTGCTGCAGTAACGATAGGTCACTCGGCACACGCGCAGAACGATCGTGGCCTACACCGAGCTGTCCCGCGACAATCGGCGCCTCGTTACATAGTGCTCCAGGCATTACCCGCGGGCTATCGAGTCCGCGGCTCTTTCGCGCTATTCGACCATATTTAGGCGGTGCCGCAAGAATGCAGCTACTCAACGGCCGTTATGCAGTTTTGTGGGCGTATCCGCTTGGGCACGGAACACACTCTTGGCTTCCAGATTGAACCACTCGATGAAGGCCGCACGTGCTTTTGCGGTTGCCCGATCGGCCGCCTCGAGCAACCAGTAATCGCCAAAAGTGACTGGAGTACGACCGACGCGTATCAAGCGCCCAGACCGTAGCTGCGAGCGCACAAAAAATGGAACGCTCAATGCCGCTCCCTGGCCGCGCAGCATGGCAGTAAGCACGAGTGAAGAATCACTCAAGTGTAGATGCTTAGCTGCATTAAAGCCGTCAAGCCCCGCTGCAGCGAACCAGCGCCGCCACGCAGAGCCGTCATCGTCATGCAGAAGACGAAAGGCCAGCACGTCGCTGTCGCTACGCCGCCGCGAACTACTGCTACGTGTACCACTTGCGATCATTGGAAAGGCATCATATACAAACAGCTTTCGAGCTCGCCCTTTCGGCCTGCGTGACGTCGAACTTAAGAAGCGAATAGCAATATCCGTATCGCGGCTGACGGTTCGGAGTTCGTCGGACGATTCCAGGTCGATTTCAATCTCGGGGTACGCGGCCGTGAATCGCCCGAAGCGCGGCACGAGCCAGCGTGCCGCGAACGCGGTTTCAACTGAAATCCGCAGCCGTTGCGCCGGCGTGTTCCTGACAGCTTCGACGGCCCGCCATATTTGCGAGAAACCGACCGCCAATTCACTCGCGAGTCGCCTGCCCGGTGCCGTCAATTCCACTTGCCGGTGCAAACGACGAAATAATTGTCGGCCGAGATCTGCCTCAAGGACGCGCACATGACGACTAACTGCCGCCTGAGACACATGCAGCTCATGCGCCGCGTTGGTGAAACTCAATCGGCGTGCGGCTGCCTCAAAAGCGCGTAGTGCCAGTAGCGATGTGGTGCGTCTCGGCATAGGGCTCTCAGTGGCTGTCTGCTACGCTGACGATTCACGCATTACTTCAGGTTATACGAGGGTATCTAACAAATCGTTTGAAGGGAATAGTCGTTCGCGCTGCAATCGGCTTACTACGGCAGTGGAGTAAGCCTGACATGAAAGTTTTGGGCGCGGCCTTCATTACATTTGTGGGAATGCGCAATCGGCGCTCCCTGCAACGGCAATCGCATTGCGCTACCCGTTCATCGGGCATTGATCGGCCGAGACAACGACGGCTAATCAATTTGGCGTGCTCGTTACCCGACGTCTACGAGAAGCACTGCAACTCGTTGACTTCCGCATCCTCAATCACGTGATCGTCGCCACATTTCTGAGCCAAGGTGCCGTGGCTCGCCGACTAACCTGACCGGCAGCAGCCGGGCCAAAACCTGTCGTCCGGCTCTCGTCACGCGATGGGCTGAGTTTGCCCTCGTAGACCGCGGCGCGCGGGCCGGCGGGTACGGAGCCTGGGACGACAAGGTCAAAACGCTGTAACAGGCGCTACCGTGCTGAACCGCAGCGCTCGCCAACACATTAATGTGGAAACATGTCGAATCAGAAGCGGTCCGTTCGTCGTATGTTCATACAAGGCAAGGAGAGTGAACCCATGCGGAGGAGAGTCGTTGGCGGCATGGTTTCGATGGACATGAGGAGGAAAATTGAGCCGAAAGGAGAAATCACCGTGAGAAACGTCTTGACAATCAACTATCTGGCCCACGATGGCGTTATGCAGTCACCGGGAGCTTTCCGATGACGCCCACCATCACTGCTTTTGAACGATCGCCCGATCGCGGCAGGGGACTGGCGCGTGACATGCGCGTGCGGTGGGCGCTTGAAGAAGTAGGCCAGCCTTACGACGTTCGTCTTCTTTCGTTCAGTGAAATGAAGGAACCTGCGCATCGCATGCTTCATCCTTTCGGGCAGATTCCGACCTATGAAGAAGGCGATCTCGCCCTTTTTGAGTCGGGGGCGATCGTATTCCATATCGCGGAGCACCATGCGGGGCTGCTGCCAGACGATGCGAATGCGCGGGCGCGCACGATCGCCTGGATGTTTGCCGCGCTTAACACGGTCGAGCCGCCGATCCTTGATCGCGGAATCGCCAAGCTCCTGGAACACGACAAGACCTGGTATGAGGAGCGCCTGCCTATCCTCGAGGATCGCGTCCGCGTACGGCTGGGCGAACTTTCCAGTCGCCTTGGCAATGCCGACTGGCTCGATG
>JABCZO010000065.1 GCA_013289615.1 Gammaproteobacteria bacterium
GTCGGTTCCTGCTGCAATTGCGATCTCCCGAAAGATATCAGCCCAGCGCTCCGGATCTGGGGCGAGCGGTGGCTCAACCTTCATCGATGGACGCAGATGCCGCGCGGCGGACATTTTCCCGCACACGAGGAGCGGGAATTGCTGGCCGAGGACCTTATCGCGTTTTTCGGCCCACCGTACCCATGAAAATCCACGCTGCCCAACACCGGGCGAGGCATGCAAGGACGTTCGTGTACTCACACCTTCTCGACTGCCAACACTGCGTTTGTCCCGCCGAACGCAAACGAATTGGAAAGCGCGATGCGCAGCGGAATATCTCCGCGAGCGGCACCTGCCACGTAATCCAGATCGCAAGCTGGATCCGGCTGGTCCAAATGCATGGTCGGGGGTATCCACCCCCGCTCCAGGCAGCCGACGCAGATGACGAGCTCCAGAGCTCCGGCGGCACCTAGCAGGTGCCCGTGCATCGACTTGGTCGAGCTGACAGGAATCTGATAGGCGCGCGGGCCGAATACTTCCTTTATGGCCGATGTCTCGACGGCGTCGTTTTGCAACGTGGCGGTACCATGCGCATTGATGTAATCAATGGCGGTCGGCGAACATCCGGCTGCCTTCAGCGCCGCCCGCATGGCGCTGGCCTGTCCAATGACGGTCGGGCGCGTTATGTGTGCCACATCCGTGGTCAAACCATAACCACTAAGTGCGGCGTGTATTTTGCCCCCGCGCTGGATCGCATGCTCCCACGACTCGAGGACCAGAAAAGCCGCTCCTTCGCCTAACACCAAGCCGGAACGGGTCAGGGAAAAGGGCCGGCATGAAGTGCTCGGATCCACCTTGTCGGCGGAGGCCAGTGTGCGCATGGCGTTCCAGGCTCGCAGCACCCCGGGGGTCAACGGTGCCTCGGCGCCTCCGGCGATCATGACATCGGCTCGGCCGGTTCGAATCTTCTCAGCCGCTTCGCCTACCGAAACCGCCGATGAGGAGCAAGCCGTGGAGTAGGTCAGATTCGGGCCGGCCAAGGCATACTCCAGCCCGATCCAAGCCGCCGCCGCATTGGTCATCGCGGCGATGACGGTAAAAGGTTTGATTCGGTCCGAGCGCTCAGCGTACAGAATGTGGTAGCCCTCGTCAGTGGTCTCCGCGCCTCCCATTCCTGTCCCGACCGATACGCCGCACCGCTCGCGGTTCTCCTGGTTGAAGTCGATCCCGGAATCCTCAACAGCCTGGATAGCTGCGACGAGGGCGAGATAGCTGACCCGATCCAACATACGCAGGCGTGTCTCAGGAATGCGCGGACAGGTCGGAGTTTCGACGGTCGCGCCAATCGACGACCCCTGAGGTCCGTTGCAGGGCGCAGGCAGAACTCTGACACCAGACTTGCCGGCCTGCAGACTGGCAAACAGCTCATCGATCGAGTTGCCCAGCGGTGCTACGACACCCAGTCCGGTGACGGCCACCCGTGTTGTCATGATGACCGGTCCGTACCCGCCTTGGTCCCGCCCCCGGTGGACTGATTCTCCAGCAGCTCATCTATGTACGCTGCGACGTCTCCAAGCGTCGCCAGCGAGCGCGGCACTTCGTCCGTGATCTTGAGGCCAAAACGATCCTCGATCTTGAAAATCAGATCGACCAAATCAAGAGAATCGATTCCGAGGTCCGCCAGCATGGCTTCCGCACGCAAGCGATCCGGGCTGAGCTTGAATTCCTCGATGAGAATACTCTGTATCGCTTCGAGCGTATTCATGCGACCGCCGGGCGCCAGGAAAGCTCCAGCTCTCCGCGACGCGCTTTCCCGGCAAGCTGGGCCCCGGCTGTGAGCGCGCGCGGCCAACTCCCCATCAGAATGGCAGCGGCGGCCGCCAGGGAAGGTTGCATAGCAACCCGCGCGTAGAGTTGCGCCAGTCGCATGCGCGCCGAGAATTCCTTCCTGCAAATGGCCGCGTGAGTGCGCTGCACATCAACGATATAGGCCGCTCGCAGGTCCTTTGGTCGGTGCGCAAAAAGCTTTGCAAGAATAGCTGCAGACTGCAGAGCCATGCAGATACCCTCGCCGATCAATGGATGGGCCTCTGCGGCGGCGTTCCCTATCCGCGGAATTCCCGAAGCGCTGCGCGGATGGAAACCCGTTCGGAGGGGTCCGACTGCATGCCATGAGTCTTGCCGGTGTGCGGTGCGCAAAGCGGCTGCAACTCCGTCGCATGAACTACGCAAGTAGGCCTCGACCACGTCACCCGCTGAGCCTCCCCTCGCATGTGCACGCCATTGCCGCAGCGTTGCACGCCGTATGCAACAGGCAATGGTGGTGCGTCCTCGATCCGACACCACCATTCCGCCATAGCCGCCGGGCAAGCACAGCACGGGTAGTACGCCCGCGGCGAGGGTTGCACCGTCGAATGTAGTCTTGAAGGCCAACAAATCTGAGGACTGCAGCTGTAAATCTTCGCCACCGTCACGCTCAGTGGCGTGGCATTCAGGGCCGCGCTCCCAGGAACCATGCGCATCGATCACAAAGGCCGCCTTCCGGTGATGTTCGGTACGGCGCTCGCGTTCGTCTATCACACCGTTACATCGCCATTCATAGACACAATCGAAGTCACCCGGAACTCCGGAAACACGCAGGACCTTGGCCGGCTGCACGACGTCGACGCCTTGCGATCGCGCGTGCTCCAGCAAAAGCATGTCGAGGCAGTCGCGGCCGATCGCACAGCCGTATGCATGACGACCACCGAGGCACGCTGGCAT
Organism: Gammaproteobacteria bacterium; assembly: GCA_013289615.1. GTDB lineage: Bacteria > Pseudomonadota > Gammaproteobacteria > Steroidobacterales > Steroidobacteraceae > FEN-1191. Next base: position 2,743 of record JABCZO010000065.1, read on the forward strand.
TTCAGCCACAATAGTCCGTTCGCTGGCCATCCACGCTACCTGGCGTATCGCTGGACCTGCGAGCTCGCTGACCTTCGAACCCAAGCCGAGCTCGTCCAGCAGCTCCAGGCTGGCCGGTCCTAAACACTCGCCGCAGACTTTCTGACGAGGGAACGATGTCTGCTCTAGCAGGGTCACCCGCCACCCCAGGCCGGTCAGTCGGATGGCGACGGACGCTCCCGCGGGGCCTCCGCCGATGACCAGCGCATCGGTATCAGAGCGTTTCATCCGTTGCTCGATCCGCGACCTGTTGTTCATTAATGCCAATTTGCTGTTTCACGCCAACTCGTCCATCAGAGCCGCTGTCCCCGTCCGCCACGAGACAATGGGTAAATGGCCATGCGAAGTACTCCCGTAGCCGCCAACGTGCTGCGCTCGGGGGCCACAGGGCACTCAGCTCGTGCCCGGCAAAACCGGCCACGACACTCGTCACCCCGTCTTCACGTGTCACTTCATTTGCGCCCAGGAGGCCAAGCAGATGGCTACCGAGCCACGCCACCGAGTTGCGGCGTGGCTCACAGGCAACGAATGCCCGGCACCGGGCAGCGACGGCGCATAGCAGCTGCTCGAGGGCGGGAGACTCGAAGTGGTGTAGAAACAGCGTCGTGACACATAGGTCATACTGTTGATCGTACGATGCGTGCGCCCAGTCCAACGCGTCCATACTCAGTACCCTGACATCCCAGCCGAGCATGTCGAGCGGTCTGCGGATTTCCGGGCCGATCAGGTCCTGACGGTCAAGAAACGTAACTTGGACCTCTCGCCAAGGTGAGCGCAAGGCAAAGCGCAGCATCAAGCTCCCATCGCCGGCCCCAAGCTCGAGAATTCTGCGGGGCTGCCGGGTCATACACAACATGCCGATGGCGCGGCGCAGAATCGTCAATGAACGCATGACACGGTGCACTCGTTGCAAGTCGCAGCGTGAGCGGCGTGCGACCGGATCGTCGGCCGGCATCACGTCGAGACGTTCCGGCAAAACCCGCCGTTGCAGTTTCATCGACGGCATGTCAGTCAACCGCAAGCAAAGCACCATGGCAGGTGAAGCCCGCGCCGAACGAGCTAAGCCACCACCAGCCGCCAGCAGCCGAATCGGCCAGCGCAGCATCTAGCACGAAATACACGAAAGCGCTGCTCAGGTTCCCGTATTCGCGCAACGTGTTACGACTGTAGCGCAATGCCGCGGGATCCAACTGCAATTGCTCCTGCAGGGCCAGCAACACGTCGCGACCACCGGCATGCATTATCCAGCCCGTGATCGAATCCTGCGCCAGACCGGCTCGAGAGGTGGCGAGCCGCAAAACCTCTTCGGCGTGCTCGGCGGCCAATCTGGGTACGGCGCGCGTCAGGACATTGCGCAGCAACCCGTTCCTGTGCTCGAAACGCAGCGCCTCTCTTTCCGCCGGCGCCGTCACCGAGACCGACGTCGTCCATCTGACCCGGCGGCGACCGTCGAGCGCATTTCTGGACAGAACTGCCGCACCCGCCCCGTCGCCAAACAGGCAGGCGCTGATCAGCACACCCGGGTCGTCATCCAGATACATCGCCGCGCTGCAGATCTCGACACAGATCGATAGCACGTGGTCGCAGTGTCCGGCATCGAGCAGGGCGCTGGAGAGTTGCCAGTTGGGCAGTGCACCCGCGCAACCCTGGCCGACCAGATCAAAGCCCTTTACGTGACGCGACAGGCCAAGTTGCTCATTCACGTAGCTCGTAAGGCCAGGGCAGAGATAACCTGTGCAGGTCGTGACTACGACGGCGTCGATGTCTGCGGGCCTAAGTGTCGCGCGCTGCAAGGCAAGCCGGCCGGCGCCAGCGGCAAGCTGTGGTGCATGTCGCGCAAAGCGCCGCTGCAAGGTGTCGGCATCGATTGCAAACGCCTCCGCGAGCGAGTCTACCGCGAGCCAGCGCGATTCCATGCCGTTGTCGCGCGTCAGCACCAGTCGGGCTAGCGCCCGCGAACGCTCGTCGAGGCGTCCGAACCAGGCGGACGTCGCGAACGCATCCCAGCACTCGGCACGCGTATATCGCCGGGCTGGGACGGCTGTTGCCAGCGAGCTCAGATACATCGACTGCTCCCCCAGGTTTGGACCGGATTGGTCAGCCCGGCGCACATGCGGCGTAGCCTTCTCCGACGCGCGTCCAGATCTCCGTCCGGCCCAACAATTGGATGCCCAGGTAGCCCCGCACCTTCAAGGTGTTGCCTTGCGCCGTCATG
>JABCZO010000066.1 GCA_013289615.1 Gammaproteobacteria bacterium
CGCGCTTGGCGCGCGACGGGGCGTGGCACCCTGCCCATCCTGTTCCTGGACGGCCGGGCGATCGGCGATTCGACCCACATCATCGCCGCGCTCGAAGAGCGTTATCCCCAGCCGCCGATCTATCCCGGTGACGCCAGCGCGCGGCAGCGCGCGCTCGCGCTGGAAGACTATTTCGACGAGCTACTCGGCCCGGCCCTGCGGGCAGCCATTGTCACGCCGCTGTTCCGGCACGATCAGGATGTAGCACTGCGCGTGCTGACGACGGGGATGCCCGACAAGGCCTACCAGACGCTGCGGCCGCTGGGGCGGGTCTTCCCGGCGTACTACCGCTTTCGTCACAAGATCCGCGACGCGAAGCTCGAGGCCGATCGCGCCACCGTGAACGCCGCGCTCGACCGGATCGAGCAGGAGCGACAAGGCCGCGCGTATCTTGTCGGCGATGCGTTCACGGTCGCCGATCTCACGGCGGCGGCGATGCTGGGGGCGCTGCTGCAGCCACCGGAGATCCAGTACCCGCTGCGCGTGGAGCTGCCGCCATATCTACAGGACTACCGTGCCGCGCTCCTGCGGCATCCGGCCATGCAGTGGGCGGCCGGCATTTACCGGCTGCATCGCGGTGGCTCCGCGGCAGTGTCGCGGCGGCCGGCGGCCAGGTAGCCATTACAGCCAGCAAGGAGTCCGTCATTCACTCTTGATCAAGTCGCTGATTCGAATGGTGACCAAGGCGCCTCTCAGCAATTGGTCGGCGGTTTATTAGACGCTTATTAGACACCTTGCGTCCGTGTCATTCTTAACTAACAGTTTGATTTGACTGGTGGCCAGGGGCGGAATCGAACCACCGACACGCGGATTTTCAGTCCGGACCCGAAAGACCAGTAGCCTGCTGATCTAAAGGGAAATCAGACGATGGCGGTGTCTAATATTAGCGATGCGCTCCGTACGTACTCCGTTATCCGTCCGAAATTCCCTGAGCGGCCCATCACCAATGGCCGGGCATCTTACCCGAGGACTTCTGGTGATAGTCAGCGCTGAAGCTGTAGTCGCACCGAAAATCGCCGGGTTGCGTCGTCGCTGGCACGCAAACGGTTAGGGGTTCGGTAGGCTTTGTCGGCGCCGCCGGTCGACCAAGGTGTTGCTTGGTTAGGGCGTTCGGCCTAAATCGATCATTTTCGGGTATTTTGCCAGTGCCTCCATTGCCGCAAGCTGATCGGCGGCACATTGCTCTCTCCCGCGCCGGTCGGGGAGTTAAGCTACCCACGATGCGGCAAAACCCGGCGGCAATTTCGGCTTGAGGTCTGACGCGAATGGCCGACGTTTTCGTGTCCTATGCTCGCAGCGACAAAGCGCGCGTCGCCCCGCTCGTGGCCGCGATCGAGGCGAAGGGCTGGACGGTCTGGTGGGACCCGGAGATTTGTCCCGGCCAGGACTTCGACCGCCAGATCGCCGCTGAACTAAAGATCGCTGCTGCCGTCCTGGTGGTCTGGACTCCGCATTCAGTGGAGTCCCGCTGGGTGCGTGGTGAGGCGCGCGAGGGGGCTGAGCGCGGGATCCTCGTCCCCGTTCGCTTCGAGCGCGCCGACCTGCCGATCGATGTGCGCACGCTGCACACCACCGACTTCGACGACTGGGGCGACGATCCGCTGAGTTCTCAGGCCCAGGAAGTGATGCGCGCGCTCGGCGCCATGATTGCTCGCCAGCGCGCGCTCCAATCCGCGACGGCGATTTCCCCTTCGGGGCCGTCCGCCCCGGCACGCGGCTACGCGCGCGCAGCGATCTGCGTGCTGCCCTTTGCCAACATGAGCGGGGATCCGGAACAGGAGTACTTCAGCGACGGAATCACCGAGGACATCATCACGGATCTGAGCAAGGTCTCGGCGCTGGCGGTGACGTCGCGCAACAGCGCCTTTGTATTCAAGGGCAAGCACGTCGACGTGCCGAAAGTGGCACGTGAACTCAAGGTCGACCATGTACTTGAAGGCAGCGTGCGCAAAGCAGGTGGCCGCGTACGGATCACCGCCCAGCTGGTGAATGGGTCAAGCAATGATCACGTCTGGGCCGAGCGTTACGACCGTGACCTCAATGATATCTTCGCGCTGCAGGACGAAATCTCCGAGGCGATCGTCAAGGCTCTGAAGTTGAAGCTCCTGCCAGCAGAGAGGCAGGCCATCCAGCAGCGCGGCACCGAGAATATCGAGGCTTACAATCTGTACCTCATGGCGCGACAGCTCTATGTCACCAGCCATGAAGGCGATGAGCGGCGGGCAGAGGGGATCGTCCGGCTGTGCGGCCGTGCTACCGAAATCGATCCCAACTATGCGCGCGCTTGGGCACTCTTAGCGCTCGGGCAGGTAATCCTGCGCTTCCTGCATGGCCGAAAGTTCGACGCCGGCTTGGTGGCAGCGGAACGAGCTCTCGCGCTAGATCCCACACTGGCTGAGGCGCACGCCGTCAAGGCTAGAGTCTACTCAGAAAACCGTCAATATGATGCCGCGTCCGCCGAAATAGACGCCGCGCTACGTCTGGACCCCGACTCGTACGAGGTCAACAGATCCGCCGCGTATTTGAGATACAGGCAGAACCGACCGGGCGATGCAGCTGGCTATTTTGAGAAGGCGATGACCCTGCTGGACACGGATGTTAACTCGGCTTCCATGTTGATATCTTGCTACGCCGCGATAGGCGATTTACAGGCAGTTGCGCGCGTTGCGGAGATAACACTCTCCCGTGCCGAAACAATATTGAAACAGGATCCGAACAATGCTGCAGCCGTTGGCTACAGCGCTCACGCGCTAGCGGCCAAGGGAGAGTTCCAGCGGTTCAAGGAATGGATGAAACGTGCACTGCTGCTTGATCCCGACAATATAAAGTCGCGTTACAACTTTGCCTGCAGGCTGGCGTCGCATTTGAAGGAGCCGGAGGCCGCACTGGAATTGCTTGAACCGGTCTTCGAAAACGTTTCCATCGGCCTACTGAACCACGCAAAGGCCGATCCCGACCTCGATTCGCTCCGCAATGATCCGAAGTTCACAGCCATGGTAAAGGCGGCCGAAGCGCGCCTCGCGGTCATGGGTGAAGCGGGCTCCTTATCGGCGACATAGCGGATCTTGGTCACGCCGTCGTACATTCCGGTGAGCTCTGCCGTGGAGGCGCGCAGCTGTACGCAGACCTCAAGGCGACGGCCTTTTATTAGACAGCAGCTCGCGGACCTAACTCCTGGCGAACTCTAGTTTGAAGTGCAACACATTGAAGAGGTTAATGTGTTTGCATGAATACCGATTACAGACATCTGAATGTGGATGAGCGAGCTTTCATCCAGCTGGCGTTGGAGCGAAATTGCATGCTGCGGGCAATTGCCCGCAGCATGCAGCGCGCGCCCAGCACGATCAGCAGGGAGTTGGCCCGTAACGCTTGGAGCAGACCGCCCAAACGTCGTGGCCGAGGTCGACCGCGGCTGGCCGGTGGCTACCGTGCTGTGCAGGCTCAGGAGCGGGCGGTTCTGCTGAGCCAGACAGCGCGGGTATCGCGGCGCCTGGCGCCCGGCAACGGGCTGTGGGAACAGGTTGTCCGGCTGCTGCGCCGGCGTCATTCCCCGGAGCAAATCAGCGGCATACTGCGCAGGATGCACCCCGGTGAACCGCATCGGAACGCGAGCCACGAGACCATCTACACGGCTCTGTATGCCATGCCGCGCGGCGAACTGCGCTCTGAGCTCATCAGCTGCCTGCGGCAGGCTCGTCGGCGCCGCCTTCCACGGGCACGGGGTGAGGATCGACGCGGGAAAATCACCAACATGGTCTCGATCCACATGCGACCGCCCGAGATCGAGGAGCGCATCATTCCGGGACATTGGGAGGGCGACCTGCTCAAGGGCATCCGCGGTAAGTCCGTCGTAGGAACTCTGGTCGAGCGCTCGACGCTGTTTGTAACCCTCGCCAGGATCCGAGACGCCACGGCCGAAGCAGCCGTCGCCGGCTTCAGCCACGTTTTGAAGCGCATTGACGCCCAGCGTCGACTGTCCCTGACCTACGATCAGGGACGCGAGATGGCGGCTCACCAGCGCCTCACCAAGATCACTGGCGTCAAGGTGTACTTCGCTGATCCGCACAGTCCATGGCAGCGCGGCATCAACGAAAACACTAATGGCCTGCTTCGCCAGTATCTGCCCAAGGATGCTGATCTCTCCCTGCTCAAGCAATCAGAACTGGATGCCATCGCCTGGCAGCTCAATACCCGCCCGAGAAAATCCCTCGGCTGGAAATGTCCTGCCGAACTGTTCCTACCCGACTCGTTCGATTACGCTGCCTACTACAAAGCAATCGTTGCGCTTCCTACTTGAAACCGCCGGTCCTTATCTCC
>JABCZO010000067.1 GCA_013289615.1 Gammaproteobacteria bacterium
GTCATCAGCATTTGGCGTAAGTGTAGCTCACGAAACGCATCAGGGGCAGCCGTCCGGCAGGCCACTGGTCGCCGCTTGAACCTTTTTCCGAGCGAGGGTAACCAACACTTGTCTTTGAATGGACCTCACGAGCTCGATGAACGGATCCCGGGTTTGCGGTGGCAGCAAAGCGCTTTCAGCCACGAGCATGTCTGAACCTGCGGCCGTGCGGGCCGGGGCGCTCGCTGTGCGCACGGTGATCATCTTGAAAGCGCTTTTCCTCATCCTGAGCGTTGCGCTCGGCCAGGCGGCCGGCGCCGATCAAGCCGACGCTGTCCGGGCGTCGGGCGACCGCCAGGTCCTGGTGATGCTGCGGATGCCACCGGCACATTACGAACCCAATGCCGGCTACGGAGGCGAATATGGGTCGCAGACAGGTCATGCCGCGCGGCGCCGGATCGCATCCGAGCTGGCGGCCGTGCACGGACTCGTCGTCGAGTCGGAATGGCCGATGGCCTCTATCGGGATCGACTGTTTCCTGATGAGAGTTCCCGCCGGCAGACCGCTTGCGGCGATCCTGGATGCCGTGTCGCTCGACTCGAGAATTGCCTGGGTGCAGTTGGTGCACGAATTTCATGGCAATTGAACCGATAACGATCGATCAGGAATACACCGCAGCAACGTCACGGCGCGTCCGTGGTGTCAGTGTCCGGCTTGCCCACACCTGGGGCTCAGTCGTCGCTAGCACCCGAGGCAGTGGCGGATTCGATCTGGATGCTTTTCTTCTGCTTGCGCCGGCGCCGACGGTGCTGGCGGCAACCAAAACGGCAAAGGGCAAACGCGAGCGACAACAACATGTCGCTCCGTTTTCCGAGTTGCCGGATAGCGATGGGAGAATGCGATGAGGCAGACCCGTCATCTGCGGGCAAGCGTTTTTGTTTTAATCGCCGTGTCGGCACATCCGGCTCACGCCGGGGGTGATGCCGCGCGCGGAGCCGACCTGTTCCGCCAGAATTGCTCGGCCTGTCACAGCCAGGAACCAGGGCAGAATCAGGTCGGTCCTTCGCTCTTTTCAGTCGTTGGCCGCACCGCCGCCAGCGTCGGTGATTTCTCGTACTCGCCCGCTATGAAGCGCAGCGGGATCGTTTGGACGCCGGACCAGTTGATGGCTTACCTGAAAGCGCCGCGAAAATACGTGCCCGGCGTCAAGATGATGTTTCCAGGACTATCCGACGAGAAAGACCGCGAAAATGTCGTCGCATTTCTCGCAACTCTGACCCAAGCATCTTCCGCCAATCCGAAGACTGCGGACTCGCAAACCCCCAAGGCCTCACGCACGTTCAATTAGCGGCGCGCGGCCGAACATCGCACCCGTGCGGTCAGACCTCGCTTACCAACCGTACGAGGACTTTGCCGAAGTTCTCACCGCGCAGCATGCCGATGAAAGCTGCGGGCGCATTTTCGAGGCCATCGGTGATGTCCTCGCGATAGACGATGCTTCGATCCGATAGACCTTTCGAAACGGTTTTCAAGAAGGCCGGATAGTGCTCCTCGGCGAACTCGTAGTAGATGAAGCCGCGAAGCGTCAGGCTCTTGGTCAGGATCGCGCGCATGGTGGCGGGTAGGAGGTCGGGCCCGTCCGTCGGGGAGCTGCTGTACTGCGCGATCAGGCCGCAGACGGGTACGCGCGCGAATGGTTTCAACAGCGGTAACACCGCCTGCCATACGGCTCCGCCGACATTCTCGAAATAGACGTCGATCCCGTCCGGGCATACGTCCTGCAGCTGTTCGGCGAAGTTGGGCGCGCGGTGGTCGACGGCGGCGTCGAACTTCAGCTTTTCCAGCACATAGCGGCATTTGTCGGCGCCGCCTGCGATCCCGACCGCCCGCGCCCCCGCCCGCCTGGCGAGTTGCCCGACCAAGGAGCCGACCGGACCGCTGGCGGCGGCCACCACCACGGTCTGCCCGGGCTTGGGCTTGCCGATCAGGTTCAGACCCGCGTAAGCAGTGAAACCTGGCATGCCGAGGACCCCGAGGGCGGTGGTTATCGGCGCAAGTGCCGGGTCCACCTTTCTCAGGCCCGTGCCATCCGACGTCGCATGGGTGGTCCAGCCGGTCCGCGCCAGTACGATGTCACCGACCGCATACGCAGGATGACCGGACTCAAGCACCTCGGAGATCGTCTCGCCTGACATCACCGCGCCGATGGCAACGGGGCTGGCATAGGATTTTCGATCATCCATGCGGCCGCGCATGTAAGGGTCCAGGGAGAGATAGAGGCAACGCAACAGAAGGCCGCCCGGCGAGCACGGCGGCAATGAAAAAGCTTCCAGCCGGAAGTCAGTCGGCTTCGGTTCGCCTTTCGGGCGGGACGCGAGAACGATTTGTCGCGCCTTGATTTCTGTCATCCGGCGCACCCTCGGTGTCGAGAAGCGGACGGCATGATGTTAACCCGTTGACCGAAGACGACGGCGTCGGGTGTCGGCGTCGGCCTCATCCTCGTTCGGGCTGCCGCGTGCCGGCGCACCGTTGGCGTTCGAACGTGCCCATTCATGACGGCCGTCACTGATTCATGACACCCGTCACTAACGTAACTTCTCCGGTCGACTGCCTGTAACCTACACTTTGAGCCGTTTTGACCTCAGGCACAGGATGCGGTGCCTGGCTCAGGGCAAAAACAAAAGGTCGGCGCAAGGGTCGTGGAGCGACCTCGATGGGAGGCCCGAAAATTGGCTCTTAATTGGCGCGCACCGCCCGACTGGCTGTGGCGGGTACTCGTTTTCCTGTTTGCCCTTGGCCTGCTCATCGTCATCACCACCCGCTGGAATCGATGGGAGAGCGATGCCGATCGGCAATCGACCGATGACGCCTACCTGCAAGCGGATCTGACGCCGATCGCCGCCAAGGTCTCGGGCTACGTGCGGGCCATACCGGTGCAGGACTTCGAGCGAGTGCGCGCCGGGCAGCTGCTGGCCGAGATCGTCGACGACGACTACCGGGCCGCAGTGGCGCAACTCATCGCCGGCGTCGCCGCCGCCGCCGCGCAGATCGAGACGTTGAAGGCGCAGCGCGCGCTTCAACAGGCCAACGTGGTGGCGGCCGAGGCGACGGTTGCCGCAACCATCGCCAATGTGGAGCAGAACACGCGCGATCGGGCGCGCCAGCAAGTGCTTCTGTCGACCGGCTCCTCGTCCACCGAGGCGGGCGAGAAGCTGGAGACGACCCGGGAGCAGCTGGCCGCGCAGCTCGAGCAGAACCGCGCCCAGGCTAGCGCGGCCCAACGCCAGCTGCGCGTGCTGGCCGCGCAGCAGGCGCAGGCGGAGGCCGCGCTGGCGGCGCAACAGGCCAGCCTGCAGATCGCGACGATCAATCTAGGCTACACGCGCATCGTGGCGCCGCAGGACGGGGTTATCGGGCAGCGCCAGGTCAAACCCGGGCAGTTCGTGGGGGTCGGCGGCCAGATCACCTCGCTGACTCCGCTGCCGAACGTCTGGGTCATTGCGAACTACAAGGAGACCCAGCTGACCCACATGGCCGTGGGCGAGAAGGCCGAGATCAAGGTGGACACGTTTCCGAGTCGCAAGCTGCGCGGTCACGTGATCGCGCTCGCGCCCGGAGCCGGGTCACAGTTCGCGCTGCTGCCGCCCGACAATGCCACGGGCAATTTCACGAAGGTGGTACAGCGCGTCGCCGTGAAGATCGCCATCGACGACGCCGACGGCCTGACTGACCTGCTTCGTCCCGGGATGTCGGTCGTGGCCACGGTCGATACCGGACCGGGTGACCACCGATGAGCGGTCAGGCTGTAACGCCCGCGACCGGCGCGGCCTCCGCGGCGCCTGCGGCATCCGCCGCCATTCCCTGGGTGGGGCTGGTGGCCGTGCTGCTGGGGACCTGCATCTCCACCTTGACCACCCGCCTGTCCACGTTCGGGCTGGCGGACATCCGCGGAGCCGTGCACGCAGGATTCGACGAGGGCGCCTGGATCTCGACGGCGCAGACGTCCGCTCAAATGCTAATTGCCCCGATAGCAATCTGGATCGGCGGCGTGTACGGGCCCAGAAAAGCGCTGGTGCAAGCGGCTGCGGCGTTCGCGGTGATATCGCTGGTGGAGCCTTTCTCCCCCAATTTGCAGATGCTGCTGGCCATGCAATTTGCGGGCGGCCTGGCG
>JABCZO010000068.1 GCA_013289615.1 Gammaproteobacteria bacterium
ATCCAGGTGAGTCTCATCGAAAGTATGCAACCCCTGCAACTGCGGGTTCACCAGCTCGAGTCCGACGCCCTTGGCAATCGCGACGGCTTCGGCACTCTGGGTCGCATGCGAAGGCACGATGGTCAGCACCACGCAGCTTCGATCCACGGGCAGCTGGGCAATGAACTGCTCGGCGCGAGCCGCGTAGTAGTCCCAGTGATCCTGGTCGGTGACTGGCCCCTCCGCCACCGGGACTCCCGTGGCGCGGTTCACCCCGCGCACGATCCAGTGGCCAGTATCTCGTAGCCGAAAATAGGCCCACTCGGTGCCGCACAGGACCGACAGGTTGCCGCAGATGGCGCGGTGCAGCGGTTGCCACAGGCGTTTCTGCCGGTAACGCGGCCGCGTGTTTTCATGCAGTATTTGCGAACCGGGGCCGGACTCCAGGTCGTAGAAGAACCGATCGACGTCGATCACATAGACCAGCGCGTGCGGCCTGAGCCTCGCCAGCAACGGCGCAACGAAGGTCGTGTTCTCGCTCTGGGTGAAGCCCAGCAGGTAATGAGTCGCTCCCAGTGACGAAAACCACGCATCGGTCGCCGCGGTCGAGAAGGCAAATTCCATGCGACTGCTGCCCAGGAACAGCACCTGCGCATCGACTTGCGCCCGTGTCGCCTCCGGTTCCAAATTGAACCACGCCGCGCCATGATCGTAGTCGCCATAGCCGCTCGCGTTGCAGTAGCCCAGGTATCGATCGTAAGGGTAGCCCGCAGCCGTACAGGCGAAGACGCCCTCGTGGCGAAGTTTGAAGACGTAAGTGCCGGCAAATGCGAGCACGAGAACTGCGATGTAAACGCCCGGATTAAGCGCCGCGAGCTTGGTTGGCAAGAATTACATTCCTGGGAACGATGTGGGGCCCTCCCAAGGATAGAAAAGCCACCTCGTCGTGGCAACGGCGAAGCTGTGATCGATTCTGCAATTGGTCAAGAAATCGGCAGCGGCAATCGTCCCGACCTGACACACTCTGTGAACGTATCGATGGAGAGTGCGCGCCTGGTTCAAGTGCCTCGCTCTTGAGCGTTACTTGACAGAGCTGCCAGCAATCGAACTGTGATGTCACCAGCCACGCCAGCACAGCTTGACCCGCCCATGACGAGTATGGCCGGCTGCGCTGACGACGGCCCATCACAGAACAAGGCGTGGCTGGCGTGCCTAGTTGCCGCGCATGCCGCACTACTGCTGGTCGCAGTCTGGCACAACCGGGGCAGCTTCGGCCCGGACGCGATCCCCTATATGAGGATCGCAGGGTATTACGCCAGCGGCGATACGGCGCTGATGATTTCGGGCTACTGGGGACCGCTGATCAGCTGGCTCATGGCGCCCCTGATCCGTCTGGGAGTGCCGGCGCTGACGGCGGCATGGACCATCATGTTCATCTCCGCCATCGGCCTGCTGCTGAGCTGCGTGCTGCTGTTCCGCCGGCTGCGCCTTCCGCCGGCGGGGCAATCGCTGGCATCGACCCTGGTGGCCATCGTCAGCGTTGGGTGGTGCGCCAGTGACGCCATCACGCCCGACTTACTGTTGTGCACATTCATTTTATTTGCAATCGCCCGCACGATTTCAGCGCCATGGCTTTCGTCCACACGCTATCAGGCCGGAACCGGACTCGTTTGGTCGATCGCCTACTTTTCCAAGGCGGTCGCTTTTCCCCTGGCTTTCTTGATCACCGCAGGCATTGCTTGCTTCTGGTGGCTCACACGCAGCACCCGGCTGCTGCCATTGATGCGTGCCGCCGCGGTCACGCTCACGGCCTTTCTGATCTGCGCATTGCCCTGGCTGACCGTGCTGTCGATCAAATACCACCGGCCGACATTCTCCGTGACCCTCGTGGTCAATCACGGCGGCGTCGGCCCCGGAGTCGATCCGGGCGACATCCGGATATCCACCTTCCAGATGTTTCACACTCCTGCGCCCGGACGCATAAGCTCGTGGGAGGATCCGACGTCGTTGCCCTATCCGATGTGGTCTGCCTTTCAGTCTCTCCCGAATGCGCTGCATCAGCTGAAGCTGATCGAGGTCAACGCACTGTTCGAGCTGGCGACGATCCGCAACTTCGATCTGCTCGGCTTCGGATTCGTGTCACTGATCGTCGGCACGGCGCTGGTCTGGGTGGGCAGAGAGCACGCGGGCGGCGTCGAGCCGTGGCAATGGTGCATCGCTCCGCTCCTGGCCGTGCTGCTGATCTATCTGCCGAACTACGGCGCTTCGAGTCGATACTACTACCTCGCTTACATTTTTCTGTTGGCCGCGTCCGTCGGTCTCGCGAACTGGATTTCCGGCCGGGTGACGCCCTCGCCGGCGCTGATGCGGCGCATGCTCTACGTCGCAATCGCAGCATCATTTTCAATTGGCATGCTTCCGGAAGTGTGGGCTGCAGTTCATAAGGAGGCGCGTTGGCAGCAGACCATCGCTCGCGCTCGCGCGCGCGCCGATCAACTCAGGAGTGAGGGTATCGTCGGCCCGGTGGCCGGCGGAGCCGTGGACGGCGTGTACTTGAGCTACTCTCTGAGCCAGCCCTTCCACGGCAGCGTGCCGATGGCGAGCATGCACGACTTCGATGGTCTCAAAGGCAAGGTGAAATTGCTGCTGGTCGAGCGCAACAATCCGGCCATCGATATGCTGCGCACTGACGCAAATTATCGTGAACTCGAACCAACGCATAGCTCAGACACAGTTTTGTTTGAGCTGCTATCTCCTTGAAAGGACTGCCGCGAAATTCTTGACGCGACGCGATCGAAGGAACATGCGACGCGATTCTCGCGTATCCTTGAAGGCCACCCCGAGGGTCACAGATGCGATGAGTGCCCGACCCCTCGAGTTCACGATTCTGATGCCGTGCCTGAATGAGGCCGAGACCATTCAGGTGTGCGTACGAAAGGCCACGGCTTTTCTGCGCGACCGCGGAATCGACGGCGAAGTTCTGATTGCCGACAATGGCAGCACGGACGGCTCGCAGGCGCTCGCCCGCCAGAGCGGCGCGCGCGTGGTGCAGATCAGCCGCCATGGCTACGGTGCCGCGTTGATTGGCGGCATTCAGGCCGCACTCGGCACTTACATCGTCATGGGTGATGCCGACGACAGCTACGACTTCACGGCGCTCGATTCATTCGTGGCGAAGCTGCGCGATGGCTGCGAGCTCGTTATGGGCAATCGCTTTCGCGGCGGCATTAGACCCAACGCCATGCCGCCGCTGCATCGCTATCTCGGCAATCCAGTCCTGACCTGGATCGGTCGCTTGCTGTTTCGCAGCCCGGCCGGCGACTTTCACTGCGGCCTTCGCGGTTTCCGCAGGGACTCGATCATCTCGCTGGGATTGAACTCCCCTGGCATGGAATTCGCGAGCGAAATGGTGGTCAAGGCCACACTGCGCAACCTGCGCATGACCGAAGTGCCGACCGTGCTCTCGCCCGATGGCCGCAGCCGGCCGCCGCATCTGCATAGCTGGCGCGACGGCTGGCGTCACTTACGCTTTCTGCTGCTATTCAGTCCCGCGTGGCTGTTCTTCTATCCCGGCGTAGTGCTGCTGCTCACCGGATTGACCGCCATGGCATGGCTGCTGCCAGGTCAACGCTCAGCGGGCGAGATCAACTTCGACGTCAATACCCTGGTATTTGCGGCGGCGGCTGTGGTCTGCGGCTTCCAGGCCATCGTGTTCTA
>JABCZO010000069.1 GCA_013289615.1 Gammaproteobacteria bacterium
CCAGGCATCGGCTACATTGCCGCCCACCGGGCAAACCAGCCCGAGTCCGGTGACGACAACCCGGCGCTTACTCACGTGGCGCTCGAAGCGAAAGTGGCGAAGGCAGCGCCACGCACGGCGGCAACAACGACGAAGTCAGGCTTTGTTGCGGCGTTCGCTGATGTAATCGATCGCCTGCTGCACGGTGGTGATTTTCTCAGCGTCTTCGTCCGGAATTTCGATCTCAAACTCCTCTTCCAGCGCCATGACCAGTTCGACGGTGTCGAGTGAATCGGCGCCCAGGTCGTCGACGAACGAGGCGGCGTTGGTAACTTGCTCAGCCTTCACACCCAGCTGTTCGGCAACAATCGCCTTCACCTGTTGTTCCACGGTGCTCATCTTTTAATGATCCTCTTTCGTGTTGACTCGTAAGACCCCGTTCGGGTCGCCTTCTCGGGCGCCTCCGCACGGGGCGCGTATTGTAGGGGAACCCCCGGGCGCTGGCCAGTTCACCCCTGCAGCGGGAGTACTTGATTATTCAGATTATTTGCGCCCACAGCCCGCGTTGGGCGCAGCTTTAGCCCATGTACATGCCGCCATTGACGTGCAACGTCTGCCCGGTAATGTATCCCGCTTCGCGCGAGGCCAGGAATAGAACGGCATTGGCGACCTCCTCGGCACTGCCGAAACGGCCAACCGGAATCTGTGCCAAATAAGCCACGCGCTGCGCCTCGGGTAAGGCCCGTGTCATATCCGTTTCCACAAAGCCGGGCGCCACGGTGTTGACCGTGATGTTGCGTGAAGCCACCTCCTTGGCAAGCGCCTTGGTGAAACCGATCAGGCCGGCTTTGGCCGCGGCATAGTGCACCTGGCCAGCGTTGCCGATCGATCCGACCACCGATCCGATGTTGATGATGCGTCCGTGCCGCTCCTTGAGCATGCGGCGCAGGCACGCCTTGGACAATCGGAACACGGCCGACAGATTGATCTGCAGTGTCTGCTCCCAATCCTCTGGCTTCATGCGCAAAATCAACGCGTCGCGGGCGATCCCGGCGTTGTTGACGAGGATTGTCGGCAAGCCCTCCGCGCCGTCCAGGGCATCGATCAGCGCGTCGGTCGAGGCGCCATCGGTCGCGTTCCAGACCAGAGCGCGCCCGCTGACACCGGCGGCGCGAAAATCGGCCCCGAGCCGCTCCACCCCCTCGACCGTGGTCGCGGTGCCGATGACTGTTGCGCCGGCGCCGCCGAGGGCCATCGCGATGGCGCGGCCGATGCCGCGCGAGGCCCCGGTCACCAGTGCCAGATCCGACTCAAACATGCGCTGCCCCTGGCGCGGTTACAGTGGAGGTGGCGGCAACCGCTGCCGCGAGCGAGTCCGGATCCTCGAGCGCATAGCACTGCGCGCCGCGCTCGATGCGCCGGGTGAGGCCGGTCAGTACCTTGCCCGGACCGCATTCGATCAGGGTCGGCGCCACCGCCAACAGCGCGCGCACGGTCTGGGTCCAGCGCACCGGGCTCGCCAGCTGTCGTACCAGGGTGGCGCGAATGTCCGCCGGATCGGAGTGCTCGAGCGCGTCCACGGCGCTGATGTAGCGATACACCGGCGTTCGCACTTCGATCTGCTCCAATCGCAGCGCCAGCTTCTGCGCGGCCTCGCGCATCAGGGGCGAATGCGCCGGCACGCTGACCGGCAGGCGCAGCGTGCGCTTGGCTCCGCGCTCCTGCGCCAGTCGCATGGCGCGCTCGACCGCGGCGGCGTGACCTGCGATCACCACCTGGCCGGGGGAGTTATAGTTCACCGCCTGCACCACCTCGCCCTGCGAGCTCTCTCCACACAGCGCTTCCACCTCGGCATCATCGATGCCAAGAATCGCCGCCATCGCGCCGACACCCTCAGGTACCGCCTGCTGCATGATCTGGCCGCGAAACTGCACCAGCTGCACGGCGGCTTCGAATGGCAATGCCTGCGCGCACACCAGGGCGGTAAATTCTCCCAGGCTGTGACCGGCGACCACCGCCGGTGCGCCGCCGCCCTGCTCGCGCCAGGCGTGCCAGGTCGCCACGCCCGCCACCAGCATCGCCGGTTGCGTGAATTCGGTGGCGTTGAGGCGTTCCGCAGGACCGTGTGCGACCAGCCGCGCAAGATCGAAGCCGAGTGCGCTGGATGCCCGCTCGAAGCATTGCGCGGCGCTCGGATAGCGCGCCGTCAGCGCCGCGAGCATGCCGACCGATTGTGAACCCTGGCCCGGAAACAGCAGCGCGATCGACATTCTCGTCCTTCAGGACTGCCGAGGTGCAAAACGGCGCGGATTATAGCGGCTTCGCCGCCGCGCGCGGCAGCACCGCGCCGATCAGGCCGCCCAGCGTACCGAACAGGTGCGCCGCGGGCACCAGCGGCAGATCGGCATCGAACAGGCTGGCGCCGGATTGTTGCTCGTAGATCAGTTTGACGATCAGCAGCAGCAGCAGGGCCGCACCCAGTGCATCGCCGCGGCGGTACATCGCGCACGCTCCCGCAGCCCAGGTGCCGTGCAGCACACCCGAGGCTCCGACATACCAGTCCACGGCGGGGCGCAGGAACCACAGGCCCGCGTCGATCGTCGCGATCGCCAGCAGCGCGATCCATAACCAGCGGCGCGGCGAAAACTCTCGCGCGAACAGCATCCATAGCAGCGCCAGGCCGCCACAGTTGAGCAGTGCATGTTGCCAGCCCAGGTGCACCAGGTGCGCGCTGAGCAGGCGCCACCACTGATAATGCGTCAGCGCATCGCGCTGGTACTGCAGGCTCTGCCGGCCCCAATCGCCGCTGGCGCCCAGCCCCAGCAACAGCAGCACGATGGCGGCCAGTGCCACCCCATAGCGAGCGTCGCAATTTGCCGACCGGAACCAAGATTGTGCGCTGCTGTCAGTTCTATTGGTCTTCATTTGCTATCATCGAGCCCTCAGAAGCTATGGCTATTTGCCGCGGCCAGTCAACTATATGAGCGCCAAAGTTCAGGTTACAACTTCAGTCCCACCAGCGCTGCAGCGTGGCTTTACGCTGATCGAGATCATGGTGGTGGTCATCATCATCGGCCTGCTGGCGGCGGTCGTGGTTCCGCAGTTCCTCGGCCGCGTCGATGACGCGCGAATTGCCAAGGCAAAGCAGGATATTCAGGCGCTCGAGACCGGCCTCACGATGTTCAAGCTGGACAACTTCTCCTACCCGACCAGCGAGGAAGGACTCAAGGCGCTGGTGGAGAAGCCGAACGACCCGAACGTCAAGAACTGGCGCGCCGGCGGCTATCTCAAGCGTCTGCCGAAGGACCCCTGGGGTAATGACTACCAGTACCAGTCTCCAGGCACGCACGGCGACGTCGATATCTTCTCGTTCGGAGCCGATGGCCAGGTCGGCGGTGAAGGCATCAACGCGGACATCGGCAACTGGAACCTCGACAACTGAGACGGCGGCCGCCCGGGTGCACAGTCTGTGACTCGTTCGTACCCGTCAGGCTCAACGCGGCTGGCGCGCTTGCGCGGCTTTACGCTGATCGAAATCCTGGTGGTGATCCTGATCGTCGGCGTCGTGGTGGTCGGTGCGCTGCTGAGCCTGGGCGC
>JABCZO010000070.1 GCA_013289615.1 Gammaproteobacteria bacterium
GTCATGGCGACCCCTCCCCTGTAAGGCATCGGCCTGGCCGCCGAGGTGGCCGGCTCGCCGGTCAATTTATACGTTTGTCTTTTGCGTTGCCAGCGCCGAGGCGCTCGCGGCTGGCGCGAAGCTCGCGCCTGGCCGGCCTATCGCACCCCGGACGCGACCTCGCCGAACAGGTTCCTGAGCCCCTGAGGTTGCGAGCGCCAGTACTGCGGTGGCGCCTCGACCGTGGCATTGAGTTGCGCCGCGGCGTGCCATGGCCAACGAGGGTCATAGAGCATGGCGCGTGCCAGCGCGACCAAATGCGCCTTGCCGACCGCGATAACCTCCTCGGCCTGCTGCGCTTCGGTGATGAGGCCGACGGCCATGGTATTGACGCCGGCGGCTTGCTTCACGGCCTGGGCGAACGGCAGCTGATAACCCGGTCCAATGGCGATCTTCTGCAATGGCGACAGGCCGCCCGAGGAAACCGCGACCCAGTCAGCGCCGCGCTCATACAACCGTTTGCACAGCACAATCGTCTGCTCAAGGTCCCAACCTCCGGCCACCCAATCGGTCGCGGATACCTTGACGCCGACTGGCTTTGCCGCCGGAAATGCGGCGCGCACCGCATCGAACACCTCGAGTGGGAAACGCAGGCGGTTCTCCAGCGATCCGCCGTATTCATCGCCGCGCTGATTGGCGAGCGGCGACAGAAACTGATGCAGCAGGTAGCCATGCGCGCTGTGGATCTCGATCGCATCCATCTCCAGACGCGCCGCGCGCATCGCGGCGTCGACAAATGCCTTGCGCACGCGCGCCAAACCGGCGCTATCCAGTGCCAGCGGTGCCGGCTCCCCGTCCTTGTAGGGCAAAGCGGACGGCGCTACCGGCAGCCAACCGCCTTGCGATCGCGGAATGAGCTGGCCGCCTTGCCACGGCACGTGACTTGATGCCTTGCGTCCAGCGTGCGCCAGCTGCATCGCCACGGCAATCTTCGAATACTTGCGTACCGCGGCCAGCACCGGCCTCAGTGCCGCTTCGGTGCGATCGTCCCACAGACCAAGACAAGCCGGCGTGATGCGGCCCTCGGGTTCCACCGCCGTCGCCTCGATGCACAACATCCCGGCGCCGGAGAGCGCAAGATTGCCCAGGTGAATGAGGTGCCACGCAGTGGCTTCGCCGTCTGCAGCCGAATACTGGCACATGGGCGAAATGACGATCCGATTCGGAAGCACCACGCCGCGCAGCGTGAAGGGCGTGAACAACTTACTCAACGGGCGGGCGCCTCATCGTCTGCGCCCGGCGCAGCGCCGGTCATGGGGTTTATTCACCGGCCCGAGCGACCGGCTCTAGCCCCGCAGCGGGCAGTGACGCCAGAAGACTCAACAGCCCGTCCAGATCCAGCGGCTTGATGCAATGCGAGTCGAATCCCGCCTCGCGCGAGCGCCGGCGATCGCTTTCCTGGCCCCAACCCGTCAGCGCGACCAGGGTTGCCCGGCGGCCCCAGGACTGCAAGCGGATGCGACGCGCAACTTCGTAGCCATCCATGCCCGGCATGCCGATATCGAGCAGCACCAGATCGGGCTTCACACGGTTGGCCGCCTCCAGCGCCTGCACTCCATCCACCGCCTTGTGGATCTCATGTCCACGCAGCTGTAGTAGCTGCGCCAGGGTTTCAAGCGAATCGTGATTATCGTCCGCCACCAGGATGCGTCGCGCCGCGCCGGGCTGCACCGCTTCCGGTCCAGGCGCGTGTTCGCCGGCGCTGCCCGCTGGCGCTCCTTCGCGCATCTGCCGCGGCAGCCGCACGACGAACTCGCTGCCCTTGCCCGGCCCGTCGCTATGCGCCTGCACTTCCCCGCCATGCATCTCGACCAGGCGTTTAGCCAGCGCCAGTCCGATGCCGAGGCCGGTCTGGGCGCGCCCGTTCAGCTGCGATGCCTGCGTGAAAAGATCGAACACCGCCGGCAGCGACGCCGGCTCAATGCCAATGCCGTTGTCCTTTACGCGTATCTCGATCACCTCACCAACCGAGCCCGCCGTCAGCACGATCCGGCCGCCGGCGTCGGTGTATTTGACCGCGTTGCCCAATATATTGCCCACCACTTGCGTCAGCCGCGTCGGGTCGCCGTCGATGAACAGCGGCTGCGGATCGACGCTGACAATCAACTCATGGCGCTGCCTCGACAGCATCGGCTCGACGGTCTCCACCGCGCGCGCCACGACGGTTGCAAGCTCGACCTGCTCGCGGTCCACATTGATCTTGCCGCGTGTAATTCGCGACACGTCCAATAGATCATCCACCAGCTTGGTCAGGTGGCCGGTCTGACGCTCGATGACCTCGCGTGCCCAGTTCAGCTGCTGTGCAGGCAACTGCGGATTGCGCATCAGCTGCACCGCATTGTGGATCGGCGCCAGCGGATTTCGCAGCTCATGCGCCAGCATCGCCAGAAACTCGTCCTTGTGACGATTGCCTTCGCGCAGTGCGGCATTGAGCTGCTCGAGTTCACGTGTCTTCTCGACCTGCAACGTTGAATTGGCTTCCGCAAGCATGGCGTTGGCCTCGGCCAGGCTGCGATTGAGCTGCTTCAGTTCGCGTCGCTGACAATACAGCTCGACCAGAACCGCGACCTTGCTGCGCAGGATTTCCGGCACTACCGGAATCGCCACATAGTCCACGGCTCCGACTTTGTAACCTTGCAGCCGGTCCAGGTCGCTTACGTGCACACCGGTGATGAAGATGATCGGAGTCTTTTCGTAGCGCGGATGCTCGTGAATCAGCGTCGCAGTCTCAAAGCCGTCCATGCCCGGCATGTTGACGTCAAGCAGCACCACGGCGAACTCATCCGTCATCAGCAATTGCAGGGCTTGCGCGCCGGAATGCGCCATGACCAGATTCTGGCCGAGCTCGCTCAGGATGGATTCGTACGACAGCAGCCGCGCCGGCTGGTCATCCACCAGCAGGATATTCACCTTGCCGTCGTGTTTGCCGTTCATATGCGTTAGCGGTGCAGCCACAGCCGCACTAACGACAGCAGCTGCTCGGTATTGACCGGTTTCGCGACGTAGTCGGAAGCACCCGCCTCGAGGCATTTCTCCCGATCGCCCTTCATCGCCTTCGCCGTCAGCGCAATGATCGGCAGCTGACGGAATTCGTGCTTGCCGCGAATGCGCCGCATGGTCTCATAGCCGTCCATTTCCGGCATCATGATGTCCATCAGTACCAGCGACAAATCCGGCGTTTGTTCCACCAGCCGGATCGCGTCCTGACCGTTGT
>JABCZO010000071.1 GCA_013289615.1 Gammaproteobacteria bacterium
GGTGTCTTCCATCAGCAGCACGGTGCCGAAGGCGCCTCGACCGATGCGCTCGATGTACTTGTAGCGCCCTTCGATGATGTCGCCCGGGGTGAGCGTGTTGATATCGAGCTTCGGCGCGCTGGAGTTGGCGACCTGCTGCACCACCTTGGCGACGTCGCGCTCCGGGATCAGCAACGTGCGTGTCGGTTCCACCGGCCGAGCCGGCCGCCCGGGATGAGTGCTGGCGGCGGGCGACACCGAGGTCGCCGCCGTCACGCCGGAGGAGAAGCGCACCTCGAGTTCCGTCATTGCACGCACGGCGGCGCGGGCCACGGTCGCATCCGGATTGGAAGTCTGCCCCTGCAGCTGCGCACGAATCTGATCGGCGCGCTGCTCGTCGGCCAGGCGCGCCATCGCCTGTATGGTTTCGATGCGGATTTCTTTCTCGTTGCGCGTGAGCATCGGCGTGAGCAGGTCGAGCGATTTCTCGTCGCCGAGCTTGCCGATGGCCCGCACCACTACCGGCAGAGCTTTGGCGTTGGCGGTGCGCAGCATCTCGTACAGCCGCGGCACCGCACGCTTGCTGCCGATTTCGGCCAGCGCATCGACCGCGCGCTCACTCACCCACCAGTCCGCATCCTTGGTGGCATCGATCAGGTGATTGATAGCGCGCTCATCCTTGGTCTGATTAAGGATCTCGATCGCCGCGCGCCGCAGATCCTCATCCTTGTCGCGCACCAGCTCGAGCACCGCATCGATGACCTTCGGACCGCCGATTTTGCCGAGTGCGTCGCCGGCACGGCTGCGCACCCACCAGTCATCATCCTTGATCGCCTCCAGCAGATACTTCACCGAACGCGCATCGCCGACCTCGTTCAGCACCTCGACGGCGGCGCGGCGCGTCTGCTCGTTCTCGTCCTTGAGGACCGGCACCAGGTGGCGGATGGTTTCCGGATCGCGCGCACGCTGCAGCAACTCGACCGCGCGATTCTGAACCTCCAGCTCCGGATCGCGCAGCAGCCCGCAGACCTTCGCGACCTCGATCGGCCCGTCCATTTTCGACAGCGCGGCGAGCGCGGCCGAGCGGATCAGTTTGCTGTTGTCCCCGAGCTGCCCCTGCAGTGCACGCTGCACCTCGGGCTTATTGAACTTTGCCAGCACACTGATGATGTGCAACCGCGCGATCGGATCCTTGCCCTGCAGCCGGCTGATCAGCTCCGGCACGGCCGATTCGTCGGCCGCTTCGGCGACGATGCGGAACAGTGCCGCCTTTTCGTTCGGCTCCTGGTTGTAGGCGGCGGTCAGCAGTTCGCGGATCGAGAAGCGCTGGCGCTGGCCGTTGATGACATCCAGCAGCGCGGATTTGGCGATGCCCGGGGTCGCCAGTGCCTCCAGCAGCAGGTGCGGTGGGTAGCCGCGGCTGCTGGTGAGCGCCCAGGCGACACCCGCAATCGAGCGCGGGCTGCCTTGCACCAGCGCCTGGACATATTTGGGGAAGCTCTTGGCATTGGCGAGCGTGGCCAGCACGTCGACGAACGCCACCGTGGCGTGCTTATCGGCTTCCGGCAGCGCGGCGATGACTGCTTCGATCGCGCCCGGCCCCGCCTCCTTCAGCTTGGCGATGGCCTTCTGCGTTTCCGCTCCCATCAGATTGGTCGACGACTTGATCTGTTCGATCAGCCGGTCAGCACGCAGGGTGGTGAAAAAACTCATTCCGCCGTGTTAATGTTGTTGCAAGGGGTGCCGCTACCGCAGCCCTTCGGCCGCACTTTCCGATGGCCAGGTGGTATCAAGCAAGCCGGGATTATGCCATGTTTGCCCGGCGCGACGGCCGTTCTTGCCGGTTCCAGGGTGATACAATTCATGCTGATTTCAGAGGTTAGCGTACGCGCGGCCATTGACGGTTTTGTCGATCCCTACCTGCAGCAGACCCTGGCGCAAGCCCAGGCGTTGCGCGCCCTGGAGCTGGATGCGGACCGGGTTCTGGTCAAACTCGAACTCGGTTTTCCTACGGTTGGCTATACGCACGAATTGCAATCGGCGCTGCAGCGACATCTGGCTGGCGCCGGACTGGCCGTGGAGCTGACGCTCGAGCTCGCCAGCCGCATTGTGCCTCACGCCGTGCAACGTAACCTCAAGCCACTCGCGGGCGTGAAGAATATCGTGGCTGTGGCGAGCGGCAAGGGCGGGGTTGGCAAATCCACCGTTGCGGTGAATCTGGCGCTGGCCTGGGCGGCCGGCGGCGCACAGGTGGGCATCCTCGATGCCGATATCTACGGGCCCAGCCAGCCGCTGATGCTGGGCCTGACGGGACAGCATCCCAGTTCTCCGGACGGCAAGCACATCCGGCCGCTGCAGGCGCATGGCCTGTCGGCAATGTCCATAGGCTTTCTGGTCGACCCGGCGCAGGCCGTGGTCTGGCGCGGCCCAATGGTGACCCAGGCGCTGTCGCAGTTGCTGAGCGATACCGACTGGGGCGAACTCGACTATCTGGTGGTCGACATGCCCCCCGGCACCGGAGACATTCAGCTCACGCTGGCGCAGCGCGTGCCGGTCGCCGGTGCGATCATCGTTACCACTCCGCAGGACATTGCTCTCGCCGACGCGCGCAAGGGGCTGGCGATGTTCGAGAAGGTCTCGGTGCCGGTACTCGGCATCATCGAAAACATGAGCATGCACGTATGTTCCAACTGCGGCCATGTGGACCATATCTTCGGTGCCGGCGGCGGTGCGCGCATGGCCGCCGAATACGATGTGCAGTTGCTGGGTGAACTGCCGCTCGACGCCCGGATCCGCGAGCAGGCTGACGGCGGCCGTCCGACCGTTGTGGCCGAACCGGAAAGTGCGCGCGCGCGCGCCTATATCGAAGCGGCCAGGCACGCAGCGGCAGCACTCGCGCGCCGCGCGCGCGATCGCAGCGCGCTGTTCCCGAAGATCGTGGTGGAAGACACCTGACAGCAAGGACGGCATAGGCAGAACGGCATGGCTATAAAATCGGATAACTGGATTCGCCGCATGGCGAGCGAGCGAGGCCTGATCGAGCCGTTTGAACCCAACCAGGTGCGCGCGAACGCCACCGGGCGTGTCATATCCTACGGTACCTCGAGTTACGGCTACGATGTGCGCTGCGCGCCCGAGTTCAAGATCTTCACCAACATCAATTCGACCATCGTGGATCCCAAGCAGTTCGATGAAAAGAGCTTCGTCGATCTGGCAGCTGATGTCTGCATCATTCCACCCAATTCATTC
>JABCZO010000072.1 GCA_013289615.1 Gammaproteobacteria bacterium
GCCGTCGCTGAAGATCAGATTAAAAGGATTGTAGTTGCCGCCGGTGCGGCGCAATTGCTGCAGCCGCTGCTGCACCGGCAGCGCCGAGGCCAGCGTCGCCGGAACCAGCTCGCCGCGGCTCGGCGCATCGCGCTGTGCAATCGCCGGGTCACGGTAATTGGTGAGCGCCGCGAAGCGGCCGTCGCGCGCGACCCCCAGCCAGGTGCCCCCGGCGCTCAGATCGCGCCCGGCGAGGATATCCGGCTGCGGCCACCACGCGGCCGGTGCGGCGGCGCGGGCGTGGAATTCATCGCGGTTGGCTGCCAGTACCAGCGGGTAGTCGGTGTGCGCTCGCCACGCAACCAGGATCAGGCACATCGCGCTGTCACAGCGTGGCCGCGCCGAAGGTGTCGCAGTCCGCCACCTTGCCGTTGGCCAGTCCACGCTTGAACCAGTTCACCCGCTGCGCGCTGGTGCCGTGAGTGAAGGTCTCGGGCACCACCCGCCCCTGCGTCTGTCTTTGCAGCGCGTCATCGCCGATGTGCGAGGCAGCGTTCAGCGCCGATTCGATGTCGCCCTGTTCCAGCCAGTGCTTTTCCGCCTGCGAATGAAACGCCCACACCCCGGCAAAGCAGTCGGCCTGCAACTCGACGCGCACCGACGTGGCGTTGAGCTGCGCTCTGTTCTCGCGCGCGCGCAGCGCGTCGACCTTGGCAGTCGTGCCCAGCAGATTCTGCACGTGGTGACCGACCTCGTGCGCAATCACATAGGCCTGGGCAAAGTCGCCGGGCGAGCCGAGGCGGTCGCGCAACGTCTGGTAGAAATCGAGATCGATGTAGACCTTGCGATCCTGCGGACAGTAGAAAGGTCCCATCGCGCTCTCGCCGGTACCGCAGGCGGTTGGAATCGCATCGCGGAACAGCACCAGCCGTGGACGCTCGTAGGTTCTGCCGGCCTGCGTAAATATCTCGCCCCAGACATCTTCGGTGCTGGCCAGGATCGTTGATACAAATGCGGCCAGCCTGTCGTTGGCCGGCGGCTGGCGAGCAGGCTCGCTCTGCGCCGGCGCGGTTGGGGCACTGTCGCCGCTGAGCAGCCCCAGCACCGTCATCGGATTCACTCCGAACAGCCAGCTGCCCAGCAGCACGACGACTACGCCGCCGAGGCCAAGGTGAATGCCGCCGAAACGCATGCCACCGCCGCCGCTATCGTCGCGGCGATCCTCGACGTTATCGCTCTCCCGATTGTCCTGCCAGCGCATGGAGTGTCAGCCGGCGGCTTTCATCTGCGCCAGCAGCTGCTCGCGCTGTGCCTGGAAGCGCTTGTAGGCGGGACGCTGCACCAGCAGGTTCACGTAGTTCTGAAATGCGGCGCGCGGCTCGAGGGTTTTGCTGATCATGCCAAAGTTGATCTGCGAGCCGAGGTAGACATCGGCGGCGCTGAAGCGATCCTGCAATATGTAGGGGCCCGGCGTGATCGCCTTTTCCAGCGTGTCGATCAGGTCCTCGTAGCGTCCGTAGCCCAGCGCCGAGGTCGTTGCCGGCACCGGGCGCGCCAGCATGCGGTCGATGAGCGCGCCATCGACGCAGGCGGCGCCGAAGAACATCCAGCGCAGGTAGCTGCCGCGAATCGGCTCGTCCCAGCGTGGCGCAAGCTCCGCCGCCGGGAAAGCGTCGGCGAGGTAGGCGCAGATCGCGCCGGTCTCGGTAACGACCGTGCCCTGGTGCACGATGGCGGGAAGCTTGCCCATCGGGTTGACGGCCAGAAACGCGGGCTGCTTCTGCTCGCCCTTCTGCAGATCGACATGTTCCATGCGGTAGGGTGCGCCGACTTCCTCCAGCATCCAGTGCACCATGCGCGCGCGCGACATCGGGTTGTGATAGAAAATAATCTCATCGCTCATGAAGGCCCCCCGGCTGCGTGGTTGCGCGCGACCTTAGCATCGGTCGGTAGAGCGCTCAATCGTATCGCTTTGCCTTGCATTGCCCTCAGGCGCCGACGCGGTTGGGATCCCGCCAGACGCGCTCGAACGGTAACCGCCAGGCATGCGGTGCCACCAGCTGGTGGATTGCGTTCGGTCCCCATGAGCCCGGCGCATAGGGACGCACCGGCGGCGGCGCCTCCAGCAGTGGCGTCGATACCTGCCAAAGCCGCTCGATGCCCTCGGCGGTCGTGAACAGCGTGTGATCGCCGCGCATCGCATCGAGGATCAGGCGCTCGTAGGCCTCGAGCACATCGCCGACCAGGCCGGTGTCATGCATCGCGAATTGCAGGCTCTGCTTGTCCAGTCGCATACCCGGGCCTGGCCGCTTGCCGTAGAACGACAACGACATCTTCGAGGCGTCCGCCAGATCGAACGTCAGATGGTCCGGGCCCTGGGCACCGACGCCCGAACCGGCCGGGAACATGCTCTTGGGCGGCTCGCGAAACGCGATGGAAATGATCCGCTGTCCCTCGGCCAGGCGTTTGCCGGTGCGAAGAAAAAATGGCACGCCGGCCCAGCGCCAGTTGTCGATCAGGCATTTCAACGCGATGAAAGTTTCGGTATCCGATTCCGGCTGGATACCTTCCTCGGATCGGTATCCGGTGTATTGCCCGCGCACCACATCGGCGGGATTGATCGGCAACATGCTGCGAAAGACTTTGTTCTTCTCCTCGCTGATCGGCACCGGCTCGAGCGCAGTCGGCGGCTCCATCGCGGTAAACGCGAGGATCTGGAACAGGTGGGTCACGACCATGTCGCGGAACGCGCCGGTCTGCTCGTAGAAGGCCGCGCGTTTTCCCAGCGCCAGCGTCTCCGGTACGTCGATCTGTACGTGATCGATGAAGTTGCGGTTCCAGATCGGCTCGAACAGGCCGTTGGCGAAGCGGAACGCGAGGATGTTCTGCGCCGGCTCCTTGCCGAGAAAGTGATCGATGCGGAAGATCTGGTCCTCGTCGAACACCTGGTGCAGCCTGGCGTTCAGCGACACCGCACTGGCGAGGTCGGTACCGAACGGCTTCTCCATGATGATGCGGGAGCGCTCCACCAGATTGGCT
>JABCZO010000073.1 GCA_013289615.1 Gammaproteobacteria bacterium
GTTCTCGTGACCCTTGCGCGTATAACCCTTGGTCTGCAACTGGTCCGATCCCAGCGTCACCAGACGGAACAGCGTGTCATCGTCGCCGCCGTAAACCCAGGTGTCGTTGGTCAGCGGAGGACACATACCACCGCCGCCATTACCGCCGTGGCAGCCATTGCAGCCGGCTTTGAAATACGCCTTGCGGCCCGCCTCGACGGCCGCGGCATCGCTGTCCTTGTACGGGTTCTTGAGCTGTCCCTTGGGCGTAGACTCGACCACATCTGTCGTGGATTTGGCCGTGCTGGCGCTCGGCGCCGCTACCGGGTGGGCGGCCGAATATCCCGGGTCGGATTCCGCCGTCGGGGGTGGGGAATCGGCTGCGCGCACGCTCAGGGCCAGCACCAGCACGCAGCCAATCAAGGCACCCGGAAAAGCTACCGTCTTGAACACTACACACCCCTGCTTCGTATTATTTGTTGATCGATGACAGGAATTCTACACCCCGGCAAATCTACCCTCCTGAATGAGCCGGATTTGACGCACTCGGCGCTTGCTCGTCCAGCAGTTTCATCACCGCCAGATGGCCCTTGGCCCGCGCAATCGACAGCGCGGTATCGCCGCGCTCACTCTGCGCCGCGATGTTTGCGCCGGAGCGAACCAGCAGCCCGACCAGTGCAGCCTGGCCGTCCGCGGCGGCGATCATCAGCGCGGTCACGCCGCCCGCATTGCTGGCATTGACATCCGCGCCCTTGGTGATCAGCGCCTGCGCCGCGGTCTCGGAATGTCCAGCCACCGCCAGCATCAGCGGTGTGTAGCCGGCATCGCCCATCGGATGCACGTAGTCGGCGCCCGATTCGACCAGCGCCACCGCGGCCGCATCCTTGCCGTATTCCAGCGCAATCGCCAGCGGCGTAAGGCGGCCGGGACCGGCGAAATTCGGGTCGCCCTTGTGGGCCACCAGCAGCTTGATCGCGGCCGCATCATCGGCCCAGGCCGCGGTCATCAGCGGTGACCAGCCGTCGCGGTCGGTCGCCGCTACGCTGGCGCCGTGGTCGAGCAGCAGCTTGACCATGGGCTCCGAACGCCGCACCAGCGCGTGGTGCAGCGGCGTTTCCCCCTGCGGATCCTGGGCATCGATCGCAGCGTGCTTTTTCTCCAGCAGATACACCACCCGCACCGGATCGTCGGCGACGACCGCGTTGCTGAGCTCGTAATTGACGTTGGCGCCATGGGCGAGCCAGCTGTTCAGCATCGCAATGGTGACGACCGGCTTGGTGTCGGCGCTCACCGGCAGCGGTGCTTCTGACTTGTACGGGCCGTGCGATGGCAGATCGCCGCTGATCAGGCAGGTATCGCACGTCACCAACGGAACGCCGAAATCGGTCAATATCGCGTGGATCGCCTCACGCTTGTCGATCAGCGCCTGCTGCAGCTTCGCCAGCAGATCGCGATCGCTGTTGCGTACGGCGAGCGCCATGTCGAATTCCATCGGCACTGCTTCTTCCATCAGATTGACCGGCTGGAT
This sequence comes from Gammaproteobacteria bacterium, assembly GCA_013289615.1. Classification (GTDB taxonomy): domain Bacteria; phylum Pseudomonadota; class Gammaproteobacteria; order Steroidobacterales; family Steroidobacteraceae; genus FEN-1191. The sequence continues at coordinate 1,508 of JABCZO010000073.1, forward strand.
GGTGATCGGCGCGTTCTTCATCGCCTTGTAGTAGCCGGCAAACGGCCCCCAGGCGGCGGCGACGTCGAGCTTACCGTCGATGACTTCCTGCACGTCGTAACTGGGCTGATCCTCCGGCACCAGATCGGCGTCGTGACTCAGATAATGAATGAACGTATTGGCGACCACGTCGTGCTCGGCCAGCGCCTCACGAATCGCCGAGGTCTGATAGACACCGACCCGTAGCTTCTTCAGGCGCGGGTCGTCGAGATTCTTGAATGTGCCAATTCCGCGATCGTTGCGGTAGGCCAGGACAAAGGTGGTGCGATACACCGCCGTGGTCGTGAGCACGCGCTCGGAGTCCACCGGCATGTCGAACATCACATCGCATTCGTCGGCGTCGAGCGTGGTGCGTGTCATGCCACGCTCAATCGTGGGCCGGAAGTAGTACTGCACCTTGGTGCCGAGTGCCTCGGCCAGCACATTCGCCATTTTGTTCTCCAGCCCTTCGCGGGCTTCATTGGAGAACGGCATGTTGCCGGGGTCGGCACACACCCTCAGGGCCGCCTTCGCCCCGCCGGGTGCAGCAATCGCCACGAAGCCCAGGATCAGGGTGCCAACCAGCTTAGGTCCGAACCGAGTCAACATACGCACACGCCCCCGCGACGCCATGTTGCGGCGCACGAATCAACAAAAGACCGTTGAATTATACCCCTCAAATGGACGCGCCCGGTGAAACCACCGGGCGCGTCCCCAACCAATCGCTGTAGCCGTTCCTTATTCGACGCGGAAGGTGTACAGCGTCCCGCCCATCGGGATCTTGTCGAGGTTCGCCGCCTTGGTCATGGCGGTGGCGCCGATCGCGCCGAACTTGTCGCTGAGGTCAAGACCCGCCGTCACCGGCAGGCCGATCCAGCCGCCGATGCCGCTCCAGATGGAGACGTACTGCTTGCCGGCAATCTTGTAGGTGATCGGGTTTCCGATGATTCCCGAGCCCAGACGCACCTGCCACAGTACCTTGCCACTGGCACGGTCAACGGCCCGGAAGTCGCCGTTCAAGCTGCCGTAGAAGGCCAGCCCGCCGTCCGTCACCAGCGCACCGCCCCAGTTCGGGTACGGGTCCGGAATTTCCCAGACAGTCTCGCCGGTCAGGACATTGAACTTCTTGAACTTGCCCGTGATGCCCGGCTTCTCCGGATACATGTAGACATTGGCAAACACGTACACAGTGCCCTGCTGGGTGTGTGAGCGCTCTTGCGGCTCATCTTCCATGCACCAGTTGTTGGTCGGGCAGTACGCCATGCCGGGCTCGGTCGGATCAATCGCACAGGGCTGCTGATCCTTGCCGCCCATCGCTGACGGGCATGCCTGCGTGTTGCCACCCGGGCCGAACGGTGAATGTTCCTTCACCTTGATGGGCCGGCCAGTCTTCATGTCGACCTTTTCCGCCCAGTTGGTGGTCACG
>JABCZO010000074.1 GCA_013289615.1 Gammaproteobacteria bacterium
CGCCAGCTTGCCGGCGAGCAGCACCAGCAGCGTGAGCATGCCGCAGATGTTGATCAGCAGTATCCACGGCAGCCACTTGTCGAACTTGTCTGAATTTTGCGCAGCCGACGCGAGCATGAACAGCGCGGCAATCCACAGCGCGACGCCGATGCAGCCCAAGACGGTCGAACCGTATTTGCGGATCATGGCTGGAAAGTCCAGGCGTACCAGTCGCTCTCACGATGCCAATCGCTGACCCAGAACATCAGCAGCCGCATGGTGAAGGGGACGGTGCCGAAATCGATCTTGGCACGCACGTTCGCCTCGTAGCGGCGGTCCCGGGCGATGAGCGCCTTGTCCAGCGCCGGCAGGCTGTGCACTTCGGAAAGGTGTTCGATCGCCTCATTGATCGTACCTAAAGATTCTTGCTGGCCGCTGTTGTCATTGCGCAAGATGTAGCGCGCGCTGACGGCGTTGTACTGCAGATGGTAACGCTGCGTCAGTTCGGCCACGCTGGAGTTCGGCAGCAACTGCCGCACCCGCTTGATGACCAAATCGAGTTCGAGGGATAAGGGAACTCCTTGCGCCAGGCCGCGACGCACCGCATCACTGATCGGCAAGTCCAGGCGCGCGTTCAGGTGATAAACGCCGTCCTTGAGTTCGAGGTCCGCCGAACGAATCTCGAAGCGTCCCTCCAAGCCCTCGGCCCGCAACGGCTGGACCATGGCCGCCGCCGCCATACATGCGGCCACCAAGGCTACACCTCGCGCAAGGAGTCGTCCTTTACGGCGAGCAAGGCCCTGCTGGTTTAGGCGCGCTGCGGTCATTGTTTGGTCAAAGCAGCATAATAGAAGCCGTCGGCACCCGCCTCCCCAGGCAATATCTGACGGCCGAACTCGTCGGCTTCGCCGAACCCCGGCCACCCTTCCCAGGCCTCCGCGGCAACGATGCCCGCGCCGGGATTGCCCGACAAGAACGCGGCGATCACATCCCGGTTCTCGCTGCGCGTCACGGTGCAGGTGACGTATACCAGCCGGCCGCCGGGCGCCAACAGGTCCCAGGTGGATTTCAGCAATCGTCCCTGCAGCGCAGGCAATTTATCGATGTCGGACGGGGACTTACGCAACCGGATATCGGGATGACGACGGATGACCCCGAGGCCTGAACAGGGCGCATCGAGCAATATTCGGTCGAACGGCGTGCCATCCCACCACTTTGCCGCAGCGGTGGCATCACCGGCCACGACCTCGGCGCTCAAGTTTCCCCGGTTCAAGTTTTCCCGCACCCGGCTCAGGCGGTGCGGGTCGATGTCGACCGCCACCAGATTTTTCAAGGAAGGTTGTCTTTCTGCGATCAGAGCGGTTTTGCCTCCTGGAGCCGCACAGGCATCGAGCACCCGTTGATCGGGCGCCAGCGCCAATGGGAACGCCACGCACTGCGCGCCGAGATCTTGAACCGAGACGACACCCTGCGCAAAGCCCGGCAGTTCGTGCACGTCGCGGGGCGAGTCCAAAACAATGGCGTAAGGCACGCGATCTTCCGCGCGCGCACCGATCCCCGCGGCCTGCAGTTGCCCCAGGTATTCGTCGGTGGTGGCCAGACGGCTGTTGACGCGCAACCACATCGGCGCGTGGCTGTCGCTGGCCGCCAGCAACTGCGTCCAGCGCACCGGCCAATCGGCGCGAAAGCGATCCGCCAACCAGATCGGCGCGGCGTGGCGCGGCGCCGGCCGGCTCGCAATCTCTGCATCCAGGCTCTTGCGTTCGCGCAAGTAGCGCCGAAGCACCGCATTGATCAGTCCCGATGCGCGCGAAGCATCCGTGGCCTTTGCGGTCTGCACGGCCGCATCGACGACGGCATACTCGGGCGTGCGCTCATCCTCGAGTTCATACAACGCCACGGACAGCAGCGCGCGCACCAGAAAATCCAAGGATCGCACCGGCGTCGACAGCAACTTTCCCAGAATGGCTTCGTGCCTGAAGTAGCCGCGCACGGCGCCGTAGCTCAAAGAACGCACCGACGCATGGAGCTTCGAGTCCGCCGCGACCAGGGCATCCTTCAAGGCGGCATCGAGCGTTACGCCCTCGCGCAACACGCGCGCCACCGCGTATGCGGCCAAAGAACGCGCACTGGCGGCGGTGCCTTTCATATGGCAGCGAAGCGCATGCCGTCGAGGCGCTGTCCTTGGAGGAATTGCGCAGCAGCCAACGGTTTGCGACCCGCCAGTTGCAGCCTGAGGATTCGCAGGATTCCCCTGCCGCAGAGGACATCGATGCCCTCGTGTGTCGCGCTGAGCACGGTTCCCGGTTTCGACTCGCGACCAAGACTGGGCGCGGCGATGGCCTCGGCATCCCAAACCCGCAGCTGCTGCCCGTTCAATTGAGTCTGCGCCACCGGCCAGGGATTGAAGGCGCGGATCTGGCGATGAATATGTTCGGCGCTTTGCTGCCAGTGGATCAACGCTTCCGACTTGTCGATCTTGGCAGCGTACGTGACGCCCTCGGCCGGCTGAGCAACCTCGCGGACCAGCCCGGAGTTCATGGCATGCAACGATTCATCGATGAGCTCCGCACCCATGTTCGCGAGCCGGTCGTGCAGCGTCTTGGCCGTGTCGGTCGGACCGATATCCGTGCTGCGCGAGGTCAGCATGGGACCCGTGTCGAGGCCGGCTTCCATGCGCATGATGGTGACCCCGGTCATCGCGTCGCCCGCAAGCAGCGCACGTTGAATGGGCGCCGCACCGCGCCAGCGCGGCAGCAGCGATGCATGAATGTTGATGCAGCCCCAGGTTGGAACTGAAAGCACGGCGACCGGAAGAATCAGGCCGTAGGCCACCACGACAAGCGCGTCGACGCCGGCCGCCCGCAGCATCTCGACGGCCTCCGGCGACTTGAAGGTCGCCGGTTGGTGCACCGTCAGGCCGAGGTCGAGCGCGCGACGCTTCACGGG